>JBEKNJ010000019.1:0-135132 GCA_049522955.1 Acidobacteriaceae bacterium
TGATGGCGTTCACGGATTCGAATACGGCGAGTTGTACGATTGCCGCGTATCGTGCCTGGGCGAATGGGTTCTGGCCGTTCGTGACCGCTGTGTTCACCGCGATCACGTTCCAGTCCAATACGGCATCGGCTTTCGCGACCGCACCCCCGAATAGAGCCGCGATCAACATGCATAACCCGAGAATCCGGTTCTTTGTGTCGCCCTGTATCTTTTTCATTGTGTTTCCTCCTGATTCTTCACTGGCTTTCGGTCAGTGGTGATCGGCATACTTGCGCCAACGTAGGCTGTTGTCCATAGCGGAGAGTGTGTCCCGGCGTTATGCTTTGTGTCGCTCTAAAGACAAGCGGGGGTTGCACTTGCACCAGCCTCTAACGATGTGGTGTAGAATCGCTCTGCTTCCATGGGGTGTGCCATGGCTTCCGAGCTAGCTGGAGTGGAGCAACCGATCCGGTTCGGCGAGGGCTACGAGGTTGACCTGCGTCCTCCGAGGCTCCGCCGCGGCGGTCATGTGCTGAAGCTTGAGCGTATCCCCTTCGAGATCCTTCTCCTGCTGCTTGAACACCGGGGCGAGATCGTTACCCGGGATCAAATCGTTTCCAGGGTTTGGGGCCAGGGCGTCTTCCTGGATACCGACAACAGTATTCGGGGTGCGATCCGCAAGCTTCGCCAGGTCCTGAAGGATGACGCCGAGACCCCACGGTTCATACAGACCGTGACCGGGCAGGGGTATCGCTTCGTCGCACTGGTGATTACCCCCACAGAACCAGGCGCAGCTTCCGAATCGAAGGCAGTGATTGTTCCCGCCAGCGACCGGGATTTCGTGTCGGAACTCGATAGCTGGCTACAAGCCCGAAGACTGCGTATCGTCGAGCCAGAGCAGGATCACACGCCGGAAAAGACGACGGATGCCGGAACCGGACAGGCGAATCGCAAGTCCTACCGGTGGCTTTTCGTGGTAGCAGCCGCTTTGCTCCCAGTCGCGTGCCTCCTGGCATTCCTGGCAATTCGGAGCTGGCGGCGAACATCGAACCCGCCCCCACATTCCCAGGGCAAGATAGTCCTTGCTGTTCTGCCATTCGAAAACTTGAGTCGCGATCCCGACCAGGAGTTCTTCAGTGACGGTCTGACTGAAGAAATGATCGCCCAGACCGGAAAGCTGGTAGCCCGCAGTTCGGTTGCAAAGTACAAAGGCACCAATCTGGCCGCGAAAGAGATCGGTAAAGAACTGAACGCGGACTATCTTCTCCAGGGCAGCGTTCGCCGCTCGTCGGACCGTGTACGCATCACCGTCCAACTCGTCGAGGCTCAAAATCAGACAGACCTCTGGACCGAGAGTTACGATCGCGAACTCAAAGATGTGCTGGCTGTGCAGGACTCCGTCGTGCAAAGCATAGCGAGCCAAATACACATCGCTCTCACGGAAGAACAGAAAACCCGCTTGGCAAATCCGCGGCAAGCAAGGCCTGAAGCATACGAGGCGTATTTGAAAGGCCGCTACCACTGGAACAAGCGAACCGCCGACGGCATGCAAAAGGCAGAGCATTATTTTCAGCAGGCCATTGACAGCGATCCAACCTACGCCCTGGCATATTCCGGGCTGGCCGACTGCAACAGCGGACTTGCCTGGCATGGGTTCAAATCCCCGGCCGACGCCCTTCCGAAAGCTTACGCGGCCGCGCGCAAGGCGGTGGAGATCGACCCACAATCGGCGGAGGCCCACGCCTCCCTGGGCCTTGTATTCAGCCATAGTTGGAATTGGGCCGGAGCCGAGGCCGAGCTCAGGCGTGCTCTGGAGTTGGATCCTCAATATGCAAATGCGCACCACTGGTACGGCGACTATCTTTCCATTAAGAGCCGCCATGACGAGGCGCTTGCCGAAGCCAGCCGTGCACTGCAACTCGATCCACTTAATCTCATGATCAGCACGTGGGTGGCACTGCGATACTATCAGGCACGTGACTATTCCCGTGCAATCGAACAAGGTCGAAACGCTGTTGAGCTTGACTCGAACTTCGCAGCTGCACACCTTCTGCTGGGCGAGGCCTACGTTCAGGCAGGCTTGCGCGGCGAGGGCATTGGTGAGCTGAAGCGGGCTGCGAGTCTGTCAGGGGATAACCCACTTTACACGGCCCAGGTCGCGGTTGCCCTCGCAGCGGCGGGGCGGAGGGGTGAAGCGCTCCGAATCGCACACGAACTGGAGACAATCTCGAGCAAGCGTTACGTTTCGCCCTACGGGTTGGCTCAGATCTACGCAGCGTTGAAAAGCGATGAAGACACATTCAAATGGCTGCAAGCCGCGTATCGCGATCGCGCTGTCTGGATGGAATACCTCGCCGTCGATCCGATCTTTGATCGCTATCGCTCGACCACCGTTTTCAAGAGCTCCTCCGGCGAATCGGCCTGCTTTGAGTTAGGTTACGAAATCCCCGATGCTCCACCGCCAGGGCGCGGCCGCCTGCATCCGAGGGCATAAGGGGACATGATCACAACTGCAAAACGCACGAGACCAGCTACTATGATCGATGATTGAGGAGACACGGGTTATGATGCGCCTCGTTTTCGCATGGTTCCTGGCCTTCTTGGTATTCACACCAGCCTGGGTAGAATGTGCACCGCAGCATGATCATGCGTCGGACCAGCCGGACCGGATGGGAACAGTCCACTTCGATACGTCATGCCGTCCTGAGGTGCGTGATGAATTCGATCTGGCGGTCGCGACTTTACATTCCTTTGGCTACCGGAAGTCAGCGCAATTATTTGCTCACGCCTTGAGCATAGATCCCAGTTGCAGCATGGCAGAGTGGGGCATTGCGATGAGCCACTACCGCCAATTATGGGATCCGCCGACGAAGGACGATCTAAGGATCGGTCTGGAAGCCGCCCAGGAAGGTTTGTCGATGGGATCGAAGACTCAAAGGGAACGCGACTATTTGGGCGCCATTCAAGGTTTCTATCAGAATGCGGGCTCAGAAAGTAGCAGGATCCGCGCCAAACGGTATGAGACTGCAATGGAGTTGCTGCACAAACGCTATCCCCACGACAGCGAAGCTGCCATCTTTTATGCCCTGTCGTTGATCGCGAATGCCCCGCCCAATGACAAGACTTATGCGAATCAAAAAAAGGCGACCCAAATTCTCGAGCCGATCATGCTTCAGCAGCCGGAACATCCGGGCGTCGCACACTACATCATCCATGCCGACGATAGCCCCGTGCTGGCTCAGCTGGCTTTGGATGCGGCGAAGCACTATTCCCAGATTGCCCCTGACTCGCCGCACGCCCTGCATATGCCCTCTCACATTTTTACCAGGCTCGGTTTATGGGACGACTCCATTGCCTCAAACCTCGCCTCGGTTGACAGCGCGCGCAAACAGAAACTGGCTGGCGACCAGTTACACGCTCTGGATTACCTGGTCTATGCGTATCTGCAAACCGGGCGCATAACGGAGGCCCGCAAACTGACCCAGGAACTTCCGGTTGTCGAACCGGGCGATGCGGCCCGCTATGCCGGGTCGTACGCGACAGCTGCGATACCAGCCCGGTATTGGATCGAGCGTCAGCAGTGGGACGCTGCCGCGGCCCTTCCCTTGCCTCCACAAACCTCCCCACGGGACGTATATGTGCCGACTCAGGCGACTCTTTATTTCGCCCGCGCGCTGGGCGCATCGAGGCTCGGGGACATTAAGGCGGCGCAGGCAGCAATGCAACCGCTGCTTGCCTTGCGCGACGCACTCGCGCAGAGCGGCGATGGCGATGCGGACCAGTTGACTGTTCAATTGAAGATTGTGAGCGCCTGGATCAAGTGGGCAGAGGGTGATCGCGATGCGGCCGTGCGAGAGATGAGAACCGCCGCAGCGATGGAAGACGCAACCGAAAAATCGCCTGTCAGTCCAGGCTCCATCGCTCCCGCGCCGGAGATGCTGGGCGACATGTTGCTTTTGGCAAAGCAGCCGAAGCTCGCGTTGACGGTCTATGAATCGGCCCTGAAATCCACCCCCGGACGCCTCAGAGCAGAATACGGCGCCGCTGTTTCCGCCCAGGAGGCAGGACTGCAACCCGCCGCGGAGCGGCATTACCGCCAGCTACTTACGAACTGCACCCACGCCGATTCAGATCTTCCGGAGCTCACGCACGCAAATTACTTCTTCGGCCAAGACAAGCAGAGGGAAAAGTAGGACAGAACGGAAATGACCCCAAAGGAGAAGCAACGCCACCAGGTTCCACAGTGAAATCCGGGGGAGCTTAGTGGAAGGGACTGTAAGGGCGCCCCTCCCATCTTACTTGCGGGCTACGGCCTTTCCGACGGAAGCTGTGAGGTGTTGAGCTGAACGCTGCTGGTCATCTGTTCGACTTGCAGGGAGGGATCTGCGGTTCTTTCATCCACGATAGATAAGGGTACATGATACCTATCCGCTGGCTCAGCAACCATCACCGTAGCGAATCCAGAATCGGTCGCATCCGTTCCACTGACGTTCACGATCAATTAGGCCGCCCGGACGCCCCGACGTTACTTCCGGGCCACGGCTTGGATAATAGGCTGCGGTTTCGACGCCGATCAAAGCATTGAGATAGAGGGACGGCATACTTTTTAGAGCAAGTCCTGGAGGGGCAGGCGGAAATCGTCGCAGTAGAATGTGAGGAGGGCCCTCGGCATCCTGCCAGTGGACGATTAGGTGTTGGGTTCGACGCAATCGCAGATGAGAACCGTCAAATCGTCGTTCTGGGTTCGGGACCAGGACTCGATGGTAGAGATGATATGGTCCGCGGCTTTCTCGGGTCCGAGCGAACGGCTCTCCGCCAACAGCGCGCTCAGACGATGCTGCCCGAATTCGACGTCCTCGGCGTTGGCTGCCTCGATGATGCCATCGGTATAGAGGAGGAGCCGATCCCCGGGTTGAAACGGAAGCAGGACGCTGGAGTAGGTGGCGAAGGGAAAGGCAGCGAGAAAGAGACCGTTCTGTTCGACGGGGATGACCTCTCCGGCGCGCGATAGAAGCATGGGTGGGTGAGCCGCGGCGGCGTACCGCAGGCTGGCGGAATCGACATCGAGATGAACATAGGCAGCGGTCACAAACTGGTTCTGCGTGTTACCGCAGAGAGCCTGGTTCATCCCCGAGAGAAGCGCGGCGGGATCTGCGGCATTGGCACGCTGCGAGGTTGCCGCGAGCTTCACCATGGACGCGATGAGGGCGGCGGGAACGCCATGCCCTGATACGTCAGCGATTAGCAGCCCCGCCTGTCTGTCGTTTGCGACGACGAAGTCGTAGAAGTCTCCTGCTACGGAGGTCATGGGAACGTACCGCGTGGCCACCTGGAAATAAGCGGAGTGTGGATACGCGGACGGAAGAATGTCGGTTTGTATCCGGCGCGCGATCTCGAGTTCTTTCTGGATCTCGTTGAACTGTTGATCGCGATGCAGAGTGCGCCTGGCGGCGATGTATCCCAAAGTTCCGAGAAGGACCGCGAAGCCGAGCGGCTCGATCCGCGGAGAGGGCCAGAAGGGACGGACCAGGTTATCCCAGAACGCGCATGCGACGAACGCGATGAGACCGCGTCGGATGATGACAAAATCCTTGTCGGCGGCCTGTTGCCGCACGGACTGGACAAGCAGAGCGGTGAGGCATGCGATCACGCCAAGATTGTTCATTAGCTCGAAGGCGTGCTTTGGGCCGGCGACCATCGTCGCGAAAAAAAGCGAAAGAAAGAAGACGGTCAGAAGGCGGGAAATGCGACTGCCGAGGCTTCCGAGAAATCCGGCCGCGTCGAAGTAGAAGAAGCCCGGAATAGGTACGAGGTAGTTGATGGATGTGCGCAGCCTCTCAAAGGAGGCGGAGCTGGGAACCAGCAGCGTAAATGTACCCAGCAGCAGCCACAGACGCTGACCATAGAGGATGGCGAACAGCGCCAACCAGAAGAGCATCGCATTGAACTTGCGGCCGAGAAAGGCGAAGGCTGCCGTTGCGACGCCGAGCGAGGTGAAAGCGGCCCCGAGGAACAAATACAGGCCATCGTGATGAAACGTTTGCAATACCTGGCTGGCGGTGAGCGGCTGGTCGATTACGCACATACGAGCGCATCATACATGGTGGGCAGTGTTATAGGATTGCGGAGCGGGGGCAGGGAAGGGATCTGACGTTGGCCGGTAACGCGCAGTGCGGGCCGTAGCGAGCCTTCACCCGTGGCCAGGGGGCTGAGGTTCGTAGCCATATGGGAGTGTCGTGGACGCCAAAGATGAGACAGGGGACAAACTGCAGCGTATCCCCTTAGCTATTCAACAATATGGAGCTGAATGCTTATGGAACGAGACTCAGTAAGGGAGCTTGCAACAATCGTCAGTGTGGTTTGGTTCTTTGTATTGTAGTGAAACCCGCATCCCAGCGTCGAAATACAGAGCGAAAATAAGACGCCGATCGCGAGCACCGGACAGAGCGCTCGCAGGCTAGCCGCAAATCGGCGGCGGAGCGCGACTAAGGCAAGGAGTGCTGCGCCTTGTATCTGCGGACTCGTGAACGGAGATCGCCCTGAGTGTTCGCTTGCTGGTCCCGTTTCCACGGAGAAGTGACCGTCCCCCGCCAGCTCGCCTGGATCAGATCCTCTTCGCACAGTAACAGAACCTTGCTTCATGTTTAACGTAAGCGCCACCTGTATGGGAGCTGTTGTCGGCCGCACAACCGCCGGACTAAAGACACAGCTAATAAACTCTGGAGGGTTTCTGCAAGTCAGATTGACGGGTTGATGAAAGTCGCCCAATGGCACGACATTGAGCCCTACCGTGCTGGATTGGTTTGGAAGCAGGACGACCTCGTTATCCGGCATAGCGGAAGATGTGTGGTGGCATTTGTGCCTGTGACCGTCACCGACTGGGTGGAAGACGTGCTCGCAGCATTCGACACCGTCCGATTGAACATTGCCTTGTAGCTATGGTTTCCGTTCCCCGGAACCAGTCTGAGAATGGCTGTCCCGGCCGACGTCAATTGGGATATCCCTATGAGCGCCGCATCTTCACAATAGGGTGCTGTCGCATCACAAAAGGTCACCAGGCCGGTTTTGACTGGCGAACCATTAGAAACAGAGGCCGTAAGCGTCAAAACGGTGCCGGATGCGATGGAAGAAGACGACAAACTCAGTTGAGTTGTCGTCGCCGTGCTGGCGAATAGACAGGTTTGCGATAAGGCGCAAACCGTCACCATCCAGAGACTCTTCGCATATTTGGACAAAAGGCGTGGATGACGGCGGCGCTGCATTTGTTGCTTCTATCGGCAGACGGCGCGAGGGGTCACATACCTCTAAAGTGTGCTCTCTCCCGAGGCAGGGAATAATTTGTTTGTCTGTTTTCACGCAGACTCACAAGGACGAGCACCCCATTTACTTTCGGGCCACGGCCTTTTCCGACGGAAGCTGCGACGTGTCCCATCCGCCGCCCAATGCCTCAATGAGCTGAACGCTGCTGGTCATCTGTTGGACCTGCAGAGTAATCGCCGTCTGCTGGTTGCTCAGCAGAGATGTTTGCGCGGTGAAGACGTTAAGGTAGGTATCCACGCCGGTCTTGTAACGAATGAGAGAGAGATCAAAATAACGCTGGGCTGCGGCAATGCTATTCTGCTGCTCTTGTCTTTGCTCGCCCAGCCATCGTACAGAAGCCAGGTAATCTTCAGTCTGCTGGAATGCGGTGAGAACAGTCTGCCGGTAAGCTGCTGCATCGGCCTCGTACTGCGCCTTGTATTGGGCGATGAGACCGCGGCGCAGTCCTCCATCAAAGAGTGTTTCGGAGGCGGAAGGTCCGGCAGAGAAGAAGCGACTGGGCCAGGTAAACAGATTAGTGATCTTGGAGCTCTGCAGTCCGGCGTCGCCGCCAATTGTAAAGGTTGGATAATAGGCTGCAGTTTCGACGCCGATCAAAGCATTGGCTTCGGACATCGTTCGTTCCGCCGCGGCGATGTCTGGGCGGCGCTCCAGGATCTGGGAAGGCACGCCAATCGGAATGCCAGGCACGTTGTTGGTCAACTGCCGTTTGGGTATGGAAAATGTTGGAGCGGCTTGCCCGGTAAGCAGCGCGATCGCATGCTCATACTGGGCGCGCGCGATGCGGAGATTGGTAGCGGATGCGATGGCGGTGTCGAGGTTCAGCTGCGCCTGTGCCACCGATTGCTCGGTGTCCACGCCCGTCTTGCTGCGGACCTGGGTGAGCACCAGGTCTTTCCGATAAGCCTCGATCGTTTGCTGGTAAAGGTCGATGAGGGAATCCTGCCCTCGCACCTGGAAATAATAGACGGCGAGGTTCGCCTGCTCTGACAATCGTTCGTTTGCCAGATCGGCAGCGCTTACCTGGGCTGCATTGGCAGCCTGGCGAACTGAATTGCGAATGCGTCCCCAAACGTCAGGCTCCCAGGAAACGTCAAACGGCAAACTAAAATCGTTACTGTTCGGATTGAGACCAGGGAAAGTCTCAGAAGTATTGGCAGACGTGCGCCCCCTCGTATAGGCAGGGCCAACCGAGACCGTCGGGTAATAGGCAGCTCGCGCCTGCCTGACTTGAGCGCGCGCCGCCATGAAATTCTGAAACGATTGCGCGATGTTCTGGTTTGAGATGTTGAGCTTCTCTTCCAGCGCATTCAGCTCCGGTTCCTGGTAGATCTCCCACCAGTTCCCTTTGACGGTCGCGTCCTGTGGAGTCGCCGGGACCCACGTGGTGCCATCGGAGGACTGTTGCGGTTGCGGCACAACTTCTTTGTAGGCGGGAGGCGCCTGAGTAACCGGAGCAACATACTTGGGTCCCACTACACACCCCTGAAGCAGTAGCAGGAAACCGCTAAGGGCGATGGTGCTGCTGCGATGCGGCATTTTGGCTAGCTTCATACTGTCTTCCTAAGTTGCTGGATTGCTCGCCGCTCCAGGGTACGGAAGAGCGCGGCGGCGGCTGAATCGATGACTGAGGCGATCGAAATAGAGGTAAATGACCGGTGTGGTGTACAGCGTCAGCACCTGGCTGAAGATAAGGCCTCCGCAGACGGCGATACCGAGAGGCCGGCGCAACTCTGAGCCGGTCCCTGTTCCCAGGGCAAGCGGCAGAGCACCAAAAAAAGCGGCCAGCGTGGTCATGAGAATTGGCCTGAAGCGCAACATGGCCGCTTCAAAGATCGACTCTTCTGTGCTCATTCCCTGCTCACGTTCCGCCATGAGCGCGAAGTCGATCATCAGGATCGCATTCTTCTTCACAATGCCAATGAGCAGGAAAATGCCAATGACAGAAATGACGTCGAATTCACTGTGGAACACCAACAGCGCAAGAACGGCCCCCACGCCTGCGGAGGGAAGGGTGGTCAGAATGGTGATTGGGTGGACAAAGCTCTCGTACAAAATTCCCAGAACGATGTATATGGAAAGCAGAGCCGCGAGGATGAGCATCGGCTCGGTCGAAAGCGACGCCAGGAAGGCCTGGGCGGTTCCTGCAAATTGTTCGCGCAGCGTCGGCGGTGCTCCGATGCGCTGCTGCATCTGGTTGATGAGCACAGTCGCTTGCCCGAGCGACGTGCCCCGCGCAAGGTTGAACGAAATGGTCACCGAGGGAAAGAAGGACGAATGATTCACCGCCAGCGACGAAGTAGCAGCATGCGCCTTAGTGAAAGCCTGTAGTGGTACGGATCCCTTACCGGACGCATGAACATAGGTCGAGTTGAGCGTGATGGGATCGCGATAAAACTGGGGCGCTGCCTCCATCACCACGTAGTACTGGTTCAGTGAGGTGTAAATGGTCGATACCTGCGACTCTCCGAACTCATCGTACAAGGATTGATCGATGACCTGGGGGGTCACGCCGAAGCGAGCTGCGGTTCGCCGGTCGTAGTCCAATAACATCTGCATGCCGCTGTTTTGCTGATCGGTAGTCACGTCCTTGATCTGCGGCATCTTCAGCATTTCTTTGTAGATCAACGGTCCCCAGGTTGTGAGGTCGCCCACAGAATCTGCCGAGATCTGATACTGATACTGCGCGTTGCTCTGTCGTCCTCCGACACCAATATCCTGCGCAGCCTGCAGAAAGGTTGAAGCGCCAGTCAATGCGGCAAGTTTGGGACGGAGTCGATCGACCACCTGACCGGCGGTGACACCGGGGCGCTGTGCCAGCGGCTTAAGGGACATAAAGACGAAAGCGGTGTTGCTGGCCCCACCCCCTCCGGTAAAGCCCTGGACTGCTTGAATGGCCGGATCCTCCTTGATGATCCGTTCCGTGTTAAGCAAGGAAGCCCTCATCGCTGAAAAAGAGGCGTCTTGGGAGCCTTGAAGACCGCCAAAGATGAGCCCTGTGTCCTGCATCGGAAACAGGCCCTTGGGAACGTAGATGAAAAGAACGACATTGAGGACGATGGTGCCAAACAGGCTGAGGATGACGAGGGCTGGATGCTTGAGCGCCCAGGTAAGGCTCCGGCGGTAAAATTCAAGCAACGCGGAAAAAGCACTTTCGCTGAGACGATAGAAATAACCATGCTGCTCCTGACTGGCGGGCCGCAGCAGGTAGACGCACATCATGGGTGTCACGGTAAGCGAGATCACCATGGAAATGGCAATCGAAAGACACAGCGTCATGGCAAACTCGTGAAACAGGCGGCCGATCAAACCGCCCATGAACAGCAGCGGCACAAATACAGCAACCAGCGAAAGGCTCATCGAGAGCACGGTAAAGCTGACTTCATGGGCTCCCTTCAAGGCTGCTTCCCAGGGAGACATTCCGCCTTCGATAAAGCGGGTAATGTTCTCCATCACCACAATGGCGTCATCGACCACGAACCCGGTGGAGACGGTCAACGCCATGAGCGAGAGATTATTGATGCTGTATCCCAGCAGATACATTCCGGAAAATGTTCCGATCAGCGAGGCGGTCACAGCCACCCCAGGCACCAGCGTGGCTTGCGGGCTGCGCAGAAAAACGAATACCACGGCTACCACCAGCAGGATCGAGAGCCCCATCGCGATTTCCACATCTTTGACCGAAGCTCGAATGGTGGTAGTGGTGTTGATGGCGATCGCGAGCTTGTCACCCGCCGGGATGGCGGCGTTGATCGCGGGCAGCGCCCTGATGATGCGATCGGTTGTTTCGATAGAATTCGCATTCGGCAGACGGTAAACAATAAGCACCACACTCGGCTTGCCGTTAGCAAAACCGGCAGAACGAGTGGTTTGTAACCCATCAATCACCTGGGCCACATCCCGCAGGCGCACAATGCTGCCATTGCTGCTATCGGTGCCGATCACTATGGGCGCATAGTCTTTGGCTTTGGATATCTGATCGTTGGCGGTGATGTCGGCAATCACTGAGTCGTCGCTCAGTTGACCTTTGGGGCGGTTGGAGTTTTGTCCGGAGAGCACCCGGGCCACATCCTGCGGACCTAAGCCGTAACTGCCCAGTTGCTGCGGATTGAGTTCGATGCGCACTGCCGGAAGAGAGCTTCCGACGGCCTGCACCTGGCCGACACCCGAAATCTGCGATATCTTCTGCTGAACAATCGAGGATGCAGTGTCAAACATATCCCCCTGGCTATGGTTATCAGAGGTCATGTTGAGCACCATCAGCGGGAACGCGGACGAGTTTACTTTGCGGTAGGTCGGGTTGGCGGGAAGATTCGCGGGCAAATAGGTTCGGGCAGCATTGATGGCCGCTTGAACGTCGCGCGCCGCACCATCCACGTCCCGGCTGTAGTCGAATTGAAGCGTAATCGATGTGGTGCTGAGGGTGCTCGAGGAGGTCATCTGCGTGACCCCGGCAATACGTCCGAACTGGCGCTCCAACGGAGTCGCCACGGAAGAAGCCATGATCTCCGGGCTCGCTCCGGGTAGTTGGGCGGCAACCGTGATGGTGGCAAAATCCACCTGCGGCAACGAGGCGACCGGAAGCTTCACGAACGCCATGCAGCCCGCAATGATGATCGCCACCGTCATCAGGATGGTAGCTACGGGCCGCCTGATGAAGAATGCGGAGATGTTCACAGAGGCTCCGCCGTTCTGGGGCTGTTCAGAACGGCGCCGCTCCGCCAAGCGAATCGCCGCGCCAGCCGGTCAAAGAACACATAAATGACGGGTGTGGTGTACAACGTGAGGACCTGGCTGACCAGCAGGCCGCCCACCATTGCAATCCCCAGAGGACGGCGAAGCTCCGAGCCGATCCCGGAACCGAACGCCAGCGGGAGACCGGCGAACAGGGCGCAGAGCGTAGTCATCATGATCGGCCGGAAGCGGAGCAGGGAAGCCTGAAAAATGGCGTCCGTAGCATTCATCCCCTGATTGCGTTCCGCATCGAGTGCGAAGTCCACGATCATGATGCCGTTCTTCTTGACGATACCGATCAACAGGATGATGCCGATGATGGCAATCACATCCAGGTCCTGGTGAAAGATCCGAAGCGCCAACAGCGCCCCGACACCCGCCGAGGGCAAAGTGGAGAGGATGGTGATGGGATGAATAAAGCTCTCATACAAAATGCCGAGAACGATATACACCGCCACCAGCGCGGCAAAGATCAGCCACGCTTCATTGCTGCCGATGGACTGGTAAGCCGCCGCCGTTCCCTGCAGATCGCCCTGCACACTGGCCGGCATCTTCAACCGGTCCTGTGTTTTTTCGAGCGCCTCTACCGCCTGGCTCAACGAGTGGCCCGGGGCAACATTGAACGAGATCGTGACCACCGGAAATTGCCCTTGATGGTTGATCGTCAACGGGGACGGCGTGGTCGTGAAGCGGCTAATTGCGGAAAGAGGAACCGGGTTGGACGACGAGGAGCTTGACGAGTTCGACGACCCGCCGCTACTCCCCTGGTTACTCGAAGACGATTGCGTCGAGCTGATCGCCGTGGCAGGCGTCGAGGACGCCAGGTTGATGTTGCTGCTCGTCGAGGAGGACGGAGTCGTGCTGCTGCTAGAGGAAGTTTGATTTCCAGGCGTATTTGTGATGGAACCAGCGGGAGTAGAGGACGCCAGTCCGCTGCTGGAACCAGGACTCAATGTGCTGACCGTGCCGTTCGAAGCGGCCGAGGTGCGGCCTGAAGTACTTTGCGCAGCTCCACCCGAGCCGCTCGCACCCTGAATATAGATCGCCTTGAGCTTGTCTGCGTTTTTCTGGAACTCGGGAAGCGTCTCCAGAATGACGTGGTATTGATTCGACTGCGTATAGAGAGTGCTGATCTGCCTCTGGCCGAACGCGTCATACAGGGTAGAGTCGATCTGGTCCGGAGTAATGTTAAGCCGCGAAGCCGTCGCCCGATCCATGTCCAGATTTACGCTGACGCCATTGTTTTGCTGATCGGTCGTGACATCGGCCATCTCCGGCAGCTTGCGTAGCTCACTCACCATCTTTGCCGTCCACTGGTTCAGCTCCGCGACGTCGGGGTCCTCCAGTGTGTATTGGTATTGCGTCCGGCTGACGCGATCGTCCACCGTGAGGTCCTGGATGGGCTGAAGATAGAGGTGAATCCCTGGAACCTGGTCAACCCGCTTTTGCAGACGAGCGATCACTTCGGTTGCGGTGGCATGGCGCTGCTCAACCGGTTTGAGATTGATCTGGATCCGTCCACTGTTCAAGGTGGTATTCGTGCCATCAGCCCCGATGAAGGACGAAAGGCTCAGCACCGCGGGATCTTTAAGGATTTCCTCGCTCAGCTGCTGTTGCTTGTGCGACATGGCCGCAAAGGAGATGGATTCAGGCGCCTGGGTGACGCCTTGCAGCGTCCCGGTGTCCTGCGTGGGGAAAAAGCCCTTGGGGATCTCAATGTACTGATAGATCGTCAGGCACAATAAAGCGGCTGCCACCAGCAGCGTCGGTGTTTCGTATTGCAGAACCCATCGCAGGCTCCGGCCGTAGGCTGCGATGATTCGTTTGAAACCCTCTTCCGTCCAGCGATAAAAGGTATTCTGCTCGGCTACGGGCGTGTGCCGCAGCAGCCGCGCACTCATCATGGGTGTCAGCGTGAGCGAAACGAAGGCGGAGATAAGAATGGTGATGCTGAGGGTGACCGCAAACTCGCGGAACAAACGCCCAACCACGTCCCCCATGAATAGCAGAGGGATGAGCACCGCGATCAGTGAGATGGTGAGCGAGATGATGGTGAAGCCGATCTGGTCCGCACCCTTGAGCGCCGCTGCAACTGGCGCCATGCCCTCTTCGAGATAGCGGGAGATGTTTTCGATCATCACGATGGCATCGTCGACCACGAAGCCGGTGGAAATAGTGAAAGCCATCAGCGTGAGGTTGTTAAGGCTGTAACCCAGCAGGTGCATCAGGGAAAAAGTGCCGACCAGCGAGAGAGGCACCGCGACGGCCGGGATGAGCGTGGCCGTAAAACTGCGAAGGAAGACGAAGATGACCAGCACCACCAGTACGATGGTCAACATCAACTCGAATTCCACGTCTGCTACCGACGCCCGGATGGTGTTGCTGCGGTCGGTCAACACCTTCAGTTTGACGGAGGTGGGTAATCCAGCCTGCAGTTTGGGTAGCAGGGTCTCAATCTCTTTGACTACTTCAATGGTGTTCGCTCCCGGCTGCCGTTGCACGTTCACAATGACGGCAGGGGTTTGATTCATCCATCCGGCGAGCCTGACATTCTCGATGCCGTCGGTGATTTTCGCCACATCCGTCAACATCACCGGTGCGCCGTTCTTGTAGGCCACCACTACATCTTTGTAGCCTTCGCTCGATAGCAGTTGGTCGTTGGCATTGATCTGGAAGTTCTGCGCCGGGCCATCAAAACTGCCCTTGGCGCTGTTGACCGAGGCGTTGACCAGGGCCGACCGCACATCTTCCAGATTGATGCCGTATGACGACAGCGCCACCGGATTGGCCTGGATGCGAACGGCAGGTTTGTTCCCTCCGCTGATCGTGACCAGGCCCACCCCGCTGAGCTGGGATATCTTCGGAGCGAGCCGCGAATCGACCAGGTCTTCCACCTGGGAAAGGGGAAGGGTGTCCGAGGTAAGCGCCAGCGTCAGGACGGGCGCATCCGCCGGGTTCACTTTGCTGTACACCGGGGGCACGGGAAGGTCTGTAGGCAGATAGCCCTGGGCAGCGTTGATAGCCGCCTGGACTTCCTGTTCAGCAACGTCGATGTTCAGGTTCAAGGAAAACTGAAGCACGATAATGGAGCTGCCATCGGAGCTTGTCGAGGTCATCTGCGTCAGGCCTGCGACCTGACCAAATTGTCTTTCGAGCGGTGCGGTCACCGCCGAACTCATGACCTGCGGGCTGGCGCCGGGATAGAACGTCTGCACCTGGATGGTTGGGTAGTCGGCCTCCGGCAGGGCGGAGATGGGCAGCGTGGTATAAGCGACCAGACCCAGCACCAGGATGGCAACCATCATAAGGATGGTCGCGATCGGCCGCAGGATGAAGGTCCGCGAAGGGCTCACTGGCCACCGGATGCAGAGGGCGTCTTCCCACTCTGCCCCTCGATGTTGATTTTCGACCCGTCCTGCAATTTGTCGAAGCCGGTAATCGGGACGGTTTCTTCCGCGTTGAGGCCGGTCACGGCAGCCATGCCGTTTTCCGTGGTCAGCTCGTTGATCGTCCGTATATGGACAGTGTTGCCGGAAACTACATAAACGAAGGCCTGGGTTCCGTTGTGCTGCACCCCTGCGGTGGGAATAAGCACCGCGTTCGTCAACGTCTTCACCAGCAGCCGCGCATTGACGAACTGGTTGGGATAGAGCTTGAGGTCGGCGTTCTCAAACTGACCTCGAAACCGGACAGTGCCCGTAGAAGTGTCAATCTGGTTGTCGAGTGTGAGCAGTTTTCCTGTAGCCAACTTGGTCTGCTGCGATCGATCGAAGGCATCGACCGTGAGTCCGGTGCGGTGAAGGATCTGGTCACGCACCTGTGCCAGGTCGTCTTCGGCCACGTTGAATACGACGGTAATGGGCTGCAATTGTGTAATCACGACCAGCGGGTTCGAGCCCCCGGAGAATACTGTGTTGCCCGGATCAATCAGGCGCAGTCCGACCCGCCCATTGATGGGGGACGTCAGGTGGCAATAGCTTAGCTGCACCTGGGCGTATTCCACCGCCCCTGTATCGTTTTGCACCGTTCCCCGATCCTGTTCGACCAGCTGCTTCTGGTCCTCGTAGGTCTGGGCCGCGATGGCCTGCTGGTCAAAGGCCTCTTTATAGCGGGCTTGATCCATTTCGGCTTGCGCCAGCAGACCCTTATCACGCTGCAGGGTTCCCTGAGCCTGCTTCAACTGGGCTTCGTAGGGCCGGGGATCGATCTCGATCAGGGGGTCGCCGCGATGGACCATCTGGCCTTCGACGTAATGGACGGCCACCACCTGGCCATTGATCTGGCTATATAGGTTCACTGTTGCCACCGGGGTCACGGTTCCCAGCGCTTCCACGTAATATCCGATCGACCCGGTATGCGCGGTGGCCGTTTTGACGGTCGGAATGGCTGGCGGCTCAATCGCAGCCGTCTTATCTGCTTCGCTCTTGTGTATGCCGCGAACCACGCCGGCTACGATCACTGCTGCAATGGCCAGCACCACCAGCCATGTCCATCTGCGGCGCCTGGAGGCTGATCGCGGCGGTGTGAATTCGGCCTTTTCAGCAGTGCTCATGATTTGTTCCTTCATTAACGGGCGGTTCAAAAAGTATGACACGAAACGTAACGTTCGGTACGGATAAATGATAGACTCAACTGGTTGAAAGAACGATACAAAGAAAAAGGTACTTTGGCCCCATGGCACCTGTAAGTACCGCCTCCAACCTGTCTGTCCGCACGAAGTCGGAAATTCGTACGGAACGGGTGACCAACCGGCTACTCGACGCTGCCAGCAAATTTTTCATGGAGCGGGGTTTCGAGGCCACCAGCATGGGCGAAATCGCGCGCTATGCCCGTGCCTCGAAGGAAACTTTTTACCGCCACTTCCCCGGAAAAGAAGATCTATTCAAGGCTGTCGTGATCCGCGGCGCGAGGATGGTTGCGGGCGAACTTTCCGCTGTCCTGCTTACCCATGAGACCCCGGAAAAGGCTTTGGCTGCGTTCGGTGAACTGTTCCTCGACCGCATCCTCGCGAGAGGTTCCATTTCCTTTCAACGCATGATGATGATGGAAAGAGAGCGCTTTCCCGAATTGGTACAGAGCCTGCGCGCAGATGGTCGTGAGCGACTCCGTGCCTCACTCGCTCGTTACCTTGATGAGCAGGTGGCAAGAGGAAGACTGCGCAAAATGGACACCGCTGTCGGCGCACGCCAATTCCTTGATCTCGTTGCCGCGGATATGATCTTCGCGGCTACCCGCTGCGGGCGGCCCAAACCCAGCAAGGCCCAGATCCGGCAAAGAGTAAAGGAAGCTGTCGACTGCTTCCTTCATGGCTACCAGGCTTGAACCACAGCTGACATTCCCCGAAGTCAACGCGTCTGTGAGCATTCGATTCCTGTTACGTCTTGTGACGGCGAACCCACGCGAAGCATGCGCTGACGGACGCAAATTGCAAGTTGCCCTTGCCGTGTTTTTCAAAGTACCACTTCCATCTGTCGAATTCGTGTCGAATTTGTGTCGAATTTGGGTCTGTCACCGAATTTCTGTCAATGGCGTAGGGCATGCATGCTCTGCCCTCTTGTCAAGTTTCGGCAAGTTTCGGGGACGGATAGCTTAACCCCTCCTGTTTCATGGGCGGCTGGCCGGCGGTACGACGCCATTCATGCGCAGGTACTCCACCATTGTCCATAGTGGTTGAAGGCATGAACGCAGGCTTCGACGACCAGTGCCAATCGTGTTACGGTATTGGCCGACAAAGGCGAAATCGGAGAAGATCTGACTGCCAGCTTCTTGTCGCCGATCTGCGGGCATGGTATCCGCGGCCGATGCGATCTCCTTCGCCATAGATCGTAGGTTCAGGGCGTGCGGAGCTTTGGGAAACAGGTGAAGCACCTGGCGGCGACCAATCACATTTTGGCCGCGGCTGCCTTAGGCGAGGAACGACCCGCCGATGCCGGAGACGAGGTTGGACCCGAAGCAATCCGGACGAAAGCGGAGATTATCGATTACTTGAACGGGTCATTCGCGCATCTTCAGCGCGATTCGCTACTACGAACAGATCAAATTGCTCCCTCCGGCGCGACGAGTCAGTGGACAGAGACGCTTCGGCCATGCTCTACCGCCTGGCAGTCATCCAAAGAGCGCGGCAACTTGGCTTCACGCTGGATGAGATCCGGCAACTGTTCTTCGCTGTTCGTAGTGCCGCCCCCGCATCAGAACGATGGCAGCAGTTATCGCGCAGGAAGATGGCGGAACTCGACGAGTTAATGGAGGGGATCGAGTCGGTGCGACGTTTGCTTCGAAAGATGATGAAAAACTGTCGCTGCGAAACTCTGGAGCAATGCGGCAAAGAAATATTTCGGAGTGGTTGCATTTGATTTGTGCTCGGCCTATACCAATTCACCAAGCGGAATCATGACCCCTCATGTTCCTATTCGGGAACAGTGGACAATCATAGCGCGGACCGCCGCTTATGATTTTCACCGGCTCAACGATGAACGAGGCAGAGTGTGCTTCTTCTCCGGCCTTCACGATTCCGCCTTTACCGGGCTGTGAATCAGCCATAGCAGGATCGCGCCCATCAACTCTCTCTGTCAGGATCCCCTCACGATGATTTCGCGTTCCATAGTTGCTGCCTTGTGTGTCCTCGGTCCGCTTACTTGTGTCGCCTACGGTGGCAACATTAATGGCGAGGCTACTTACATTTCGTTTTCAGTGCCGGGCGCGCTCGGCACTTATCCCATGGGTATCAACGCCTCAATGGAGGTCACCGGTTCCTACAATACCGCGCCCCTGGTGCAGCGCGGTTTTCTGCGCGAGGCGGACGGAACGATCACCACTTTCGATGTGGCGGGAGCGACTGTGACTCAGCCGGAGAGCATCAATGCCGCTGGGGATATCACCGGATACTACCTTGATGACGGGGTGTATGCCGCGCAAGGTTTTCTCAGGTACGCCGACGGGCGCATCATCACCTTCGCTGCGAACCAGACGGCCCCCTTTACGGGACTAACGCCCGTAGCCATCAACGATTTCGACGAAATTGCCGGAAATTATGCAAATCATTCTGCAACGGCGTTTACCCGGTCACGCGCGGGAGTGTTCACCACCATTGCGGTCCCTAACGGCGGGGGCATCGCAACAGCCATCAATGCAAGTGGATCCGTCGTGGGCTTTTATAGCACCGGTGGTGGCAATTATGTGTTCACAGGCTTTGTCGCGCACCCGGATGGTTATTGGGAACAGATCGGGTTTCCTGGAAGTCCTGCTTGCTCAAACCAAATCATTCCCGACGCTATCAATGCAGCGGGCACGATCGCAGGCTTCTACACCATGAGCTACTACCCCCAACCCGGCTGCAGCCCAGAGAGCACCGGCGCCTTTGTGATGTCACCCGGTGGCGAGGTTACCCTGTTCCAGCCGCCGGGGCAGCTTCCGGAGTTCCACAACCTCGCCGTGTTGACCTCATTCATTTCCGGGCCTCATTGGATCAGCATCGACCAGGCAGGGGACATCACGGGCTCCTACTTTGACGCGGCCGGGTACCTCCACGGTTTTGTACGCAACCCTTATGGAACCATCACCTCCTTCGATCCGCCGGAGAGCAAATTTACGAACGTGAACAGCATAAACGATGGAGGCGCGATCGCCGGTTACTACTTCTACAGCCGCGGTGGTGGACCTGGGGTGGGCTTTATCCGCGTGCCCTAGCGCCGCTGAAAATTCGGAGTTTTGAAGGGTACGGCCTTCAGGCCGTACGTAACAACTGCAGACTCAGCGCGGCTTTAGCCGCTGAGGGCTGCGATTCTGCTAAGCATCGACTTTTCCAGCAGCCTGCTAGCGGGTTCGCGCGGGTGCTACTGAAAGCCGGCGATAGCGCGAAACCTAAAGACGGACTGCAATCGAGACCAAGGAGTTTCCCATCATGTCTACATCAAAAAGTCTACGCTGCCTCATTGCCACAATGTGCATGTTCAGCCCACTGCTGTGCGCCGCACAGCAGGCCGGAGTGAACTTCATTTCCTTCCAGGCCGTGGAAGGCATGCAAACCTTCCCCACGAGCGTGAACGACTCGATCACTGTCGCCGGCTACTACATCAATCAGATCGGAGCGACCGAAGGATTTTCTCGCAATGCGGATGGGGCCATCACCACCTTCATGGTTTCTGGAAGCACGGTGACGTCTCCGGTCTCCATCAACGCGGCGAGTGTCATTGCCGGAAACACCAACGATGGCTTTGGAAATTTCTCCGGCTTCGTGCGCTATGAGACCGGGTCCATTGCCACGTTTAGCCCGGGCGGCAAGTATCCCGGTTTCACTTACGTGACGGGCATCAACAAGGAGGGAGTGATTGTGGGCGACTACGGGGCGACCGACGGGCTTCCCCCGATTCACGGTTTTATCCGCAGCGTGGATGGGACTATCCTGCCGTTCGATGTGCCCGGGAGCGACAAGACCCAACCGGTCGCCATCAACGCCGCGGGTGAAATCGCCGGGATTTACTGGTTCGGCACCGGCGATATCTACCGGGGAGGATTCGTTCGCTCCGCCGATGGAGATATCACCACCTACCCCGGAATACCCCAGGGCATCAATTCGGAGGGAGACATCGCGGGGTATTTTCTTCTGGCAAGCGGCTTCGAGGATGGCTTTGTACGCTTCCCAAAGGGCCCCATCAACTCATTTGGTTTCGCATCTCCGGTGTTCTTTTCTCAGTACATGGGCATCAGCGAGGATGGTTCCATTTTCGGAAATATTTTGCCCCCCAATTCGCAGCAGGCCTTTCTACGGTCAGCGGACGGAACCATCACCCCGATCCTATTTCCCGGCGCCTCTGACACGACCGCCGCGAGCATCAACGATTCCAATGTGATTACAGGAAACTACTCCCAGGGACGGGATGTTTTCGGCTTTCTGCGGATACCGCAAGCGGACCAGCCCCAGTAAACGGTCTAGTGCCCGGGATAACAATTAATCTTGCAAACTATACTGAGCGTTCCCAAACAAATTTGTCATCCCGACCGTAGTGGAGGGATCTGCGGTGCGCCCCTCGGCCCTCCCCAATTCTTCGTGGGTACCGACTGCATGAGTGGGTTACACGTCAATTACTCGTGACTCCAGCAAAGCTCCGATAGAATTGCTCGAACCATAGGAGTTGCGCCCCGATGAATATTCTGGTGAAGTCCTATGCCCACTTCGGGCTAATGATGAGAAAGACTTTTCTGTACTTTGGACCTTTCTGCCTGGCGACCACCGCTCTCGCGCAGCAAGCACATCCGGATCTCATCCTCTTCAATGGCAAGATATTCACAAGCGTTGTGGCGCGCCCCTACGTAGAGGCGCTGGCCATTCGTGGCGAGCGCATCGTTGCCACCGGCGATACGAAGACCATCCAGGCGATGGCCGGCCCAAAGACCAACGCGATTGACTTGCATGGCGGCACGGCCATTCCGGGCATTAACGACGCTCATCATCATTTCCAGCTCGGGCCGCCCGAGGTCGATGTTGATCTGCACACGCCGGACCCGTCGTGGGCGCAGGTCAAGGATGGGATTGCGGCCGCTATCGCTAAGAACCCTCCCAACAGCCTGATCGTGGTGACCATCGGCCTCCAGGTTTTCGAAGATACATCGATCGACCGGGATGCGCTTGACCAGATTGCACCGCACAATCCGGTGTCGCTAGAGACCTTCACCGGTCACGGCCAGATCCTGAACTCAGCCGGCCTGCGCTTCTACAACATTTCCAATAACCAGTCTGACCCGATGGGCGGCCGCTTCGAGCGCGATGCGAAGGGCCGGCTCACCGGCACCCTGCGCGAATACGCCATTATGAACATCGCGCGTGCGGCAGCCGATCGTCTTCCGAACAGTGCGGCGATCGTGCAACTTCGGCAGCAACTGGATGAGGAGGCCAGGTATGGCGTCACCTCCATCCAGGAGCTTTCTATTACCATGGCGCCGTCCCGTGCCGTTTCCTTGCTTGAGACCATCCCAACGCAGATTCGCGTGCGCGTGGTGCGCATGCCGGGAACGACCCCGGCGGGCCGCGATATTGAGGAAGGAAGAAACGTGCCCGCCCATCCGGCAAACCTGATCACCGTGAGTGGGTCGAAATGGCTGGCCGATGGGGTGGGCATTGAAGGCACCTTCACGCCCCGAGGAGCCTGGAAGTTACCCGCGCAGCCGCCATTTGATTCGCTCTTTACAAATCTGCCTTTGGAGTTTCCCAAAGGGGAATACCGGGCCATGCTGCAGGAATCTATCAAGCACAACGATCAGTTGCTGCTTCATGTCTCCGGCAATCTCTCGGTGGCGACGGTTCTCGATGCCATCGACGCGTCGGGGGGAAAAAGCGTGTGGGGTGCCCGCCGTTTGCGCTTCGAACATGGCGACGGGATTTTTCCTGACCAGTTTGCACGCATCAAACAGGACGGCATCATTGTGGTGCAGAATCCCGTCCATCTGGCACCCTTCGGACCGCCTGGAGTGGTGGCGTTTGAGAAAGCGCAGCCTTTAAAGTCACTTCTGGCCGCTGGCATTCCATTAGCCCTCGGCTCGGATGCGCCCACAAATCCTTACCTCGACATCATGTTCGCGGCCAACCCCGGCAATCGGCCATCGGAGGCGATCACGCGGGAGCAAGCGGTTATCGCGTATACGCTCACATCGGCATACGCGGAGTTTCAAGAAAAAGAAAAAGGCACGATCCAGCCAGGCAAACTTGCCGATATCGCCGTCTTATCACAGGATATTTTCACCGTGCCAGCAGAGGATTTGCCCAAGACGGTATCGGTCCTGACGTTAGTGGGCGGCAAAATTGTATATAAGGCGAAAGCGGCAAATAGCGACGGAGGGCTGTGACCTAATGGCTTAGCCCCCTCAACCTGTTGTCCCTTCAGCCCTCGGGAACTTCGGCCTTACGAAAGACAGCAGAGCTATCGAGTCCGGCTTTCGCGGCCGCTTCTGGTGTCATGTCTTTCGCTCGCCCGAAGACTTCTACGCTCAGCGCATCCTTGTAGTGAATGCTTTCAAAACGATTGCGATGGCATCTCCCGATTCACATAGCGCGAAGGAAAAAATGCTTAGTTCTCGTTATCGACGGTAAAGAATAAGAGTGCTGGGGCGTCCCGGAAAACACTGTCGTGAGAATTCAGTTTCTTGTTCTGGCCTTAGCACGAACGCGACAGGTCCATTAATTGACTTACGCTTCGGCCCTTCCTGTTTTTTATATTGTTGGATGTTCCTCGTTGAACGCGCCTGCTTTCCGCAAATCGTAACTCCTGAGACGCGCTATCAACCATTGCCAAAGCTCGGCATTTTCAAAGCCACGCGACCAATGTTAAGATGACCTCCCTCAAAGCCAGGGCAAGGAATGCGAAGCGTAACCCACGTCACCCATCGCCTAGCAAATTCAATTGGTTGCTTATTTCTCTGTCTTGCGCTAGTAGGTTGTGCGAGCTCGGGGTGGCAAGGTGTCACGCCACATTATGAAGCTGAAAAACCTCCCGAGCGCTACTCATACACTGAGATGTACCCTCAACTTTCGACGTGCTGGGAATCGAGCGATGGCTCGCAACTTTGGGCGGTCGGCCAAAATGGAACAATCCTGCATTATTTAGCGCAGTCGAACAAATGGGTATCACAAAACAGTGGCACGCGGAACTGGCTTTACTCCATCTTTGGCAATAGCGACGGCTCACAGCTCTGGGCGGTTGGCGAGAATGGCACAATTCTTCACTACACGGCCGAACGTGGCCAATGGCAATCGGAGGCCAGCGGCACTCTGAACCGACTCCTCTCCATCTTTGGGAATAGCAACGGCTCGCAGCTCTGGGCGGTTGGCCAGAATGGCACAATTCTTCACAAGTCGACGCAGAGTGGTCAGTGGCGGCAAGAACAGAGTGGCACGCAGAGCTGGCTAAAATCCATTTCCGGAAACAGTGACGGGTCGCAATTATGGGCAGTCGGAACCGACGGAATCATCCTGCACTACCCCTCTCAGGCGGATCGCTGGGAGCCACAAACCAGCAATACGTCAAACACGCTTAATTCAGTCCAGGGAAGTGTCGACGGCTCTCAGGTATGGGCGGTAGGAGAGGCCGGAACAATTGTGCATTATTCAACGCAGATGGGCCACTGGGAAGTCGAGCCCAGTAATAGCCAATACTCGTTGTATTCGATCTTCGGAAACACAGATGCCTCTGAGCTCTGGGCAACAGGCGAGGGTGGCACGGTCCTGCATTATTCCTCCGGGGCCGTCCGCGAAACACGTCAAGCTTGTCGACCTGGCCTTTGGCAGCCTGAGGCCACCGGAACGCAGAACCGGCTCTATTCAATCGCAGGAAAGAGTGATGGCTCGCAGTTGCTGGCCGTAGGCGAAAATAGAGTGGTTCTACAGTATTCCTCGCAACACCGGTGGGTGTTGCAGTCTGGAAATCCAACCAATCTCCTGATTTCCGTTTCCGGAAGCAGTGACGGTTCACAGCTATGGACGGTGGGAGAGGGAGGAACAATCCTTCACTATTCCAAACAAGCGGACCAATGGGAACGACAGAGCAGTGGAACGCAAAATACGCTTTCTGGAGTTTTCGCAACCGATGACGGCTCGCAGGTGTGGGCTGTGGGAGATAGGGGAATGATTTTGCATTACGCTCAGCAGTCGGGCCGCTGGGTGTCAGAACCGAGTCCCTCAAGCAACTGGCTCTATGCCATATCTGGCGCTAGCGACGGGTCTCAGTTATGGGCTGTTGGAGTAGGCGGAACGATCTTGCATTACTCGACAAGGGTGGCCCGTTGGGAGCTACAACAACCCCTTCCCACTACAAATTGGCTTAGCTCTTGTTTTGTAACCAGCGACGGCTCTCAAGCGTGGGCGGTGGGAGAGGCCGGTACGATCTTACATTATTCACAGGAGACAGCAGGCTGGGAGAAAGCACTCAGCGGTACTGACAATTTTCTCGCATCGGTCTTTGGAAGCAGCGATGGCTCGGAGCTATGGACGGTTGGACAGAGGGGAATCATCCTACATCACTCTTCGCAGTCGACCAGATGGGAGATGACGCACCGTAGCGGCCAGGATCCGTGGCTCAGTGCAATCTTTGGGGATAGCGAAGGCTCTCAGCTCTGGGCCTCAGGAGCGCAGGGAGCGCTCCTCTACTATTCGCGACGAGCAAATCGCTGGCTACCACAACCGACCGATTCCGCAGCCCTCCCGTCTGCACAGTTTTTCCGGTCGGTATTCAGCACTAGAGACGGTTCGCAAATGTGGGCAGTAGGGGCGAGGGGGGCTATCCTCCACGGAAGAAAGGATGGCTTTCTTCCCTATGTGCGCGACGTCCGATTGATACCCACGGCAGAGGCTGCACAATTGCAAGTGCGGGTCGCCGGTGAGGAAAATGTCACCACTGAACCATTTCAACTTAGCCTCTTTGGAGCAAACTACGACAGCGGAGGAATACCTCAACCCGTTCAAACCGTCCCGGTTAAACGCGGGGACCAATGGGTCTTCAATCTAAATCCAGAAAAGCAAATCAATGTCAGGCGGGGGGAGACTGCGCGTCTCAAAATCGTCTTGAAAGATGGACCGTATGAATCCGACTACGAGGCGAACCCCACCTACGATCCCTACCATCTCTTTAGAGAGCACTGGATAACATCTCTCGCACTGGGATGTGTTAACTTGCTCATCGATGTGCTCGTGGTTCTGCTCTTTACTCGTCCTCTCTTGATTCTGGATCTCTACCGGAAGGTAAAAATTTACGACCTCGCTGAGAGCTTGGACATTCCAGGGGTTGGCAAAATCGTGAAAGTCTTATTTAGACTTACCATCCTCCCCTGGTTTGCGACTCACCCGCGGACATTGCGGGCGTGGATTATTGCCAATCGGGCGGTCGCTGCGAAATCGTGGGATGCGACGTGGAAGGTGAGCACGACAGCGAGCTCGAATCCTCTCGATATCGACGTCCCTTACACGGCGTTGCCTCTACGAATGGAAGACGTTTCATCGCGCCTGCTGACCTCTCCATCGTCTAGTGACTTAGAACCACTGTTTCGCGCTCGACGGAACGTCGTGCAGATTATTGGCCCGGGCGGCGCGGGCAAAACAACTCTTGCCAAGCATATTGGGGATCTTGCGATTGAAGGCGGACGGCCCGGCGCATTTAAAGAGTGCAGGCTGCCGATCTGGATCGATGAGGACATTACCGATTTACGAGCCATCGTCAGACGTAAGGTAAATACCTGGTACGACTCTGGGGAAGGCATCGAAGATCGGCTTTTGGATGCTTTGCTCGAAAATGGTTTGCTCTTGATAGTGATTGATCGCCTGTCGGAAAGGTCCGCCCCAACTCGAGCCTACATCCGGACGCTCTTCGGAGCCGTTCATTGCAACGCCTTAGTACTTACGGCCCGAGAGCGAATAGATCTGGAGGCGTACGGCCAGCAATTCATTTATCCCCAGCCGCTCAATTCCAGCACGTTGCTGGATTTTATGATGTCGCTCATCAAGCACTATTTCGGCGCTGGCGCCGAGGGATCGAATGTCCAGCACGCATCCGTGTCCCAACCTTACATATCAAGCGGGATACACAAGGGTAACGGGCAGCAGGCCGAGAAGCTACCAAGCTCCACCACATCGCGACCGGAGTTCTTCGCGACTCCCGGTGTCGATGAGGTAAGACCCTTTGCCAGCATGCAGTCGCAACTGGAACTGGGAACGAGATTGTGTGACTTGATCGCAGTAAAGGCCAACGGGCAAGATGCGATTGAGGAAATTCCAATTCTGCCGCTGCCCGTTGTGCTCTTTGTTGCCGAGGCAGTGGCTCTTGCGAAAAGAGGTCGGGATTTGGCAGAACTTTCGAAGTCACTTCCTGATGTCTATTCGAACTATATGAGGCGCATCAATCCGAAAACCCCTGGATCAGACGACTTCATGACGGACGACGACGTATTGACGGCTGCAAAAGTGCTGGCGAAATTGGCTCTAAGGGACGACTACTTTTCCAAGGACTTTACTCGGGACAAAGGAAACGATGCTCTGAAGGTGGCGTTAAATGTGTTGTCTGGAGTCGATCCACTCCGCCGATTGGAGGCCAACGGAGTATTGTTGTCACGCCGGCTCGGAGCCACTACTTTCCTCCGTTTTTCTCTGGATCCTGTTGCCGAATTCCTCGCGGCCGAGGCATTTATCGAAGACTGTGAAGGTAAGAGCGACAAGCTGGAAGAGCTCTCCGAAAAAGCCAGCAGTGCCAAAGGTTTTCATGACGCCTTACTGCTTACTCTCCAGGCTCGCCAGGCGGAATCAGGATTCCACCAGGCGAAGTAGCGCCCGCTCGGGACTGCGGAATTACTTGGTTTGTCCCTTCAGCCCTCGGGAACTCCGGCCTTACGAAAGACAGCAAGCGCGCTATCGAGTCCGGCTTTCGCGGCTGCTTCTGGTGTCATGTCTTTCGTTCGCCCGAAGACTTCTACGCTCAGCGCATCCTTGTAGTGAATGCTTTCGAGCGCCTGCAAGAAGCCGGTCAGGTTGATGACACCCTCCCCGGGCAGCAAACGCTGATTATCGTGGATCTGCTCTGGAGGCAAATTCGGCGAGTCATTGAAATGGACATGCACGATGCGATCGCGGCCGGCCGCGATAATGTCCTCGGGGGTTGCTCCTGCGTGGTGCCAGTGCCAGGAATCGAGCAGTAGTCCGACGTTGGGACCACATTCCTTGGCGAACGCGAGCATATCGTTCATGTGCCAGATAAATTCGTATTTGTGCGCTTTGCGCAGTTCGAGCGGCCCTAGAAACTCAAGACCGAGGCGGACGTTGGAGCGCGCCAAAATCCGGGCACTTTCTGTAAACCGCTGCTTGTAGGTTTGGCGCAGTTCGTCTTTTGGTGTATCGCTCGACGGCATGATGTACGTCATCATGCGCGGGCAATGGATAGCGGCGGCGAACTGGGCGGCTGTGTCGAGCTCGGCAAGAGAGGCCTGGAAGGTTGCGTCGTCCTTCCGGAACTCGACCGGAAAATCAATGACGGCTGGCCTGATCTTAAGGCCCGCAAGTAAGTCGTTGGTCGCGCTGACGCCGGCTTCCATGGCCGGACGCAGCATGATGTCCGTGCCGGGAAAGCCAGTCTGCGCGGCCAGGCGCGCGAAGTCAGGCCAGTGAACGCGGCCTTGCAACAGGACGCTGTTCAGGGAGAGGAACATGTTGCGCTCTTCGGAGAACGCTGGGGCGAAAGCTCTGGCGAGTGGGGCTGCGGCCAGCAGCTTACCAAACGATCGTCTGGATATCAAATAAGCCACGCGCAATCGATCATACCCGAGTAGCATAGTTTCGAGGAGCGAAACCCATGAACAGACGAGAGATGCTGGCCACCACGGGTGCTGCAACCCTTGGAGCCCTTGTCATGCCGAAGCTCATGCACGCCGAGGCTCCTGCGAGCCAGGTTGCGATCGTGCGTTGCCGCGATTACGCGCAATACGGACAGCAACTCTCGAGCGCGTTCGATCAGATCGGTGGCCTCGATAAGTTGGTGCGTGGGAAAACGGTCGGGCTCAAGCTCAATCTCACGGGAAATCCGAAAAACTGGCCGCTCACGCCTGACCTTCCTTACCGGACGAATGCGCAGACCGTGGCGGCGACCGTGCATCTGTTTGCCCGGGCGGGTGCGCGTCGCGTTCGCATGATTGAAAGCTTCTTTCCCGCCGACCAGGATCTCTCCTTGTGGGCACGCTACGGCCTGGACGTAAACGCGATCAACAACATGGGCGTGCCGGTGGTTTGGGAAAACGTCCAGAACCTGGGCAACTACAAGCAATATGTGCGCATGAAGGTGCCCTGGGGCGGGTACGCCTATCCCGCATACCACCTCAACCCGGCTTTCTATCAGTGCGACGTGTATGCTTCGATGGCGAAGCTGAAGAACCACTGGATTGCTGGCGTGACCATGACCATGAAGAATAACTTCGGCAACACGCCCTGCGCGCTCTATGGCGGGGACTGCGGCCCTAACGGGAACGAGCGGCCGACGCAAGAGCGCGGACCCGTGTTGCACAACGGAACCACGCCTGCGCCCTCCGGAGTCGATGCCGAGTTGCATCCTCATTCGCCGCGCGATCCCGGCTATCGGGTTCCGCGCATTCTGGTTGATCAGAACGGTATTCGGCCCATTGATATCGCGATCATTGATGGCGTCGAGACGGTGCGGGGAGGCGAGGGTCCCTGGCTTCCTGGCCTGGAGAAGATGACTCCGGGCGTCATCATTGCCGGCCGCAATGCTGTCAACGTGGACGCTGTCGGGATGGCCGTGATGGGATACGATCCGTATGCGGAGCGGGGCACGTCCCCGTTCATCCGGGGCGACAACTCGTTGCGTCTCGCGGAAGAAGCCGGGATCGGGACAAGGGACCTGAAGCGTATCGAAGTAGTCGGACTTTCGATAAAGGACGCTCATATCAATTTCGGCCCCGGCGCGGTTGGCAAGAAGCTGAGCGAACTCAACTCGTAGATCGCACCGGTGAACGCCTTGAGCGCCCGGAGGTTCTGAATGCTCTGGTTCTACAGGTCATTCTTTCCTGTGGTCTGGGTTTTCTTTTTTCTCTACTGGCAGATCAAAGCCGCCCATACCAAAACCACGCAGCGCCTCGAGCCGGCCGCCTCGCGCGCCCTGCGCGTCTTCATCTTCCTGATCGCAATCGTCCTCCTCTCGACAACTCGCATCCCGCTGCCCTGGCTCTACCTCCAGCTCTGGCCGGTGGGCTTTTGGCCCTTCTGGCTGGGAGCGGCCGTCACCCTCACCGGCCTGCTGTTCGCCGTCTGGGCGCGCGGGTACCTCCTCTAATCGCTGTGTCATCTTGAAGAGGAAGCGGCTTCGGACAGGTTCTCCGGCGTCGTATTCGTCGCTAAGCAAGGCAAGCCCATTTTTGCCCAGGCCTATGGCATGGCTGACCGCGAACACAAATCCGCCAACACCCTCCAGACCTGTTTTTCCCTTGCATCTGTGAATAAGATGTTCACGGCGGTAGCACTGATGCAGCAGGTGCAGGCAGGAAAAGTGGCGCTCGACGATCCCCTGGGGAAATACCTGACTGACTACCCCAACAAAGATCTCGCAGCCAAAGTGACGATCGGTGAGTTGTTGACCAACACGGCCGGCACTGGCGATATCTGGGGACCGGAATTTGATAAACACCGCCTGGAATTACATACCGTGCAGGACTACATACATCTCTATGGCAATCGGGCGCTGAGATTTGAGCCAGGAAGCCGTTGGGAGTACAGCAACTATGGTTTCGTTCTGATTGGCGCCGTAATCGAAAAGGTAAGCGGCGAGAGCTATGGTGATTACGTTCGCGAGCATGTCTTCGAGCCGGCAGGAATGACCGCAACAGGCACAGGAATGGAGGATCAGGCGACCCCGAATCAGGCTGTCGATTATACAAAGATGGGAGCAACCCACTGGATTCGGAATACAGATGCACCCACGAGTGCAGCGCCCCCGGGTCAATGGCGATCTTGAAATATGCCTGAATTCGAAGTACGCCGTAGTCGTGTTGGCAAATATAGATCCTCCGGCCGCCGAGCAAGTATCGCAATACATCATTGGACGGTTACCAGCGGCGAAGTCGGAGTAATTTTCTCCTTCAGTCGAGAAAGAAAAGCGCACGCACAGACCTGGGGATGGAAGATGATTGTTTAAGGGTGTTTTTCGTCAAAACCGCCACAAGATCGTCATCCTGAGCGGAGCGCATCACAGATTTATCCGTGACACAGCGCTTGGTGGCGCGGAGTCGAAGGACCCCGGCGGGGCCTATCTTACCCACACAGCTCGGAGCTTTTCAACCACCGAAGCTCGCGAACAGGATCTGCTGCCGTACGCACTTGACTTCACACTTACATCTTCTTATGGGCCGTAGTCCTGGGTTGCTCACGTAAACCGCGGCTCCCGCATCGGGCCACCAACCTCTTCATCCCCTCGCGCGATGAAGTAACAGCGTGCAGCCATGGTTACCAAATAAATGTTCTTGCGCTATGGACGAGATCCCAAAACCGTACTACTGTAGGACCAAGATCCACATGTCAGCGCCGTCTCGCCACGACGGCCCTGTTTGGCCTTGCACCGGTTGCGCTCTGTCCGTGCATTGCCGCCCACCGCCGGGAAAGCATCAGCGCTTGTCCGCATGATGACTCGGTGTAGCCAACTGTAATGTGCCATAGAAGTGAAGGACTAAGCCTGTCCGCAGCATTCCTGCGCCCCGCGAGGGCGCGCCTGCGGAGAGAACAAATCACCTCATAAGCAGGGTACGCTCAGTGCGTCCTCTTGATTGAGCAGTTTTGACAACTTGGGAAACACCACACTACCGTGCGCTGGCCTGGATGACATAAGGGGCGTTCCTCGATACGTAGGCCGAAGATCGTCCCGTTTGTCACCGGCCTCTGGCCAGCCACCCAGGCAAGATGACCAAATTAATTAGTTTGAAATTTTGAGCACCTTCGTGAAACAAAGGACTTATTTGGCAACCTTGCCAAATCGCTCCCCAGCATCAGAGAAGTTGAGCCACGCGCACCGCGTGCTTAAGCGAGCTTTCAGCCATGGCCAGAGTCCTCACCTCCGGCACGATCTCTTTTGCCAGTTCGCTTAGAACATGCCCGGGAGGCATTTCAAGAAAGAGACCGCAGCCCAATTCTTCCAGGACCTTTGCCATATCGTTCCAGCGAACGCCATGCGCTATGTTGCTGGCCAGGTCCTCCGCGATCGCGTCCGCCGTTCGTAGTGCCCTTCCGGTCACGTTGCCTATATAGATCAGAGCGGGGGGCTGCAGCTGCATCTTCCTTAGGCTCGCTCGCAGGGCAATCGCGACTGGCTCGAGAAGCGGACAATGCGAGGGTACGGAGACGTCCAGACGTTCCGCCTTGCGTGCACCGCGGGTTCGCGCTGTTTCAAGAACTTTGGCCATACCTTGGTTGGAGCCCGCAATCACGATCTGTCGCGGAGTGTTGATATTGCCCACGTACACCGGAGTCTGTTGCGTGTTTGCCGCCTCGACCAACTGGGAAACCTCCTTCTCCGTCAGCCCGATAATGGCTGCAAGTCCATAACCATCGGGATAGAGCTCCTCCATCATCCGCGCACGCTTTTGCACCAGATGGACCGCGTCCCCGAGAGAGATCACACCGGCCTGGACCGCCGCCGCAAAGGCTCCTACCGACAGGCCGGCGACGGCTTCGGGTGCAATTCCTTCAGCGATAAGAGCTCGGCCGGCTGCGACCCCGGACGCTAACAACGCGACCTGAACTGAGACCGTCGATTTGAGAGCCTCTGCCGAGTCCAGCTCGCGAACTTCTCTTCCGAGGTTCTCACTGATCTCATCAAGTGTCCTTGCGACAGCAGGATGATCCGGGAGGGCCTGCAACATCCCGGCCGTTTGCGAACCTTGCCCTGGGAAAAGAAACGCTATCTCCATATAGCTCTCGAATGGACCGGGCCGTATTCTCCCCATGGATCGGTGCCGAGCACAACCCCGCTTCGTGTACGCAGGAGGATACCTTCGGGCCCCTGGTTGGCATACTCTTTCAGGGAGAATCCGCAAGTTGGAGTCTCTCCACGAATATCAACCGTCGTCGGAAGATCGCTCCCAGAGAAGTACAGATCCGTTGCCTCGCCGGTAGTCATGCGGCCACTGACATAGATAACGATATCCAGATCGCTTGCCGCCGTGGCGATTTGACTGCCTGTTGCAAGTTCAAAGCCGACGCTTCCCCCGGGCCCCCACGGATAAGGAATCGTACGCCAGCGATCCTCGAGAATTCGTAGCGAGCGAAATGCCGGTACGGCTGACCGTAATGCGGGCGCTGCACACCCCACGAGTTGCTGCGGTGCGATGACGCGCTTCACAAACTTCGGATCGCAGAACGCAGCCCAACGTTCATTTCTTGAAGCTCCGCGAATACCCACCGGGATGCCCAGGTCCATTTCAACCCCGCGGCGGACCACAACAAACGGAACCCTTTGCAGCTCCTCTTTAACCCATCGAGGCAAAGATTCCTGAAACATGCAGAATTGCTCCGCGTCGATCTCCAGCAAATAATGCACGCGCCAGGTCATGACAAATGGCCAAGAAAGACGATCCATCCGGCCAACGTAAACACACCAAGGACGTAGCTTGCGATGAGGCTCGAGCTGGCAACCTCAGGGGTTGCATCAAAACTCTTCCCGAACACGATTCCGAAGAAGCCACAAGGAATCGCGCTAATGAGAACGACAGCACGAGTCGCGTCTGGAGGCATATTGAGCAATCTGGCCACGATGAGGCAGAGTGCAGGCTGAAGGAAGTTCTTGGCAACAACCGCTGAAGCCACACCCCAGGTCAGCCGGAAGCGTTGCGCAGAGACCACCAGCCCAGTGAGAAACAGTGCCGATCCCGCGGTCGCATTTCCGAGCACGGTAAGGCTTTTATCGATATAGGCCGGGAAGTGGAGATCGGCGGCGACCGCAAGCACTCCCAGCACCGGCGCCCAAACCACAGGCTTCTTGATGGCTCTCCATGCAGACGTTTGCACGCGCGCCATGGGCGACAGCGATCCACCCGCCACCGTACTGTTCTCGAGGATCGCGAGCGTGATCGCGGAAATCGTAATCGAGCCAACTGCAATGGCGACGGCGACACTGACAACAGCCCCGTTGCCATAGGCTGCCTGAAGTAGAGGAAGGCCGACTGCCGCGACATTGGGAAAGCCAAGCGACAGAGCCAGAACTGTGCTGTTCGCCGCAGTCTCTTTACCCAGCCGCTGGCTGACAAGGTGAGTCAGACCAAAGATAAGGAAGTAGACGATGGCAAGCGCAATCGCGACCTTACCCTGATCCCACAAAACCCGCCGAGGAGTGGAGGCGATCGTTACAAACAAAGCACAGGGAAGTGCAAAGCTCATCACGAACGTGATGAGGCTCTTGACGTTATTGTTATCGACCACCTTACGCCGGCCGGCAAAGTATCCCAACAGAAGGCCGGCAAAGATCGGCACGAGCGCGTTGGCTAGAAGCGTGGTCATTCTCAATGGCCTACTTTTGAAGGGGACGGCCTTCAGGCCGTCCGTTATCAGTGCAAAACAATTGCGGCTTTACAGGCTGCGGAAAAACTCTATTCTTTGAAGGGTACGGGCTTCAGCCCGTACATAAACGATTGAAAGTAGGTACGGCTTTAGCCGCTGAGGGGACGTTTTTCCATCCACTGTGCTTCCATCATGGTGCGTGTCAAAATCGAAGCCTTTCGGGTTTCCCGCGCTTCTTTCGACTGCAAACGATTGCTTAAGTTGGTCGGGCTGTTGCGGGCATCTGCCACGGCAGCGACCAATTCATCCCGAACCCTCTGCGTGTCCTCCTGGGATGGATTGTCGGGACTGTCGACATGGAGCAACCTGTGAAGAAGGCCGAGCTTCGCATAGTCCCGAATATCGTAGGAGAGTGGCGCAATGGTCTTGCCGAGCTGTTCAAGGTTTTCAACCGACCGCCGCGTGATGCGCGCAGCAGCCTCCTTATGCATCGCGTGGATCATGACGCCGTCATCGTCAAAGGCCAGAATGCGATTGGCCTGATAACCGTGGGTGAGGAAGCCTCCCGAAAGAGCGTGGCCAACCACCAGCGCGATGACCGGGTGCCCAGCCATACGCGCCGAACCGTAGGCATCGGCCGCAGCCGCGGCAGCAAGAAAGATGGCGGCTGTTTCTTCTCGTCTGCCATACGCCTGGCTCTTCACATCGACAATCGCTACGATGGGCCGCTTCAACGTGTGTTGGTCGCCGTCAACGAATTCGCGGACCCGGGCAGCGAGCGTGTACGCCTCTTCAAGACCAACCTGCCCGTCGCGGGCGCAGGGAAAGCGCGCATGCGGATCGGGAACGACACAGAGGAACCGTGCGATCTCATCTCCCAGTTGCGCGTCCGCCGTGAGCACGGAATTCGGATCCCCGGGCATAGGAGACATCTTGCCGGTAAGGGCACCGAGCCACGCGCGACCTCGTACCCGGGCGGGTTCCGTCATCGCTTCTCCTTCTCGTCGCCGCTTTTTCCCCAGGTAGCGCGCAGTTCCATGGGATCCCATTGACGCGAGGTGTCGAGGGCGGCAATGCGCTCCCGGTAGAGAGACACCTGCGAACTTCTATGGACGAGGGGAACACCCTTGAGAACGAACTGCCTGACCGCCTCGGCAACCTGTTGCGTATCATCCTCAACCAACGCATCGGCCAGGCCTGTCGCGTAGCGCTGCTCTCCTCCGTGAATGGCCCAGATGAGTGCACGATCACTCGAGTCGAATTCATCCACTCCGGATTCCTGCTCGATCACCTCCGGTCCGTTCAATCCAAGCCGCGCTTCGCGCGTCAGAAGAATGTAGCTCGACAACCCGGCCGCAAGCGACATACCTCCGAAGCAGCCCACCGTGCCGGCGGTGACGCAAATGACAGGAGCATGTTTGCGCAGCGCTAGGATGGAAGCCATAATCTCCGCAATCGCTGCCAGTCCCAGGTTTGCCTCCTGGAGCCGCACGCCGCCCGTCTCCAGTAGCATCACTGCGCTGGTCGGTCTGCCCTTCTCGCAATCGGCACACGCCAGATCGAGAGCCGCGGTCAGCTTTGCTCCCGATACCTCGCCCATGCTTCCGCCTTGAAAGGCTCCTTCGAGCGCAATGACGACCGCGGCCTGCCCCGCTATCTTCCCCTTCATCACGACGCAGCCGTCGTCCGCCTGCGGTGTGACTCCCTGCATCAGAAGCCAGGGAGATTCGACTCGGTCGAAGGGTCCCAATATTTCGCGGGCAGTTCCGGCATCGAGCAGGCTATGGGCTCGCGCCCTCGCGTCAAGTTCGATGAAGCTTTCCCGGTGGATGAAGTCGATATTCATCGCTCGCTGACCTCGACGGCCTGTTCGAGGCGCAACAAAACACTGCCGGGTGTCGCACCGGCATCGTTAATTTGAATCCCGACACTCCCGTCGTACCTGGAGAAGAATCGGTCCATGACCGCTTTCCAGGTATCGCGGAAGCCGTCCACGCTCGTCCGGATAAAGACGTGTGCGCCGTTGCCGTCTCTCGGCTCCAGGAGAACTTCTAGATCACCGGAGCCCACGACGCCGACATGTGCCCGTCCCGTTACCCGCCGCTTTGCTGGATAGTCGAATTCAATTTGCTCCATAGGAACTCTCCGGCCAACCTTCGTCGGCTTGAATCTGGATTAGTCTCCGTTCGACAGCGTCGAGAAATAGAGTAGCTGCGAGCATATCCGCGCTGCCGCCTGGAGACACCCCCAAATCGAGCAACCGGCGATCGAGGAGTTGCAACTCCTGCCGCCCGCTCTCCGTTTCCACGCCTCCGGCTCTTTCCACCGCAAGGGCGCCTTCCATCGCAGCGGTCAGAGCCACGATTCCTCCGCGATAGAGTAAGCACGTATCTCCCAGACGGGACATGATGCTCAGGAGCGTGTCCAGTCGCGCTGCCACCTCCGTCGCGCCCTGGGTTCGTCTTCTGCGAAGCGTGGGCAAGCCAACATCAATGACGTGAGGAAAGCCTTGACCCGCTTCGCCGCGTGCTCCCGATACTTCGTAGCGCCTGGCTACGATGTCGCCGTGCGACACCAGCCGGGGCCCCGCTCGATCTTCGAACGAAGCAATGGCCTGGGCGGTTGTCGCGATCCCGGAGGCGGTGCAATCCACTTCATTCTCCATCGCAGCCGCTGAAATCAAAAGCCCGAGTATCCAGATCGCTCCCTTATGGGAATTGCTTCCTCCGGTTGCCATCAGCATCGCCCGCTCCGCATTCCGTCCGATCGCAGCGAGTTGTTCGCGCACTGTTTGACTGGGCCTGCCCCGTTCGCATAGCAAAGCCATTTCGCGGAAGTAAGGTTCAATCGCCAAAGCAGAACGGCGCATCATCGCGAGCGATAGGTCAGGGTGAACCCCAGAGCCTCGACGGTCAACCAGGCCCGGCTTCGGCGTCAACTCCGCCTCTGCGATCAAGGATTGTTGGGCAAGGCTCGCCAACCATGCTGATCGGTCAATTCTATGAATCGCAGAGGGCAAAATGCTTGTCATCCCTACCAACTCCGAAAACGTGCAGGTGGGTTGTAGAGTCCCCCGGACCAGGCGACCAGATCTTCCATGCTTCGTGCCGCCAGCAAAGAGCGCTTTGCTTGCAGGCGTTGCACTCCGAGATCTTCCGGATACGCGACGACCTGTTTCTTCCGTAGCGTCGCAGTTTCCGACGCGACAGCCCGCAGGCCAACGGGACTAACCCCGGCCACCGCTGCGAGGGCGCGGCGCCGCTCCTCCTGCCCTTCAGCCCGGTAGAGATACGCGATGCCTTCTTCGGTCACGACGTGGCTGACGTCATCTCCATAAATCATGACGGGAGCGATGGGCATTCCGGCGCGTTTTCCAACTGCCACCGCATCGAGCGTGTCCACAAATGCAGGCACCCCACCGCTCTGAAAAGTTTCCACGGTCTGGACCACAAGTTTTTTGCCGCGCACAATCGGCTTGTCTTCGGTAATGAGGTCAAGCCAGGCCGCTGTGCTGTGTCTCCGGCCATGGGTATCGTGTCCCATGTTCGGCGCGCCCCCGAATCCTGTAAGCCGGCCGATGGTGACCGTGGAAGAATTCGCGTCCGCATCCATCTGCAGCGTCGACCCAATGAAGGCATCGACTGCATACTGTCCGGCGAGCTGACAGAGAACACGGTTCGAACGCAGGCTTCCATCCTGACCGCAAAAGAAAATATCCGGCCGCGCTGCGATGTATTGGTCCATACCAACTTCGCTACCGAAAGAATGAACGCTTTTCACCCATCCCTGTTCGATCGCAGGAATCAGCGTTGGATGCGGGTTGAGCGCCCAGTGCTCGCAGATGCGGCCACGCAGGCCAAGGGATTCGCCATAGGTCGGCAACAGAAGCTCGATGGCTGCCGTGTCGAATCCGATTCCATGGTTCAGCGACCGTACCTGGTGCTTTTCGTAGATGCCGCGAATCACCATCATGCCCACGAGGATCTGTAGTTCGCTGATATGGCGCGGATCGCGGGTAAATAATGGCTCGACGGCGAATGGCCGATCAGCCTCGACCACGACGTCGACCCATGAACCGGGGATATCGACGCGTGGCAGTCTGTCGACCAGCTCATTCACCTGCACAATGACGATTCCATCGTGGAACGCGGCAGCCTCCACGATCACCGGCGTGTCTTCGGTGTTCGGTCCGGTGTAAAGATTGCCGTCAGCGTCAGCCTGTTCGGCGCAAACCAGAACCACATTTGGAATCAGATCCACGAGCAGCCGCGCATACAGTTCAACGTAGGTGTGGATCGCGCCGATCTCAAGCTTGCCATCTTCCAGAAGCTGCGAAACACGCAGGCTCTGCGGGCCGGCAAAGGCGAAATCAACTTTCTTTGCAATTCCCAGCTCAAACAGTGTGAGATGTTCCGGCCGGCTGATGCTCGATATAATCAGGTGCAAATCGCGAAGTTTCGTTGTATCGGCTTTAACCAGAGAACGCGAAAGGAAATCTGCCTGCTTCTGGTTGTCGCCCTCGAGGACAACTCGATCACCGCTGACAATCAGAGTTTCGAGGGCTTCAATCATCTTCGCCCTGGGTAAGACCGGGCCTTTCATCCAGGGCCTGACCAGCGTCATCCGCCGCCGCTTCTCATCACGCCTCGTCGTCCAGGAATGCGGCGTTTGTATTGAGATTGTTTGAGCCACTGGGACTGCTCCTTTAGTTGAAAGATCCCATTAGAAATCATGAGCCGTGATTTCCGCGGCCTTTACTTGGAAAAGTCTGTCGATAGACTGAGTTCTTTCAATCCGTGGCCTGACTCAATCTTTGCCAGATCATTCTTCTCCGCCGCATCATAGGCATCGCTTCCCAGGACAATGCGCAGCGGCGGATCCGGCATCGAAACGAGCCGTAACAAAACATCCGCTGCTCGCTTGGGATCGCCCGGCTGCTTTCCGTTGTAGTCACGTTGGAACCGGGCGGCCGCGCCCACGGTCGCATCGTATTCCGGCCTTCCTGGACGCAAATCCGTTGAGGTACCTGCGAAGTCAGTGCGGAAGCCCCCCGGTTCGACGATTGTCACCTTGATTCCCAAAGGCGTCACTTCTTTCGCCAACGATTCGGAAAACCCCTCCACTCCCCATTTAGCCGCGGCATAAGGAGCGCGGCCAACCGGGCCAATCCGTCCGCCGATGGATGTGATTTGAACGATGTGCCCGGCCCGGCGTTCCCGAAAATACGGAAGCACAGCCTTCGTCAGGATGATTACACCGAAGAGATTGGTTTCGATTTGCGCTCGGAATTCATCGAGCGTGGTGTCCTCCACGGGAGCGAGATTGCCGTACCCCGCGTTGTTCACCAGCACATTCAGGTCTCCGAATGTGCGGAAGGTTGCCTCGACAGCTTCCTTCGCTTGCCCTTCATTCGTCACATCCAGCGCGAGCGGCAGTACCTGCCTGCCGAACTGCTGTTTCAATGCATCGAGGTCTTCAATTTTGCGCGCTGTCGCGGCAACATTGTCGCCTGCAGAGAGAGCCGCCTCGGAAAATGCACGGCCTAAACCTCTGGAGCTCCCGGTGATGAGCCATGTTTTCACCATTGCCTTCCTCCTTACCCGGTGCGACTACTGCTGTGTTTATTTGACGTCAGGCTTCGCAGCAAAACTATGGGTGCCCCATATCTCGCTCGTTTTTCGCGAGATGTGGGATACCACAGCTTTCGCCCTGCATACTTTGGAGTCCGCAAGAAGCGCGAAGGATCGGACACACCCGTAATTTTCTGCAACCTCACGTCGGACGGACTTCGGCCTAGCGGCCGGAGTGATCATGCGACTCCGCGCCGGCAAACGCGAGTCTCGCCACTTGATCTACCGGATTTTGTTCAAAGTGGACCAACGCGCTTTGCATCTCGATGAGAAGTTCGTCGGCCATTTTTCGCGTGAAGCCGTGGCGGATGAGGATGCGCTGGATGACGAGATCTTCGCGGTTGGGTGGCATAGAGTAGGCAGGAACCAGCCAGCCGCGCTCGCGCAATCGATCGGCGAAATCATAGAGCGTGAAGGGCGAGGATGCTGGGTCTTTCAGTTCCCAGCACAGGCCGGGGATCCCTCCTTGGCCGTCATAAATAATCTTGAAGACCCCGAACTCGGCAATCTTCTCGGCCAGATAGCGGCCCAGTTCAGAACACCCGGTTTGGATTGCGCGGTAGCCGCTTTTGCCCAGCCGCAAAAAGTTGTAGTACTGGCATACGATTTCACCGCCGGGTCGAGAAAAGTTGAGAGCGAATGTGGGCATGTTGCCGCCAAGGTAGTTGACATCGAAGATCAATTCCTGGGGAAGGTCGTGCTTTTCACGCCACAAAGCCCACCCCACCCCGAGGGGTGCGAGACCAAATTTATGGCCGGAAGCATTGATGGATTTCACCCGGGGCAGGCGGAAGTCCCAGAGCAGATCCGGTTGCATGAAGGGTGCCAGGAAAGCGCCGCTCGCGCCGTCGACGTGGATCGGAATGTCTAGTCCCGTCTCGGCCTGCAATTTGTCCAGGGCCAGACTGATCGCGTGGACCGGCTCGTATTGCAGGGTGAACGTGACCCCCAGGGTGACAACGACGCCAATCGTATTTTCATCGCAGCGCTTGAGCACTTCTTCCGGGGTGAGCAACAGGCGGTCCCCTTCCATGGGCACTTCGCGAATCTCGACGTCGAAGTAGCGACAGAATTTGTGCCAACAGACCTGGACCGGGCCCATGATGAGGTTCGGAGTATCGGTCGATTGACCCTTGCCGCGCCGGCGTTTGCGCCATTTCCACTTGAGGGCCAAGCCCCCCAGCATGGCTGCTTCGCTCGAACCGGTGGTAGAGCAGCCGATGGTGCTGGCGGCTTCCGGGGAATTCCACAAGTCGGCCAACATATGCACGCAGCGTTCTTCAATGGCCGCAGTCTGCGGGTATTCATCCTTGTCGATCATGTTCTTGTCGGCCGACTCGTCCATGATCTGCTTGACTTCGGGTTCGATCCAGGTAGTGCAGAAGGTGGCGAGATTCTGCTGCGAGTTGCCGTCCAGGACGAGTTGGTTGTGGATGGTCTGGTAGACAGCCTGCGGGTCCCGGGCGGCCTCTGGGAACTCATAGGTTTCGGTCTGAGTGTTCAGAGCTTCGGATTCAATTTGGCTGGTGGGACCGGCTTTGAGCTCTTCGGTGTTGTGCAGAGGCATGGCTTCTCCTGTTATCTGAATTCGAAGTGTATTTGCTGCCGGCTGAACCAGGGAAGAATAGATGATCAATTAGAGGTTGGACAGAATAAGGCCGAAGCACGAAGCGGCACGTTCCGGGTGGTCATGTACGTCCGGGAGGTTAAGTGGGTAGAAGAGTGGACAGCCGTATGGTTCCCGACGAGGTACGCACTCTCCCATGTCCCGAGCAGGCCCAGTACGCAGCTGCAAAAAGAGCCAGGAGTATGCCGAAGATGATTATGGCGCGAAGCGAAGGTAGCCAGTTCATAGCCATACAGCATAACGCTACCAATTTGGATGCTCAAACCACCGGCTTGTGGAACCAGACGCGGTGGAGCAAGGCCTCCCGAGAACTGCGATGATGCGTATGGCAGATTTATTCATTTATAGACCATTCTCCAGGAGAGAAACTCGATGAAGACGAAGCATTTCGCTGAGATCGACCGACGACAGTTTCTGCGAGGCAGCATGGCCTTGGGAGCGGTCTCTCCGATGAATGCCGTTCCGGCAATTGAGTCGGCCCCTTCGGGAGCAGACGATCGGCAGTTTTGGGTGGAAGTGCTTGCTAAGGTTGCTGAGCCAGTCCTGCGGTCCGCGAGCCAAAAGCGATTAAAAGCAGAGATGCCGGTGGAAGCCCCGCACGGCAACGTAGCAGACCGCCGTCAGTTTACTTATCTCGAAGCTCTTGGACGCTTGCTTTCAGGAATTGCGCCCTGGTTGGAATCAGGTCCTGACAGCGGAGCCGAGGGTAAGCTGCGAAACCAGTATGCGGAGTGGTCGCGGATGGCCATTCAATCCGGTACAGATCCCGCATCACCCGATCATCTGAACTTCAACCAGGGTCGCCAGCCGATCGTGGATACCGCGTTTCTCGCGCTTGCGATTGTGCGCGCACCCAACCAGCTCTGGCGCAAACTCGATCCACCCACACAACGTAACGTGATCGCTGCGCTTGAGTCCTCGCGGCAAATCCAACCTGGTTACAGTAACTGGTTGTTGTTCTCAGCCATGGTGGAAGCGGCGCTGTCTCTCATGGGCGTGTGGTGGGATCCGATGCGTATTGACTACGCGATCCGCACTACTGACACCTGGTACAAAGGCGACGGTGTTTACGGCGACGGACCATCGTTTCATTGGGATTATTACAACAGCTTCGTCATGCAACCGATGCAGCTGAATATCCTCGACAACCTCTCGAAGGTCTCGTCTGCCTGGAATTCGTTCCAGCCCGCGATGATGGTTCGGGCCCAGCGATACGCGGCGATTCAGGAGCGGCTCATCAGTCCCGAGGGAACGTTTCCACCGATCGGGAGATCCCTTTGTTACCGCTTCGGGGCCTTCCATCTGCTCGCGGAAATCGCCCTCCGGCGCAAACTGCCAGAGGGCGTCTCCCCGGAACAGGTCCGATCCGCTCTGACTGTCGTGATGCGCCGCATGATGCAAGCCCCCGGTACTTTCGATGAGCAAGGATGGCTCAGGGTGGGTTTCCAGGGGCACCAGCCCTCCATCGCAGAGCCATATATCTCTACCGGCAGTTGCTATTTGTGCTCAGCCGCATGGCTTCCCCTCGGGTTGCCGGCTTCCGATCCATTCTGGTCCGGTGCCGCCATGCCGTGGACATCAAAAAAGATCTGGAGTGGCGAGCAAGTGAGCGCGGATCAGGCCATCGGAGGAGACTGAACCCGGTCTTGCTTCAGTTCATGGGACCATGAAGCGAAGGTTCGGAGCGTTCCCGCAGAAACTGAAGAAACACACGCACCTTGGGCGAAGAGTCCAACCGCGATGAATACAAGGCGTGGAGCTCGACCGGATCCGGCTCCCAATCGGGCAAGATCCGCACCAGTCGCCCTTGCCGTCCATGCCCTGACGGACCCGAACCCCTCCCCGGAGGTCTTCGAAGTCACCGGGAGCGAACTGCTCCGTGTGCCCGAGCAAGTGGCTATTCTGGCAAAAGCCCTTGGCAAGCAAATAAAGAGCGTTGACGTGCCGGCAGAGTCCGCCGCTCAGGGTCTGATTCGCGCTGGACTACCGGCTCCCGTGGCGGCGGCAGTTGCACAGTCTTTCGCAGCGATACGGGACGGCCGCATGGCGATGGTGAAAGACACCGTCAAGCAAGTAACAGGAAAACAGCCCGCGCAGGAACATGCTTCCCGGTTTGCCTGAGTGCTACGCTCGGTCGAAAAACATTCTGCCGACAGTGAACTTTGGGTGGCAGGCCCAGGGCTTCTGGCTTTGTATCAGGGCACGACTTTAGTCGTGCCATCTCGGGCCAAATGACCCGGGGCTTTAGCCCCTGCCGACTGCCCTGGCACGGGCTAAAGCCAACACTTGAGTGAGCCTCCTTTACGGCACGACTAAAGTCGTGCCCTGATACAAAGCCAAGCGGACCTCTCTTGGAAATGTTTTTCGACCGTGGCGTAGCGGAGTGGATGTAACCGGTCAGAAACAGGTTTTTCACCTCCTTGCGCTGTTCAAGGTTGAGGACCTTCGGCTATAGTGGGCCCTCGATTGTCCTTAACAGCGATTCGGAGCGAAACTTCGCGAGATCGCCAATCCGTCTGAAGGGGAACTGGAATTCGAGCGAGGGAAAGTACATGAGGTTTGGTGGACTGCTGATGGGTTTCGCTATGTTGACCGGCGTTGGGGCCGCGCAACCATTGAGCTGCAATCTGCAAGACTATAAGGCCACGGACGGCCTGAAGGCGACTGCGAGCGCCGGTGCTGTGACCATGACCTGGCAAGGCGAAGGAAACCAGGAACTCCGGGCATCGTTTGCCATCCGCAACGGACAACCGGTCATTCAGGAGCTTGCCGCGCGGGCCGGCTCCGGGGCGTGGGCGGTACTGGGCAAAGATTTGACCCCCGACTTCCAGGTGACGACCGGCAAGCGACGGATTTCGCAAGCCCAGCGCACGCAAATGAAGGCCCTCGATATTGACACTCCCGAAGAGGAGAGCAAGCGCAAGTGGAACACCTTCTGGGACGCGCCGCTGGTTATCCCGGGCCGGGGAGATACCACCGATTTGCCGCGTACCCCGGCTGAAATTACCCATGCATCCGTTAGCTACCAATCCAGCACCTGCAAAGTGGCTACGGAAGGAAACCAGCTGAGCGTCACCTTCGACGGATTGAAACTGGGCATTTTCGCCGGTGATCTCCGCTTCATCGCCTACAAGGGAACGAACCTGCTTCGCCAGGAAGCGGTGGCCAAGACCCAGGAACCGGCCGTCGCTTATATCTATAAGGCCGGCCTGAAGGGGTTCCCCATCACGCCCGAAACGAAGCTGGTGTGGCGTGACACCGCGGAGCATACGCAGAATGAATACTTCGGAGGCGCGCCGAATACAGAACCGGTTGCCCTACGGGCCCGCAACCGCATGGAAATCCTGGACGTTGGCTCTGGTTCGTTAGCCGTTTTTCCATCGCCCCACAAGTTCTTCTTCGCACGTGAGGACGAGGTAAACGTGGGCTTCGTTTACTACCGTAAAGACAACGGCACATCGTTCTCGCTGGGGGTCATGTGGCCCGAGCAGGGCGAGGGATACCATCCCTGGGGCGTGACCGATGAGGAATGGAACCGGCGCACCCGTACTTCGATGGGTCACGCGGACAACTACGCCCTCTACAATGCACCAGCCGGCACCGCGCAGCGTATGGCGGTCTATTACTACCTCAACGCAAGGGACGACCGAGCCACGCATGACTCTGTCCTTGCTTATACACACAATGACGTCTTCAAGCCTGTGCCGGGATACAAAGTCATGACCGGCCACTTCCACATGGACTTCAACGAACTGCTGCGTGACCGCAAGACGTTGGATTACCAGCCACCCTGGATCGCGGTCTTCCGCGCTCTTGGAGTCAATGTGCTGTACCTGGCTGACTTCCACGACGACTCACATCCCAGCGATCCCGGGCCGATCCGTTTCAAGGAGCAGAAAGTCTACTTCGAGGGCTGCGAGCGAGTCTCCGACAAAGACTTTCTCGTGATTCCGGCTGAAGAGCCGGATGCCTACATTGGCGGCCACTGGTACCTGATGAGCCCGAAGCCGGTGTACTACACCCATACCTTAGGCCTGGGCGAGGGGGCGGGCGCGAGCAAAGGCAATAGTCGTCCCTCGGGCACACCGTTCGAAGAGAATCTTCCGGAGTATGGTCACGTGTATCACCTGGGCTCGGGGGACGACATCCTGAACTTCCTCAACAAAGAGCAATCCATCATGTGGACCACGCACCCGCGCACCAAGAACTCCGAAGGCTATCCCGAAGCCTATAAGGACAAGGACTTCTTCCTGAGCGACCGGTTTGTCGGAGCGTCATGGGAATCGCTGCCGGTAGACTTGTCGGAAAAGGAAGAGTGTGAAACCCGCTGCTTCGGCGTGGGAGACGACATGAGCAACTGGGCGCCGAAAGCGAAATACATGATTACCGAAGGCGATACTTATTCCAAGTGGCCGGATGATGAAACCTATCCCCAGTTAGCGGTCAACTATATCAAGCTGGATAAGGTTCCCATGTACAACGAGAGCTGGTCTCCCATCCTGGAGGCGATGCGTCGCGGCGACTTCTACGGCACCAATGGGGAAGTGCTCTTCCACAGCTGGGGTGTCGAAGGTAGCGGCGCCAAGAGTGTCTACACGGCGAGCATCGAATACACCTTCCCGCTTGAGTTTGCCGACCTGGTGTGGGGCGATGGCACGAAGGTGGAGCATAAAATCATCGACCTGAAGAGCACGATGCCCTTCGGCACCAGGGACTTCAAAATTCCCTTCGACGCCACCGGCAAGAAGTGGATTCGGCTCTCCGTCTGGGACTCAACCGGAAGCGGCGCCTGGGATAATCCAGTCAACCTGAAATAGCGGCTTGTATGAACATGCGCGTGATGTTGATACTCGCCGGTGCTGCCGCTTCGGCATTGGCATTCTCACAGATGGCTCCTCAAAAGGGGGACTGGCCGGTGTATGGCCACGATCCGGGGGGAACGCGGTATTCGCCGCTCACGCAAATCAACAAGACGAATGTGAGTCGCTTGCAACGCGCCTGGACCTATCACACGGGGGAAAAGGGCCGATCCTTCGAAACGACGCCGATCTTTGTCGACAACGTTCTATATTTCAGTACGCAGAATCAGAACATCGTCGCGTTGGACCCGGAAACCGGTACCGAGATCTGGAAATACACCAACCCTACGCCGAGAGGTTCCGAGAGCCGTGGGGTTGCCTATTGGCCGGGCGACAAGCAGCCCCCCCCGCGCATTTTATTTGGCACCGGAGATGGGCGGTTGCTGGAACTGGACGCCAGGACGGGAAAGCCAGTGACCACCTTTGGCGACAACGGCACAGTCGATCTGCGAGCCGGGGTGGCGGATCAATACCCCAAAGCCAATTTTGCCATCAGTTCACCACCAGTGATCTATCGCGATGTTGTGATTGTCGGCCCATCCACGCAGGAATCAGGCAGCGTGGGGCCGAGCGGGGATCCGCGGGGTTTTGATGTTCGAACCGGAAAGCTCTTGTGGACTTTTCACACCGTACCCCGGCCCGGCGAGCCCGGCAACGAAACCTGGGGGCCGGAAGGATGGAAGGATCGGGCGGGTCCCAGCCAGTGGGGCCTCGATACCGTGGATACCGAACGCGGTCTGGTCTTTCTGCCGGTGGGGAACGCCGCAGACAGCTTTTACGGCGCCGATCGCCAGGGGCCGGATCTCTACGCGAATAGCGTCATCGCTCTGGATGCGCTCACCGGCAAACTGCGCTGGTACTACCAGATGGTTCACCACGATGTGTGGGACTACGACATGAACGCCCCGCCCGCGTTGATCGAAGTCAAACACAATGGCAAGATGATCCCGGCTCTGGCGGAAACGAACAAGATGAGCCTGTTATTCATCCTGGATCGAACCACCGGCAAGCCGATCTATGGTGTCGAGGAGCGTCCCGTGCCCAAGGGTGACACCCCTGGCGAGTCGTATTCGCCCACCGAGCCGTTTCCTCTCAAGCCGCCTCCGTTGTCTCGCACCACCGTGACGAGGGAAGACATCTCCAAACGAACCCCGGAAACAGAGAAGTTTTGCGGCGAGTGGTTTAGCCGATTGCGTTTCGAGGGGCCCTATACGCCCTTCGGCCTGACCACTTCTCTTTCGATGCCGGGAACGATGGGCGGCGGAAATTGGGGCGGCGTCTCCTTCGATCCAGAGTTGGGTTACATCTTCGTGAACACCAGCAGCCTGGGCACTGTTGGCCAAATGGTGGCGACGGCTCCTGGCTCACCGCTGCCTTACCGCAACCAGGGCGGATACACTCGGTTCATTGATGAGGATGGTTATCCATGCCAACAACCTCCCTGGGGGCAACTGACTGCAGTGGATGCCAATACCGGAGATATCGTTTGGCAGAAACCGCTCGGCAGCTATGACGAATTGGAAGCACAAGGACTGAAGAATACCGGCGCGACGAATATAGGTGGGCCCATTGTGACCGCTGGTGGCCTGGTATTCATTGCCGCCACCACTGACTCCAAGTTCCGGGCCTTCGACTCCCGTACCGGCGATGAGCTTTGGGTGACCCGGATGGATGCGAGCGGCAGCACCGTTCCAATGACTTACATGGGTCGCAACGGCAAGCAATACGTCGTGGTTGCTGCGGGCGGAACGAACCGTTTCAGGATGATTGCCAACACTGCGGATAAAAACTCTGACGCACTGATTGCCTTCGCTTTATCGGATAAGCAAGACAACGGTTCCACCCGGCCAATGAATCCTTCCACAGGTGCAACCGTCTCTGCGACCACTGCGGCTGCAGCACCTTTACCCGCAGGGGAGGGAAGGGAAACGGTGATCGCGATCTGTACCAAATGCCATGGAACAGCGAACTTTTCGACGCTTCGGATGAGCCGGTCTGCCTGGCAGGACGAAGTGGAAGACATGAAGGACAAAGGAGCTGTCGGAACCGGCGACGATTTCAAACGAGTCATCGACTATCTGGCCACTCACTTCCCGCCCCGCTAAGCAGATGCCCTTCCACAGCAGATGGAGGAGGGAAAGACGGGGCACCCGTCCCTTCCTCCTGACGCTGTTATAACCGAGACCGCCCGCAACGACGGCGAAGGGGCACCCGCACGAAGAGCCAGGCGGTATAATTCGGAGCCAGACCGCAAAGAACCCGATGTTGAGGAGTGCTCCTGTACCTATGCTCTGGCTTATGAAAATCGCACCGTATCCTGCATGGTTGTTCCTGGGCGCTGCCTTGGCCTCTATTCCTACCGCCCCTTCGGCGGTGTTGTTCGACAACAACGAGGCGAAGGTTCTGCGCGCGCTCGAAGCGTATAACGTCGCGGGAAAGTTCCACCGGCACGATAGGAACCGGGTCATGGTATACCTCCAGTCGGCACGGCAACGATTCGAATATCAGGACGGACGGCAACCGGAGACATTTGACTTCAAGGCGGGTGAAGTGAAGTGGAGCCTTGCGGATGGAATGCACGCCGGGCAGGTCCTCGATCATGACTTCAATATCATCGAGATCGAACTAAAGACACCAGGCACAAATCAGACGATCACTGGCAAACGCGATCCACTCAAAGTCGATCCCAGCCACTACACGCTGGAATTTGAGAACCCCCAGGTGCGGGTTCTGCGACTCCGCATCGAGCCCCACGGAAAGACCAAAACGCACACATATACGACCGATCGTGCGATCGTCTTGCTCACCGATCAGCCGATCCGAATCAAGCACTCTTCGGGCATGGTCGAGACAATACAGCACAAGGCCGGCGACGTGGTTTGGGAAATGCCGACGACGGAGGCCGAACAGAATGTCGGCGATAAGCCGTTCGAAGCCGTGATCGCCGAAGTCAAGAAGTGACGTGCTTTGGATTAAAGGTTTAAGCGATAGCGGCACTTCTTCGGGTGCCCGTTCCGATAGATGATGCAGTTCGAAGGAACGGCGACGATTTCAATGAGTTCTCCACCGGCAAGTTCGCATGTCCGTCGGGAGGCCGCGTTCTCCGGATCGCAAGTGATCCAAAGTGGATTAAGCCCGACTTGACGCGCTATCGGCATAAGGAGACGCACGGCTCGCGCAGCGTAACGATTTCCACGATGAGCCATTTTGACGGAGTATCCCACATGGCCGGCGTAGAGTTCGACGTGGGGGCTGGAGCTGACCCGCAAGTTGATCGCGCCAAGCTCCTCCCGAGATTGGGAATGAACCATTCGGAAATGATGGGTAGGGACTTTGTGTGCCGGGTGGATCCCAAAATCGATCCATTCCAACCCCAGGTCTCCGTCCTGAAGCGGGATTGAGGCAAGATTTCGTGACCTGCTGATCTCGACCATACGATTGGGGGCTCCATGATCATGCCACAGCCATCCAATACATGGCACGCGAACTTGTGATATTGCTTCGCTCGCTCACTCCTCGTCAGCGCTTACCAGGTGTCGCACCGCCGGTGTCCCGCGGGCATGGCTAAGCACCCGCTCCTCGATGGCACGATCCCCGACAATCGTGCGCTCGTGCTGACGCAAGTGTTCCGCCCAGGAATCTACAAGGAAGATTTCGAGATAGAGTTCCGCGTTTTCGATGTCGCGAAAGACTCCCCATTCGTAGGCGCCGTCTCGACGCCGAATGCGTCCATATTCGTAGATTGCCTCGATAAAGGAGTCCCTTTGTTCGGAGACAACGTGATATTCGACCGTGACCAGAATAGGTCCGGCATCGGCGACATCCGGATCCTCGGGTATGGGCGTCGGTACCCGCCAATGCGCCCAGGGCGTGAGATCGACGGTAGCTTCCGGCAGTTTCAGGAATTTGCCCAATACGGTGCTGGCAATTGTCCCTATTCCGGCACAGATCAGGGCCAGGTGAATGCCCGTCCTGGTGGCCAGGGCGCCCCACGTTGCGCTGCCCGCAGCCATCGCTCCTTGAAACACCAACATGGACACGGCAAGCACCCTGGCTCGTACCCAGTTGGGAGTGCGGGTCAGCACAACCACATTGAACAGCGACACGAACACGATCCACGCGGCGCCTCCGATCAGGGCGCTCATTGCGAGCGCGGGAAGAAAATGCACCAACCCTGACGCGACGGTCGCCAGCCCAAAGATCAGGATTCCGGTTGAAACCACAGCCTCTGCCGACCACCGGGCACGAGCTTGCTGCATCGCCATGGCACCCACCACCGCGCCAAAGCCGAAGCACCCGAGCAGGATTCCGTACCCAATCGGACTTTTGTTCACGCTTTGCGCGATCGAGGGCAGCAGAGCCAGGAGGCCGCTGGCAAAGAACATAACGATCCCTGATCGCAACAGGAGAGTGCGCAACGCGGGTGAATAGCGGACATATCGAATCCCGGCAACCGTTGCGCCGGTCAATGTCTCAGGCGCCGTGGTCCGTTTGGGAACGTGCCGCTTCCATCGGGCGACCACAAAGATGACGCCGAGATTGGAGATAGCATTTACGAGAAATGCCGTACTGACGCCGGCAATCGCAATCACCACGCCGCCAAGCGCGGGTCCGACGGCGCGCGCAAAGTTAAATTCAATGCCATTGAGCGCGGCAGCCGGCGCGAGGTCTTCCTTCTCAACCAGCTCCGGCAAAGCAGCTCGCCAGGTCGGGCTCTCAAATGCATCTCCTGCAGAAAGAGCAAACGTGAGCATGAGAAGCAAGATCGGAGTGGCCCGTCCGGCTATGGTCGCGACGCAAAGTATAATCGCGACTCCAGCCATCCAAATCTCGGCGGTCAGGATCAGTTTCCGGCGGTCGACAATGTCACCCAGAGCGCCGGCTGGTAGGGCAAACAGGAAGAAGGGAAGAGCGCTTGCCGTCTGAATGAGCGCGACGTAGAGCGGTCCGGCGTGGAGCGACACCATCAGCCACGCGGCGCCCACGCTTTGCATGAATGAACCGACATCGGAAACAACGTCGGCGATTATCAAATTTCGGAAAATTGGCGTTTTGAACGGATGCCAGAGATTCGACGCTTTCTGTACGGGCGAATTCTGCACGATAGCCTTTCCTCCGATCGAACCATCATGCCACGTGTCGCCGGGCACTTCGGAGAGGGCGGCGAGAACGTGTTTTTCTCTGCTTCTGCGATAGGTATACTGTCCCCCTGTTCATCCATCGTCGATCCGGAAGGGGACAAGTTTGCTTACCAAGCTCCAACCCCACAGCCTATCCAGTGAACAAGGCGAAGCTTTCTGGTTTCTCAATAATTTAGACATTATCAAGGCGACGACCGAATCCACTGGAGGGGCTTTTGCACTCATACACCAGGTAGCGCCACCTGGCGCCACCACCCCCTATCACCTCCATCACTCCGAAGATGAGGCCTTCTACGTACTCGAGGGGCAGGCTAGCTTTGTCTGCGACGGCAAGAAGACCATCGTGGGGCCGGGCGGGTATATTTTTCTGCCGCGTGGGATTCCGCACGGGATACGGAACCAAGGCTCCGTCCCTACCACCATGCTGATCCTGGCGACCCCGGGAAATGGCTTCATCGGAATGATGAGCGAGATGGGCGAACCTGCCGCGGAAAGAGTTTTGCCCGCGCCCAAGCAGCCGGACATGGAAAAGCTGGCCAGGCTTTGCGCGAAATACGACATCGACATCCTGGGCCCGCTGCCCGATTAGGCATGCCTCGCCAGCGGTGTCGAGCATCCTCCGGACTGGTAAATGTCCTGTTTCTTGTGGCGCTCGCTTTTGCCGTCACCGGCGTCAGAGCCGAATCCGGTCCCCAAGCGGTCGTTTCCGGTTTAATGTCGGCCTGGAACGCAAAGGACGCCCATGCGTTTGCCTCTCAATTCACTGACGACGCCACATTTGTCAACGTAAACGGCACTCTCTGGACCGGTAACAAGGAAATCGAGCAGCGGCTGGCGAACAACGTGGCATTCAAGAGCGGTCAAGCGGAGATCAAGCCCGAGAGTCTGCGGCTGGTTAGACCGGACATTGCCTTGATGCATGTAGGCTGGACGATCACGGGAGATCCTCGTTCTCCCCAACCGCGCTTCTATCTGATGACAATGGTTGTCAGTAAACGTAATGGTCGTTGGTACATTATCGCTTCCCAGAATGGCTCCGCCTTTGACCATTCTGTGTTGGCGCCAGCGAAGTCTCTGCCCGGCAGCACGTTGCCCCCGACCGTTCAGGAAAGCGGGAGAACGAGAAACTTCTTTACAGAGTTGGACAACGATTGGAATCGCTCGGATGCAGCGTCTCTCTCAAATCTGTTTGCAGAAGATTCGGACCTTGTTGACACTTCTGCTCATCGTTTCCACGGCAGAGCAAATATTCAAGAACACCTTGCAGATGTACTCGCTCACTCACTGAGAGGCACCGATTCCCGCACCACGGTTCTAACCGACAATCCGCTTGGTGCGGATCTCGCGGTTCTTGAAATCCGTTGGGAACTGAAGGGCGGCGCACTTGGAGATACACCGACGAGCATCACGGGACTTCGTCTGATCTCTCGCCGTGATAGAAATTGGCGGATCGTCGCCGCTCAGGATACGATTGCGCGCGCCTTGCCGCAGCAGAACTAATAGCCGGCATTCCCCGCGATGTAGGCTTCGAGGTGGTGGATGGTCTCGCGCTGCGCGGTGATCACCCAGTTCACCAGATCGCCAATCGAAACGATGCCCACAATCCTGCCGTTTTCCATTACCGGCAAATGGCGAATTCTCTTGTCGGTGACGATGTGCATGCACTCTTCGACGGTTTGCAAGGGGCTGACGCTGACCACCGGAGAACTCATGATCTCGGTGACCGCGGTGTCCTTTGAAGATCTGCCCTGGAGGAGAACCTTGCGGGCGTAATCCCTTTCGGAGAGGATGCCGAGCAGCTTCCCTTCGTCGACGATGGGCAGGGCGCCGACTCCCTTTTCCGCCATCATGGTCAGGGCATCGTAGATGGTTGCCGTCGGTGCCAGCGACCACACTCGTGCACCCTTCTTCTCTAACAATGCGCCGATTTTCCCTGTCAGTTCCATAGAAGGCGCATCATAGTCCCTCTGCGAAATTATCGTCAACGGCGTATTTTGGGGAGAATGCGAACCAGTCAACGCGTGTCAGGGGAGCCGAGCGAGGGGGCGGATGGTAACCACATCCTTGCCAGCATTTGCATAAACTTCATCTTAACCTTCGGGTATCTGTGAATGACTACTTTCTAAACGACACCGGATCAGATTGAATCGTCTTCTGTGTCCTCCCAGCGGGCTTCGCACGAGTTGCACAGCCAGGTCTCGCGGCCGAACGGGAGCGGTACTGCGAGAACATAAAGAGAGGCCAGCGCGGCTCCGCGGTCGGCGCCCTGGAAGGTTATGTCCGTGGAACCACATTTCGGGCACTCAGGCTGCAGGAAGTCGTCGTCCGGGTCGAACGGGATGACGGCGGGAATGGACTGCTGCAATAGCTCGGCGGCTCCTGCCTCGTCTTTAGCTTCCACCTGGAGGCGAATGCCGCCGATGAGATTGGACATCTGCCAATCCAGGCGGACCAGGTTTTCGTCCCGAAGGAAGACATAAATACCGGCGGACTCAAGCAGGGTGCGAGCGACGATAGCTTCGGACAGATCGCGGTATCGACGCAGGGTGACGAGGTTGCGGGGTTCTGGCTCCTCCTCGTCTTCGATGAAGGGCGGCTCGAGATCGCGGCGTGAAAACTCCGCCCGGAGGGCTGCCTGGGCGGTGTCTGTGAGCGAATCATAGGAGCGCGCCAGCCGCAGCAGCTCGCCCTCGACCATCTTGCTATAGCCCTCTGCTATGTCTTCAGGTTCAAGATTCATTGATCGAGATGGTAGCAGCACAATGGAGGGTGCGGCGATCTCTTACGAGCGCCAATCCCTTTGCCCGGCCGCGACGTCTTTTACATCTTTTGTGGGAGAGGGGCGGGTCCCAGGTCCGGGTTCCAATGAACGCGGGAGGCCGGCCATGAGAAAACGGATCGCAGCCTGTTTACTTGGGGTTATGGGAACTGTCGGTGCGCTGGGCAGCGCCTGCGCCCAGTCAAACGAAGCCTACCAGTTGGTGCAGGCGACCAATGAAGACCGCGCTCAGCATGGGTTGGGGCCGCTTAAATGGGACCCTGCTTTGGCGCGAGCCGCGCAAAGGCACGCCGAGCTGATGGTGAGGCAGGGCGCGCTGTCTCATCAATATCCGGGGGAGGCGGCCCTGGAAACGCGGGTCGGGATGCAGGGCGCACACTTTCGTGTGGTCGCGGAAAACCTGGCGGTCGCACCCAGCCCCGGAGCGGTAGAGGCGGAGTGGATGCATTCGCCACCGCACCGTAGAAATATCCTCGACGCGCGGCTGAATGAGATTGGCGTCGGGCTGGTGCGGCAAGGAGGAAATCTATGGGCGGTGGAGGATTTCACTGCCGGCGTTGCTGCCCTGGGGTCTTCTCAGATCGAACGCACCGTGGCCCAGTTGCTTAGCCAGCGTGGCCTCAGGCCGGCGGGAGATATTGCTGCAGCCCGGCAAACCTGTGCGATGGACTACGGTTCGGCCGGCGGACTGCGACCGAAATTCATCATGCGCTGGCAGGCCTCCGAACTGAACCGCTTACCCGAAGTTCTCGAGCAACAGATCAGTACCGGCCGCTTCCGCACGGCAGCGGTGGGAGCCTGCAACGCGGGCAATGAAGGGCCCGGCTTTACGACATACCGCCTGGCGGTGATGCTCTTCTAGCACGGCGAAGGGAGCCTGATTTGGACAGAGAACCTGGCTACGAGACTTCTGAATTTGCTGCATTGATCAGCGCGTTGATGTATCCATAGCCGAATGCGTAGGCCTGCAGCTTGCCCGGATCGCCGGGGTGCTGGGGCATGTGATCGGGCAAGAATGCGCCTTCATACCCTTCATCCCGAAAGATACGCATGATCTTGAAAAAGTCGATCACGCCTTCATCGGGATAGACTTCCTGGAAATTGTTAAGGCCGCCTTTGATGTTGCGCATGTGAACCTGCTTCACCTTGCCCCGCTGCAGCAGGTAGCGCACGAGGTCTGGCTCAGTCTTGTTTACGTTGGTGGAACCTTCGCCGATCACCCCCAGATCCATTTGGAAACCGTTCCATGGGCTGTCGACGATCTGCTCATACCTCTTGTAGGCGTCATAGATCGACGGCGTGTCGAAGTTTTCCACTCCCTCATAGCCATAGGGAAGTCCCGGAGGATCATAGGGATGGTTGGCCATCGCGACCTTGTACTCCGCGCAGACCGGGATGATCTTCTTGAGGAAGTACTCAATGCGTTCCCAGTATTCGTTATAGCTGACGTGACCCGCGATCCCCGCCGGGAGACTCTTCCAATCGTTTTCAAGCTTGAAAGTCGAATAGACCGCCCCGCCGCGCCCTGGGGCCGTTCCGTTACGACGAATGGGAATCATCGTCCAGTGCTGGCTGATCAGGCCCACCTTGACCTGCGCCGCCTTGCGGATGTTCTCGGAGATCTGATCGATCTTCTTGTCTTGATCCGACTTCTGTTTGAGGATGATGTAGCCGGAGTCCATGCGCAGGCCCTCCAGCCAGATGCCCGCTGCATCGCAGCTATCCTTCATTCGCTTGAGCAGATCGAGATCGAACGCCCCGCCTTCCACTGGGCCTTCGGTTGGGATGAAATCCCCGCCACCGCTGTCCCGGAGGTGAGGCTTTCCGCGATGTGCTTCCTGGTCGGGATCGGGATTGATCGACTTCACCCCGAAGCGCACGTTGTATTCGAGGTTTTCCTTGCTGAAGATCGAGGGGCCTTCGACGACGTGGTAGTCAGAGCCCACATGCATTTTGAGATTCTTCTTCGGGGTCACCGGCTTGAGCGGGCCGTAATCGGGAATGTGCTGCCCAAGCGCCAAAGGAGTACCGGGCATGAGCGGGCTCAGACTCGCGCCTAATGCGCCGCCGACGAGTGCTTTTCCAAAATCCCTGCGTTTCATCTTAGTTTCTCCCTGATGGGTTAAGACTTGGCCGAATGCATACAGCAGTTTACCCGTGTCACCCGGATGCTGCAGTTCAATCAGATGATTGACATTCAATCAATTGATTGATTAAACAGCCTGTGTATGGACGATCCTCATGGCGGTGAATGGTGGCTGGCGCTCCTGGATCCCCAGGATGAGCATGGGAAACGGCGCACGGCCCTGTTGCAGGCTGCATTCGACGTGATTGCAGAGGCGGGGTTTGAAGGCCTACGCACCCGCGCTGTCGCAATGCGCGCGGGAGTGAATATCGCCACCCTGCACTATTATTTTCCTTCCAAGCAGGACCTCATTGAGGGCCTGGCCCAGTTGATTAGCGCAAAATTTGTCACGCTGCATGGCCGGGCGCCGCGGCCTTCCGGGCTTCCCGCGCTCGATCGCCTGCGGCAGGAGTTTTCCGATGGCCGGTTTTACCTCAAACAGCATCCGGAGATGTTGCTGGTGATGCAGGAGTTTGTCCTGCGCGGCAAACGCGATACCCAGGTGCAAAAGATCGTTGACCAGATGAATGGGCATTGGCGCGATGGAATTGAGCAGATGGTGCAGGCGGGCGTGGCCGACGGAACTTTCCGCGAAGACATCGCGCCCCGGGATCTGATTCCCATGTTGATGTCGATTTTTTCCGGCGCAGCCACATTCGGTGCTGACCAGATCGATGCGATCGAACGAAATACGGAGACGTGGATCCTCTCCGGCAAAGCAAAGAAAAAACTCAAAAAGCCAACAGGAGCAAAAAAATGAAGGAGCAAACCTTCCACGTAGCTATCATTGGCGCCGGCATGGGCGGGCTGTGCCTGGCAAACGGATTGAAGCAGGCCGGGATCAGCGTAGGCGTCTATGAGCGGGATGAGAGCCCAGCCTCACGGCCGCAAGGATATCGCATTCACATCGACCCACAAGGCAGCACGGCCCTCCATCAATGTCTACCGGCGCATCTTTGGGAACTCTTCGACTCTACAGGTGGCGACTTCTCGCAGGGCTTCAGCATCGTTACCGAGCAATTGGACGAACTCCTGAGCCGCAACGGCGACGCAGGCGACGCGATCGCGCGCCATCGTTCGATCAGCCGCATCACGCTGCGGCGGATTCTGCTGGCAGGCCTGGAAGATAACGTGAAATTCAATAAGCGATTTGTGGGCTTTGAAGAAGCTTCGAACGGCAGGATCGTTATCCATTTCGCGGATGGCAACAGCGCCCGTGCGGATCTACTTGTGGCTGCCGATGGTGTCCATTCCGGTGTCCGCAAACAGTACCTGCCGCAGGCCGAGCCCAGAGAAACGGGGGTTGTCACCGTGATGGGAAAAATCCCTCTCACGGATGGTGTCATGGCGCTGGCTCCCCATCGCCTGCTGGATGGTCCCGTCATGGTCGTGCCCCCCTCGGCCTGCAGCTTGTTTTTGGCGATGTGGAGGCGTTCGGGGGAAGCCAGTAAGACGTTGCGCCGTCTGGGGATCGAAGGACCGCTGCCGGGGGATGACGACTACTTGATCCTTGGATTGGGCGCGCGGCCGGACTTCTTCGGTCTCGATACCGAATCCGGCCCGGTGTCCGGCAGGACGCTGAAAGACGCGTTGCGGCGCGCTCTGGCGGGCTGGCACCCTGATCTCCGGAAACTGGTCGAAATGATCGATGAAGAACAACTTGTTCTCAACCAGGTGCGCAGTTCGCAATCTCCCGCCCCCTGGGTGTCTACGCGAATTACGTTGTTGGGTGACGCTATCCACAGCATGACGCCCTATCGTGGGATCGGCGGGAACATCGCTTTGAAAGACGCAGCGTTGCTCACGGCGCAGTTGACGCAAGCGCATCAAGGGGAGAAGCCGCTGCTCAAGGCAATAGGGGAATATGAAGCCGCAATGCGAGAGTATGCATTTGCAGCGGTGGCAGATTCACTCAAGGCGATGAAGCAGTTCACTGGCCAGAAAAAGTATCCTGCATCTTCCATGTTCAAGACTGGTATGCGCGTGGTGAATGCCATCCCCAGGTTGAAGAGCAGGCTGCTCTCAGCGTAGTAAATCCGCTTTATTTTGGGCATGGACGGATGGCCTAAAGAGTCTGCGTGAGGATCCTGCAGTTTAGCTCCAGAGTTTGGGAAGTCCGAAGGGCGCACCGCAGATCCCTCCACTCCGCTACGCTCCGGTCGGGATGACAATTTTGTTTGGGAACGCTAAGTATAGTTTCCAAGATGAATTGTCATCCCGACTGGAGCGTAGCGGAGTGGAGGGATCTGCGGTGCGCCCTTCGGACTTCCCAAACTCTGGAGCTAAACTGCAGGATCCTCACACAGACACTTTCTTCCCTCTGCTAAAGCAGGGGGCTCCCAGCGGACAGATGTTCGGAGCAAAAATCAGCCCTTCAGTACCTTGATCCTGAAGGGCTAACGGATCGCTACATTTCTGTATGGCTGAAGCTATAGTGCTTGACAGAGTGGAAACGTTACAGTTCCGGTCGCAGCGGGGCCAGAAAATTGACGACCGATTGCAGAACGACCTCCTCACGTTGGTTGTAGACAGTCGTACGCGAACGGACGATGCCGTACTGCGGACGGTTCACCGATCGTCGAACATGAAGAATTTCTGAGTGGGTGCGAAGACTGTCGTTCGGTCGAACCGGGCGTGTCCAACGCATTTCCTCAACACCGGCTCCGATCATTCCACCGGATACTTTGATCGATTGGACACGGAGGCGCATGGCGATCGCGGCGGTGAGCCAGCCAGAAGCCGCCAAGCCGTGAAAAAACGAGTTCTCGCCTGCCGCCTCATCGATGTGAAAGGGCTGCGGATCATAGCGTTCGCCAAAACCAATAATCTCGGCAGATTTCACCCGGTAGCTGTAGAGAGAATCAAAAACCTGGCCAGGGAAAAAATCCTCGAAATAGAGCTCGTCTGACATAATTCTCCCAATCGAACCCGCTTGCAGGGGATAGCGAAGTCACCAATTCAGTCAGTTAACCACAGGATACGCCGAGCTTCCTATACCTCGTTGCAACGAATTAAACTCCACCGTCCAGGTTCAGACATCAAATGGGGCGAGTACCAACCTCGAGGAGACCTTATGAACAGCGAGAAAGTACCGCGTCAGACGAGTGCTACCTCCAACCCGCCCGGGGCCGACCCGGGATTGCTGCGGTTTACCGAAGCACTCACGGACACGCCGGATGCAAAGGCGGCCGATGGAATCGCAGACATGTTGCTGATTTTTCTGTCAGCCGGCGGCACCATCTTCGGTGTTTTCGTGGCAGCGATCTTATATTTATTCTTTACCGCATCCCAGGCCCATACGGGGTCGTGGATGTTTCTCCTGTTGGTCTGCGTCGGGGCCGGCGGAGTTCTTGGGTGTCTCGGGGTGATGGCAATCCTGAATGCTAAAGACCTTATCGCGTGGGAAAATCGGTCGCATTCGAGCTAGTGCGCCGATAAGCAGGAGGGCACAGGATGGGCCAAGCAAATGTCTCGGGTGTGGTTCACCAGGGAGCAGGGACAGCCGTTGCACCGGCGCGCCCTACTCCCGTATTTGAAAGAACGGCGGCGCTGCGTACCGTCGAATACCTTCAGGGGCTCACGGACGACGAATATGACTGGCTGGCCTCGCATGCCATTGAGCGCATAGCCGATGGCCAGGCTGTAGTCTTTCGGCAGAACGAACGGGCTCACCATCTCAACATCATCCTTAAGGGTGAAATTTACGTCCACCGAAGGAATTTGGGTTCCGTAACCTTGTTCGTCGGCCGCACGGGACAGATTACGGGAAGGCTGCCTTTTTCGCGGATGGTGTCCTGGGCCGGAGAAGGGGTGAGCTCGGGCTACTTATGGGTCCTTGATATTCATGAGGACGAATTCCCCGCGATGCTTGTCGCCATACCTTCCATGGCCCAGCGCTGTGTATCGATCATGCTCGATCGGGTGCGGGATTTTACCCGCGCGGATCAACAGGCGGAAAAGCTTGCCGCATTGGGAAACCTGGCGGCCAATCTCTCGCACGAACTCAACAATCCAGCGTCTGCAGCCCAGCGAGCTGCGCAGAGCCTGGCATCGACCATGGACCGAGATGAGGAGTTGTGCCGCCTGGGCCGCATGTTCACCTCAGAGGAAGAACTAGCGAATTACCTGGCGTGGACCAGAAGATCCTTGGCGAAGATCCGGTCAGAAAGCGCGGATCAAGCTGTCCTTTCCGAGAGCGATCGGGAGGAGGAGCTCATCCGGTGGATGGAGGCGCACCGAGTTCCCAACGCATGGTCTGTGGCGCCGGCTTTTGCTCGAACGAACCTGCCGCTTGACTCGCTTGATCAGCTGGCCGCTGTGATCAGCTCCGACGCCCTGCCCGCTGCGGTTGCCAGTTTCGCGGCCTCACTGACTGCGCGGAACCTGGTCGAGACGGTTTCTGATTCTTCCGCTCGCATCTTCCGAATCGTCGATGCTATCAGGGACTACTCCTACATGGACCAGGCCCCGATCCAGGAGGTCGATCTTGCCCACTCGTTGGAGAACTCGCTTGCGCTGCTCGGTTCACGATTGCAGGAAATGGTCGTCGTGCGCGATTACGATCCAGCCTTGCCCGCGATCACGGCCTACGGAGGAGAACTCAGCCAAGTGTGGACCGCACTGATCGAGAACGCTATCGACGCCACCCAGGGAAGAGGCACGCTCAAGTTGACGACTCGATTCAAGGGGGAATTTGCGTTTGTCGAGATTTGGGATGACGGCGTAGGCATTGACCCTGCGCTTTCCGCCCGCATCTTTGAGCCATTTTTTACGACGAAGCCGCTTGGGCAGGGCCTTGGTCTCGGCCTCGACATGGTGCGGCGGATTGTGAGCAAACATTTCGGCTCCGTCACGGTGCAATCTATGCCGCGTGCGACTTGCTTTCAAGTGCTGTTGCCGCTTGATCGGCCGCAGATCTATTGAGGATTTACTCGATGATCTGGAACTGCTTGATGCGCTCCTCGTTGATGGTCAAGCCGAATCCGGGCACGTTATCGTCGAGATCGATAAAGCCGTCCTTGGCTCGCGGCTCGCCATCGAAGATATACCAGAACAATTCGTTGCCTACCTCAACATCGACCGGCGGGAAAAACTCCGCCATCGGTGAGTTCAGGCTTGCCATTACCACGTGGTAGTTGTGCATCTGCCCTGCGTGGGGAATCACCGGCACAGAAAACGCCTCTGCCATCGCCGAGATTTTCCGCGCCTGGCTGATGCCGCCTACACGGTTGGTATCCACCTGGAGCACATCCACCGCACGCGCTTCCAGCATGTCGCGTACGCCGTAGGAGGTGAACTCATGCTCCCCACCGGCGATAGGCACCCTCCCATAAGACTTCAGCTCCGCATATCCACGGATATCGTCGGGGATCACCGGCTCTTCCAGCCAGCGCAGGTTGAACGGTTCGAGCAAAGGGAGCATGCGTTTGGCGTAGTCCAGAGTCCATCCCATGTAGGCATCCGCCATCACGTCGATTTCATCTCCGACGGTCTCCCTCACCGTGCGCACCAGGTCGAGGTTGCGCCGCATCCCTTCGGCCCCATCGACCGGACCCCAGCCGAAGCGCAGCTTCATTGCCTTATACCCTTCAGTCTTGTAGCGCTTCGCTTCGAACGCCAACTGCTCGAGCGGGCAAGAGTAGAGGCGGCTGGCATATACGGGAATGCGTGCCTTGGTTCTGCCGCCAAGCAGGCGAAAGACGGGCTGCTTAGCGGATTTCCCCAGCAGGTCCCAGAGCGCAATGTCCACCGCGCTGATTGCCGTCATGCCGATGCCCTTGCGCCCAAAGGCCATGGTCTTGCGGTACATGTGCTGCCAGAGGAACTCGATGTCCCATGGGTCCGCTCCCAGCAGGAGCGGCTTGAGGTGCAGATCGATCACCTGCTTGGTGACGAGCGGAGTCAGGGCAGCATTGCCGATTCCCACCAGCCCGTCGTCACTCATTACTTCCACCACCAGCCAGCTGTGGAAGGTGAAGGTACTCATGGAAGACGACTGCGGCAGCGAAAGCAAGTCCATCGGGTTGGTGCAAAAATGCGGTGACAATGGCGTCGTCTTACCTGACCACTGTGCAACTCTCGTACGGACCTCGCGAATCTTCATGATGAAACCAGTTTCTCCCGTTCCTGGAATTTGTTTGTTGCCGGTGGATGCAAAACACCTGAGGTTAAAAGGAGGATGGCAAATGCCACCGCGTGAAGACTTCCTACCACTGCAAATAGAGTGCCATAGCCGGCTCCGTACGTGAGCAACTGGCCGGCAGCCAGATTGAAGATCGCGCCCCCCATGGCGCCTCCGAAACCGATCAATCCTGCGACGGAACCAACGGAGCCCAGCGGGAAAACATCCGTGGGCAACGTCATGATTAATCCAGACCAGGACTGCTGGCCAAAGAAGGCAATGCTGAAGAGCAACAAAGCAAAGCTCACGGAAACGTGCGGTACCAGGATCACGGCCGGCATGAGCGCTGCGCTCAGGCCCAAAGGCAACTTGCGCGAAAAATTGAGAGAATGCCCCCGCCGTAACAAACGGCTCGAGAACCAGCCACCGGCGAAGCTACCCAGGCCAGATGAGGCGTAAGGAATCCAGGCGAAGTAGCTGACCTGTTTGACGTCAAACCCACGCGCATCGTAAAGATACTTTGGCAGCCAGAAGAGGCAGAAAAACCATGCCGAATCGCTCAGGAATTTCGCTCCGACCAGGCCGAGCACCCGGCCGGAGGATAGCAAGCGCAACCAGGGGATCGTGGCCACAGCACCAGCGATGCCATGCAGTGCGAGCTCCGGGGGTTGCCGATAGATCAGCAACCAGGAGGCTGCCCACGCCAGCCCAAGTGAAGCCGCGAAGAAGAAAATATAACGCCAGCTTCCGAGCAACAGGATGAGCCCGATCAACGGCGGGGCGAGTACGGAACCAAGCGCGGTCCCGGCATTGATGATCCCCATCGCCGTGGCGCGCTCCGTCGCGGGAAGCCACTCCGCAATCACTCGCGTGGCCGCGGGAAAAGCCGCGCCCTCTCCCATGCCCAGAAGCAAGCGAGCCAGCACCAGTAGTGCCAGGCCATGCGCGAAGCCATGCAGAGCGCACGCCACAGACCACCAAGTCATGCTGACGGCAAACCCTACCTTGGTGCCGACGGTGTCGAGAAACTTGCCGCCACCGGCGTAGAGCAGGGCATAGGTGGCCAGAAATGCGGCCTGCAACAAGGCAAACTGCGCATTGGAGATCGGGATGTTCCGCTGAATGGCCGATATGGCAACCGGCAGTGCCTGGCGGTCAAAATAACTGATGCCTATGGCCACCGTGACCAAGGCAACGAAGAACCATGGCCTGGAACCTGATCGCATGTTCTTCCTTTCCCCAAGGTTCAGTCGGCCGGCCAGGTCACCCGCAAAAGCGACAAGCCCATGCGCGGCAGTTGCACATCCAGTTTTATTTCTCCCTTTTCAGGGGTCATCCAGCGCGGAGAGTCGAGCAGCTGCAGTTGCCCGGCTGCTTGCAGCTTCGCATACTGCTCGGGGGTTGGACTCTGCGGCGAGCCCATCTCCTTCCAGACGGTGTAGGCGTTGCTGTGATGATCGTCGATCCGGTAATGCTGCAGCAGCACGCGATGAATGGAAAGCGGAATTGACTTTATCGACACCGTGATGGCAGCTCCGGGCGCGGCGACGTCGTCATCATGATAATTCCAGATCAATATGGAAGCCTGACCGGTGGCGCTGGTGGCCAAGGCATCGATATCCGGCGTCTGGCGGACGCTATGGGTCAGGATACTGTCCAACGGGATGGCGCCACTGCTCGTCGCCGCAACCCGATTCCCATGCATCAACCCAGCCATGCGGAAAACGTTCAGCACTGGCTTATCTACTCCATTGGTCGCCAGGGTGCGGTAGCCGTCGAAATAGGGCTTGCCCTCAAACTCAAAAGCCCAGGTCAGCATTGCGAGCAGGTTCACGTGCTCGCGATCCGCGAGTTCCAGGAGACCCTTCATCGCGGCCGCCGTGTAACTGGGATAAAGGGGCCCGTTGCGATAAGCGTTGGGCGGATAGAGACGGGCAGAGCAAGCGGCACAGCCCTCCGGATCCGCTTCGCTCAAGATGATGGGCAGCTTTTGGAACTGCGGGAACTGACGCACGATGGTAAAGCCATCCGCAGCATTGTTCAGTTCGTGGTCGAGACCCATTTGCACATGACCGTCGACCACATTCGGTTTTCCCTTTACGTGGAAGGAGATGAAGTCCAGCGGGATAGGGCCTCCCGTTGCCGCGCTTTTATTTTTGGCGCAGTGGGCGAGAAAAGCGCGCAGATACCCTGAGGCCTTGCTCTGCGGACCCGGGCCAGGGCCGGTGGTCGCAGGTCCGCCAACGCGCGCTTTGGGAATTGCCTGGCGGACGCCCGCGACGCCGTAGTCGTATAGTTCGTTGTACTCATCCTGCGTTCCTTTCCAGTAGTACCTGCCGTCGGGCTCGTTCCAAATCTCCCAATACCAGGTGGAAACGGTCTCCATGCCGTACCGCTCGACCATATGCGCGGCCACCTGGCGGGATAACTCCTGCCACCGCTTGTAATCTTTGGGAGGAAATGACCAGCCTTCTTCCTCCCCAGGCTTGAGCGGCCAGCCGATGTGGTAGGGATCCGGATGGGTAGAGAGTGCCTTGGGCATAAAACCGAGCTCCACCATCGGACGCACATGTGCGGCTGCATAGGCGTCAAAAATCTGATCGAGAAGAGTCCAACTGTAGACCGGTTTGCCGTTCGCATCCTCGGTGTAGACGTTGGAAGAGCTCCATTTGAGATCCGGCTTTCCATCGCCGGTGGCGAGCAGGAAATGAGCACGAATATAGACCGGAACCGGGCTCAACTCGTGCAATTGTGCAAGCAGGGCCTTGCCGTTTTGTGTGGCCGTATAGCCTGACTCGTCGTAGCCAAACCAGTTATAGATGGGAGTGAACTTAGCTTGGGACTTTGCCAGGTCCACGTCGATACGAACAGTCGTTTGCGCCCCGCAAAACAAGCTGAGTAGCAAAGGGCCGCACAAGAAGAGAGATCGACGGGTCACGGTTTCACCTCATTCGAAGGTTTCAGGCTAACTTAGGCCCGGCAGGGATGGTAGTACCACTTGCCAAGAGATGTCAATCATCCCGCCAGCCTCGCTCGTATCTGAGCATATTCCAACTTCTTTTGTGTTGACAGGCCACTTTTATTGGTACTACCATCCGGGCCGATTCATTTTGCTGCAGCGCCCGGCAGTCTAATTGGAACCACGCACACCTACCGGACCAGTTCAGTGAGGAGGCTGTGCATGCACACCAACACGTGGAAAGCGTGGCATTTTATTCTGCGACTCATCGTCGTCTGCTGCCTGACTGGAGGAAACGCGCTCTTTGCGCAACTGCAGGCCGGGCGTATCGAGGGTATCGTTTCGGACCCTCAGCATGCGGTTGTCACGGACGCGACGATTACCGTAACCAATACAGGCACCAATATCACCGAGACGGTCAAGACGGATTCGTCCGGTAACTACACCGTGACCCCGCTTGATCCTGGAACCTATACGGTAACTGCGGTCGCCGCCGGATTTCAAACCACGGTGCGGACCGGGATCGAACTGTCGGTGGGACAATCCGCGGAGGTGGATCTCGGCCTGATTATCGGGGCTACCGCTACCCGGGTGGAAGTCAATACCACCACACCGATCCTCAACACTGAGTCGGGTAGTCTGGGCCAGGTTATCAGCAATACGCAGGTCGTCGATCTTCCGCTGAATGGCAGGGAATTCACTGAGCTCGCGCAACTCTCGCCGGGCGCGGTCTTCCTCGCCGCTACAGGCAACGTGCAGAACGTCCGGCCGGAAAATGTGAATGGGAACGTGATCAGCGGCATTAGCGGCCAGCAGACTGTCTTTCTGCTGGATGGCGCCGACGTCACGGAATATCACGAGGGTGGGACCTACATTCAAACGTCGATCGATGCTTTGCAGGAATTCAGCGTGGAGCAGAATTCTTATTCAGCCGAGTTCTCCGGCGGTGGAGGCACCTTCAATTCGACCACGAAATCCGGTACGAACAAGTTCCATGGGGACTTCTTCGAGTTTCTGCGCAACGAGAAATTCGATGCTAGAAATTTCTTTGCTCTGCAAAGGAACGAGCTTAAACGGAACCAGTTCGGAGCGACCTTTGGCGGCCCGGTACTGGTGCCTAAAATCTACAATGGCAGAGATAAGACTTTCTTCTTTTTGAGCTACGAGGGGGAGAGACAGCTGCAAGGAAACGTCACGGTAACCCCGGTACCAACCCTTGCCCAACGAAGTGGGAATTTCAGTAAGAACATTTACGACCCTCTCACCACAGCGGCTGGAAAGCGCGAGCAATTCCCGGGCAATGTTATTCCGCAAGCTAGATTTGCCCAGCCGGCGGTGTATTTTAATGAGCTCATTCCTGCTCCAAACTCTGGCTCGAACTACGTTTCTAATCCCGTGTCGGATTACCTGGACGACAAGGTGGTGATCCGCCTGGATCAAACGATCAATGCCAGTAACAAATTATTTGCTCGCTACAGTACAGATCGCAACCGGGAGACCGACTTTGCCGCCTTTCCCGCCCTTGGATCGAGCTACCTGCAGGGGCCGGCAACGAATATAGCGGGCGCGGTGACCACCACCTTTGGCGCCAACGTAGTGAACGAGATCCTATTCAGCCACCTTGAAGGGAAGTATCGATCCACTGCCTACTTTCAGGGACAGGGAGTAGCGATGAACGAGGCGGCGGGCATTGATCCTTCGACATTGGCCGGTCTGCAGAACCCGGCGATCTCGACCTTTCCCATCTTCACCCTCTCCGGTTACCTGAGCACGGTCTTCACCGGGCAGGTGAACGATGGGCGCCCGAAGTCACAGAACCGGGCCATGTATGAATTGGCCGACAGTTTGACCTGGATCAAAGGAAAACACGTTCTGAAATTCGGAACCCGGATTACCCGCCGCTCCGCCGAGTTGATCGACTCGCGGACCTCAGACGGCTCCTTCACCTACACCGGAGTCATGACACAAAATCCAGCCTCCAGTTCCGGCACCGGAGATGCATTTGCTGACTGGCTGCTCGGTTACCCGGCGAGTGCATCACGCGGCAACTACGCCACATACTGGGGTGGCATCGGGACCTACTGGCATTTCTATGCACAGGACGATTGGAAGGTCTCTGACACGCTGACGCTGAACCTGGGTTTGCGTTACGAGTACTCGCCCTGGATGACGCCCTACAGAGGACAAGGCGCGGGGTTTGATCCTACCCAGGCTCAACCCATCATCGTCTCCAGCAGAACAGACCAGATTGACCTCAATGCACAGCCCGACGCTCCGCTGGGATACTCGTTATACCAGCAATATATTCAAACCACTCACCAAGCTGGTCTCCCGCTGACCGTGACGAACAAGGATCGCCTTCAATTTGCGCCCCGCTTCGGATTTGCATGGCGGCCGTTTGGCGAAAAGACGGTGATCCGTGGTGGGTTCGGACAATTCTTCCAGGTAGAAAGTACAAACATCAGGCTGAACTTCAACTTCCTGCCCTTCGCCCTGGTTGAAACCACCACTGCTCTTACCAACGTTGTGCCGACGCAGACGACTGCCAACTTTTTCCAGAGTCAAGCCTTCGGCGCCGGCCTCTCGCCGTCAAAGTCGCCGGTCGCCTGGGAACCGTTGCCGACGCACGCAAAAGTAGCCGTGGACCCACACTGGAGCCTCGGATTCCAGCGGCAACTTCCAGCGAAAATGGTCCTGGGAGTTGATTATGTGGGCACGGAAGGCCTGAATCTGCCCGGAACACTCAACATCAATGATCCTCCGGCAGGGCCAGGGAGCGTTCAGGCGCGGCGGCCGTACCCTAACTACGGAACGATTGCTTACAACAACCAGAGCACTCTTTCTACTTACAATTCGTTGCAAGCGAAACTGGAGAAACAGGTCAGTAACGACTTCTGGTACATGTTGTCCTATACGTTCTCGAAGAGCATCACCAACATGGAGGTGCCGGCCATGGGAGGCAATGGCTTCTTCAATCGAGGTCTATCGACTTTTGATGTTCCGCAGAATTTCACCGTCAGCGGAGGCTACGCTTTGCCGTTTGGCCGGGGTAAACGCTTCCTCGGTTCAGCGAACCGCTTAACCGATGCGTTTGTCGGCGGTTGGCAATATCAAACGATCACCAACTTCCATAGCGGAGTGCCCTATACCCCCACTGTGTCGCGCGATGTGGCAAACATTGGCGTGAGCGCCCAACACCCGAACCTGGTAGGCCGCGCATGCCGAAAGAGCGGGTCGTTGAAAAATTACTTTATCCTGACTGATTTTGCCGTGCCAGCTGCCTATGGTTTTGGCGATTCGGGCACGGATATTTGCCGGGGCGGTGGTTTTCAGGAGGTGGATATGTCCCTGTTCAAGGACTTCCGCATCACCGAAGGTTCGAGGCTGCAATTCCGGGCAGAGGCCTTCAATCTACCCAATTCCGCATTTTTCAACATACCCAGTACGACGACGATCGATACTTCGAACGGCGGCCAGGTAACCAGCACCAGCAACCAAAACAGACAGTTACAGTTTGCTTTGAAATATGTGTTCTAGCCGGAGCGTAGCGATGAGGACAGTGAAGAGAGCGGTTTGGGCTTTGGTAGTGCTGGTTGCTGTACCCTTGTGGGTAAGGGGGCAGCAGCCAGTCTATCTCGATCCGTCGCAGCCGATGGACAGGCGGGTAGACGATCTGATTCAACGACTCACGCCCGACGAGAAAACGTCTCTGCTAAGTACCACGGCGCCGGCGATCGACCGCCTGAAGATACCGGCCATGAACGGTTGGAACCAGAGTCTGCACGGGATTGTGTGGACTAAACCGACCACCATGTTTCCTGTACCTATCAGCATGGCGGCCACGTGGGATCCGGCGCTGGTCCATGATGTGGCGGCCGCCATCGCCGATGAAGGCAGGGCGATTTACAATTTTTGGCCCACCGTTTCGGGAAAGACAGAACTTGTTCGCGGGCAAGCGGTGACCATCACCGCGGATGGAGCCAGAATTTCTCATAACGGATTGGTCTATCGTTCGCCTGTCATCAATATGGATCGCGATCCCCGCTGGGGCAGGATATGGGAGGCGTTCGGTGAAGATCCGCTTCTGGCATCGCGGACTACGGTTGCTTACGTAAAAGGCACGCAAGGAGACGACGCGAAGTATCTCAAGCTGGCGGCTACGCTCAAACATTATGCCGTTTACAACGAAGAGAGAGATCGTGTCAGCACATCCACCGACCTGGTGAGCGAACGCATGCTGCGGGAGTATTACCTGCCTCAATTCAAGGCGGGCATCATGCTGGGCCATGCGGCGTCGATCATGTCGTCTTACAACGGGATCAACGGCATGCCCAATGTAGAAAACAAGCTGCTGCTGACCACGATTCTGCGCGACGAGTGGAAGTTTGAGGGATTCGTTGTTCCGGACAGCGGCGCGGTTCTGAACCTCGTCACGGCGCACCGGAAGTACCCGACAGTCGAGGAGGCGGCGGCAAAAACTATTCTGGCCGGCAGCGACCTCGACGATGGCGAGTATGCCCGGGCACTGCCGAAGGCGTTGGCCGAAGGGCTCCTGACCGAAAAGGACATCGACCAGTCGCTGCGGCGTGTACTGCGGGTGAGGTTTCGGTTAGGGGAGTTCGATCCGCCGGAGATGGTTCCGTACAGCAAAATCGGGCCGGATGTGATCGACTCGCCGGCACATCGGCAGCTGGCCCTGCGCACCGCGCAGGAATCGATCGTATTACTGACGAACAAGAACAATTTTCTACCGCTGGACAAGAGCCGTATCAAGACGGTCGCCGTCATCGGGCCCTTTGCAGATTTTGCTCAGACCGGGCCTAACTACACCGGCCAATATTCGAAGTTTGTGAAGCCGCTGGAAGGCATTCAGCAAAAGGTAGGATCGGGGACCCAGGTCCTCTACGCCCGCGGCAGTGGAATTCTGGAATCGGACAATCCTGAACAAAGCATCGCCGAAGCAGTGGCGGCGGCGAAGAAGGCGGAGGTAGCCATCCTTTTCGTGGGGATCAACCAGGTGATCGAGCGGGAAGGCATCGATCGTGATTCGCTGAACCTGCCCCCGCTGCAGTTGAAGCTGGTGCAGAGTGTTTTGGAAGCCAATCCTAAGACCGCCGTTGTGTTGCTCAACGGTGGTCCCGTCTCACTCGCCCCGCCTCGCGGCGGAGGGGGAGGGCCCGGGGCACGGGCCATGGATATTCCCGCGGTGGTCGACATGTTCTGGGCTGGGGAGGAAGGTGGGACCGCGGTTGCCGACGTGCTTTTTGGCGACTATAACCCCGGTGGCAAACTACCTTATACCGTCTATGCGGGCGAGAGAGACCTGCCGCCGATGAGTGAATATGACATCACCAAGGGTTTTACTTACATGTATTTCGCAGGCAAGCCGCAGTATGCGTTCGGCCACGGGCTGAGCTACACCACATTTGACTACGGCAATCTGCGGCTCTCGTCCAGGGAGATCTCGAGCGATGGGCTGGTAACTGTGCAGGTGGATGTAAAAAACAGCGGCCAGCGTGCCGGCGATGAAGTGGTTCAATTGTATGTCCACGATGCCGATACCAGCGTAAAGCGGCCAAAGGAACAGTTGGCGGGATTTGAGCGGGTTCGTTTGCAGCCAGGGGAGCAGAAGACGGTCAGCTTTTCGCTGCCGGCGGAGCAGCTGGCCTGGTGGGACAGTGACAAAGAAATGTTTGTCGTGAAGCCGGGCGAAGTGGATGCGCTGGTCGGGAGTTCCTCGGAGGATATCCGCCAGAAGGCCCAGTTCCAAATCACCACGGCCGGCCAATGGCCACCCGGCGAGCTGACCACGCGCGTGTCTCTTGGCAACTAGCATTCAGCCGAGGGAGATCATGAAAGCCACAAACGGGTTACATTGGATTATCGACACGATTTTCGCTAGGTTCCATCTATGCACGCCAACTCCTCATCCGGCGCGGACAAGGGCGATCTTACCGACTGGCTGATCCTGCGCTTTAAGCAGCTCATCAGCGAGGGAACGCTCACGCCCGGCTATAAGCTCCCCTCCGAGCGCGAGCTTTCGCTTCACTTTGGAGTGAGCCGGACCTCTCTGCGTCCGGTGATGAAGATTCTCAAGATGATGGGCGTTATCTCGCAGCGCGTTGGCGACGGGACTTACCTCAACGGCGACGCCTCGGCTGTTCTCGCCGAGCCGATGGAGTTCCTTTTTCTTTTGGATGAAACATCGTCCCAGGAGCTGGTGGAAACGCGGCTGATGGTCGAACCGACGCTTGCTGCCAAGGCGGCTGAACAGGCCTCTCGGGAGCAAATCCTGGTACTACGGCAAACCATTGCCGAGATCGAGGCTGCCGGGAGTGACCAGTTCAGGATCATCGAAGCCGATCTGCTCTTTCACCGCACCATTCTCGAAGGCTCGGGCAATCGGCTCTGCGGGCGTCTTTTCCAGGTCATCCATCGCTCGATGATGAACATGATGATGTTGACTGCGCAGCTCGTGGATCGCGACCATACGCTTGCCTTCCACCAGGCAATTTTCGAGGCGATCCAACGGCGAGATGGGCCTGAGGCTGAGCGCCACATGCGCAACCACCTCATCGACGCCCGAGCCCTATTGCTACAGGCCCGGCAGTCACAGGCCGATGAGCGCCTGCGCAGCAGTATTCGCAAAAATACTGCGAGGAAGCGGATAACCGTAAAGGCCCGCTAGGGCATTTTCTCCCTCTGCTGGACTAGCAACCAATACCTGGGTGCCCCATATCTCGCTTGTTTTTTGCGAGATGTGGGATACCACCGCGCTCCCATGTGCCTCTTTCGAAGGTCGGAAAAAAGGGTAAGGTTCGTGGTATCCCATATCTCGCGAAAAACGAGCGAGATATGGGGCACCCCACGCTTTGTGGAAGGGAGAAAGATTAGGATGGGCCGCCGAAATCTTGTTTCAACCTGATTTCCCAATCCCGAGCCGCACATTCGTTTGTCCGATCAAATCAGGACCCTTCGGGACTCAGTGCGGAGTTCTCGCACAGATTCTAAAGCCCATCCCCGAGGAATGAACCGCTTTTCCGCTGGACTGAAGTCCAGCTCCCCCTGCTGAAGCAGGGGGCTCCCACCGTACGGCCTTCAGGTCGGCCATAAGCTGTCGCGCCGGGTGGGTTGGACGCGTCGAGCGAAAGCAGTGCGTAGGTCCCGGCAACCTGGAGATCCGCCAGTAACTTGCGATCGAGAATAATTCCTGCCGCGCCCAAATCTTTTGCATCCCACCAAAAGGAAATTTCAGGCCTGGATCGAGACGGTACCAAAGTGCTAAGCGAAGCTCGCGATAATTTGAAGCGACCAGACAGTACGCTCCTGACCGGAATTCTGGTCGTCGCGATCCTGTATTTCGCGCGCGAAGTTCTGGTTCCTCTTGCTCTTGCTGGATTGATCGCCTTTGTTCTGGCACCCGGCGCTCTCCGCCTGGAGCGATGGGGGATGAAGAGGACGCCGGCGGCGCTGCTGGTCATTCTTCTTTCCCTGGCAGGGGTGGCTTTCTTGGGTTGGGTCCTGTTGGGACAAATCTACAGTCTCGCCGTCGATTTCCCACAGTATCAGCAGAATGTGACCGACAAAGTTGAATCGCTGCATCTTGATTCGGCGGGCAAACTGAGCACGACGATCGAGATGCTCAGCGGCCTCAATAAACGGATCAAGAGCGGCAATACGGCTACTACTCCGATTACTCCGATTATTGTCTTGCCCCCGCGACGGACCGGCCATTTACATGTCAGCCCTGATGCGACGGCGAACAAGCCTGTTCAACCAGTTTCGGTGCGTATAGAACAGCCGGAAGAGTCGGTGCTCGATTTGGCAGGGAAGACGATGACCCCGCTCGTGCACCCTCTGACAACCACCTTCATTGTTGTGGTTTTCCTGGTGTTTATGCTGATCGGGCGGGACGATCTTCGTGATCGCGGCCTCAAACTCGCGGGCAGTGGTCGAATGCATTTGACCACGACCGCAATCAAGGACGCTACAGGCCGAGTGAGCCGCTATCTGCAAATGCAATTGATAGTGAATCTCTGCTACGGAGCAGTTGCCGGAGTAGCGCTTCGCTTGATAGGCGTTCCCCACCCACTCTTGTGGGCAGTTTTGACTTGCGTGCTGCGTTTCGTCCCGTACGTTGGAATCATGGCGGCGGCAGCCGGGCCGATTCTGCTGGCGGGTGCAGTCTCTCCACAGTGGGGCAAAATGGTCTGGACCGTAGTGACGTTTGCTGCGATCGAGGTGGTCGCGGCAAATTTTGTTGAGCCTATGCTGTACGGTGCGTCGACGGGAATCTCTGCCATCGCGGTCCTGATAGCCGCCGTGTTCTGGACGTTTTTATGGGGACTTCCCGGTCTGCTTCTTTCCACCCCGCTTACTGTGTGCCTGATCGTTATCGGGCGCCAGGTGCCACGCCTGAGTTATCTGGAAGTGTTGTTCGGAGAGAGAACCGGACTGCCTCCATCGGAGCATTTCTATCAACGTATGCTGGCCGCGAACACAAGGGATGCAAGAGCGTTGGTCGAGTCCACATTAAAGATACGGCCGCGAGCGGAGGTCTACGATACTGTCCTGGTTCCCGCGCTGGCCATGATTGAAGACGCGCGGCATTCCGATGAAATGACGGCGGCTCGTGTGGAAGAGGTCTTACAGAGCGTTGAGGAGTTGGTAGAAGAGTTGACCCCTTCAACGCCGGATTCTTTGCAACAACCAGAGGCTGCGAAGCGAGTGATGTGCATACCAGCCAGGGACTTTGCCGACGAGATCGCCTGCCAGTTGGCCGAGCAGGTCCTGTCAGACACCGCATCAGTGCATATCGTTCCAGCAGACTCCTCTATCGCGAATATCCAGGAGGTGGTGAGTCGCCTGCATCCGGAGGTGATGTGTGTGGTCGGGGTACCACCGCGCGCCGTGCGCCACATAAAAATGCGCTGTCACCAGATCAGGGCTCGTTTCCCGGAAGCTGTCGTGCTGGCTTGCGCGCTCAGTGACGAAAACGATCTATCCAGCCTGCGCAGCCGCGTACCGGCAGAAGATGCACAACACGTGGTTTGTTCCTTGCAGTTGATGAGGGAATATTTGATATCGCTTTTGCATCCGGCCGCTGTTCCCCGGGAACCGATGCCAGAGACAGAGGGCGCGACCGAGACGGCCAGGGAACTGAAAGAAGACTCCCAGGAGCTACGGCAGGCTGACGCTTTCGATGGACCGGTGGAGGGGATGTTCAATCGCCTGGCGGTCAACCTCGCCCGATCGTTTGACGCTCCCATCTCGATGATCACTGCAGCAGGCGGCCAGAAATGTTTTTGGGAGGCACAATGCGGGCTGCCGGAGGACACCCTCTCGAGTTCCGGGGTGGAGCGGGCCCGTTCCATCTGCGGCGCGACTACGTTCTCCGATTCGATCGTTGTGATCGCCGATATTGCGGTGGAAGGGCAGTTCGCCGCAGATCCTTTTATCAAAGACCACGGGATACGGTTTTACGCCGGATCTCCACTCAAGGCTCATGACGGGAAAGTGATTGGATCGGTCTGTGTCCTGGACACGCGACCTCGACAAATCACAGAAAAGCAGAAGGAGACTCTCGTGTCCGTTGCGGAATCCGTGATGATGGCCATCGAACTGAGCGAGCCGATGCACGTCGACACACTCACGGCTCCGGAAGAAGTCTCCCTAAATTGAAGAGCGGCACGCCCGGCAGGCATCACGGTTGTAGGTGAGGGGAACAGCAGGTCCCTCCACTACGCTACGCTTCGGTCGGGATGACACTTCTGTCAGGAAAGAACAAAAGACAAGCGAGCCACTTAGCTGGTAATTTTCGCCTGTTCGGTAACCATCACCGTACGCGGCATGCCCCGATTTTTAAGCAGAATCGATTCGATTCGATCCTCGTGATCCAAGGCGTCCACCATGACGAGGAATCCCTTCGCTCCAACCTGGTGATGCAGCAGGTTGATGGTTGCTTCCGCAATCCCGAGACCGCGCAGAGTGTCGGTGAGATCGATTTCAGTGAACGGCGGCTGCTCCTGATTGGCTGCCGCTGCATCCGGAAGGCTGGATAACCCGGGCCCTTCGTGGCTGTGCACGTCATGCTTGATGCTATGCCGGACCCTCCAGAGACGGCTATGCTTTCCCTGTAGATCGCTGGGCAGGTGCTTCGCGCCCGGATCCTGCCCAAGTGCGGATTTGCACTCATCTGACAAAGCGACACCGATCTGGTTTGCGCGGACTCCAGCCAGCTTTAGATCGGCGATCGCATCGCGGGCAGATACCTCATCTAAAAACACGGCTGCAACCAGATGGGAAGACGACGTTCCGACGGCGTGCCCTTGTTGATCCCACATATTTGTCCTCCACGTAGCGGCCATTTCCGCTCGATGAGCGGCGGCCGCGAGTCTTTAGCTTTCCTCCGCCTGCGCCGCGAATCTGTGCAACTCTTCGCGTGTAAAACCTTCATGGAAAAGGAACAAGACGGCATCGTGGAATCGCTTTTCTTTGTTCCTCCTCTCTGTGGCGGCGAAGTAGTTGGCAACATACTTCCTGGTTCTCACCTTGCCACTCCCACGAGCTCTTAACCTGTGAAGCGAGAAACGAAAATTTTCCTCGCTCGTTTCTGCATCGACCGTACCGTCGATCTCACGGTCCAGATCCGCCCGCCCCTTACCCGCAAAGAGGAGAGAAAACGCCGCACAAAAAAATCTGTCAGCAGTTGAGAGCCCGTCAGCCTTTTTCAACTCAGCGACGCAACTCCTGATCCATTCCTGATACTCTCTCTGGTTTTTTGGGGCCGCCGTCTCTTCAGCGATCTCCACTCGACGGGGTTCACTGGCCTCTAGAGCCCGACTCGTTGCGTTAGCCATAAAATCCTCCCGGTCCAAGTACCGAGTGCCCCTCGGACCGACGATGAGGTCTAAGAGGGCGAATCTGTTGACCCTTTTCCAGTCCAAAAATTCAGCAACGCCGTGGGAAACTCCCAACCTGAGACTCTTAAATCGGTGGGCGCATCGAGGAATGCTTCGCACTGGCGCTATTTGGGCTTATGGGAGCATTAACGCTTTTCCTGCCGGTGGCTCTGGCTGGCGGTACCACGCCTGCATTGAGCGCCCACTGTCCGGCAGCCTAAGCGCTTACCACGAACCTTGTCAAGGCAGGTCGCGCCCGGATGGGCTCACTCGCCCTGCAATCCGAGTCCTATCGGCTGGGTGTAGGATTACGCGCTTCGCAAGCAACAGCTTTTAAACCAATGAAACAGAAGGTCTAACTATGCCGGGAGAACAAATCGGTGAATCCAAAGGCAACAGAGGTGGATCCTGCTGAGTTCAACGCAGGCCTCTATCCAGCAAGATCAAAGTCTCCGCCAGGACGCGGGCGCCGTTTGCACAATCGGCGGGTTCCGCCCATTCCTCGGGGGTATGACTCCTCCCGTCCGTGCAAGGCACAAAGATCATGCCCATGGGCGCGATGCGGGCGACGAACACTCCGTCATGCCCGGCCCCGCTGGGTAACCGCGTGCTGCTGAGTCCGCCCGCAGTGGCCGCTTTCTCGATCGTGTCCTGGACTAGCTGGGAGCAGCCGGTGGGCAGGGTCTGACTAAGCGGAGAGATACTGAAACGCAATCCACGATGTTGCAGTTCGCCCTCAGTCCGCTTCCACAGCGCCTGCTCGAAATGATCCAGCGCAGCCGGCTCGGTGCTGCGTGCCTCAAGAATCATGCGGACTGACCCGGGGACTGCATTGATCGCATTGGGTTCGACGGACAGTTTTCCAACCGTCGCCACCAGGTAGGGACTTTCCGGGGGTCTCGATCGTGCCAGCTGTTCGACCGCACGGATGAAATCCGCAGCCCCGACCAGTGCGTCGCGGCGAAGGGACATGGGCGTCGTTCCGGCGTGATCGGCCCGTCCTTCCACTGTCACCTCATACCGCCGGATGCCCACGATTGCGGTCACAATGCCAATCGCGGCCTTTCGTTCGGCAAGTACCAGCCCTTGTTCGATGTGCAACTCGACGTAAGCCGCAACGGAATCATGATGGCGAATCGGCGCGTCAAGCGACTTCGCTGCGCCGCCCACGCTATCGATTGCGGAGGCGAGCGTGACATCTGAAGGCAGACGGCGCGCCAGGTCTGATTCGCCCAGGACGCCCGCCCAGCTTCGGCTGCCAATGCACGAAAGCCCAAAATCACTCGGCTCTTCCGCCAGGAAGTCGACAACTTCAAGAGGATGCATCAGCGCAACCTGCTGTTCCCGGATCGATTGCGCGGCTTCAAGGGCTGCAAGCAAACCCAGCACGCCATCGAAGCGGCCGCCCGCGGGCACTGTATCTGAATGCGACCCTGCGACCAGAGCACCCAAGCCGCGTCCCTTGCCGGGAAGGCGGCCAACCAGATTTCCGCCCGGGTCGATTTCTGTAGAGAGACCAGCCGCCTTGAATTCCGCCTCGAGCCACGCCCGGCCCTGAGCAAAATAAGCTCCGAAAGCGCGGCGTGTCCAGGGCTTAGCTGGATCGGTGATGCGGCTGAGAGCCTCGATACGACTCCACAGCCGATCGGAGTTAATTTCGATCATGTGCTGGAGCTGCTAGGCAAGCGCCAGATTGAGATTCTCAATGGCTTCGTCGATTTCTGCCGTGTTCTTATAGCCAACCGTGACGCAATCGACACCCGCATTCCTGAACGCGAACTTCATCGCGGCCTGGCGGTCTTCACGCTGGGTGAACGTACCCTCGCCCACCAGCTTCATGCTGATCACGCCCATTCCATCCTTGCGGACCTGCTTCACATGCGTAACCACCTCGCTTACATTTCCCAGGCCAGAGGTGTTGTAGTCTTCGGCATCCATCCGCACGCCCTTATGATTCATCCGGATCATGGCGACTTCCAGCCACTTGTTCTCCGGCATCCTGCGCAACGCGGGCAGCCCATGCACCGACGCGCCGTGGGACAACACAGCCTGTTTGGATTGAGCCTCGGAAATTCCATCCTGCCATTTCAGGCTGTCGGTTGGCCACGTCGTTGTATGTTGCCAGTGCAGAAGGACTATGTCGAAGTAGTCGGTCTTGGCGAGCTTGCGCAGCTGGTCGATTTTTTCCTGTGGATTGACGCCGTCATGCGTCGTGACCTTGGTCATCAGCCGATAGCTATCGCGTGGAACGCCCTGCAGGGCTACTCCCAGCATCTCGTGCATTCCAGTGTACGTTTCGGCAGTCTCGAAGAAGCGGACACCCCGTTCGTGGGCATGGCGTACTAGCCTGGTGAACTGCTCTTGTCCCAAGTCGCGCTGTACTTGTCCGGAGAAGCTTCCCGTGCCGAATGCAAGCCGCGTCACCTTTACGCCGGATTTTCCCAGCGTTACCCAATCCGTAGCGGTCTGGGGCTCCGCTTTCAGCGACAGGCTTCCGGCACCTGCGAACGCACCTGCGGCAAGTCCGGTCTTGATGAATGCACGTCTGGAGTAGTGCGCCATGATCTACCTCCGTTGGGCCGAATCTTACCATATGTGATCGATCCGATTGCTGGGTCGCGCGGTAAAACGCGGTACATTGGCTGCATCATGAAGAAGTTTATTAATCGCCCGGAAAACGTAGTCGAAGAAATGCTGCGAGGCCTGGTCGTGCTGCATCCAGGATGCGTCCGCCTGCCGGGACACAAGGTCCTTATTCGCGCAGATGCGGGGCAAGGCCGCCAGCAGCAGGTCGCGGTACTTTCCGGCGGAGGGAGTGGTCATGAGCCCGCGCATGCAGGCTACATCGGTGTGGGCATGCTGAGCGCTGCTGTCGCAGGAGAAGTCTTCACCTCGCCCAGCAGCGACTCGGTGTTTGCCGCCATTCAAGCGGTAGCGGGGAAGCCAGGTGCAGTGCTGGTGGTCAAGAACTACACCGGGGACCGGCTTAACTTCGGACTCGCAGCCGAGATGGCGCGTGCGCAAGGCATCCCGGTGGAAATGCTCATTGTGGATGACGACGTGGCTCTGAAAGGAACCGGGCAAGCGACTGGTGCGCGCGGTCTCGCCGGCACGGTCTTCATTCACAAGTTGGTGGGGGCTGCCGCATCTGAGGGCGGGAGCGTGGCTGATGTGGCCGCCATAGGCAAGGCGGCTGTTGAATCCCTGGCGACCATGGGGGTTTCGTTTTCGGCTGGTACCTCTCCCGCGGTCGGAAGGCCAAGCTTCGAGTTGGGTGAGGGAGAGATGGAGCTTGGCCTCGGCATTCACGGAGAACCGGGCGTGAAGCGGATGCAGTTGCAGCCCGCGAACGAACTGACGGAGACGTTGCTGCAGCAGATTCTGCAGCACGGGAAATTTGACAGCCAGAAGCGAGTCGCGGTCATGATCAACAATCTGGGAGCAACAACTGGGATGGAGCTCGCGATTGTGGGCCAACATGCACTGGGCTTTCTGGAAGGCGAAGGTTTTATGGTGGAGAGGATATACGCCGGAACATTTCTTTCCTCACTCGACATGGCGGGCATCTCGATCTCTGTTCTGGGCCTGAACGACGACCGGTTACGCTGGATCGATGCCGCTACCACTGCGCCTGCGTGGCCAAACGTGCTGAAACGGATCCCGGGCAAGACGGTGGTACAGATTGCGACCGAGATTACCGCCAGTCCAATTTCGACGGCGGGAAGCGGTGCGCAAACGGAAATGGGCAGAAGAACGAAACAGGCCATCGAAGCCGCTTGCGGGGCGTTGATCGCGGCGGAAGGCGAGCTGACGGAGATGGATCGCGTGACCGGCGACGGCGACCTTGGCGCAAGCATGGCGCGCGCGGCCAAAGCTGTGCTGGATGCGGCGAGCTCTTATCCGCTGGACGACACTCCAGCCACGCTTAAAGCCCTCGGTCACTCGCTCGGGCGCGAATTGGGCGGCTCGTCGGGGCCGCTCTACGCGGTGCTCTTTCTGCGTTGTGGCAGCGTTCTGGAGGTCGCGGGTGCGACTGGGTTAACGCAGTGGGTTGAGGCGTTGGACCAGGGCTGCCGGGCCATCAGCGAATTGGGTGGCGCAAAGCCAGGTGACCGCACGATGTTGGATGCCCTCGATCCCTTCGTGAAGACATTGCAGCAGGACAGGGGTGCGAAGGCAACGCGGGAGCTTGTACACGCCGCCGTGGAAGCATCGGAGGACGGCGTTGAAGCTACGGCTCAAATGAGGCCCAGAATGGGCCGCTCCAGTTACTTAGGGGATAGGGTGCTCGGCCACCCTGATCCTGGCGCAAAGGCAATTTCCATATGGTTGCGAGCAGCCTGCGAGACGCTGTTTCCGATTCCCGGTGCGAAGACCTGAACTCGGGAATCGCCGACGCCACCCGGCTTGGGGAATGCTGTACGTAGCCCAACCTCTATAATGGAGTGCATGGGTCCATTGAGATTTCGGATGTGGCCGGTCCTGCAACGGGTGTTGGATTGGGTGCCGGCGGCGCTGAGCGTTTTGATGATAGCCCTCGAGTCCACCGCGACCTTCTCCGCAAACAACACCAGCCAATGGCTTTATCCGTTGTGGGTTCGGCTCTTTGGATCGATCAGCCCGGCCCACTGGGCGGAGGTACATCATCTCATCCGCAAGACCGGTCACTTCGTTGGTTACGGGCTCGTCAGTGTCGCTTTTTTCTACAGTTGGCGGCAGACTCTTCATCGGATGGCGGTCAAACATTGGACTCTTTGGCGGCGGGCTTCGGTTCTAGCGGTGCTTTGCACCCTGCTGATCGCCAGTCTCGATGAATACCATCAGAGCTTTCTGCCGAGCCGAACCAGTTCGCCGCGCGACGTACTTATTGATGTCTGCGGAGCGATTGCCTTTCAGCTTGTCCTGCTCCTGATCATTCAGTTGTTCCGCCCGCGGTTCCGCGCGGCCTGAAAATCCGTATCGTTATTTTGCAGTTAGCTGTTTCGGAATAGGATGATGTGGTCATGCTCACGCGGCGTAGCTTCCTAGAATTGTCCGTAGCGGCCTTGCCAAGTTTCACGCGAACACTGTGGGGGCAAAGCCACTTTCCCGTCGGGCTTCAACTATCTACGCTCAACTCGATGGCGAAGGCGGATCTTCCGGGTACCCTCAGCCAAATCCGTGCTGTCGGTTACCAGGAGGTTGAGCTCACACCGGTTGCCTACACGCTTCCGGTAGCGCAACTGCGTAACGCGGTCGAGGCAAGCGGCCTGAAGGCGCCAAGCGGCCACTTCGAATACGTCGACCTTTCCGGGCAATTCGACTATGCGAAAGCCGCCGGTCTCACATGGGTTGTTTGTCCCATGCTTCCGAAATCGCAGTGGACCTCGGCTGACGGATTCCATAGCGCCGCCAGGCAGTTCAATGAGTGGGGCAAGCGCGCCCACGCGATGGGGATGCGCTTTGCGTTTCACAACCATGACTATGAGTTCCGCCAGTTCGACGGGACCACGGGGTTCGACATTCTGGTGAAGGAAACCGATCCGAAACTGGTTTTCTTTGAAATGGATTGTTATTGGATCACGCAGGCGGGGCTCGATCCCGTTGAAATGCTCAATCGGCTGGGCAGACGAGTCCGCTTGTTGCACATCAAGGACCGGAAACCTGGGTTTCCCCCGTCCAACGATATGAGCCAGAGTTCGGCACATTTCACCGAGGTTGGAACAGGCGGCATCGATTGGCCCCGAATCTTATCTGCGGCGCGAAAACTCCAAATTGAACATTACTTTGTGGAGCAAGACCACATTGATGGGCCGCCCGTCGAAAGCATTCGCACCAGCTATAACTATCTGCGTAAAATTTTCCCGGCCTAAGGCATCACTCGACCCGCAACGCCTCCATCGGATCGAGCCTGGAGGCGCGCGTGGCCGGCAGCCAGACCGCCAGCAGCGCGACCGCAGTTAAAATAGCCGGGACAGTTACAAATACGATCGGATCCCACGATTTGACGCCAAAGAGGAAGCTGGCAATCAGGCGCGTAAGCCCGAATGCTGCGCAGACTCCGACAATCACTCCCGCGATTGCGAGCTGCATCCCTTGCCAAACGACCAGGTTGCGAATCTTCTTACGATCCGCGCCCAGGGCCATGCGGATGCCCATCTCCTGCGTCCGCTGCTGCACGGAGTAGGCCATGAGACCGTAGATGCCGATGGAAGCGAGAACCAGTGCGGCGCCGCCGAATATGGTAAGCAGCAGCATGTTGAAGCTTTGCCGCGCGGTGGAGTTGACTACCACGTCATCCATAGAGCGCACCCGGGCCACTGGAAATCCACCGCTGGCTTGCCGCAGCTGCTCGCTTACCGCTGAGATGAACTGGTGCGGTTCGGTGTGGGTGCGCACGAGCCAGACCACCGGCCCAATGCGCGCGTTGAGAGCGGTCATGCCATCGGTAACTTGTGCTTGTGGAACGGTCATCTGTGGAAATGGATCGCGGTTGAGTCCGCCATTGTGAATGTCCCCTACGATGCCGACGATCTGCCGCGCGGGTTCGTCAAACTGCGGACCCACGCCCTTGCCGATGATGATCTGCTGGCCGAGGGGATCTTCTTTGGGCCAGTATTTCTTTGCCATGCTTTCGTTGATCAGTACGACGCCCGGGGCGCCCGCCACATCGCGATCGGTGAAGTCGCGGCCACGCAGGATGGGTATCTTGAAAACCTCGTAGTATCCGGGTGAGGTGCTCATCCAGCCGATGCCCTGCCGCTGCGTCTGTTGGTCGACCGGACGGCCGACCACGATAAATGGCAAGCCGAAGCCACCTTCGAGCGGCAGGCAGCAGGTGGAAGCCGAGGCTTCGACACCAGGGATGGCGTTCATCCGGTCGCGGCCGTTGCGCACCAGCTGCGCGACTCCGGCTGTCTTTTGAAAGCGATCGCCGGTCAACGACATTTCGAGAGTAAGGACGTTGTGTGCCTCGAAGCCGGGATTAACGTTGCGCAACGCGAGAAAGGTCCGGATCAGGAGCGCAGCGCCGATCAGCAGCACCAGGGCCAATGAGACCTCACTGATCACCAGCAGGGAGCGGGCTTTGCTTTGGTGGAATCCAGTGCCGGAGCGGTTGCTGCTCTCTTTCAATGTGGAGTTGAGATCGGGGCGTGAGGCGCCGACGGCAGGGAAGAGCCCGAAGAGAATTCCGGTGAGCATCGACACACTGAGGGTGAAGGCGAGCACTCGCCAATCGAGGACGACCGCGGCACCATGTTCGCCAATGCGCGGAATATCGCCCGGGCTGACGGCCAGCAGACCGCGCAAGCCAACGTAGCCCAGCACCAGGCCCAGCAAGCCGCCGGTAACCGAAAGCAGAACGCTTTCCGTAAGTAGCTGCAGGATAATGCGCGACCGCCCCGCGCCCATCGCCGCGCGTATGGCAAACTCCCGCTTGCGGCCCGTCGCATGAACCAGCAGCAGATTGGCAACGTTGGCGCAGGCGATCAGAAGTACCAGACTCACCGCGCCCAGCATCACCAGCAACGACGAGCGCACATCGCTCACAATCGAGTCACGCAGCGGGTCGACTTCGAATCCTCCCTTCGGTCCGATCGCAACCGGGTAGCGTCGACGAAACTGGTCGGCGGCAACTCTCAGCACGGCGTTGGCCTGGGCCAGAGTCACGCCGGGTTTGAGGCGCCCGGCGGCCATGAAGTAGTGGCCTTGGTTGGTGCTGTTAGGGTCGAACTGAAAGGGAAGCAAAATATCTGCTTCCGGGTCGGAGACGAAAGATTTATTCAGAACCCCGACGATGGTATAGGGTTCGTTGCCCAGAGACAGCGTGCTGCCAATGATGTTCGGGTTGCCGCCAAATTTGCGCTGCCACAAGCCATAACTCAGCACCACGACCTTGCCCCCGTTGGGGGAGTCTTCCTGCGCCGTGAAGGTGCGGCCCAGTGTTGGGGACGCGCCGAACAATCGGAAGTAAGCCTGCGTCACGTGGATGCCGTGTACCTGCTCCGGACGGTCGCCCGTGAGGTTGAAGCCGGGGCCGCCGAAGTCGTAAGCGGCTACATCCTGGAAGACATTGGTCTGTTGTTCCCAAAGATGAAACTTGGGGATGGAGGCGCCGGGACCCTTGCCGTCAGGCGAGGTAAGCAGGAACTGAACAATGCGATCCGCGTCAGGGTAGGTGAGCGGCTTGAGCAGAACCGCGTCCACAACCGTGAAAATCGCGGTGTTGATCCCGATGCCCAGCGCAAGCGCAGCAATGGCGGCAAAAGTGAATCCAGGATTCGAACGGAACATGCGCACCGCATGCTTGAAGTTGTCCCAGAAATCGCTCATGCCTCGCTCCTTGACGTGAATATTAGACGAAGCAGAAAGTGACTTAGCCGTTAGCGAAGTCTGCACACGCACAAAGTTGAGAATTTACAAAGTCCGCGAACAATTCTAGGATCTGGTTCGTCCAGTCATTGGTGATGTTACGCGGATGGTCTTCCCGGTCCGTTCACCGGACGTCAACATGGATGAGCAAAGGAATTCTGATGTCGGGCAATCCCAAGCAGACGTTTCATGGTATTACACGCGCAATTTTTGCGCGGTTGCGACAAAAAGCTTCTCGGTTCGGGATCCGCGTCGCCACTCCGAAAGGGGAAGCGGTCAAGGATGGGGTCCTAATCCAGTGGAACTACGACGCTTCCGCAGAACTGTTGGAGGTGGAGTGCCGGGCGCCGTTCTGGCTCAATTCTACCCAGGTCAATCGGAACCTTCGCAATGAAATTGAGGTCGTTCTTCGATCCAGCCGCGCTGCGTGAGTGAGGCTAAGGATTCTGTTCGCAGCGGGGATCGACCCCTGAAATAGCCAACGGACTACACTACGGTGAAGGCACCTTGCTATGTCTCTGGGTTCGGACTTCCGCTATGGCCTGCGCATGCTGGCGAAGAGCCCCGGCTTCACTGCAGTGGCGATTCTTTCGCTCGGTTTGGGAATAGGCGCCAACACGGCCATCTTTACTTTGATCCATGAGCTCATGCTCAAGCAACTCCCGGTTCGCCAGCCCGATCAGCTGGTTTCTTTCGGCGAACCTTCTCCCTCCGGCATCACCGGTACAGTGTCAGTCGGAACAGGGGGGCTGTTTTCTTACAACTTTTATCGGCAGATCGAGAATCGCCGCGAATTTTTCCAGGACATCAGCGCCTCTGCCAGTTTCACCCTGCCTGCCGGGCTCCGCACCAGCGCAACGGGGCCAGCAGGTGTCGCCTTCTTTCAGATGGTCTCGGGGAACTACTTCAGCGTACTGGGGGTTGAACCGGTACTGGGCAGGCCCATTCTTCCCAGCGATGAAGACGCTCCCGGCCGCAGTCCGGTTGCGGTCCTCAGTTATCACTATTGGCAAACCACATTGGCTAGCGATCCAGCGGTCATCGGCAGGTCTATCACTGTCGATAAACTACCCTTCACCGTAGTTGGCGTGGCACCGCCGAGGTTCTTTGGTTTAAAAGTGGACGCACAGACGCCAGATCTTTGGCTGCCGCTCACCATGCAGAAAGAACTGATGCAGTCCTCTTTGCTGGACGCGCGCGATATGTACTGGCTTCATCTGATGGGCAGACGGAATGCGGACATGAACATGAATCAGGCGCAGGAATGGTTCAGCGCCCAGATTCGTCGTTACATGATCGACCTGGATGGACCCCGCCTCACGCCCGTCTGCATCCAGCAGATTCAGCAGATAAAGTTGATGCCTGGTGCCCGAGGTGGTTCTGATCTGCGCTGGCAGTACAAGGAACCGCTGCAAGTCCTTATGGGCGTGGTGGTCCTCGTTCTGCTGATCGCGTGCGTCAATCTTGCAAACTTTCTGCTTGCCAAAGCGTTGTCTCGTGAGCGAGAGACAGCAACTCGGCTGGCACTAGGATCGACGCGCGCGCGCATCATTGGCCAAATCCTCATCGAGACGCTGCTCATTTCTTTTTGCGGAGGAGCCCTGGGGCTGCTGCTGGCTTTTTGGGGAACGCGTGCGCTCATTCAGTTTGTGGTGGGAGCGCCAACGTATACAGTGTTCGATCCTACGCCAGACATGCAGGTGCTGGGTTTCACCTTCGGCATCTGCCTGCTGACAGGAATTCTCTTTGGGATCGCGCCTGCCGTGCGAGTCTCGCGCGTTGCTCCTGCTCTCAAAGCGAACGCCCGTACGGCTGCGAGTGGCGGGAGAGCTTCGCTCGTTCCCAAGCTTCTTGTCGCCGTGCAAGTGACATTATCTTTAGTGCTCCTGGTTGGTGCGGGTTTGTTTTTGCGGACTTTGCGCAACTTGGAGGACCAGGATTTGGGATTTGAAAGCCGCAACCTGCTCCTGGTCCAATTCTTGCCCGAGGCAGCTGGCTATCTTCCCGCGCAACTCAGCAGTCTCTACGACGCAATTCTGGACCGGGTCGATGCTCTACCCGGAGTGCGTTCCGCAACTCTTTCCAGTGTGCCCGTTATCAATCCGGGGCAATGGGGTTCCCCTATATCCATATTGGGATACGCTGCCAAACGGGACGAAGCCGTTGATACCCTGGGTAACTATGTCGCTTCGGGGTACTTCGAGACCGCAGGGATACCCGTGCTGCGCGGCCGTCCAATCGGGCGACGGGATACCGCTACTTCGCCTAAAGTAGCGGTCGTCAACCAGACCTTCGCCAACGACTACTTCCCTGGTGGGAATGCTATTGGGCGCAGCTTCACTATTGCCGATCCCGGAGATCCAGGTACGTGGGAGGTCGTGGGTGTGGTCCGGGACGCGAAGTACAGCAGTCCCCGGGAGGCGCCGCAGCGCATGATCTATCTTCCCCTGGTGCAGATCGCCGGCCGCCACATCTACGCTCATTCCTTGCAGCTTCAAACAGCCGGCGATCCTGGGCACGTTGCCGACGAGGTCCGGCGAGCTCTGGCGCAAGTGGATCCCAATCTCGCGATCCTCAGGACGGAAACTATCAGCCAGCAGATAAATCACTTGATGGACCAGGAGCAGTTGATCTCTCGACTCTGCGCCTGGTTTGCCTTGCTGGCTTTGCTGCTTACGTCTATCGGGCTCTATGGTGTGATGAGTTACAACGTCGCACGGCGCAATCATGAGATCGGCATCCGCATGGCTCTCGGCGCCCAGAACAGGGAGTTGCTCTGGATGGTGCTCAGAGAGTCTTTGCTTCTTCTTGCTGTTGGAATCATCATTGGAGTTCCAGCAACGACAGCCGCCACCCACCTGGTGCGCGCACAGCTCTTCGGCCTCGGCTCGTCCGACCCGCTTACGTTTGTGACCGCCATCCTGGCAATCTTCACGGTCGCGCTCCTGGCCGCTTACCTTCCTGCGCGGCGTGCGACCAGGGTAGACCCCGTGGTCGCTCTGCGCGACGAGTGAGTGTTCGATTTCGGACATCGAACGCCAACTCCGAACATCTGCGACCCGGCGCTGGGTGACTGAGCCGAGCGTACCTGCAGCAACTAGGGGGGCGCAGGCCCAATTCTATGACTGGCCATAGAAATGCATATTGTAGGTGTGGTTCAGGGGTGACCAGACACATGCGGACAGTTCTCCAGGAGCTGCGTTACGCGCTCAAACAACTAGGCAAGAACCCTGGCTACTCCATCGTGGTCGTCCTGACTCTGGCACTGAGCATCGGCGCCAACACTGCGATTTTCAGCGTGGTCGACGCCATCCTTTTGCGGCCCCTTCCTTATCCGGAGCCTCAACGTCTGGGATCGCTCATGCAAAGAATCTCCGGCCCTGGCGGTGCCAGCTATCCCGTTGACATCGATCGCGATAGCTGGCGATATCTGCAAGATAATGTCCCAGCCGTAGTGGCTGCCGTTGCCAGCAAGACCGGCGGCGTCAATCTGCAGGCGGCTGGGCGTGCCCAATATGTTCATGGCCAGAGAGTCTCGGCGCGATATTTTGACGTACTCGGCCTTCGCCCCATGATCGGACGCGGTTTCACCGCTGCAGAAGACACGCCAGGAGGATCGAGAGCCGTGGTTCTGAGCTACGGCCTATGGAAGAACACATTCGACGGTGACGCCAATGTGGTTGGCAAGGCCATACGGCTGAAGGGTGTTTCCTACACGATCATCGGTGTCCTGCCTGCGAAAGCTCAGACTCCATCGAACGTAGATTTGTGGACGTCGCTTCGTCCAGATTCTTCCGAAGAGGGTGGCGGAGACAATTTTGAACCGATTCTCAGGCTCAAGAACGGGGCGACCTGGCAGCAGGCCGACGCCCAGTTGAGTCAGCTACAATCGGTCACCTCACGTGTCGTGCAGAAGCGTTATCGCGGTGCACAGATCACCTACTATGCGGTACCACTGCAGCAGAGTCTGGCGGTGGAGACCCGCATGCCGGCAATGATCCTTATGTCGGCTGTGAGTTTTGTGTTGTTGGTGGCCTGTGCCAATCTTGCTGGACTCGCCCTGGTGCGCGTTGGCCGCAGAGAGCTTGAGATTGCAACCCGGCTTGCGTTGGGTGCCACCAAGTGGGCCATTCTGCGTCAATTCTGGATCGAGAGTCTGCTCCTCACAACCGCGGGTGGCCTCGCGGCGCTTCTGGTCGGGGGTCTTACGCTACAACTCATGAACAGACGCATTCCGGAAAATTTCATGCCCGTCGGTGGGGTCTCCATGGATGCGCGTGTCTTGATGTTCACCGCCGCTGCTGGAATAGGGGCCAGCTTGTTTTTCGGTCTGTTGCCGGCCCTTGATTCCCGTCGCATGGATGTTCAGTCCGCTTTGGCCGGTGGCGGCAACCGCTCGGTCGCGCAGTCCAGCGGCAGCCGCACCCGCTATGCGCTGATCATTGGGGAAGTCGCTTTGACGGTTGTCCTGCTTACCGTAGCCGGGTTGCTCATTAGGACGCTCATCTATCTGAGAAGCCTGCCGGCGGGGTTCAATCCGGAAAACGTCATGGTTGCAAAAGCGTCGCTGGATGAGGTCCGCTACAACAATCAAGCCTCGTTTTTGAAGCTGCTCGACGAGAGCGTTACCGCGATGCGTGGGATTCCAGGAGTACAGTCCGCTGCTGTGGGGCTCACAGTTCCTTATGAACGCGCGCTCAACTACTCAGTGAAGGTGGCAGATGGCCGGCAGGCGGGCGACCAGGATATAACCAATCTTGTCTACGTGACGCCGGCCTACTTCGAGGCGTTGCAGATACCCCTTCGCGCGGGACGGCGCCTCACTGCCGGCGATGGCTCAGCCACTCGATATGTTGCCGTCGTGAATGCAGCTTTCGCCAGGAAATATTTGGGCCGGGAAGATAGCGTCGGCCGTCACCTGCTGAGTGACGGAAATACGATTGAGATCGTTGGCATCCTGGGGAACGTGATCGCTCCACCAGGATTTACGCAGGGAGGGCCAATCGTCGCGGAACCCACCGTTTATGTGCCTGCAACGCAAATGCCGACGCAGCTGGTCAACCTCGCGCACGTTTGGTTTCAGCCCAGCTGGGTTATTCGCACGAGAGGAAAGTTCGCAGGAATGGCCCAGCAGATGCAGCAGACCCTGGGTGAGGTAGATCCCGATCTGCCCATCTCCGGTGTTTACGGCATGACGGATCTACTCTCAGATGCGTTGCTGCTGCAGCACATCGAGGCTGGCTTGCTGGCGACTCTTTCGGTGTTGGCGCTCTTACTCTCTTCGGTCGGCATCTACGGATTGGTCTCGAATCTGGTCAATCAACGCACCCGTGAACTCGGCATCCGCATGGCCCTTGGCTGCACGTTGCAGGGGGCGATGTTTGAAGTGTCACGCCCGGGTATAGCCGCCACTGCTGCGGGCCTGGGCGGAGGTTTGCTCTTGTCATCGGCGGCGGTGAAGGTAGTGCGGAGCCAGCTCTTCGGTGTCGCTTTGTATGATCCGCTTACGTTATGCGCGGTGTCAGCGTTTCTTGCTTTAGTCGCTGTCTTTGCTGCTGTGCTGCCAACCTTCAGAATCGCGAAGATCGATCCGGCCGAAACGCTACGCGCGCAATGAGCCACTAGCCGGAACCGATATTACTCCGTGCGTAGCGCTTCGACGGGATTGATAGATGCGGCGCGCTGCGCTGGAATGATGCTGGCAAGAAGTGCACAGAGTCCGAGCGCGGCGATGGAGCCCGTGAGTACCAGCGGGTCCCAACTCTTGACCTGGTACAACTGCGCGGCGATCAGATGCCCGCATGAGATGGAAATCGGAATGCCAATGACCAGGCCGATGACCACCTGCCGAAAAGCTCCACGCAGAACCAGGCCAACTACGTTGCCCCGGTTGGCGCCCAGGGCCATACGCACCCCGATCTCGCTGGTGCGCCGCTCTACCGTGTAGGCCGTGACGCCATAGAGCCCCACGGCGGCAAGCACGAGCGCGAGCCCGCCAAAGAGCCCGGTCATTTCCGCCACCGCACGCTTCTGGTCGAAATTGCTGTCTACCTGCTCCTGCATTGGCTGAACGTCGATGATCGTCAGATTGGGATCGACTTCACTGAATGCTTTGCGGATGAGCGGTTCGACCCCCAGGGCGCTTCCCCGCAACTTAAGCACGGCGCCCCCGATGTAATGGGACCGGTGGTCGATGAGCGCCATGACCGGTTGGTCATAAGTGACATGCTGAGCCAGCGGTGCGTAGAACATCGGCCGCGGCGGACCGCCTGGATCCCGATACTTGGCGTCGTGCACAACGCCTACGATTTCAAACGTCGTGCTGTACTTAGGCATGTCCAGGCCATAATGTTTCCCGATGGGATCCTGGCCGGGGAAGAACCTCTTCGCGAAGGCTTCGCTGACCACGGCAACATTGCGCGTGCTGCCGGTGTCTTGCTCGGAGAGACCTCGGCCGCGGACAATCTGCTGGCCCATGGTTTCCAGATAGCCAGGGCTCACGCGATCCCACGAAGACCCGGAATTGTCGTCTAGCTGCGGAACCCCCTGGCCTTCCGGGACAATCAGTTCGCCCCAGTTGTCGATGTAGGGGGTGTAGAGGGCAAGCGCAGCTCGTTCCACTCCGGGGATCGCGGTAAGACGGTCCTGCAACTCGCGGTAAAGCGCGTCGAGTTGAGGCTCGGTGTAACTGGACGGCGGCCCGTTCAATATAATGCTGAGGCGGTGATCGGTCTCGAAGCCGAAGCTCTGATGCTCCAGATTGCGCAGGCTGCGGACAAGCAGACCTGCCCCGGCAAGCAACACGATGGAAAGCGTGGCTTGCACCACGACCAGTATTTTCTGCGGCAGCGTGGCGCTGTCGCGGGTGCTGCGATTGGCGCCGCGCAGAGCCTCGACGGGATTACCGTGAGAGGTAAACCATGCCGGCGCGGTGCCGAAGAGGACTCCCGTGAGCAGAGACAAGCCGAAGGCGAATGCCAGGACCGGTAAGGCGGGAGTTGCGTCGACCGGAACATAGTGGGCGTTATGAAAGGCCAGCGCGATCATGAGCTTCACCCCGAGGTAGGCGACAACCACGCCGGCAACGCCCCCGAGGACAGAGAGTACGACGCTTTCCGTGAACGATTGCCGAATGAGCCGCCGGCGCGATGCGCCCAGAGCCAGCCGCACAGAGGTTTGCGAACGCCGCGCCGCGCCGCGCGCCAGCAGCAGATTGGCGATGTTGGCACAGGCGATCAGCAGCACCAGGCAGCAGACGGTGAGCAGGATACGAAGGCTATCTCCGTAATCGGCTTTCATGTCGCCCACGCCTGCGCCTCCAGGAACGATGCTGATCCGCTGGCTTGGCAGTGCCTTGATGATAAGGGGCATGAATTCTGCCGGCCATCCGCTGTCGTGGGCCATCCATTCACGAAGAAGCGTGGTGAGCCGGGGGGCTACTCCGTCCAGGCTTGCCCCGGGCTTAAGTCTTCCGATCACTCGTAGCCAGCCGGAGATCGATTGTTTCAGGAGTGAATTTCCCGCATTGACCAGGGGCTCCTGCTGCAGAGGCAGCCAGAGTTCGGGAGGATTGCTGCGCAATGTCTCTCCGAAGAATCCGGGGGGTGCGATACCGGCGATGGTAAATGGGTGACCTTCCACGATGAAGGGCGATCCTACGACCGAAGGATCGGAACCGTACTGTTGCTGCCAGGCACGATAACTCAACATGGCTACCGGTGGGGCTGAAGCTTGATCGTCGCTGGGGGTAATGGTGCGCCCAGCAAAGGCGCGGATGCCGAAGGTAGAGAAGTAGTTGCCGCTGACGAATTCACCGCGTAGAGGCTTGGCCTGGTTGTCGTGTTGTCCGCGGCGCACGCTGAACTGCACGCCGGAGGCCTGGAAGGCGGTCATTTGGTCGAACTCCGGAGCCGCGGCCTGCACACGGAGAAATAGGGGATAGGAGTACAAGCCCCAATCGCCGTTCTGTGGGCCGCCTTGAACGCAGCAGTCTGTGCCGGCACCGATGCGGTAGAGGGTGGAGGGATCCACGACCGGCAGCGACTTAAGCATGACCGAGTAAATGAGGGAGAAGATGGCAGTCGTTGCTCCGATCCCCAGGGCTAGCGTGAGCATGGCTGTCAGGGTGAAGACAGGGGAAAGACGCATCTGTCGAAACGCGTAAGAAATGTCCTGCCGCAGCGTTTGCATGTTAGCTATGTACGCTCGGCTGTAGGGCCAGGTTCCCGGGATTATTGAGTGCTTACACCCGTGTTTCAGTTGCGGACACGTCTGCCGGTCAATACGGCGAGAGCGATCGATGGGCTGCGCCCATCATTTTCGGCCCACGTACGCCTGGGCGAACGTGGGGCACCCGTCTCTCCATTTGAGGGTTTCCGGGGCAAGGGGCTTCCGGGTCAGTTGATCTTATTCCGTTCGCAGGGCGCGCACTGGGTCGATCGAGGCTGCCCTTCGCGCCGGGATAAGGCCAGCAAGGGCTGCGATGAAGACGATGATCACAATTGCGACTGCGTAAACAGTTCCATCCGTCGAGGAGACGTTGAAGAGCTGGCTGCGCAGTGCTCGTGTAGCCACGATAGAGACAGGAATGGTAACCGCGATGGCGACACCCGCGAGAACCAGAATTTCCCGCAGGATAAGACGGACCACGGTCCAACGCATCGCTCCCAGGGCCATGCGTATGCCGATTTCGCGGGTCCGCTGGGCAGTCGAGTAAGCCAGGATTCCATAGAGTCCGAGCCCGGCAAGCATGGTAGCGAGGATGCCAAACGCCGAGGCAAGCAGAGCAATCGTGCGCTCGTTCGAGAGCGTGTCATCGATCTGCGTATTCAACGTGGTGAGGTCATTCACGATGAGCTTGCTGTCCAGGTTGGCGATCGCTGCGCGGATGCCGGCTGCCGCGGCGTCCGGCGGTTGCATGGTACGGAGGTAGAAGGTGAGAGCGGTCGGTTTCTCAGCCTGAACGAAAGGGCGATAAGCAGTGGCCATGGCTGGATCGCGGACGGATTCGTGTTTAGCGTCGCGCACGACGCCCACGATCATGGAGTCCGTTTCAGGCCGTTGCGGGCGGCTCACATGGCGTCCGAGCGCGTTCTGCGCAGTCCCGAAGTAGTGCCGCGCGAAGGTCTCGTTGACGATAGCGACTTTCGTCGCAGTGGCGCTATCGGCAGGCGAGAAATAACGGCCGGCGACCAGCGGAATGCCAAGCGTCTGCAGATAGTTATCGCTCACCCACGGGAGCTCGACGTTGTAGTCTTCGTCGAGCTGAGAGCTGGAACCGGAAACCTTGACGTCGCCACTGATCTCATCGCCCTTGAGGTCAGCATCATTGGTGGCTCCTACACTGCGAACTCCGGGCAGAGCGGCAAGCGCTTCGAGAGCGCGCTGTTCGACCGGCGCGATCTGGCTGGGAGAATAGCCCGCGAACTCCGGAGCGAGCCCGAATGCCAGCAGATGTTCCGTGGCAAAGCCGGGATCGACGTTGCGCAGATTCTGGATGGTGCGCACGAAGAGGCCCGCACCGACCATGAGCAACAAACTAAAGCCGATCTGCAGCGCCACGCAAGTACGGCGGAACTGCAGTGCTCCTCCGGAGCCGGTTCCGGGGTGCTGTTTGAGGGACTCAGCCAGGCGTGGATTCCAAAACTGCAATGCCGGCGCCACGCTGAAAAGCAGGCTAGCCACGAGGGCTACCGCAATGGTGAAGAGCAGAACGCGCCAATCAAGCGCGGCGGTAAACGCTGAATCCTGATTCCGCCCGGCGATCCAGGCGATCAGGGCTCTAAGAAGCCGAGGAGCGATGATGAGACCCAGGGCTGCGCTCGAGATGCCAAGAAGAAGGCCTTCTGCGAGAAGTTGGCGCAGGACCTGCCAGTTGGTAGCTCCCAGTGCGAAGCGCATAGAGAATTCGCGTACCCGGGTGGCGGCCCGCACCAGCAGCAGACTGGCGACATTCACCACGGCCATGGCCATGACCAACAGCACCATGCCCATCATGATGAGCAGCGGCGTACGGAGATCGTCGCGATAGGGCGAAAAGCCCCTTGCGCCCGCATCCACATTAAGACGCGTTTGCGAGAGGAAATTCTCCCGCTCCCGGGCGGACTGGTCGCGCTGCAAGGGGAACTCTCTGGTGCGGAGTGCGATCCAGAGCGGGTTTACGCTTGCCATCGCCTGCGCCAGTGTTTCGCCTGGAAGCAAACGGCCGACGAGGTTCAGCCAATACGCGCGATGGTCGGGCAGGTAGCTCCACTCCGGCGTAATCACTGTCTGCATGGTGATAGGGACGTAGAGATCGGGATGGCGCCCCCAGACCATGGTGTGAAAGCCAGGCGCCGCGACGCCTACGATGCTGAAAGGGTAGCCATTGATGAGCAGTGTCTTGCCGGCCACCGGTGCTCCCGCGAGATGTGTCTTCCAATAATCGAAAGAGAGCACAACGACTGGATTCGCCTTTTCGGCAGTTTCGTCGCTGGGGAGAAGGAGGCGGCCAACTGCTGCCTGCACGCCCAGCGTCTGGAAGTAGTTGCCGCTGACCAACTCTACCGGGACCTGTTCGGCGTGGTTGTTCCAGGAGACGCCGGCTTTGGCCCCCGCAGCTGCAACGAGTCCGCTGAAGACCTTGTTGTTGTCCCGCAAATCCCGGTACATGGGGTAAGAGAAATAGTGGTTGTGGCCGGGGCTATCCCCGCCTTCGGATCGGATATGCCCTTCCGCGCTTCCGGAAAAGCTGAGGACGACCAGTTGTCCCGGATCCTTAACCGGGAGCGCACGCATCAGCGCCTGGTTGAGCAAGGTGAAGATGGCGGTGGTAGCGCCAATCGCCAGCGCGAGCGTAACAACTGCGGCAATTGCGAACCCCGGCGAGCGTTGGATTTGCCGCAGGGCAAAACGAAGATCACTCGTAAGACGCGCCATGGAGTTACCCCTCAATCGATCTCATCGGAGCACGCGCCGTTCCAAAGAGTTGGCCGGCAAGTGACCTAGTTCATTGGGAGCCAGGTGCCGCCCCTGTCCGGATTCGTCCAGGTGCGTTCGGGAACGGACAGCTGGGGCGAGTCCGTCCAACAACATTTCCAAGACGAGTCCGCTGAACCGCAGATCCCGAGCACAGCCGAGGGATCTGCAGTTTTACGCGCCCCTACGGCTTCTTAGGCTCTTCTGCCGGCTTTGCTCCGGGAAAAATATCCTTGAGAGGTTGACGCTGTTGCTCGAATAGTTCTGGTTTGGGTAGTGGCTTACGCGGCAGCATCTGGTCGCGCATGGCCGTGTTGTAGAGGAATATCGCCTCGACGACTGCGGCCTGCTTCAAGTCCGTAGGCGATAGCCGTTCGTAGACATCCTGGTTGCCGTGCAAGCTGCGAGTCTCATAATCACGCGGGTCCTGGATGAATTGAAACCCGGGAATTCCAACCTCGTTGAATGATTCATGGTCCGTGGAGCCGCTGTTACGCATGCTGATGGTCGTCACACCCAGGTCCTTTAGCGGCGCAATCCACTGGTTAAAGATAGGAACGATCGCAGCATTGTTCTCGGCATAAATACCCAATAGCTTTCCCCCGCCATTGTCCAGATTGAAATAGCCGGAAATGAGTGCATGCTCGGGTTTAACCGTCAGCGGTCCCACCCTCTCCCGCAGGAACTCGGGAACCGCAAGCTGCTCCGGTTTGGTCGACAGCCCAATGGCACCGAAATGTTGGCGGACATAGCCCAGCGAGCCAAACTCGCCCTGTTCCTCACCAGACCACAACGCAATGCGAATCGTTCTCCGCGGCTGCACGTGCAGCGCGGCGAGTATGCGCATCGCCTCCATCGCCACAATCACGCCCGCCCCATCATCCGTCGCGCCAGTGCCGGCGATCCAGCTATCCAGATGCCCTCCTGCCATAACCACCTGGTCTTTCAGCTTCGGGTCAGTGCCGGCGATCTCGGCGATCGTGTTGTAGCCTTGTTCGTGGTCGCCCGTGAATTCGGAGTTGATTGCAACAGAAACAGTGACGGGCACCGCGTGCGCCAGAAGGCGGCTAACCCGCCCGAAGTTTTCGCCCGAGAGCACGGCGGAGGGAATGGGCTGCTTGTGGCCGGGTAAGAAACTTTCTTCTCCCATTTGCTCGGCGTTGTCATCACGGAACATCCCGCCGTCGCCGCCCCAGCCCGCAACGAGAAGCGCTTGCGCATGCTGTTCGGCGAAGAATTTTGCGACCTGCTCCTTGAAGTTGATTTTTTTAAACATATCTTCCCAGAAGTTTGGTCCCTGGGAAAATACGTACTGCTCCTCCATATTGCCGTCCAGAGGATATCGGTAAATCTGGGTCAGCTTATTCTCGTCATAGTTTTGCAATAGCGGAGCTGGATCGGGATTGACTACAGGCGCCTTGCCATAGAGGACAATTTTCCCCGCCAGCTTACCCTTCCAGGCGTCGAAGTCCTTCTCTTCCTTGAAGGCCGGCACGGCAATCACCTCGGCGGTTACCGATCCGTGGGTAGCTGGCGACCATGGCGTGGCCTGGGCAATGAAGACAGCGGTATCCGGCGTGACCATGTCGACCGAGGTGCTGATCTGGCGCCAGCCCATGCCAAAGTCACCCCAACTTTCCAAATGCGCATTCACGCAGCCCATCGCGGCGAGCTGATCACGTGTCCACGCGTTCGCTTTAGCCAGGTTGGGCGAACCGGTCAGCCGCGGGCCAATATCGTCAAATAAGGCGCTCGCATACTCCATGATGTGCGAGTGATTGAAACCCTCTTCACGAATGCGCGCGTACGCGCCGAGGTCGAGGGATTCCGTTGCCGGCTGAGGTTCCACCTTGTTGTAGTCATAGCCGTGACCCTCGGCTGCCTGGGCGTGCAGGAAAACTGCACTCAATATCATTCCGGCCGTAATACCGGCCCATCGATCATGCATTCAAAGGTCCCTTAACTTTCTTGGCCTCTCTACTCGCACCGCAGCGCCGTCATTGGATCGACGGACGATGCTCGCCACGACGGAAGCAAGCACGCCAGCCCGGCGACTGCGAGGAGCACAGCAGATACGCCGAGAATCAGCCACGGATCATGCGTACCATTCTCCACCCAGCGGGAGATCACCCGGTTCAGGCCAAGACTAATCGCCAGCCCTGCCAGTAGTCCAGAGCCGACGCTTACCCCGGCCGAAGCGAGCACATTCCACAGCACATCTTTCTTCCTCGCGCCCAGCGCCATGCGGATGCCGAATTCGTTCGTCCGTTGCACCACCGAGTAGGAAACCACGCTGTACAAACCGACAGCCGCCAATACCAGCGCCAGCACGGAAAAGGCTCCAAAGAGAATGGAGACCAGTCGCCCCCTGGCCATTTCCGGCTCACGCCTGATCCACGTTTCCAGGTCGTCCGATCGGCCAAACGCCTGCTGATCGGCATCGACGGAGACGATCTGCCTGCGAATGCTGTGCAGAATGGCTTGCGGATCGCCTCGGCTCTCAACCAGAATCTGCGTGTGCATCCACATGTAGAGCGAGTAGGGCAGAAAGATTGCGGGCTTCACCGGTTTGTCCAGGCCGTCATCAAGCGCATCGCCCACCACTCCGATGATTTGTAGCGGACCATCGCTGCCCGGCGCAGCCAGCGTGTACGGGGGTTCATCCTTTAACGTGGGAACTTTCACCGAATGCCCGATCACGTCCCCACTGGGGTAGTAGCGTTTGGCGAAAGATTCATTCACCAGGACCAAGGGAGCCGAATGTGCCACCTCCGTGTGGTCCCAAAGGCGTCCTTTCTGCAGCGGCATGTGCAAGGTCGTAAAGTAGCCCGGGTCGACAAAGTTGAGCCGCGCCTTTTGTTCCTCGGCACTGGGCTTTCCCATCAACTCAAAAGGCTGATCCCAGCCGTTGTTGGGCGGGGTCGCGTTGGTCGAAATCCCGGCGGAGATGACATCCGGTGAGGCGCCTATGGTATTGCGAAGCCGCTCATAGTAGTTGACTCGCTCGGTCAGGGCTTTATAGGTGTTGTCATGGATAGGAATGCCAACCGACATGACGTGGTGCGGGTCGTAGCCGAGCGGAATATGCATCATGTGTACAAAGCCCTGGATGGCTGCCCCGGCAGCGGTCATCAGCAACAGGGTCAAAGCAATCTGGCCAGCAATCAGGACGGTGTGAAAATGCTTTCCGCGAACCGTTCCCGCTACTTTACGGGTGTTGGATTGCATCACCTGGCTGATCTCCGGCCGGGCCATCTGCAAGGCTGGGAACAAACCGAAGAGAATCCCGGTGAGCAGAGCAAGGCCGACGCTGAAGAGCAGAACCGGCACGTTGACGTGGAAATCTGCCTCATGGGGAAACGAGTATTCCGGCAACGCGGACACAATCCAACCGAGACTTCGATAGGCGAGGACTACACCTAATCCCGCACCGGCGACAGCCAGGATGATTGATTCGGTCAGGAGCTGACAGACGAGACGGAAACCGCTTGCCCCCACCGCTGACCGGACGGCGAACTCGTGCTGCCGTGCTGTGCCTCGCGCCAACAGCAGAATGGAAACGTTGCCGCATCCGATAGCTAACAGCAGCCCCACGGCACCGAAGAGGAGGGCGAGGGTGCCGCCCAATTGATGCATGTAGTAGTAGCTGATATTGCGTATCGTGAGTACGTATTGTTTTGGGAAGTGAGTGGGCGTTTCTTTGGCGAATTGCTGCATGAGCGGAGTTAACTCAGCTGCGGCGGCTGCCTGGGTGACGCCCGGCTTGAGCTTAAGAAAAGCGCCGTAGGTAATCGTCTGCGACCCGGAAAGGTTTAGCGGCAGATACACGTCGCCGTCCAACCAGGTAAAGCGTGGCGGCAGCACGCCCAAAATGGTGTAGGTTTTGTGAACCAGCTGGATGGGTTTACCCACCACGGTTCGATCGCCGTTAAAGTGCCGCTGCCAGAACTTATGGCTCAGAACCACCACTTGCTGCGGCTCCTGGCCGTCCGGAGCATCAGAGGGGACAAAATATCGGCCAAGCATCGCCGGCAGGCCAAGGAATTGGAAGCCGTTGGGTGTCAGGTAACTTCCCTGGACATCTTCCGGCACATCGCCGCCGGTCACCGTCAGGTTCCATTCGTTGACGCCCATCACGTCTTCAACCGAATGGGCTTGTCGTAACTGCCGTATTTGCGGGCCAGTAATGCCGCCCCAATTATCTTCATTCCCCGCTTTGTCCAGGAACGAAAGGGTGCAAATCCGATCGGCCCCGGGATAGGGCCAGGGATTCATGAGCACGGCGTAGACAATGCTGAAGACCGAGACGGTCGCGCCCACTCCGAGTGCCAGCGACAGAACTGCTGTCAGCGCGAAGCCGGTGTGATTGGCAAACTGGCGTAAGGCGAATCGAACATCCTGTAGGAATGTGCGCATGGCGCGCCCCCTAGCGATCGAATGAGCCCGGAACTCTTCATCAGCAAATGTCGTACCACAGATAAATGTCTATACGGTATCCGGCGCATGCGAGTTCCTTCCCTTGTCACCATCGGGGCTGTCCGAAAGTGGACAGTTCAGATCAAAATTGAACAAAGCGAGAACCTCTTGCGTAGGTATGCATGATGGCAAAGAGCCTAAATCCTTGGAGAAGCGCTGCTGCGGGGTTTTGGTCCCCCGCATGCATTAGCAACGATTGATGGATATCTCTCGCCCAGACCTGAAGGCTAAGAAGCGGAAGCGGCAAGTACTGACGATCGCAGTCGGCGTCGTTGTTCTTGCGGTTGTGACATTTCTTGTAATGCGGCTGAAGCCGGCCTCTCCCACCGTCGACCGTTCCGTTGTTTGGACCGACACGGTGAAGCGTGGACCACTCATCGTCCAGGTGCGCGGACTGGGGACCCTGGTCCCGCGGGAAGACGCGATCCGGCAAATTCCGGCACAAACCGAGGCGACCGTGGTGAGCATCCTTACCCTGCCAGGCTCGATTGTGAAGCCAGACACCATCCTTCTGCAGTTGAGCGACCCGCAGACTACCCAACAGGCAATCGATGCCGAGCTCGCACTCAAAGAGGCGCGTGCGGACTTAAGCAACACGCAAGTCAAGGTACAGAGCGATCTGATGGCACAAAAGTCTACTGCGGCTACGGTGAACGCCGATTACCAGCAGGCCCAGCGGCAGGCGAAGACGAACAAGGCTCTTTACGGACTGGGCGTGATTTCCGGTCTGGTTTACAACGCCTCTCAAGGCACGGCGGATGAATTGAGCACCCGTAACAAACTCCAGGAGCAGACAGTCGACATCAATGAAAAAGCAATTCAATCACAGCTTGCGGTGCAGCAGGCCAAGGTGTCACAGGCTCAGGCTATCTATGAGTTGAAGAAGCAACAGCTGGAGGCCCTCAAGGTGCGCGCAGGCATATCTGGAGTGCTGACCGATCTTCCTCTCGTCGTGGGGCAGCATGTAACCATCGGCACCATGTTGGCCCAGGTGGTTCAGCCGAATCAGCTGAAGGCACAGTTGAAGATTGCTGAGACCCAGGCGCGCGACATTCAACTTGGTCAACCAGCGACGATCGACACCCACAACGGTCTGGCCGAGGGCACGGTGTCAAGGATCGATCCCGCGGTGCAGAACGGGACCGTCACTGTAGACGTGAAGCTTACTGGCAACATACCCGATGGCGCGCGTAAAGATCTGAGCGTCGACGGCACCATTGATCTGGAAAGATTGAAGGATGTTCTCTACGTGGGCCGGCCCGCCTTCGGCAACGAGAACAGCACCATTACCCTCTTCCGTCTGGATCCTGAGGGCAAGGGGGCGGTCCGCGTACCGGTCAAGGTGGGCCATGCCTCGGTGAATGCAATTCAGGTGCAGCAAGGGCTACATGAAGGCGATACGGTGATCTTGAGTGACATGTCGCGCTATGACACGACGGATCGAATTCGGCTGGACTAAATGAGGGAAACGCAAATCCAATACGAGCACACTAGGAGCGAAAGCATGCAGCCACTGATACAGATTGAAGCAATGACCAAGATTTTCTACACCGAGGAGATCGAGACCCACGCACTTGCCGGCGTCCACCTCTCCATTGCCCGGGGAGAATACGTGGCCATGTCCGGCCCTTCCGGTTGCGGAAAGTCAACGCTGCTTTCGATTATCGGCCTGCTGGATACGCCGACAGCCGGCAAGTACGAGCTGAACGGCCGTCCGGTGGAGAATCTGAAATTCGCCGAGCGTTCGCGTATTCGTAACCAGGAGATTGGCTTCATCTTTCAGAGTTTCAATCTGATCGGTGATCTTACGGTTGCTGAGAACGTCGAACTGCCGTTGACCTACCGCTCAGGTATGGCCTCGAGCGACCGCAAGAGCCGGGTGCAGGAATCGCTCGAGCGCGTGGGAATGGCTCACCGCATGCGGCACTACCCGTCGCAACTCTCGGGCGGCCAACAGCAGCGCGTCGCCGTTGCTCGCGCATTGGCAGGCTCTCCCTCGATCCTGCTGGCTGACGAACCTACCGGCAACCTGGACTCGAAAAACGGTGAAGCGGTGATGGAGTTGCTCAAGAATCTGCATCGCGAAGGAGCAACCATCTGCATGGTGACGCACGATCCACGCTTCGCCCGCCATGCCGACCGCAATATCCATCTGTTCGATGGAAAGATTGTCGCTGAAGGAGAGGCCCTCGATCAGGTGCTCGAGTTTCAATGATTGAGCTCCAGTCCCGAAGGAGGGTGTCATGGCAGGAGTGGCCGACTAGGACGACTGATATGAATCTGCGAGCCGATGCGGCGACAGCGGTCGTTGGGCTTCGCCCATCATTTTCGGCCCACGTATCCGGATTTCCTGCACGGGGCTCCACCAACATCCGCGTGTGCGGCTTTCATTAAGGAAAGCCGCATGAAGTTCGCCAACGCCAGAAAGCTCGACAGGAAATCCGGAGTACGCTGAGGCGAACGTGGGGCATCCGTCGATTCCCTCCGATGTTGTTAGGACGAAGGTTCTGCAGGGTAGGCTGAACACCCGCCTTTACCGATTTCTACGCCAATGAGGGTGCAATGATCTCGCTCGAAAATATCGAAAGAAGTTACAAGAGTGGCGCCGGCCAGACGTGGGTCCTCAGGCGCATCAACCTGAAGATCGAGACGGGCGAATTTATCACCATCATGGGACCGTCGGGGGCAGGGAAGTCGTCACTGCTGAATGTATTGGCGCTGCTCGACGATCAATGGGCGGGAGCGTACTGGTTCCATGGCGAGGCAGTCCAGTCTATGAATCGTAAGCAGCGGTCGGACTTGGCCCGGCGTAACATCGGTATGGTTTTTCAAAGCTATCATCTGCTCGATGACCTCACGGTCGCCGAGAACATCGATCTTCCGCTATCCTACAAAAATATCTCCCGTTCCGAACGCCAGTCGTTGGTCGCGGACACGCTTGACCGCTTCAGCATCGTGGGCAAGAAGGATCTCTATCCCAACCAGCTTTCCGGAGGTCAACAGCAACTGGTGGGAGTTGCCCGCGCGGTCATCCATCGCCCGGCGCTGTTGCTTGCCGACGAGCCCACCGGGAATCTGCACTCTTCCCAGGCAAAAGAGATCATGGAGCTCTTCCAAAATCTCAACCGCGAGGGAACAACCATCGTCCAGGTCACTCACTCGGAGGTGAATGCCGGCTATGGCAGCCGCATTCTCGAGGTGAGAGATGGCTGGCTGGTGCGGGATACTGCCAACCCAGTGCTGAACCAGGGCGCCGAGGTGAAGGCATGAGGCATTGCTCCGGTGCTGGCGGCCTGGTGCCGAAAACGTTGTCTGTGTTGTGTGCAGCGGGCCTTCTGGTCTCGACTACCTTTGCCCAGGCAAACCCAGCGGGGCCCTTGCCTTCCGCGCCTGGCGATCCGCAGCAATCTCCGCCCCAGACCATCGCACAGCAGGCACAAGCGGCGGCGCAGCCGGCGCCGGTTGCCTACCAGGGACCTTTTCATATCGAGCTGCCGCATTCACGCAACCCCCTCGCGCCGTATATGCCCAGCACTGTGCCGGAACTCAACCTGCAAAACTCACAGCGCCTCTACGACCTCATTCAAGACGGCAAGCTCCGCCTCTCCCTGCGGGACGCGATCGCTTTGGCGCTCGAAAATAATCTCACGCTCGCCTCCTTCCGCTACAACTTCCCCATCGCGCAAGCCGATCTTCTGCGCACCAAGGCGGGAGGCAACGCCAACGGCGTCAACACCAGCGTCGTCTCGACTACGGCGAGCGGCTTTGGCGCCTCGGGTGGTGGCGGCGGCTCCGCAGCCTCGAGTGCGACCGCAGGCAACGGCGGCATCGTCACCTCCACGCTCGGCGCCGGCGCGGCCGTTAACCCGTTCGACCCCTTGCTCATCTTCTCCGGCTATGTGCAACACACCGTCACCCCGGAGCCGAACCTTTCCCAGGTCGGCGTCGAACTTTTTAAGGTAAACAACATCGAGGTTCAATCCCAGTACCAACAATACTTTCCGCTCGGTACCTACCTGCAGGTCAACTACACCGGCTTCCGCGCCGCCAACAACAGCCCTTATTACGCAGTCAATCCCGAACTGAATTCCATTTTCACGATCTACCTGCAACAGCCGCTGCTGTACGGATTCGGCCTTGCCAGCAACGAGCGCTTCATCCACATCGCCAAAAGAAACCTGCAGACTACGGATCTCGCCTTTCAGCAGCAGGTTATCGCCACCGTCACCGACATTGAGAACCTCTATTGGGATCTGGTGAACGCTTATCAGGACGTGCAGGTGAAGACCCGGTCATTGGACTACGCCAATCAGACCCTGACCGACGACCAGAAACAGTTGGAGCTCCAGAACATTCCTGCGATGCAGGTCACGAAGGACCAGTCTGCGGTTGCCTCCAGCGAGGGTGACCTTACCATCGCCAAGGCCACGCTGAGGCACAACGAGCTGCTCATTAAAAACGATCTCACCCGAAGCGACGACCCGTCCATCGACGAAATCCCCGTCATTCCGCTCGATCTCCAGGGCGGTCCCGATCCCAACGAATCGCAATCCATCACCCAGCTGATTGACGAGGCTATGAAGAACCGGCCTGAAGTTGCGATTTTCCGTAATGCGGCGGAGGTCCAGCGCCAGAGCCTCAAGGACATCAACAGCGAGCTGCTGCCTCAACTTAATTTGTACGGCTACTACGGAGGCACGGGCGCCGCCGGCCCCAAAAACCCGAATTGCAGTCTCAGCGTGCAGAACTGCGCCACCACCCTGCCCACCGACTTCTCCAGCATGTTCCTGAACACCTTCAACTACTCGGCGCCCCAGTACGAGGTTGGCGTCAATCTCACCATCAACCTCCGCAACCGTATCGTCAAAGCCGACCAGTTCCGCGCCGTGCTCGCGTACCGCCAGAGCCAGATCGCCCAGGAGCAGCAGCAGAAGAGCCTTCGCTTCGACATTCGCGACTCGCAGTTCGCACTCGTTCAGGCGCAAGCCCGCGTGGCGGCCGCGCAAAAAGCACGCGATCTCGCGCAGAAGACCTTTGATATCGCCAAGAAGGAGCAAGACATAGGAGCGATGTCCAGGTATGACACCCTAATTGCAGAAGAAGGCCTCGCTCTCGCTGAATCCGCATTTTTTACCGCGCAGACTGCTTATGAAAAGGCGAAGGCGGATATTGACCGCGCTACTGGGACGACGTTGGGTCGCACGGGCGTCTCGATAGACGACGCAAGAAATGGTGTTGTGGCTCAGAGCAGGCCTTAGAAGTGCTTCCCTCAGGGGGTCACGCAGGACCCTTTAGCCCGTAGCCTTCTTTGTTTCCGGGCGCTGAGGGTGCGACGTACCAAGGCTCCCGCGCACCAGCACTATACTTAACAGGTGACGTGTCACCCCTTTTGAGGCAATGATGGCAACCTACCCGCAAGCCGCAAAGCAGGCCGCACGCACACCAGCGGACGCGCCCAGGATTCTGGCCGCCGATGATCAGCCCCATATTCTGGATGCAATCGAGTTGCTGCTGGAGCCCCAGGGTTACCGTGTAACCAGAGCCCAGTCGCCTCGGGAGGTCCTGGATCGGGTGGCCGGTGAAGCCTTCGACGCCCTGCTCATCGACCTCAATTACACCCGCGATACAACCTCCGGCGCGGAAGGTCTGGAATTGCTTGCCCAGCTGAGTGCGCATGACAGCCGCCTGCGCATCATCGTAATGACCGCCTGGGCGAACGTAGACCTGGCGGTCGAGTCCATGCGCCGCGGCGCCTGTGATTTCATCCAGAAACCGTGGGAGAACGCGCGGCTCATCTCGATTGTGCGCACCCAGATCGAGTTGCGGCGGGCGGTGCGGCAGGCCGAAATCCTGGAGGCGGAAAATCGCTTGTTGCGTGCCGAAGGGCGGCCTGAACTCATCGCTAAGGCGTCTTCGATGCAACCGGTGCTGGAGCTTTTAGCGCGCATAGGACCTTCGGATGCCAACGTGCTCATCACCGGCGAGCACGGAACCGGGAAAGAAATCGTCGCCCAGACGCTGCATGCGCTCTCTTCTCGGGCCGCGCGTTCCCTGGTCGCCGTTAACACCGGTGCCCTGGCGGAGGGAACGTTTGAAAGCGAGCTCTTCGGCCATGTCAAGGGAGCGTTTACGGATGCGCGCACCGACCGCATCGGGCGCTTCGAGCTGGCCGACCGGGGCACGCTCTTCCTCGATGAAATCGCCAACGTTCCCATGCGCCAGCAGGCCAAGCTGCTGCGTGTACTCGAGACTGGGGATCTCGAGCGTGTCGGCTCCTCGCAAACCAGGCGGGTGAGTGTACGTCTGCTATCGGCGACCAATGCCGACCTGCAGGAGGAGTGTGCCCAGGGCCGCTTCCGCGAGGACTTGCTCTTCCGCCTCAACACGGTGGAGATTCATCTTCCCCCACTGCGCGATCGCCGCGAAGATATTCCCGTCCTCGCCGGACACTTCCTCGCTCGCTACACCGCCCGCTACCGCAAGGCTGCGACCGGCTTCGAGCCCAGCGCGTTGGAAGCGATGTTCCAGCACAGCTGGCCGGGCAATGTCAGGGAACTTGATCACGCGATTGAGCGTGCTGTCCTCATGGCTCGTGGTCCGCGCATCCAAAACGCCGATCTCGGTTTGAACCAGGTCCGCTCTTCCACGCAGAGCCTCGACGAACTGAGCCTCGAAGCAGTGGAAAGCATTCTCATCCGCAAGGCTCTGGCTCGTGCCGGCGGAAATGTAAGCCATGCGGCGGAGGCGCTGGGCTTAAGCCGCGGAGCGCTCTATCGCCGGATGGAGAAATATGGAATCTGATCCCACTCCGGATAACTCAAGCGATTTAGCCACGCACCCACGGCTACGCTCCAGCAAACGCTCCGGCCGCGACACCCCCTTCGAACGCCGCATCCGCACCCTGTGTGTTTTCATCGCAGCGCCCGCATTCGTGCTGGCCGCGATCCTGTTGTGGCGGGCTAAGGTTTCAGGGACGATGGCCAGCGTTCTTTTGGGCGTCGTCGCCCTGCTCTCTTTGCTTGCCGCGGGCGTTCTCATGGAGGAGATCATTCGCCCCCTCCAGACCCTGGCCAACGTCGTCTCCGCGCTGCGCGAGTCCGATTACTCCTTTCGCGCGCGCGGCAGCCGGCAGCATGACTCGCTTGGAGAACTGGCCCTGGAGATTAACGAATTCGCTGACTTGCTTCAGAATCAGCGTCTCGGTGAGCTTGAGGCCACCGCTTTGTTGCGTCGCGTCATCTCGTCCATGGACGCGCCTGTGCTTGCTTTTGATCCCGAACATCGCCTGCGCCTGATCAATCCCGCCGCGGAACAGATCTTCCATCTCAGTGAGGAGCGCGCCCTGGGCAGCAGCGCGGATGATCTGCAACTGGCCGATCTACTCGACCAGCCCGATCGGGGGATCATGATTCTGGCCGGCAAAGGCTACCCCGTCCATTGGATGGTCAGGAGATCCAGTTTTCGCCAGCGTGGTATCCCCCACACGCTCCTGGTGCTGTCCGACGTCAGCATAGCGCTGCGCGAACAGGAGCGTGATGCCTGGCAGCGTCTGATTCGGGTGATTGGCCACGAAATTAACAATTCGCTCACCCCCATCAAATCGATTGCCGGGAGCCTTCGTTCCTGGATCCACATCAATCCGCTCAAGGCGCAGACGATCGACACGCTGGCTGCGGATAACGATGTGTTCAGCCTCGATCGGGGTCTCAAAATCATTGAGAACCGCGCTGAATCGCTCAATCGTTTCATCCAGGCTTACCGCCAGCTTGCCCAGCTGCCGCCGCCGGCATTGCGGCCGGTTTCGTTGCATCCGCTGATTGAGCGAGCGGTCGCGCTCGAAACCAGGGTGGCAGTCTGGCTCAAGCCGGGACCGGAGATCGTGCTGCAGCTCGATTCGGATCAAATGGAACAGCTGGTCATCAACCTGCTGCGCAATGCTGTCGAAGCGGCATTGGCGCGCTTTCCCGAGCCGTCATCGAACGGCAATATTTCACGCGAGGTTCCTGAGGTGACCGTAACCTGGAGACCGAGCCCTCATTCGGTCGTCATTCTGATCCAGGACAACGGCATCGGCCTCACCAATCCCTCGAACTTATTCGTGCCCTTCTACACCACGAAGCCCGGAGGAAGCGGCATTGGTCTCGCCCTTGCGCGGCAGATCTGCGAAGCCCACGGCGGCGTTCTTCAGGTTGCCAACCGCATCGACGGTCAGGGGTGTGAGGCAGAGATCCGTCTTCCGTTGGGGTCATCGCGAGAGTTCTTCGAGCCGCAGGAGGAAGGTAAGCCGGCGGAGAATAACGTCACAGTAAGTTAGACTGCCAACACTACGCGCTCAGGTATTGTGACAGTGCTCCTAGACCGCCTCCAGCAGGATTCACGCCAGGCCATTCGCCAGCTTCACAAAGCGCCCGGCTTCGCTTTGACCGTAGTGCTCACCCTGGCGATTGGTATTGGCGCGAACCTCGCCGTGTTCCGGGTGCTGCATGGGGTTCTCTTTGCCCGGTTGCCAATCGTTCGCCCGTCGCAGCTCTATTCTCTTCGTGCGGTCCAATCGCCTTTCGATGCGCAGTGGTTTTATTCCTATCCAGCGTACGAACGCCTGCGGCAGGCGACCGGTACCACCGCACCCGTGATTGCGCGATCGGGGCTTGGTAGCGGCGTTCTCCAGGTCAGGAACGACTTTTCGCAGGAAGCGAGCTTCCAACTCGTTTCCGATAACTTCTTTGCGGTTCTCGGGCTCTCCCCTTCCGCCGGTAGATTCTTTCGGGCCGGTGATGACACAGCAGGACAGTCCGAGTTGCCTGTAGTCCTGCGCTACGGTTTTGCCAAAGAGCACCCCAGTCAATCCGTGGTCGGCACGAGGGCAGTTCTCAACCGGGTTCCGATCGTAGTCGTTGGTGTGGCCCCGGAGAATTTTTTCGGGGTCGTTCAGGGCACCGCTCCCGACCTGTGGTTGCCGTTGGCAGCGCAATCATCCGGAAGCTTCGGTACGTGGTTTGATTCGCTCGGCCCCGGATATCAGTACGATCTCCAGGCCCCCTATCGAAGTCAGGAGGGTATTTTCTGGTTGTGGGTGCTGGCACGGGCTTCGGATGCGAACAAACCCTCCGCGGTGAACCGCTGGACCCAAGCGCTTCAGCCGGATCTGCAACTGATCGCCGATGCCACCAGGGACCCCAAAGAGCGCGAGAAGGTTCGTGGTGCGCGCGTTCAGCTCATTCCAGCCGCTGGCGGAGAAGGATCACTCAAAACAACCTATGGACGGCCGCTGTTTGTGCTCATGGGGATGGCTGCGCTGGTTTTCCTGATCGGGTGCGTCAACCTTGCCAATCTGCAGTTGGCCCGGCTTGCCGGTCGCCAGCGCGAGATGGCTCTGCGCGTCGCGCTGGGTGCGAGTCGTTGGCGAGTGCTACAGCAATTGTTGGTTGAGGACGCGCTGCTCGTAGGAATCGGGGGATCCCTGGCGATCGCAACCTGCGGCCTCATGAGTTCAATGCTGGTTCACTGGGCCTCCGGAAGACAGCACCCGATTCCTCTTGCCCTGAATTTTGGCCTGGAAGATTTCCTGGTTGGCGCGGCTCTTCTGGTGACGGCTCTGATCGGGTTCAGTGTATTGCCGGCCTGGCAAACCACCCGTGCTAATCTCGCTGCTCAGTCGAGTATGGGCAGCATGAGACAGCGGTGGTCGAGCTTGCTTCTCGCCGGGCAAGTCAGTCTTTCTCTTCTGCTGTTGAGTATGGCGGGATTATTTGCAAGAACCCTGCTCAACCTAAGCCAACTCGATGCAGGTCTCGACCGTGAGCAGGTTCTCTCTATACATCTGGACCTCCGCAGTGGAGGGCTTGATAAAGAGAACTTTACCGCTCTGAACAATAGAATTTTGGATGCTTTAAAAGGGCTACCATTCGTCCAAGATGCTTCGCTCGCAATGTGCCGTATCCCCGGCTGCATTTGGAACACAGCAATCCACGTGTCGGGGCATCCGGAACTTCCCGAAGCACAAATACACGGGGAAGAGAACCATGTCAGCGTGGGGTTCTTTCACACGCTTGGCATTCCTCTTCTTCAGGGAAGAACGTTTGTCGAGGGCGATCAAAAGCAGTCGCAGCCGGTGGCCATCCTCAATCACGCATTTGCCAGGAAGCTCTTTGGCAACGAAAGCCCTGTAGGGCACTTCATCGGCTATAAAATCCCACCCGGCGATCACGACTACCTGGTCGTTGGCGAAGTTGACGATGCGCGTGTAGATGGTTTGCGTCAGCCCGCACCTCCGGTCGCATATTTCTCGTTGGAACAACGCGCCGATCCAGCGGGCACAATCGAGGTACGCGCGGCCGGATCGCCGGCTAATATTGCGGCCGATATCCGTCGCAGTCTGCAATCTGTCGACCCCAATCTCCCCATTGCGGAAATCGTGCCCCTCAACACAGAATTTGAGGATGGGCTTTCGAGTGAAAAGCTGCTGGTACGGCTGACCGCGATCTTCTCTGGGTTGACGCTTGTCATTGCTGCAATCGGGTTTTATGGGTTGCTATCTTTCCACGTGGCGCGCCGGACCGTGGAAATCGGCGTTCGTATGGCTGTAGGAGCAACCCGCTTGCAGGTGCACGGACTCTTTCTCCGCAAGACCGTAACTATTCTCATCGCCGGGTTGATTCCGGGGATCGTTTTAACGGAGATGGTAGGGCGCATCGCGCGATCATTGCTTTACGGTGTTCGCGAGACCGATCCGTGGTCGTTGCTGTTGGCCATATCCATTCTTGTTTTGAGTGCCGTGTTTGCAACGTTCATACCGGCCCGGCGGGCAGCGTCTCTGGACCCGGTCAAGGCACTACGCTCTGAATGAATTGCCATCGCGGCCCGGAGTGTACCTGGGCCTTTTCGAGCGACCGGGTCAAAAACATTTCCAAGACGGGTCCGCGGAACCGCAGATCCCTCGACTGCGCTCCTCGGGATGACAAAGGGGCGGGCGACGCTTCGATTAGGAGCGGAGCCCGCCCGGATTGCTTACCACACGATTCGACTGCGATTTCTCATTCTCACCTGCGCTTGAGCGTCTCCAGTTCGTCGAGAGTGCGTGGCCAGTCCGATCGCAGGAGCCGCGAGAGGCTCCGATCTGCCAGAAGTTTCCCGCCGGTCTGGCATTGAACGCAATAATCTGTTTCATTGTCCGCGTACCGGATCCGCTGGATTGCTTGGCCACACCTTGGGCAAGGCTGTCCATAGCGCCCATGCACCGCCATATCTTTGCGAAACGCGGTCACCTTTTCCGGAAAGGCAGCATTCGCCTCATCGCCCAGGCGCTGGATCCACAGCTTAAGAGTGCTAAGCGTTGCTTCGTAGAGTCTTTCCCATTCCTGAGGTTTCAGCTTGTGTGTCAGGGCAACCGGGGACAATTGCGCCGCGTGTAGGATCTCGTCGGAATATGCGTTCCCAATGCCACTCAGAATGCGCGGGTCCGTAAGCGCCCGCTTGAGGGTTCGATTCTCGGCCATGAGCGCCTCGCGAAATCCGCTGAGATCGCTGGACAGGACGTCAATTCCTCCGGGGTCGATGGAACGTAAAGCATCCTCACCCTCGAAGAGATGCAGCGATGCGCGCCGCTTGGTTCCCGCTTCCGTGAGCACCAGCGAACCATGGGGGAAGTCGAAGGCTGCGAGATTCTGCCGGCCGGCCAGCTTCGCCCCAGGAGGCCGCCAGTGCAGCCGGCCGGCAATCATCAAGTGAACGACAATCCAGAGGTCGCCGTCGACGCCAATCGCGATGCGCTTGCCGATGCGGCGCAATTCCCGGACCACGCGGCCTTCCACGCTGCCTACCGGGGGCCGCACCGTGCGCAGCAGAAAGGCGCTGGCCACCCGCACGTGTTCCAGCGTTTGCCCCATGATACGCGGCTCCAACGCGGTGATATAGGCGGTGATATCCGGCAATTCCGGCATGTTTACCAGCTTGCAGCTTGTGCTGCGGTTTCGCAACGGCGAATCGCCTTTAAACCCTGTGATACACTCCGCCCGATGAATCGACGCATGTTTCTTGGTCAGGCTGCGATGGCTTACGGCGCGTTCCTGCTTCACGCGCGTGCCCAGGGAACCTCTCACGCACCCAGCCTCACCATCCGCGAGATTCGCGCGGTTCGTCTGCGCGACGGCTTCAATAGCCGCTTTATCCGCGTCTATACCGATCAGGGTCTGACCGGCACCGGCGAGATGCTGGACACGGTCGGCGCCGAGTACATCGTCAATCACAACTTCGGTCCTGCGCTGGCTGGCCGCGACCCGCTGGAAATCGAGGGAATTCTATTCGACCTGTGGGGTTGGAAGCATCTTTCTGCCGGCGGTTCTCCCTCTCCACTTTTCATGCGGGGTATGGGCGGACCGTACCTCACGGCCATCAGCGGAGTGGAGATGGCGCTCTGGGATCTGGCGGGCAAAGCACTGAACGTGCCGGTGTATCAGCTCATGGGCGGCCGGGTGCGCAGCAAATTGCCTGTCTATCTGCATGCGGCCAATGCAGCAGAAGCAACCGGGCTCATTGCCAAGACCAGGGTGAAAGCGCTCAAGATAGGAATTGACTACAGCCCCGATGACTGGACCCTGAAAAAAGGTTGGGATCCGAACAAGCTCTGGGGTCTCCATTTGAACACGGTCCAACTAGACGATGTAGTGAATTTCGTAGCCTCCATCCGCGAGGCCGTAGGCCCTCGCTTTGACCTCGCTCTGGAATGCCACGCGCGCTACGATGTCGAAACAGCGATCCAACTGTGTCATCTCCTGGAGCCATTCCGTCTCATCTGGGTCGAGGAGCCAATCCCCAGCGATGACGTCGACGCCATGGTCAGGGTGCGCAATAATACGCGCGTTCCCATTGCCGCCGGGGAGAACATCTATAGCCGCTACGGCTATCGTCCGTTTCTGGAAAAAGAAGCGCTCAGCGTGATTCAGCCGGATGTGTCGAAGACCGGCGGCCTGCTAGAAACTCGCAAGATTGCTGCCATGGCGGAGGTCTATTCGATCCCGATCGCTCCGCATGGTGTAGCTTCCCCGCTGGGCACGATGGCGGCTGCTCATGTCGCCGCTGCGACCCCCAACCTGATGCTGCTTGAATTCACCCACTATACGGACCAGGCGTACACTTCATTGACCGAGCCAGTGGTCCTCGATGGAGATGGTTTTCTCGATGTACGGACCACCCCGGGAATAGGAGTGGCTCTTAACGAAGGTGTGTTGAAAGAACGAACGGATCCGGAATTCCATACCCTGTAAAGAAGCATCCCCCGCTATGTCTGAGATCAAGGTCCCTCAAATTGTCGCAATCGGCGAGTTGTTATGGGATCTTCTGCCCGGCGGTGCCCGGCTGGGTGGAGCTCCGTCAAACTTCGCCGTGTTTTGCGCCCGTCTCGGGAACCGCACCGTATTGGTCTCGAGTGTCGGCGACGATGACTATGGGCGAGCCGCCGGCAGGTTGCTGGTTCAACCGAACCTCGATCTGCGGCAGTTACAGAATAACGAAACCCACCCTACCGGGACAGTCGAGGTTACATTCTCCCCCGAAAGCCAGCCCATCTACAACATCATTCCGGACGTGGCGTGGGATTTCATAGCTCTCACCCCGGAATTGCTTGAAGCGGCTCATGCTGCGGATGCAGTTTGTTTCGGTACCCTCGGTCAGCGCCATGAGGTGTCGCGGTCGACCATTCAAGGTTTGTTGGAGGCCACGGCGCCTGAGTGTGTGCGCGTTTGCGACGTCAACATTCGGATGCCCGATTGCAGCCCCGAGATACTCCGCTGGTCGATGGGCCATGCCACCGTCATTAAGGTAAGCGAAGAAGAGTTGCCGCAGGTGTTTTCCTTTCTCGATGGGCTGGGATTGACCGGGCAGATCGGGATGACTCCGGAGATTGCGGCTTGTGCGCTGCTGCATAATTTTCCTGGTTGCAAACTGGTGGCCACCAGTCTGGGAGCGCAGGGAAGCCTGCTGACTAATCGTGAGGGATCCTTCCGGCACCCGGGGTACCCCATCAAAGTGGTTGATACCGTAGGCGCGGGAGACGCCTTTACTGCTGGTCTGCTCCACGCCTATCTGCGCGGCGCGTCGCTGGCCCAAATGGCGGAGTGCGGCAATCTTTGCGGTAGTTATGTGGCCGGGCAGCAAGGAGCTACCCCGCCGCTCTCTGCGGAGTTGATCGATCGCATCGGCGCACTCCTTGACGGCCAACCGCTGTTCGAAACCAGCTTATGAATCGCCGGACATTCCTCGTCTCGTCCCTGGCATCCTCCGCGTTGTGTGCTGTGCGTGGCCAGCCGTTGTCCGCCGTGGCCGAAACGGAGCAGCAAGCTGCGCTCAGGGAGAAGCTCATGCGAGACCCGCTCAGACCGCAGTTCCATTTACTCCCCAGGGCCAACTGGATGAACGATCCCTGCGCACCGCGATTTTTCCGCGGCCAGTACCACATGTTTTTCCAATACAATCCCGGCGCGGCGGTATGGGGAGACATGCACTGGGCGCATGCCGTCAGTCCCGATCTCGTCCACTGGAAGCACCTGCCGGTTGCGCTCTCACCTACCCTCGGTGGGTTTGACGCAGCTGGATGCTTCACTGGCAGCGTGCTCCCGGGCGTTGAGGTGCCCACCATTCTTTACACCGGCGTCACCCGGTCCTCGCCGCAACGGGAGACCATCCGCGGTGAGGGGCTGCGCGAAGTGCAATGCCTCGCGACCTCCACCGACCCAGACCTGCTCACTTGGAGAAAATTGGATAAGCCAGTGTTGGACGGTCCGCCTCCAGGTTTGCAGGTAACCGGGTTTCGCGATCCCTGCCCATGGAAGGAAGGCGACACCTGGTATCTGGGCGTCGGTTCAGGTTTCAGCAAGGTCGGTGGGGCAGTGCTGCTGTATACCTCTCGCGATGGGCGAAACTGGACCTATCTGCATCCGCTCGCAGAGGGCGAATGGAACCATGAAGCGATGAACAATCCGGTGGACAGCGGCGAGATGTGGGAATGTCCCGACTTCTTTCCGCTCGGGGATAAGCATGTCCTGCTTTACTCCACCGAGCGCAAGGTCTATTGGGAAGTAGGCACTTTCGACCTACGCGATCTTCGTTTCCATGAGGAAAGCAAGGGGCTGCTGGACCATGGATCGTATTACGCGATGAAGAGCATGGTGGACGCCGAGGGGCGGCGCATCCTGTGGGGGTGGGTCCAGGAAACGCGTTCCCCTGCGGAGACCAAGGCAGCCGGATGGGCCGGAGCGATGGCCCTGCCCCGCGTGCTCTCGCTGGATTCCGAGAATCAATTGCGCATGGACTTTCCCCCGGAGTTTGCCTCGCTCCGCACCGACACACAGGAGTTGCAGAGTTCCGCCGGGCTGGCTGCGGCGCTAGCCGGCATACAGGTCAAGAACCGCAGCGGTGAGATCGTATGCAGGTTCTCGGCCGTAGCGAGCGCGTGCGGGCTGGAACTGCGGACCGGCGCGACGCCGATATTCGCCATTCGTTACCCCGGCGGGACGGGCGGCAAGCCTTCGATCGGAATAGGCGGCAAAACGGTGCCCCTCTCCCCTGGCCCGGACGGAGTTTCTCTGGTTCGTCTCCTGATCGACGGCTCGATCATCGAGGCGCTCGTCGACGGTAAGGAAATGATGACGGCGCGATGTTACACCCCGTCGCCGGCCGGCATTCAGCTTGCGTGGACTGGACCACCAGATGTGCTTAAGAGCCTGACCGTATCGAGCATTCAACCCATCTCCACAGACCGTCTCACGGCCTGAGTTAAGGGCCGCCACCATGCTATCTTTTGACCATGTTCCGTGGTTTTCGATCTGTCCTTGCATTCGTGTGCCTGTCTGCTTTTTTAACCACTCCAGCAGCGATGGCGGAGATATTTCGCTGCACTGCTGCTCCTCATGAACCATTTCTCGATCAGGCAAATCGTTTTGTCCTGGCCAGCCTCCGCTATCAACCGGTAGAAGCGACGCAGGCGGGTTATCATGGCGACGCCAACGCTCCTCTGGACACGCAACTCGACGACTCGAGCCCTGCGACCCTTGCCGCTGAGCGCGGTCTGTACCTTTCGGGCAGATTATGCTTCGCAGGCGCAAGAGCGAGTACACCCGAGGAGGTCGCGGACCTGGCTCTGCTCCGCGATAATATCGAGGCGACCCTCTTTCAGCTGAATGTGCTGCAGAGCTTCCGCTACCGTCCACAGGATTATGTGGAGATGATTGGCTCCGGTCTTTTCTTTCCGCTCACCTCGACCGACGGTACGGAGCAGGCGCGGCTTACCGCCGTGCTGGCGCGCATGGAGCAGATCCCACGCGTTCTTGAAGAAGCCCGGCAAAATATCAAGCAGGCCGATCCGGTTTTCATCAGCACGGCTCTCGATGAAAACGCCGGCAACCTCGGCGTCATCGAACAGATCGGAAGCATGATCCCCGCCGGAGCGCCGCTACGCGCGCGTTACGATGTGGCATCCAAGGCAGCTCGCGCCTCGCTCGATGGCTACGCTGCGTGGCTCAAGAACGACCTTGCGCTTAAATCACATACTGTGAGCTGGCGTAGCGGGCCCGAGGTCTATGCCAGGATCTTCGCCTTCGCCCTCGGCCCCGGTTCTCATGAAACTCCCGACTCCGTGCTTGCCTCTGCCGAGCGGGATCTGCCCCGAGTCCGCGCTGAGATGTATACGGTCGCCCTGCCATTGCACGAGAAGTGGTTTCCTGATCACAAAGACCATAGCGAATTGAGTGGAGACGCCCTGCAGAACAAGGTCATCTCCGAGGTCATCGACCGCATTAATCAGGACCACGTTGAACCGGGTCAATTGCTGGAAAAGGTAAAGGCCGAGGCCACCGGCATCCGCGCCTTTATTGTGCAAAAAGACCTGGTTACCCTGAGCGATCGCGACAACATGCGCATTGTGCCCACCCCGGTCTTTCTGCGTGGCGTATATTCTGTCGCCGGCTTCCATCCCGCACCTGCGCTCGAACCAACCGCGGAAGCGGAATACTGGGTCACCCCCATTGATCCAAAGATGCCGAAGGAACAGGCCGAGTCAAAGCTGCGCGAGTACAACAACTGGATGCTGTTGTATCTCACCATGCATGAAGCGTTGCCCGGACACTACACCCAGTTTGAGCATGCGAACAACCTGCGCCCGTCTTCACGCCGCGTGTTGCGGGTCCTTCTGGGAAACAATCCTTATGAAGAAGGGTGGGGCGAATATGCCGTTAAGGAAATGGAAGACGCCGGATATGCAAATCATGATCCTCGATTCGTTCTCATGGTGCAGAAGATCCGCCTGCGCGTAATCGCCAACGCCATCCTCGATATCCGCATGCAGAGCCGCAACATGACCGACCAGGAGGCTCTGGATTTGATGGAGAAAAAAGCATTTCAGACAGAAGCTGAAGCTCAGGGAAAGCTGCGCCGGGCCAAGCTGACCGCCGGCCAACTGATCACCTACTATGTCGGCTACCACCAATGGATTGACCTTCGGAACCAGATCCAGCAGCAGCAGGGAAGCGCCTTCTCGCTCAAGCGCTTCAACGATACCGCGCTTGACGAGGGGCCTCTTCCGCTCCCTCTTCTGCGACCCTTGCTGGAGCAGAAACTGGTTGTACACTGAGCGAGAAATTCCGACGAGATTTGGTTTTGTATCAGGGCATGACTTTAGTCGTGCCGTAAAGGCGCAAGAATAGGCGGGCTTTAGTGTCTGAGTGAGAACTACTTCTTCCCAATTGAGTCCCGAAGGGACGGACTGAGAGTAGCCCAGAACGTAGTCCTGGGAAGAGATTCGAGAGATATGCCAGTCCCGCAGGGACGGCTGAAAACTCCGCTGCGGTGTTCAGCCGTCCCTCGCGGGACTGCCCAGCTGCTTATCATTACCCAGGACTACCGTCCTGGGCTACTTCAGACGTCCCTTCGGGATTAAGTGCAGGGTTCTCACGCAGACTCTTTAGCCCCTGCGCTTTTTCGTGCAGATTCTACGATGGCAGGGGCTGAAGCCCTGACCATTCTTGCGGGGTGCGGCACGACTGAAGTCGTGCCCTGATACAGAGCAAAAAGCCTCGAGGGTAATTCTCACTCAGACTCTAAAGCCCGCGAGGCTCCCGATCGTAGTAGAGGGCTCAGGCATGAAGCCGCTTCATGTACTGCGCATCCACCTTCAGCGCCTCCATGATCGGCCCTTGAAACTCTTCCTGTTCCACAAACGCGTGGCGCACATGTCCTGCCGCCGCTGCGGCAGCAAAGATGGGTACGTAGTCGACAGAGCCAGTGCCTAGCTCAACCGAAGGCGGCTTGTTATTTTTGAAGTCCTTCACATGCAGCATCACGATGCGCGTGGGGTACTCCTTGAGGTAATGCACAGGATCCTGGCCGCCGACAATCACCCAACCGCAATCCAACTCGAAACCGACTTTTTTGGGATCGGTGTTCTTCAGCAGCACATCGTACGGCAGAACGCCACCGATCGCTCCAAACTCGGCGTAATGGTTGTGATAGGCGAAACGCATACCGGCGTCTTCTACTTTGGAGGCCACCTGATTGAACTGATCGGCGCTCCAGCGCCAATCATCAAGGCTGAGCGGCCCCTTGACCCCTGGCTGTTGATGCATGGGAGAGGAGCAGACCACAAAACCTGCGCCCAGAGACTTGCAGAACGGCAATATCTCATCCAGATGTTGCAGGAGCAACGCCAGCGGATAATGCGCACTTACACAGCGTAAGCCCGCCAACTGCATGGCTGCCTTTACCTGTTCAACCGGCATGTTGAAAAAACCGGCAGCCTCAACTTCCTTATACCCGAGGGCAGCGATCTGCTTTAGGGTGCCTGCATAATCCGTGGGGAGCAGGGTGCGTACGGAGTAGAGCTGCAAGCCGATGGGGAGCCCGAGCGAAGCAGCGCGGCCCACGCCGGACAACATGAGGGCGGCGGCCGCGGAGCCGGAGCTCAAAAAAGTGCGTCTGGTAATCGACAAAGAGGTTCCTCCTGAACAGGGCTATGGTACTACTCCATGAACCAGCCATGGGTCAGCAGGATCGACTGCCCGGTCAGCGAACGGTGCTTGCGACCGCCGATTCCACGGCAGCTTCATCTAAGCCCATCCCTTTACTTCGTGCAGACGAAACTTGAGGCATCGTTCGTACTGCCAGACCCCTGGTACCGCGCAGTGCGGGGGTAGGGACACAACGGACGCTGCAAAGTGCGTTCCGTCGCACCAGGTGGCAGCTTGCTGGCGATGATCTTATCCGGTGCGACTCCGTGTTCCACCCAATCGGCCACCGTGCCCAATGCATCGAAATGCGTCGCCCCAGGACCGCCTCCACAATGCGCCATGCCCGGGACCATGAACAAGCGGAACGATTGATCAAGCGCGCCCAGGGGTTGTTTGGAACCCGCCATTTCGTCTCGCCGAACGACGGCTTTGTAATAGTTGATCGATTCCTGCGGAGCAACTAACCAGTCGCTCGAGCCGTGGTACATCAGCAGCTTATGCCCATGCGCGCGAAAGGTGTCGATATCGGGGCTGGTCGCATTCACCATATCCGCGAGCTTTTGAGTGAAGGTAGCGTCCTGCGCATCGAAATCGAATTGCCGCCAATCCCATTGCAGACCAAAAACCCATTGGAAAATTGGCGCATACGGAGGTGCCGCGTCCTGAGCCGGAACCAAGCCATCCCAGCCAAATTCGCTGCCCCTGGGTAGCCCAGGATAGAGACTTTCTCCGGTCCGCGGATTGACCGGGCCGGAATAAATCTGTTGTACCGTCGCCACCTCCGAAGCAGTAAGGCAGCTTTCCTGGTTAGCGCTCGTGCATTTCAGAGACGCTGGGTCGAAGTGACACTTCTCTGGATCAGCAATCACGCCGTCCTTCACCCCATCGAGGCTATCGCACGCATCTACCACAGCCTGCGAGAGCAGCGATCGTGCCGCTGCAGGCAGATTGGATGCCGGCGTCTTCTCGTTCACCGCAAAGTTCCACAGGATGCTGACATGTACCCCAGTGCGGTTGTTCGCCGCGGCGCCGCCGACAATTCCATCGTAGTCATCGGGGTACCGCTGGGACTCCATCAACGCCTGCTCGCCGCCGGTCGAACAACCCACGAAGTACGCGTGGGCTGCATCCCGTGCGTAGTAGGCGCGCATGACCTGCTTAGCCACCACTGTCATCTCATGCGTGGCTCGGTATCCCCAGTCAATCCAGCGCTCCGGGCGATTGATAAAGATGCTGGCGTTGGCGCCGGGTGGAGTCGCCATGCCCATATCGGTGTTAGCCACTGCATAGTGACGGCGCAATCCTTCCGCCAGGGCACCGTAACTGATCTTGCCTGCAAAGCCGCCGTTGCCGGTACCTTCGAAGCGCTGGTTCCAGTTCGATTCAGGCATCCAGATCTCCACCACGATGTCTGAGTCGGCACTGGGTCTGACGTCGGCGATTACGCGGCAGAACGCCGGGAGATCAGTCAGCGCCTGCCCGGTCGGTGGTGTGAATGTGCCTCCGCTCACGGCCTCAGCCTTGGTGATGGTGGTGTTGGGCAAGTGAAGCGTCGCCAGATCCGCGCAATTACTTGCCAAACCAGGCAGGGCGACGAGTGCCAACCCCGCGGCGGTCAACACGAGAATGCTCCGTCTTGTCTTGCCGGTGAACAAGCAACAATTCATTTTGCGGGAACGGCCGGGAACGAACGAAAGTGTACTAAGAAGGAGCCTGGGCTGCAAATGGGCTGCTTTCGCTCCCGAGTGTATGTTTATTAGGTACTGCCAAGGGGGTTTCCTGCCATGACGAATGCCAATCAATTTCCCCGGATGATCGCGATGGAGCAGAGCTATCCGCCTTCGCGAAAGCTTGATTTTCCTGGCCTTCTCGAGCAACAGTTCACACAAAGCGGATTGCGGGAAAACATCAAGCCGGGCATGAGAATTGCCCTTGGCGTTGGCAGTCGCGGCATCACCAACCTGAAAGAAATTGTTAAGGCAACCCTGGGCGTCCTGACTAAAGCAGGCGCGCGTCCTTTTATCGTGCCCGCGATGGGGAGCCACGGGGGAGCCACGGCGGAAGGCCAGATCGAGATGTTGGCTGAGTATGGGGTCACGTCGCAAAGCATGGGCGTGCCCATCGACGCCAGCATGGAGGTGAGAAAGATTGGGACAGCCTTCGACGGTCTTGATGTTGTCTTCAGTGTCCCGGCGTTTGCCGCTGATGGCGTTGTCGTTCTGAATCGCGTCAAGCCGCACACCGATTTCCGCGGCACCTTAGGCAGCGGAATCCAAAAAATGCTGGTGATTGGTTTTGGCAAGCAAATCGGAGCCAACCATGCTCATCGTGCTGCTGCCCATTTGGGATACGAGGTCGTGCTCCGTGAATTCGCGAGCGTCATTCTCGACAAGGCACCCATTTTTTGCGGCATAGCTCTGGTTGAGGATCAACACCATCAGACCGCCGAGATCGAGGTGCTACGGCCGGAGAATATTGTTCGCGAAGAGGCCAAGCTCTTCAAGAAGGCGCAGTCATTGCTGGCGCGCTTGCCGTTCGATGAGGTCGATCTGTTGATCGTTGACCGCATCGGGAAGGACATCAGCGGCTCCGGCATGGATACGAACGTGATCGGGCGTGACATTACTGGATATACCTCCACGCTCCACTCCGAGAGCACGGTTACGCCGCGTGTATCCCGTATTTTTGTGCGCGATTTGACGCCGGCCAGCAACGGCAACGGCATCGGTATCGGTATGGCAGACTTCACGACCGCCCGGCTGGTGAAGAGCCTCAATCTGCAATACACCTACATGAATGCGTTGACCTCGCTCGGTGTACTGCCGGCGAAAATCCCCATTTACTTCGATAATGATCGGGAAGCGATCCAGGCAGCCCTGGCCTCCTTGGCCGCGCCCGATCCAGAGAAGGTGCGTGTGGTACGAATTGCCGACACGCTGAACCTCGACCGCTTCGTGGTCTCAGAGGCGTGCATATCCGCGACCAACGGGCGCTCGCTGACCAAGGCAGGAACAGCCCGGGACATGCAATTCGATGCGGCCGCCAACCTGCTCCCGCTGTAGCAAAGACCGTTCTGCAAATAGATTTGCAAAGTCTTCGGCAGGCGCGTAGAAGTGCGGGGCTCGATCAACACGTATTGTCCTCTGGATTCATGGCCCTCCTGAGCGTCTGTAGCAGCGATCCCAATCATTGTGCAAATTCTTTATCGGAGCCTGGGCAGCGGGTAACCGCATCGTCAACGCCAGCATACTGAAGTAACTAGGGCGGGTAACATCTCCACTGACTTGATTTCACACAAGTTGGACGACAAATCCACAGCCCGGTGCCGTGGTAATCTACTGGGGTCAGGTTGCGATCAAGAAAAGCCGTTGCGGCTTGGTTCCTGGCTGATCTCAGTGATCGCTGCACCCACCTTTGATCTTTATCTGCTCTCGTGGATCGCACCGGCGGCAGAACGACTTCTCGACTCTTCAATCATTGCGATCTGCTCCTACATGGTTCGATCGCGCAAGACCGACCAGCAGGTTGTTCCGTGGGCCCCAAGCAGCGCGCCGCGTGTCCGCGCAGACTTCAATTTCTGAGGCCCGGGCTTCAGTTATTAGTTTTCGAGCAGCTGCGGGAAGCAACAAAGTTTCCACAGCGACCTGGTTCCACTATCTGGTAGCTGTGCTAAAGAGGATCATTGCATGACAGCGTTGGATCATTACAAGCTCCGGGAACAACCCTTTGGAGTCACCCCCGATTGCCGATATGTATATCTGACCCAAGCGCACAAAGAGGCGCTGAAGTCAGTTCTCTACGGTATCGAGTCGGGTTGCGGGTTTGTCGCGCTGATCGCAACGCCCGGCTTGGGGAAGACCACGTTGCTCTTTCAAGCCTTGGATATTCTGCGGGACGATGCACGTATCGTATTTCTGTTTCAAACGATATCCACTCCTTTGGATCTTCTGCGTGCCCTTCTCTCCGGCCTCGGCGTTCGTGACTTACGTGGAACCCTGGTCGAAATGCAAGTGATGCTAAAAGATCTTCTGGCCGAGCAGTACCGCGCGGGAAAGAAGGTCGTGCTGGTCATCGACGAGGCACAAAATCTGGATGATTCCGTCCTCGAGTTGGTGCGCATGCTGTCGAACTTCGAAACCGCACGCGACAAACTGATTCAGATCGTTCTCGCCGGCCAGCCGCAACTGGCAGAAAACATAGGGTCCCCGGAGCTTTTGCAACTGCGGCAGAGGATTTCGATTTTCGCTCGCCTGAAGCCCTTCTCAGCGGAGGAGACCTCGCAATACATTGCTCACCGGCTGCGAATAGCCGGATACGCCTCCAATATGCCGCTGTTCACGAAAGACGCGCTTGCGCTCATCGCCATATGCAGCGACGGCATTCCACGTAACATCAACAATCTCTGTTTTAATGCATTGTCGCTCGGCTCTGCTTTGCGACAAAAGCCAATCGATCGCGATATTATTCGCCGGGTTGTTGCTGATCTTGATCTTGGGCCGTTGCGCAAGAAGCTGTCGACCCCCTCGCACCCGGAACAGACCCCCAGGGTCGCTTCAATCTTTTCCGCGGCAAAGGCTTCGTCCTTGTTTGCAGAGTGGCTCCCGAAATTGGCCGTCGCCATGGTAGCCTTGCTCGCGGTGGGCGGAGCTTTTTGGGCCGGGCATGAATGGCTTGGTCGACCCGCAGCACCGCGAGCGGAGACAGTAGCCTCGGTGCCTACCATCGCAGCAGCCCCAAGTACCTCCCAACCGCCGGCCGTTATCAATTCCGAACCGCCCCTTCCCGTCGCCTCCGACGCCGGGGAGCCAACCGTCGCCGCGCAACCACCCAATGAGGCACCCGGACACCCGGAACCCGAACCGTCGGCGCCTGCGGATCCTCCAGCGGCCGTGCGGACGACTGCACCCGCGACCCCAGCCATAACCCGGACCTCGACTTTATTAAATGCAGACGGAACGCCACCGTCGACGGATTCTGTAGGCATCGTTCGCGTGACGCCTGGCCAGACCCTGCTCGGTATTTGCGTGAAGGAATTTGGAAGTTGTACTGGGGAACTCCTACGCCAAATTCACGAGCTCAACCCTTCGTTGAACGATCCTGACCACATCGAGACCGGACAGCGTATCCGCATCCCCGTTCTGGCTGCCCAGACAAGTAGCCTCGACCAGCCACGCAAAACTGCGTCCTACGACCGGAGCACGCACGAGTAAAAGGTCAGCGGGATTGGCATCGCGAGCCCCCCACGCTCTCCCGCTTGCGTTGGTCCCTTTCTCCAAGGAAAAGCGGTCTGCCGCCGGCATTCGGGACCCTGCATCTGCCTGATAAAATGCTGCTTGGTACGGCCCAGGCATCAGAAATCAGCCGCAGACGATCGCAGGAGAACGCATGTCCCTCAGAATCAACGACACCGCGCCCGACTTTACCGCCGAAACGACCCAAGGCACAATCCATTTCCATGAATGGATCGGCGACGGTTGGGCTATTCTGTTTTCCCACCCCAAGGACTTCACTCCGGTCTGCACCACAGAACTCGGGAGTGTAGCCGGCTTGCAGGAAGAATTTAAGAAGCGCAATACCAAGGTGATTGGCCTGAGTGTGGATCCGGTCAGCAGCCACGGAAAATGGGCTGTGGATATCGAGGAGACCGGCGGCTACAAGGTGAACTATCCCATGATTGGCGACACCGAGCTCAAGGTCGCCAAGCTATACGACATGTTGCCTGCCGATTCAGGGGAGACGTCTGAAGGCCGCACGGCTGCCAATAATGCGACGGTTCGCACCGTCTTCATCATCGGCCCGGATAAGAAGATCAAGTTGCATTTGAGCTACCCCATGACCACGGGCCGCAATTTTCCGGAATTGCTGCGCGTCATCGATTCCATGCAGCTGACGGCCAGGCACAAGGTGGCCACGCCGGCAGACTGGAAGCAGGGCGACGATGTCATCATCCTGCCCTCGGTATCCGACGAAGAAGCCAAACTGAAGTATGCCGATGGCTGGAAGTCACCCAAGCCGTATCTTCGCCTAGTTCCCCAGCCGGAATAGCTGCGCACAGTACCGCCTATGCAACGAGTCGCCTTCCTTCTGCGCTTGCGTCCGGGTACCGAAGAAGCATACGACCGGGCACATGCGGAAGTCTGGCCGGAGATGTTGGCGCTCCTCAAGCGCGCCGGTATCTCCGAGTACTCCATCTTCCGCCGCGATCAGCTCCTTGTTTTGACCATGCATGTCGATAACTTCGAGGACACCTGGGCCCGAATCGAAGCCGATCCGGTCAATACTCGCTGGCAGCAGGCGATGGCCCCATACTTTGCCCCCCTCGATCCGCTGCGGCCAGGGGAACGCTTCCCCATGCTCCGCGAAGTTTTCTACCTGCCCTAGCTACGTTGCGAACTGGTCCAGCAGCAGATGCAGCGACTGCCGCAACAACTTTTTGTCGCCTTGATTCGCCCTGACCACGTCCAGTTCCTGCTCCAGGGTTAGGCTCGCGTAGCCGTGAACCAGGCTCCACGCCGTCGCAACCAAGGTTTGCTGGCGCCCCGGTTGTGCTGCCGGCAGAAGTTCCGTCGCCGCTTTTTCCAGCAGCAAATATGCTTCGTACGCAGCTTGCCCAACCTCCGGATACTTTTCTTTGGAAATCCCGCCCTCCCACATCACCTTGAAGTGGGATCGGTGTTGCAGGGCAAACTCGACGTAAGCGACGCCCATCTCCACCAACCGCTTCACCTTGTCTTTCGGGTGGCTCTGTAAGGCCGTCGCCAGCGCATCGCGAAACAAACGAAAGCCTTCCGCCGCGATTTCTGCTAACAAAGCCTCCTTATCTGTGAAATGACGATAGGGAGCCGCAACGCTCACACCCGCAAGACGGGCGGCATCGCTCAAGGCAAGGCCCTTCACACCGTGCTGCTCGACCAATTGGAGCGCGGCCCGAATCAGGGCAACCCGCAGGTCTCCATGATGATAGGGGCGCTGCTTGGAGGCGATCACGGCTGAAAGAGATCATACATGAATGTGAATCCAATTAACATTCATGTTAATCTCTTTCACATGGAGAGCAAACGAGTCGCCCTGGGCTACGCAGCGGCGCCAGGACTAACCGTACTGGGGTTCATCATGGCGGCAGACCTCGTTTTCTGCATGTTGGGTCTGATCGTAGACCGCCGTGTGATTACCGGAGCGCCGGCATGGCTGAAGCCGGCGAAGTTCGCTCTTTCGACCATGATCGCCTGTTGGAGCTTTGCGTTCTGCATGGCTTTGACGACCATCTGGCCCGGTGTCAGGCGCGTGCTCGACGTCGTCCTGACTTCCGGCCTGTTTATTGAAATAGCCTTGATCGATATGCAGGCAGCGCGTGGTACGAGCAGTCACTTCAACCTTGGCACGCGATTCGATGCCGCGGTCTTTGGCGTCATGGGGGTGAGCATTGTCTGTATCTGGCTGGGTATGCTGGTGCTCACGGTGGTCCTTTTTCGCCAATCGTTTACCGGCTCTGCCTGGGGTTGGTCCCTCCGCCTGGGCATGGTTCTGGCGCTGGTTGGCACCGGCTCGGGCGCCTTGATGACCGTGCCCAACTCCGGGCAATTGGCGGAAGCGCATGTGACCGGCCGGCTTCCGATTGCGGGCGCGCACACGGTGGGCGCTCCGGATGGAGGCCGTGGACTGCCCGTCACCGGCTGGAGCGCCGATCACGGTGATCTGCGGGTCGCCCACTTTTTGGGCATGCATGGTTTGCAGATTTTGCCGCTGCTGGCGTGGTGGATCGCACGGCGCCGGGCGCCAGTTGACGCGCGGACACAGCGTAATCTTGTTTTTGCGGCAGCCACAAGCTACCTGGCACTTTTTGGACTGATTCTCTGGCAGGCCTTCCGCGGGCAGTCGATCGTACAGCCGGATGGATTGCCGCTCGAAGTGTTTGCTATGTGGCTGGTGTTTACCGCTGTTGCCGTGGTCTCGATCTTAGTCAGAGGTAAGGAAGGCATTTCATGACTGCAGATGCGCTCTTTCGACTTTGCAACAGCCTGGCGCTGGCCGGCTGGCTGCTGTTGGTGGTCACGGGCTGGTCGCCTCGTGCTTCGCGTGTCATCGCCTCGCTGATCACGGGTCTTTTGGTGCCGGCTCTGCTATGCGGCCTCTACCTGGTGCTCATCCTCACTCACTGGGGTGGCCACCGAGGTGGATTTGGTTCTCTCAGTGGCGTCATGTTGCTCTTCACCGATCGCTGGCTCGTGCTTGCCGGATGGGTCCACTATCTGGCCTTCGACCTCTTCATCGGAAGCTGGCAGGTACGGGACGCAAGGCGCAACCGTGTGCCGTTCCTGGCGGTATTCCCGTGCCTGGTCCTGACTTTCCTCTTCGGCCCAATCGGCCTGCTGCTCTATCTATTTCTGGCTGGCCTCATCTCTCGGGGAAAAGCGTGGCCCGGTCATCCAGCAGTAGTCACCTAAGCTGTGTCGGAATGTTTTTCAACCCGCCACAATCTTGAGCTCGTTGACCGCTCGGTGGGCCTGATTGATCGCGCAATCCGTGTAGGCATAAGCGTCGGCATCAGCATTGGCAATCGCGATGCGCCCAAAAGGCTTACGCGCCTCGACACAAGGCAAGGGGCCGCCTTCCAGCCAGAATGGATCCCACAGCGAGTTGTATTGGTACGCGTATCCGTGCGGCCACCGATTCACCGTGATCGCCTCGATATCGCGCGCGGGATCAAACCCGCCGGCACCAATACTACGAGCAAGCTGCTCTCGGATCTTCCTCTCAAACGTTTCGAATGAAGTCGCATAAAGATCGGCGCGTCCGGCACGATGCTGGCCGCGAGCCGGCAGCCCGGGCGAACAAGGATAGCGTTCCATGGTGAGCACGATTGGTTCCTCAGGGCTCTTGGTGCAATGGTAGTTACCGATACTCACCCGCCGGTCCAGACCGAAATCAGTAAAATAACACCGAGGCGCAGTCACGCTTCGCGTCTCTAACCGCACGAAGCTCTGCCAATTCCTTAGAGCCACATTAGTGTAAACAATCGGTACCTTCTCCGCCGATCGCAACGCAGCCAACTGTGGCGCCGGCAGCTCGCCGGCGATGTAGGGAATCACTGGATGCCAACAAGCGAGAATACAGTGGGCCGCTTTTACCGTGTATAGCCGGCCTTGTTGCACATACGTAACCTCCACCTCTTTCGCAGTGGACGCGTCTCCCTCATGGCGAACGCGGACGACGGTGCTGTTCAAGCGGATGCGTGTTGGCTTGCCCGGTCGATCGAGTTCTTCATAGCGAATCTGCGAGGTCACAATGTCATCTGCTGAATTTCCGGGGACAGCCTCGGGGATCAGCGAACGCACCATCAGTCGCGCGATGGATGAATTCCCATCCGGAAAATGAAAGAAATATTTCTCGGCTTCTTCGTTAGGGATAGCGTCGCGGCCCATCCCCGGACCTGGACCAGGTGTGAGTTTGAGCCCTTCGAAGCCGGGCATGTCTAATCCCCACGCATCCTGAGCGGAGATCGCGTCAATGCCCACACCATAAAGCGATTTCTGTTCTGGGTCCAAAATGGTGACCACCTGCGGTTCGACTTTAACCAGCTTGGTCAGGTAGTCGGCATAACTCATCCGTGCCAGCTTCGCCTTCTTCTGTTCTGAACTGAGGCCCGGCATCAGATCTTCGTCAAGCGCATAGAGACGCTTCAAATCCGCCTTGGTTTTGTCCGTCAGCGGCGCCTGAGACTCGAACTCGCGCCACATCTTCTCTCCGTGCTTGGGTGAAGGCTTGACGACAAGCCGATCGGCGCCAAAGGTCTCCTGGTCAAAAAAGATCTTTTGTTTGAGCCCGAGAGAGGCATAGAGCTTACTGTCAAGATGCCTGGAGTAGGAAGAAACATCGATGCCCAGATCGCGAACGACCCCCTGGGCGACCGGACTGTAGGGCGCTGGACTCTCAATCGAAAATGTACCTCCAAAGCCCAGCATGAATGTCTTATCTAGCTGGAACTCATTGCGCTTCGCATGCCCGCCGAAGTCGTCATGGTTCTCCAGGATGAGCACGCGCGCAGTCTTCCCGGCTGCCTGGTGGAAAAAGCGCGCCGAAGAAAGGCCGCTGATGCCGCCTCCCACGACAATCAGGTCGTAGCTTTCGCCGGAACTCTCCGGCTGCCCGGCACTGCTCCAGAAAGTACCGTCCCGTAGCCGGTGTGCCACTTCAAAAGCACCCGGGTGACTCCCCCGCAAGCCGTGCGCAGCCGGCGGGTCATAGCCAGAGCGATCTTGCGCTTCCTTCTCTTGAGCGAGAAGAGAAGCATGCGGGGCAACCGCCGCTGCGATGGCCATGGCTGCGCCATTCATGAAGTCGCGTCGAGTGATACGCCGATCCATACCCAGTTCTTTGTCAGTCCAGTTCATCGATTGGTCATCTCCGTCTCACTGCGTGTCATCAGCCACTGAGACAGAAAGATGGTGATGACGGAAAACAAAAAAATCAGGGTCGCGATGGCATTCATTTCCGGGGTCGCACCACGGCGCAGCCGCGACCATATCTCGAGCGGCAGCGTGTTCTCCCTGCCAATCAGGAAAAAGGTAACTGCAATTTCATCCATCGAGAGAGTGAAGACCAACAGCGCAGTTCCCAGTAAAGAAGTCCGCAGCCCGGGCAGGACTATCCGCAGCAGGGTCTGCATTCGGCTCGCTCCCAAATCGGCGGAGGCTTCTTCCAGCGAGCGATCGAGCTTGGCCAATCCGGCGAAGATTTCCGTTGCCGCCACCGCCGTCAACGCAGTCGAGTGGCCAAGAATCACCGTGACAAGGCTCAAATGAAAACCGCTGCTCACCGTAAGCAACAGCAGCGAGATGCCGGTGATCACACCGGGAACGATCAAGGGCAGAAGCACCAGGCGCTGAAAGGCAGCCTTTCCGGGGAACGAGTAACGATCGAGTGAATAAGCGGCGGGAAAGCCAATCAACATCGACAACACAACGGTAGAAAGCGCGACGATGGCGCTATTGCTCACTGCGGCCCACATGGCGGAATCGGCAAATAGGGTGCGATACCAATCGAGTGTCCAATGTTGCGGGGGAAAGCCGCCCACGCCATCGCGGTTGAATGAGTAGACCACGAGCACAGCGATGGGCAGATAGAGAAAGGCATAGGCGCCGCCTGCGTAGGCGGTCGAGAGCGCGCGGCCGGCCTTCATGCCGCCCTCCAGCGGCGCTCCAACCGCTGCGTGACGGTGAGAATAGCGAGCACCATCACCAGGATCAGAACCGCTACCGCTGCCCCCAACGGCCAGTTGTAATCCGCGCCGAAGAGGTTGGCCACGATATTGGCAATCATCACGCTGCTCGGACCACCCAGCAACAGCGGCGCGAGAAAATCGCCGAAGCTGAGCAAAAAGGCGAAGGTCGCACCGGAAAGAACGCCCGGCAGCGATAACGGAAGAATCACCCGGGTGAAGGTCTGCCAGGCTGTGGCCCCGAGATCGCTCGATGATTCAAGCAGCTCATGCGGAATCTTTTCCAGCGATGCGACCACCGGCAGCACCACAAAGGGCACGTAGATGTGGGTTAACGTCACAATCACAGCAAAGGGGCTGTACAAAAGGAAGCCCAAAGGATGCCGCGTCGCATGACACCAGAGCAAGAGGGTGTTCATAACTCCCTCATTACCGAAGATGACCTTCCAGGCATAAGCCCGCACCAGGTAGCTGATCCAGAGTGGGATGATCACCGCCTGGTACAGCATTCGCCGGTACTTGCCCGCCTGAAAGACCAGAAAACACGCCAGTGGGTAGCCGATCGCGAGCGAGAGCAACACCACCGAGAAAGCGATCCTCATGGAGCGGAGAATCACGGTGAGGTAGAGCGGTGTGGTCGCCAGGTGCAAATAGTTTGCCAACGTCGCATGGCGAAGCACTTGCTGGTTCGCGTCCAGACTCCAGAAGCTGTAACAAAACAAAAGGCAGTAAGGCACAAAGAGAAAGAGGGCAATCCAGGCGAACGGAGGCAGCGTCACCAGCCACGCGGAGAGCCGCCGCTTGGCCATGTTATTCATGCTCCAGGGTAACCAGGTTTTGCGCCGCGAACGCAAACGCGCCGGGATTCCGCGGCCCGGCCACACGCGCCGAAAGTTCCATGCCTCCCGCGCACCGCAGTGTCAAAAGCGAATCTGCGCCGTGAAACTGTTCCGCCACCACTTCTGCGACAAATTTCACCAGCTGCCCATTATCCCCCTCGGGCGCCGGCACGATGCACTCCGGGCGGAGGGAAAAAGTCACCGGGCCATCCGCCAGCGTGACCGGCGCCGAGAAAGCCCCGCAATCCGCCACACCCTGGCGAACGGTCCCCGCGATCAGGTTACTCTTGCCCAGGAACGACGCCGCATAGGCGGTGCGCGGGGTAGAGTAGATCGCGCGCGGGGTGCCGCACTGTTCGACTTTGCCGCGATGCAGCAAGACCACCCGATCCGAGATGGCCAGCGCCTCGCTCTGGTCGTGAGTGACAAAGATAAATGTGATGCCGACCTCTCGCTGCAGCAGCTTCAGCTCACGCTGCATTTCCAGGCGTAGATTCGCGTCGAGCGCGGAGAGCGGTTCATCCAGCAACAGCAACCGGGGCCGGTTAACCAGTGCCCTGGCCAGGGCCACCCGTTGTTTTTGCCCTCCGCTGATCTGCCTGGGAAAGTGTTTGGCAAACTGCTCCATGCGGACTTTTCCGAGTGCCTCTCCGACGCGCGAGGTCATTTCGTCGCGGGCGCATCCCCGCACGCGCAAGCCATACGCCACGTTGTCAAAAACGCTCATGTGAGGGAAAAGAGCATAGCTCTGAAAGACGGTATGGATCGGGCGGCGATGCGGCGGCATCACGTCGAGTCGTTGATCCTCGAGCATAATGCGCCCCGTGGTCGGCTCTTCAAACCCGGCGAGGATGCGCAGCAGCGTGGTCTTGCCCGAGCCGCTCTCGCCCAGCAGGGTAAGAAACTCGCCCTGTTCCACGTCCAGCGAAATGGATTCGAGCACCGTGTGTTCGCCGAAGCGTTTGCTCACGCCCTCCAGGCTCAGAAAGCTGCTCATGTTGAGCCCTTCACTGGCTGGCCTTTACTTCGTTCCATATCTCGGTATATTTCGCCCGCCGCGGCACATCTTGCCAGAAGACAATCTGATGTTGGTACGCATCGATATCGTCCAGGTGCAGACTGTGGCGCTGCTCTGCCGTCATCAACGCAGCGGCCTGCGGATTGGCGGGGATATATCCCGTAACATCGCTCAGTTGCTTCTGCGCCTGGGCCGAGATGAGGTAGTTCAACAACTGGTAAGCGAGCTCCTTGTTGTCGCTTGAGGATGTAATCATCAGGTGGTCGATCCACCCGGTCGTGCCTTCCGCTGGAATCTCCTCCTGAACAGGCAGACCGCTCTTATGCAGCTGGTTGGTCACCAACGGCCAACCCATAGCCGCGATGACCTCGTGGTTCTGAAACAGGTTGGTAAGCTCTCCGCCGGTGGTCCAAAGCTTGCGGATATTCGGTTTCAGCGCGATCAGCTTTTGCTTCACCTGTTGCAGTTGTGCATCGTCCAGGTTGTAGATGGCTGTGGGGTCCGGCTTACCGAAACCGAGCACCTCCGCCGCCATGTACATAGTGGAAAGGTCATCCCAGAACGATAGCTTGTTAGCAAACTTGGGATCCCAAAGCTCCGCCCAGGTGGCCGGCGGTTTGGCAAAAGCGCTGGTGTCATAGAGCAGGGGATTGGGCCCCCAGGTGAGCGGCACTCCGTATACCTTGCCCTCTTGCCTGACCAGCGGCCTCGAAGTAAGGCTGGGCGAAAGCTGCGTGTAATTTGGAATCTTGCTCAGATCGAGCGGAGCGACCAGCCCGGAGCGGCTGAGCATCGTGGCCACGTCGCTGGAAGGTGAAATCACGTCGTAGTTGGAAGCGGCCCCGCCGCGCAACTTGGCCACCAGTTCGTCGCTGGAACCCATATAGGCCGCGCTTACCTTGCATTGGCACTTCGCTTCGAAACCCTGAATGAAGGAAGGATCGGCGTAACCCTCCCACACCAGGAGGCTCAGCGTGGGAGGCGTCTTTTTGCAGCCGGCAAGAAGAGCGATCGCGGCCACGCCGCACAACAGAAACATCTTTGTGAACGAATCTCGCTGCAAAATCCTCACCCCACCACAAAGTACGGGTTCTCCACATCCCCCGTTATCGTGAGGTATGGGATACCACAAATCTTAACTTTATCTGCCGATGGGCCGAAAAACCTTCGCTACAGCGCCGCAGAGGGGCACCCGAGCTACTTGGCACGGATCATGCTTAGGATTTCCAGAACTTACTACAAGGGTTTATCTGTGGCAACGTCTTTCCTGCGATACTCCCCAGGTCATATAATTAGATTTCCTAAAAGAATGACTCCAGCCGCCAATTCCGTAGTACCCCGCATCACCGGCACCTTTTGCCGGATGCGGTGGTTTCTCCGCTACGCCCGCGGTGAAGCCCGGCTGTGCCGGCGGCCCAACTCTCGTTTCCTCGAACGCTAGCGCATTCTCCTGGCGGCACCGGCCTCCGCACCAATGAAAAGCCCTTAGGGCAAAGGAAAAATCCCCATGTACCACCTTCTCGAGAAGGAACTCGCCACCTTTGAAGCACGTACCCCTGGTTCCAAAGCCGCTCTCAAGCGCGCCGAACCCCGCATGCCGCTGGGCGTAGCCAGCAACTTCCGCAGTTACGAGCCCTGGCCTCTGTTTGTGAAAGACGCCAAGGGAACCCACATTCACGACCTCGACGGCCACGAATACATTGACTTCAATCTCTGCTTCGGCGCCCTGATGGCCGGGCACTGTCACCCGGCGGTGGTTGCCGCGGTGCAGGAGCGGCTGATCACCGGCACCATGTATGGCATGCCCCACACTCTTGAGTACGACCTGGCAGACGAGATTTGCCAACGATTTCCTGTGGAGCAGGTCCGTTTCGGAAGCAGCGGGACCGAAGTCACCATGCACGCCATCCGCATCGCGCGTGGCTTTACCGGCCGCGACAAAATCATCAAGATGGAAGGCGCCTACCACGGCGTGCACGACTCAGTCCTGGTAAGCATGAAGCCCAAGCTCGAGCTCGTCGGGGATCCCGATCGCCCCAACCAGGTTCCGGCTTCAGGCGGAGTACCCGCCGATACAGTGAAAAACACCCTGGTGGCGCAGTTCAACGACCTGAAAGCGGTCAATGGCTTATTCAAGGAAAATCCCGGCCAGATAGCCGCAATCATCGTGGAACCCATCATGATGAACATCGGCATCTGCATGCCGGAACCCGGTTACCTCGAAGGCTTGCGTGAGATCTGCACCCGTGAGGGCGCGCTGCTCATTTTCGACGAAGTAAAGACGGGCGCTAAGCTCGGCCGCGGCGGAGCCTGCGAATACTTCAATATCAAGGCCGACATCGTGACCTTAGCCAAGTCCATCGGCGGCGGATTTCCTCTGGCAGCCTTTGCCGCCAGCAAACAAGTGCTGGACGTGATAGCACAGCAAAAGGTCTTCCACGCCGGCACCTACGCCACCAACCCGCTGGTCATGGCAGCCGGCTTGGCAACCCTGCGCGAAGTGCTTACCCCCGCGGGCTATGCCCACATCGGCAAGGTGAGCGATGCCCTGGTCTCCGGTTACAAGCAGATCGTGCAAAAGACCAGCCTCGAAGCCTACGTGGAGAGTGCCGGAGCCAATGGCGCCATGTTGCTCTACGGGCATAAGATTCGCAACTACCGCGACTGGCACGCCGTCGACACGGATCTGTGGAGGCTCTACTGGTTCGGCATGTTGAACCGTGGCGTCATGGCCCAGCCCTATTGGTGGGATGAGCAGTGGACCATCTCCGTCGCTCACTCCATGGCGGATGTGGACAAGCACTTGTCAGCCTTCGAAGAAGTGGCCCCGGCACTCGCCCAGGCCCAGCAGGAAACCATGGTGCAGTCGGTCGGGTCACGGTAAGAAGCGCCACAAACCCCGGGTGCCCCATCCTCCGCGTAGTTTGCGAAGGGTGGGGTGCGCACAGCGCGAAAGGATCGATATGGCTGTCTCCCAGACCAGTTGTGAACCAATGTTTATCAACGGGGAATGGACGGAAGGTTCTTCCGGCAAACGCATTCCCGTATACGACCCTTCGACCGAAGAGGTCATCGCCGAAATTCCCGA
>JBEKNJ010000020.1:0-94863 GCA_049522955.1 Acidobacteriaceae bacterium
GAGCGATTGGGGCATCTGATTGGCGGGATCGAGAAGACGCCGGTCGATACCGGAGTTCTCGATATCAGCTTCTACCGCGATGACCTCTCCACCCGCGATATTCGGCCGGTGGTGGTTCCCGGTGCCGTTGGCTTTGACGTTGCCGGGCGCGACATCATTTTGATCGATGACGTTCTCTACACCGGCAGAACGATCCGCGCCGCGCTCGATGCGCTCTTTGACCACGGGCGTCCGCGGCGAGTACAACTGCTGGTGCTGATCGACCGCGGTCATCGTGAGCTGCCGATTGAGGCCAGCTTCGTGGGCCGGCATGTGCAAACCACAGACCGCGAGATTGTCGAGGTCAAGCTGCGGGAGATCGACAACGACGAAAAGGTGATCCTCGTCGAACGCGGCGATTGATCTTCTGCCGCCAGCCCACATGACGCCAACCAAAGCCATACCGGAGCCCGCCCGCGTCGAGCCGCCCGAGCCACCCGCGCTCGATTGTTCGCGGTCGTTGCTCTCCGTCACCTCGCTCGGCGTCGACGATGTATCCGCCATCCTGCGCTTGGCCACGGAGCTCGAATCTGAAGAACCCGCACTTCGCGCTCAGCGGCTGGCTCACCGCCGGATCGCGCTTCTCTTTTACGAATCCAGCACCCGTACTCGAACCTCATTCGAGCTGGCGGCGAAAGGCCTGGGCGCGGATACGGCGCTGATCAGTTCCCAGTCCTCGTCCATTGAAAAGGGCGAATCGCTCAAAGATACCGGCATCACCCTGCGGGCGCTGGGCGCGGAGTGCATCATCCTGCGCCATCTTTCCTCCGGAGCGCCCTACCTTCTGGCCCAGTCGACAGGCTTGCCCGTGCTGAACGCCGGGGACGGCATGCATGAGCATCCATCCCAGGCCCTGCTGGACGTGAGAACCATGCTCCAGGCGTTGCGCCGGTCCGAGGAGGCTCCGGGTGAAACTCTTCTCAAGGGCATCACGGTAGTGATTACCGGCGATATTCTGCACTCGCGGGTCGCCCGCTCCAATGCGCTTCTGCTGCCCCGTCTGGGTGCCCACGTGATCCTGTGTGGACCGCCCGCTCTGCTACCCGACGTGGCCCTGGAACTTGGCCCGGGTATCTCCATCGAGCGCGACTTCGATCGCGCGCTGAAGCAAGCGAAAATTGTCATGATGCTGCGCATTCAGAAAGAGCGGCTGACCGGCGTGCACATCGACCTGGACGAGTACACCACGCGCTATCAGCTGCACCGGCAGCGGCTGCTGGCGAGTGCGCCCGAGGCGATCGTGATGCACCCCGGCCCAATGATCCGCGGGCTCGAGATCTCGAGCGAGGTGGCGGATGGGCCGCAGTCGGTCATTGCCGAACAGGTACGAAACGGCGTCGCCATTCGCATGGCATTAATACAACGGGCGCTGACCCCTGCGCCCGGAACTTTGGCCAAGGGCCGCGCTGCGGCAAGAAAGAAGGGCCGCGCTTGAAGGCGATCCTGATTCGCGGCGGCCACCTGGTCGATCCCTCCGCCGGAGTCGATGCCGCTCGTGACCTCCTGCTCAAGGACGGCAAGGTCGCCGCGATTGAGCCGCCAGGTAAGTTGACCGCTGCTGCCCGGCAGGCAGACGCAGAGATTGTTGACGCAGCCGGCCTGGTGGTTGCACCGGGACTGGTCGATATCCACGTCCATCTGCGCGAGCCGGGGCAGGGCTACAAGGAGACCATCGCAAGCGGCACCGCGGCGGCTGCGGCCGGCGGATTTACCACGGTCTGCGCCATGCCCAATACGATTCCTGTCAATGACTCGGTGGAGACCACCCGCTGGATGCAAAGTGCGGAGCGCAACCCGAGTGCGCGCGTGTTTCCCATCGCGGCGGCCACCCGGGGCAGCATGGGCGAAGCACTCACGGAATACGGCTCGCTCAAGGCCGCGGGCGCGGTTGCAGTCAGCGACGACGGCAAGCCGATCCTGGGTGAGGCCATCATGCACCAGGCGCTGGCGGCCGCGGCGCGTGCCGGGCTGCCGGTGATCCAGCATGCGGAAGACACACGCATGACGGGGGGATGCTCGATGAACGCCGGCGCGCTTGCTTTCCGGCTCGGCCTGCGCGGCATGCCGGTGGCAGCCGAAGCCGGGCTGGTGGAGCGCGATCTTCGCCTGTTGGCCGAGCTCAAGGGCGGCCGTGCTCATTTGCATATCGCGCACTTATCGACCGCGGCGGCGCTGGACGCGGTTCGCAAATCCCGCCGCAATGGATTGCACATCACCTGTGAAGTCGCGCCGCATCATTTCGTGCTGACTGAGAGCGCGGTGGGCGAGTACAACACCAATGCCAAGATGAATCCTCCGTTGCGCGCGGAAGCAGATCGCAAGGCCATGCTCGAGGGGCTGCTTGACGGTTCCATTGATTGCATCGCCACCGATCATGCGCCTCATGCCATCCATGAAAAGGAGCAGGAGTTCGAGCGTGCGCCCAATGGAATTACCGGGCTGGAGTCGGCCCTGGGCCTGACCCTCGACCTGCTTCATCGCAAACACAAAGTCTCGCTCAGCCGGCTGATCACGCTGCTAAGTACGCAGCCCGCCAGTCTGCTCAATCTGCGCGGCCGCGGCAGCCTCACGGCCGGCGCCTTTGCCGACGTGGTCATTTTCGATCCTAAAGTGGAGTGGACCTTTCGCGCCTCAGCCACGCGTTCCAAGTCAACCAATACGCCCTTCGACGGCTGGCCAATGCTGGGCCGCGTGCGGCTGACCATCAGCGAAGGCCGGGTGGTCTATCGGTGGGAGCCGTCTGCTTTAGGAGAGGGAAGCAACGCTTAAGCGTTGCTGGAAAGAGTTCGCCTTTGATCACGCGCTTTAGCGCTGGCCGCGAAAATCCAGGGCTAAAGCCCATTCTTTAGAAGTGAAACGCTTTTCCGTTGGACTGAAGTCTAGCTCCTCCTGCTGGAGCAGGAGGAGCCCACCAAACTCGGGGTGAAGGCAGGAAGGCCACCGCACCCGCTCCAACACCAAGCAACAACCCCAACAACAGACGCACCAGGGGCAGATTGCCGTGCCAATGAAGCGCCCCGGTAGCGACATCAAGCACATTGATCAGCAACGCGGCTGCCAGCAAGCGAGCCGCAACGCCCCTTCCCAGTCGCAGCCACGCCGCCAGTGCGGCCCCGCAGTAAATGCCCAGGCAGCGCACGCAGACGGCGACCGGCGAGCCTTCCACTAGGAAGCTTCGCGTCGGGTCCTGGTGGCAAATCCGAGAGAAGAAGCTGCGGATGAGCAGAGCTGCCAAGGGATGGCTGGCCGCCAGGAACGGCGCGGCCAGGGGAGCTACGGCCAGGATCGCCAACGGAAGCCTGAATTTCATGATCATCAACGTTACAAGCCTTGGCCTACTAACACAAAAGTACCGCATCGGATCGCGCCGGTTCGAGATACCTTTGCGGGTGAGGATCCCCCCATGAATGCTTCCTCTAACCGCCGGCGAGCAGTCGCCGCGATCACGATTTTGGCCTTTACGCTTGCCGGATGCAGCAACAAGGTCAGCTCCGTCCCCGCCGGGCAAACACCTTCAGCTACGGCTGGCACCAACCCGGCGGCTGCGCCCCCTGCCGCATCGACCGCCACCTCTGTGACTCCCGCGCCGCCCCCAACACCCGCGCCTGCACCGCCTCTGACGCTGCCCCGCGGCACTCGGCTTGAGGTGCGTTTAGATCAGACCATCGACGTCAAGCATGTGGCGTCGGGCGATCGCTTTGGCGGGACCCTGGCCCAGCCAGTGGTCGAGGGCAATACCGTTGCCGTCCCCGCAGGTTCCGGCGCGACCGGTGAAGTTTTGGTGGCCCACAAACGGGGAAAGTTCAAGGGACGTTCAATGATGGCCTTGACTCTGACCCGCCTGGACGTGAACGGCACCCAATATCGCATCGAAACCGGGAGCCTGGCCCGTTCAAAAAAAGGGAAGGGCAAGCGTAGCGCGGCCTTCATCGGCGGCGGCGCAGGCATGGGCATGTTAATTGGCGGATTGGCCACCGGCGGCGTTGGCCTGCTCGTCGGCGGTTTGGCAGGAGGCGGAGCGGGAGCCTTGGGCGCGGCGTTCACCGGCAACAGCGACCTGAAGATTCCGGCAGAAACGGTGGTCACCTTCCGCCTGCAGGATGCCCTCACCCTCGCTCCCGACACCACCCAGGCTACCCTGGCACCCTAGACTTGACATCCCGTCCCGCGGAAGCCATGGTGGATCATCGTGATCCTCCTCTATGCTTTGCTGATCGGTTGCATCTGCGGCCTGCGCTCGATGACTGCTCCGGCCGTAGTTGCCTGGGGAGCTCATCTGAATTGGCTGCACCTCCAGGGTTCCCTCCTTGCCTTCTTCGCTAACAAGATCTCGCTCGTGGTCTTCTCCCTGTTTGCGATTGGCGAACTGATCGCGGACAAACTGCCCTTCATCCCACCCAGGACCCAGGCCGGACCGCTCGGCGTGCGCATTGTCTTTGGTGCGATGTGTGGGGCAGCCTTGTGCATTTCCGGCGCCGCATCCCCGTTGTTGGGTGCAATTCTAGGCGGACTGGGCGGTATCGCCGGCGCCTTGGCCGGCTATCACTACCGCCGGTCCCTCAGTGGAAAAGTTCCTGATCTGCTACTCGCCCTGCTCGAGGACCTGGTAGCAGTTGGCGGCGGCTTTCTGCTTGTCTCCCACTTGTGAAAGCTTCAGTCCGTCCCTCTTCCTGCCGCATCTTAGTGATTTGCCCGGAGGTGGTTGGAGATGACTGCAGAGACGAGTACGCCGGACAGCTTTGACGCGATCATCATTGGCTCGGGCCAGGGCGGCAATCCCCTGGCGGAAGCACTGATCGCAGCGGGTAAGAAGACTGCGATGATCGAGCGTCAGGATGTAGGCGGCACTTGTATCAATCGCGGTTGCAGTCCCACCAAGACCATGGTGGCCAGTGCGCGCGTAGCCTACCTGGCGCGCCGCGGAACCGAGTACGGCGTCAATCTGGGTTCCATTGCGGTGGATATGGGCCGGGTGCGGGAGAGAAAGCGCGCCATCGTTAGCAGCTTTCGACAGAGCCGCGAAAATAGACTGGCGAAAGTCCATGCGGACCTGGTTCGCGGCGAAGCTTCCTTTGTTGGTCCACGGCAACTTCGCGTAGCGCTTCGCGACGGCGGAGAGCGGCGGCTGACGGCTGCGCAGATTTTTATCGATACCGGAACCCGCAGCGCCGTGCCATCCATTCCCGGCCTCGATACAGTTCCCCATCTCGACAACGACAGCATCATGGAATTGGACCGTGTGCCGCAGCACCTGGTGGTACTCGGGGGTGGCTATATCGGGGTGGAGTTCAGCCAGATGTTTCGCCGCTTTGGCAGCAAGGTGACGGTGATTCAGCGAGGGCCGCAACTTCTCGGGGAAGAAGACGAGGACGTGGTTGCCGAGGTCGCTAAGATTTTGCGCCAGGATGGCATAGAAATCCTGCTCAACGCGCGCACCGACAAAATCACGCAGGACAATGGCCGCATCCGGCTTGAGTTAACCGTCGAAGGCAAGGCGCAGACCGTCGATGGATCCGATCTGCTGGTAGCCACCGGCCGGGTGCCCAACACCGGCGCCCTCAAACCAGCCGCTGGAGGTATAGAAACCGACGAACGCGGCTTCATCCGCGCGAACGAACGCCTGGAGACGACGGCTCCCGGAGTTTACGTCACTGGTGATGTAAAGGGCGGTCCTCAGTTCACCCATATTTCTTATGACGACTTCCGCATTCTGAAGACCAACTTGCTCGATGGCGGCCAGCGTACGACGCGCGACCGCATGGTGCCCTACACCGTCTTCATGGATCCGCAGCTGGGGCGGGTAGGGATGACGGAGAAAGAGGCGCAAAAAAGTGGCCGGAAAATCCGTGTAGCTAGGATGCCCATGACTTCGGTTGCCCGCGCCCTGGAAGTGGACGAAACCCGCGGCCTGATGAAGGCCATCGTGGACGCCGAAACGGAAGAAATCTTAGGCGCTACCGTGCTGGGGATTGAGGGGGGAGAGGTGATGTCGGTATTCCAGATGGCCATGATGGGCCATTTGAAATACGGCGTGCTCCACGATGCGATCTTTGCTCATCCGACCCTCGCCGAGTCGCTCAACAACCTGTTTCTCCACTTCGACGACGGACAACCATAAACCCGGCCACTCTACCCGTGCTTTGTTGCTGGGACAGAATCGAAACCGCTACCGTTACAGTCGGAGATCAACCACGGTAGCGCCGGCCCCGCCTTCATTAGGACTGGCCTCGGCCACCAGGGCCACGTGCGGATGCCGCTCCATGAGCGCTCGCAGCGCCTTGCGTAACACCCCCATGCCCATGCCGTGTACGATCCGCACGCGTGGCAGTCCAGCCAGGAAAGCACGGTCAAGGTACTGCTCCACCTCCCCGGTAGCTTCCTCCACTGTCCGTCCAATCACATTGAGTTCGGGTCGTACCATCTCCTCGGGGTGAGCGATGGAGACCGTGACCCCGCGGCCCCGTGCCGCTTCCAGCGGGCTCACTGCGATGGGCGCCCGGGCGGGGAGAACCTCGGCGATGTCCTCCCGCGCCACGCGCATTTTCATTGGCCCAATCGCGACCTCAAAGGCATTGCCGTCCACTTGCCGCTGCACCACGCCGGTCTTCCCCAGCGACTTCAGTTTCACCGTGTCCCCCACAGACACATGCCGCACCACGTGGGGTTGGGCATGGCTGTCTCCACGGTCGGCTCCGCTATGTTGAGCAACTACGACGGAGTTAAACTGCTCGCTGAATTCCCGCCGCAGCCGGGCCATGCGGCGCTCCGCTTCCTTGGAGAGCTTCTGCTGCGCCGCCCGGTCGTCGATCGCCCGCACCGTCTCGCGCATCTGGTAGGTAAAGTCTTTCAGTAACGATTGCAGTTGCTGTTCCAGGTCGCGTACTTTGGTCCGCCATTCCTTCAGGCCCTCGCTTTCCAGGCGGCTCTTCTCACGCGCGACTTCCTGCTCGCGACGCGTCAGCTGCTCGCGTTCCCGGGCGACCGCGTCGAGCTGGCCGTGCAACTGGTCGAGGAAGTGGGCAATGTCCTGCGTTTGCGTGTTCTGTTGGGCCCGGGCGTCGGCGATGATGGTGGGGCTCAGGCCCAGCCGCTGGGCAATATTGATGCCGGCCGAAGCCCCGGGAACACCCAGCCGCAAGGCAAACGTCGGCGCCAGTGTCTCCTCGTCGAAGCCCACCGATGCATTGAGCACGCCCGGGCGTTTGGCGGCATAAAGCTTGAGCGAAGTGTGATGCGTGGAGATAAGGCACCACGCACGGCGGTCGAGAAAAAATCCCGCGATGGCCACGGCCAGGGCCGCGCCCTCCTCGGGGTCGGTGGCTGAGCCAAGCTCATCGAGCAGCACCAGGGAAGACCCATCCGCCAGCTGCGAAATCCGCTCCAGGTTGGTGATGTGGGCGGAGAAGGTAGAGAGGTTTTGTTCGATTGACTGCGCGTCACCGATGTCCGCCAAAAATGCGTCGAACACAGGGAAGGTCGCCTCCACCGCAGGCACGGGGATTCCCGCCTGGGCCATCATGCCCAGCAGGCCGGCGGTCTTGAGCGCGACCGTCTTGCCACCGGTATTAGGGCCGCTGATGATGAGCTGACGCTGGGTATCGTTCAATGCCAGGGTGAGCGGCACCACCGCTGCCTGCCGCGCGCGCAAGCGCTTTTCAAGCAAGGGGTGGCGGCCTTGCGTCAGTTCCAGCACCGGCGCTGCCGGGTCGGCAAAGCGGGGCCGGATGCAGTCAAACTCGACTGCAAAGCGACTTCGTGCCTGGAGCCCATCGATTTGAGCCAGGGTAGCCGCGCCCTGAGCGATCGCGTGCGATTGCTGGCCGATCTCCTGCGTCATTGCCAGAAAGATGCGCCGGGTCTCGGCCTGCTCTTCTTCGATCAGCCGCACCAGCTCGTTGTTTTGTTCGATGGTCTCGAGCGGCTCCAGGTAGACGGTCTGGCCGCTGGAGGAGGCGCCATGCACCACGCCTGCAATGCGCCGCTTGTGCTCCGACTTGACCGGAATGACAAATCGCTCCCCGCGAATCGTGATCAAGTCCTCTTGCGTGCTCCCGCCCTCTGAAAGGCGACGGAGAGTACTGCGCAGGCTCTCTTCAATCACGCGCTGCTGGCGCTCAATTTCGCGCCGGATGCGGCGCAGATCAGCCGATGCGTTGTCGCTGAGCGAGCCATCGGGATTGAGGCGCGACCGGAGCGAACGTGTCAGGTGGGCCAGTTGCGCACCCGCTGGCAGCAGGCTCAGCGCCTGTAATCCGGTAACTTGCGCGGCCACAGCGTCGGGAGGGCTCTCGATCAGTGCTTGCCAGGTGGTGATGTTGTCCATCAGGAAGAGGAGGTCGCGAATCTCTTCCGGTTCGAGCAACGCCCCCTGAATGCGTGCCTTGTCGGTCAGCTTGGTGGGATCAAACAAGCCGCCCAGCGCGGGTGCCACTCCTTGTCCAAGAAGCAAGCGCGTCTCGCTCACCAGGTCGTGTTGACGATCGATCCAGGAAGTATCCCGCGACGGCTTCATAGCGAGCACCCACTCACGGGCTACGCGAGAGTGGGCGAAGCTTGCCACCAGCTCCAGCAGGCGGCTCCATTCGAGCGCCTCGCAACTGCACTCCTCCACCACGGAGGGAATTGGCTCTAAGAGACTCACCAGACCATGCTAGAGCAATCGCGATTTATCGGTTTGGCTACGCTTAGAATCAAGAAATGGAATTTCCTGTCACCCGCCTCCGGCGTCTACGGCGTACTGAAACCATGCGCTCGCTGGTTCGTGAAACTCATCTCCGTCCCGATGCATTCATTTATCCCCTCTTTATCTGCCCCGGCGAAGGGGTTCGGCGCGAAGTCAGTTCCATGCCCGGGGTCTACAACCTTTCCATCGACGAGGCAGTGAAGGAAGTGGAAGAGGCGACGCGCCTCGGCTTGGCCGGGGTTCTACTCTTCGGGATACCAGCTGTTAAGGACGAGGAGGGGAGCGGGGCCTGGGCTGAGGACGGCATCGTGCAGCAGGCGCTGCGAGCTTTGAAACCTTCCGCCAAAAAGCTGTTGCTGATTGCTGATGTTTGTCTCTGCGAATACACCTCGCACGGGCACTGTGGTGTGGTGAGCAAGAATGGCGAGGACTACGAGGTACAAAACGACACCACTCTCAGCTTGCTTGCCCGCGCCGCCGTTTCTCTGGCCAAAGCCGGAGCCGATATCGTGGGACCTTCCGACATGATGGATGGCCGGGTGGGAGCCATTCGGGACCATCTGGACGATGCCGGCCTGGAGCAGGTGCCGATTCTCTCCTATGCAGCCAAATTCTCGTCCGCTTTTTATGGGCCTTTTCGCGAGGCGGCCGACTCGGCACCGCAGTTCGGCGACCGGCGCACCTACCAGATGGATGGCGCCAACCTGCGCGAGGCCATGCGCGAGATCGATCAGGATATCGCCGAAGGCGCCGACATGATTCTGATGAAGCCCGCGATGCCCTATCTGGACGTCATCCGCGCGGCACGGGAGCGCCTGGACGTGCCGATAGGGGCTTATCAGGTCTCCGGCGAATACGCCATGCTGCAAGCCGCCTTTGCCAAAGGCTGGCTGGATCGGGACCGCGCCATCCTGGAATCACTCCTTTCGATTCGCCGCGCCGGCGCGGATTTTACCGTGACTTACTTCGCCAAAGAAGCAGCGCGCTTATTGGGATGACTCTCGCCGCCCGTAACCAAGAGACAGTACAGGGAGGGACGGGTGCCCCACGTTCGCCCCAGCGTACGTGGGAAAGAGAGAGGGCGAAGCCCACCATTGCGTTTTCTTTTTCGCTGCCGGCTGCTGCTTAAACCTTTAAGGAAGAGCAATGGAAATAAATCATTTTCGTCCCACGTACGCTGGGGCGAACGTGGGGCACCCGTCCCTTCCTGTACTGTCTCTTGGTTCGAAAGGCCCTACCCACGCCCCAACCCGGCGACAGCTGCCTCCAGCCGCCGGGTGAAGCTCTGCGGCTCTTCCCCGGGCTCCAAGGTCAACGGAGTTCCCAGTCGCACCGCCACCATGCCACGCTTCGGCCACTTCCCGTCGATCAGCTTCAAACCCTCCACCAGAATCGGCTGCACCGGCACTTCGGACTCCTGCGCCAGCAAACCGATGCCCGGCTCAAAGGGCTGTAACCGTCCATCGGCGGAGCGGTGGCCTTCGGGGAAAACCAGCACGTGGTAACCCTGATCCAGCGCCTCGCCGGCGTGGGCGAAGCTTTGCCGCAATCCGGCGCCCCGAGGCAACGGAAAGACATTGAAAAACGCGGTGACCAGCCAATACGCCACCGGCGTCAGCCACGCAACGGCGGGGTGGCGCTCGGCCTTGCCGCGTCGCCAGCCGGTCAACAACTGTCCGGACATGGCGACCGCCACGTGGTCGCGGTCATTGCTGCTGAGCGCGTAGAGGATAACCGGAACATCGAAGGCAGTGAGATGGTTGGCGATCAAAAGCGAGGGCCGGACAAGGGCAATCCGCGGGGGAATCCGGGGGGCGAGAAACAGCCATATCAGAGGACGTGCCACTGTTTCCAGGAAAAGGACGCGCACCCCGCGCACTGAAGGACGCCAGGGCCAGCGGGGAAAGGAGGCGCTTACCCTTTGAGCGGGTGCCACGGATAAAGGAGCCGCTGCCGGGGCCAATGGCACCGCACTCTCCAAAGCCCTGCCGGCCTGCGTTGGATACCTGTGAAGCAGGCCACGCAAATCGCCCACGGTTCCTACCTGGTCCCAGACTCCGTCGTCGAGTTCCACGCCGAAGCGGGTTTCCAGTGTGGATTGCAACTGCACCATGGCGAGACTGTCCAGGTGCAGGTCCTCCGCCAGACGGTCGCCTGAAGCCAACTCCCGGTCGGGCGCACCCAATTGGCGCAACACTTCACCCAATTGGTCGCTGGGGTTAACTGCCACAGCCGCCCCAGGGGAGAGCGACTGCTGCGTCCAGCTTTGCACCTGCCGGCGCAAGACCTTACCCGTGGAAGTGCGGGGAAACTCCGGCTGCGGCCAGTTCAGCCAATAGCGAATTTGCTGGAAAGCCGCTAATTCCTGATTGGCGCTGTCCACGGCGCCTTGCAAAGCATCCTCTACACCCTCCGGGATCAGCACCGCGACCGGCGCAGGCCCAGCCGCGGAGTCGTACGCCACAACCAGGCAGTCACGCACTCCCGGCTGCCGGCGCAACACCGCTTCCAGATCCTGGGGATGGATATTCAATCCGGCGGAGGTGACGATGACGTCGCTCTTGCGCCCGGCGAAGATGAACTCGCCTTCCGCGTTGCGGGTCGCCAGGTCACCGGTTGCCAGCCAGCCCGGGTCGCGCGCCTGCAAGCCTCCGTGCTGCCATACCTGAGAGGCAATGGAGTCGCCGCGCACCAGGATCTCGCCATCGGGCCCGATCTGGACCTCCCGGCCGGCGAGCGGTTTGCCGATACTTCCGCGGGCGATCTTGAACGGGTGATTCAGCGTCACCAGCGCCGTGGTCTCCGTCATCCCGTAGCCCTGGATCAGAGCGAATCCGGCCGTGGTCCAGAAGATTTCCAGGTCGGCCGGCAAGGTAGCTCCTCCCGACACGAAAGCCCAGAATTTAAACCCCAGACGGCGATGCACGGCACGGAACCGCCACCAACGTTTCGCAATGGATTGACCCTTGGCGGCGGCCAGGCTCTCCGTCAGCCAAGGAAATTCCGCCACCAGCCAGGCGCGAAGCAGGTCGAGCACCCGGGGAACTGCGGCCAGAACAGAAATCCGCTCCTGGTGCACAAGCTTCGCCAGGCGTGGCGCCTGCAGCCGGTCTTCAAAATGGACTTCCGCGACCAGCAGCGGCGGCACCCACAATCCCATGAACTGGCCAAACACATGGCTGAGCGGCAGGGTATGTAAAATGCGCAGGGGATGAACCAGGCGCTCGTAGCGCAGGTATTTGCCAATCTCCTTCTCCAGGGGATCGAGCGAGGCCAGCACATTGCCGTGGGTGTGCACGATGCCCTTGGGGGCACCCGTGGTGCCGGAGGTAAAGATGATTTGCAGCGGTGTATCCCGCGAGAGGCCCGGAAGCGGAACATAGTCAGGCGACGGTAGCCCGGCGGCGAAACCGGCAAAGCCGAGCGTGGGAATGTCCGATTCCAGCTGTTGTAGCAACACCAGGTCGCCAGTCAGCAGCCGAGGCTGCACCTCGGCCACCACCCGCCTGGCCAGTTCCAGGCTGCCGGCGGCGTCGAGCGGGACTGCAACGATTCCGCGCAAAACGCATCCAAAGAATGCCGCGACCCATTCCACGGAATTGCTTCCCCAGAGCAAGACCCGATCTCCGGGTTTCAGTCCCATCTGGTCGAAGGCGTGCGCGCAACGGGCGCTCAGCTCCGCCAGCCGCACGTAAGTGGAAGAGAAACGGCGGTTGCCGCGGTGGGTAACGACCGCGATCTGCTCTCCATAGCGGCGGAAATCCGCCACGAGTGTTGCCAGGTGCGGTCGCACCCGTTCAGTGTGGCACAAGAGGGCAGTCAGCGTATCGTCGCGTAAAATAGAGGTTTTGCGACCTAACGGATAGAGGGAGTCAGCTGTGGCTGAAACAATTTACGACATCGTCATCATCGGCGGCGGTCCAGGCGGATACACGGCCGCCATCCGCGCCGGGCAATACGGATTGAAGGTCGCCCTGGTCGAGCGGGAAAAGAAGCTGGGTGGCACCTGCCTCCACTGGGGCTGCATTCCCACCAAGTCCCTGCTCTTCGACGCGGAAGTGTATGACCATCTGAAACATGCCGCCGAGCATGGGATCGAAGGCGTGGGCACGATCACGCTCAATTGGAAGACCATTCTCGATCGCAAGAACGGGATCATCACCAAGCACGTGAAGGGACTCGACTTCCTCATGCGCAAAAACAAGGTCACGACCATTGAGGGCTACGGTCGACTTACAGGCCCGGCCAAAAACGGAATCCATTCCATCTCGGTCGAAGCCTCCAATGGGGATAAGAAGGTCATCCAGGCCAAAAATGTAGTGGTCGCCACCGGCTCTGACGCGCGCATGTTGCCCGGGGTCGAATCCGACGCCAGCCGCATTCTGACCAACATGGAAATCCTCACCCTGCCCCAGATTCCCAAGTCGATGATCGTGATTGGCGCTGGGGCGGTGGGAGTGGAGTTTGGCTCCATCTTCAAGAGCTTTGGCAGTGACATCACCATCGTGGAATACCTGCCCCGGCTGGTTCCCAACGAAGACGAAGACGTGAGCAAGGAATTAGCGCGCGTCTTCCGCAAGCGAGGCATCGACACCTATGTGGGCGCCAAGGTGGACAAGGTAGAGAAGACCAAGGATGGGGTGAAGGTGACCTTCACCGGGTCGGACGGCAAGCAGGTAGTGAAGGAGGCGGAGACGGTGTTGGTGGCCGTAGGTCGCGCCCCCCGCACCGCCAATCTTGGCCTGGAGTCAACCAAGGTTCAGGTCGAGCGCGGCTTTATCCGGGTCGATGAGTGGATGCAAACCGGGGAACCCGGAATCTACGCCATCGGCGACGTGGTGGCCGGTCTGCCCCAGTTAGCCCACGTGGCCGCCATGGCGGGCATGGTCGTCGCCGCCAAGGTCGCCGGCAAACGGGCCCGTCCTGTACGCCGGGACCGGATCCCTGCCTGCACTTACTGCGAACCGCAGATTGGCAGTGTCGGTCTGACCGAGGCCCAGGCGAAGGAAAAGGGGCTCGAGGTAAAAGTGGGCAAGTTTCCCTTTTCCGCCAATTCCAAGGCCTCGATCGTTGGTTCGCACGAGGGCTTTGTCAAGGTGGTCGCGGATGCCAAATACGGCGAGGTGATCGGGGTGCACATCATCGGACCCCAGGCCACCGAGCTGGTGGCCGAGGCCGTGGTGGCGATGGAGCTGGAAGCGACCATCGAAGAGTTGATGTTTACCATCCACGCCCACCCCACCCTGGCGGAGGCAATGCTGGACGGGTTTGGCAGCGTGGAGAACATGGCCATTAATGTCTGAACGGGTAATTTCCCTGGTCAATCTGGGACGGTTGGAGTACGCCACGGCGCTGGCCCTGCAGCAGCAACTATGCGCCCTGCGCCAGCAGGAGAGCATCGGAGACGTGCTCCTGCTGGTCGAGCATCCGCCGGTGCTCACCCTGGGCCGGAATGCCCATCGCGAGCATGTTGTGGCCGGCGAGGAGTTGCTCGCCCGGCGCGGCATACCGCTGTTTGAGACCAACCGCGGAGGAGACGTCACCTATCACGGGCCGGGGCAGCTGGTGGGTTATCCGATTCTCAATCTGCGTGCATTCACCCCGCCGCTGGGTATCGTCCAATACCTGCGCTGGCTGGAAGAGGTGCTCATTCGCGCCTGCGCGGATTATGGCGTCCTTACTCAGCGGGAGCCCGGGCGTGCCGGCGTCTGGACCATACCGGGCGGCGCAGTCGCCGAGAAGAAGATAGCTGCTGTTGGCGTGCACGTCGCCCGCGGAGTCACCACCCATGGCTTTGCCCTCAACGTATGTACCGATCTGGACGACTTCGCATTGATTGTGCCCTGCGGCATCCGCGACCGCGGTGTCACCAGCATCGAAACAGAGGTGAATTTAGAGCCGGCGCCGTCGCTCGAGCAGATGGCCAACTCGGTGGCCCGGCACTTTGGCCGCGTCTTCGGGCGGCAAATGGTGTGGGTCGAGACGCTGGATGATCTGGCGCCGAGCGCCCACGCAGTGACTGCGGGATTGCTCTAGAATAAGTAGTTCGCGTTGCGAAAGGGAGTCCATGCCGACCGATGTAATCATGCCCCAGATGGGCGAATCGATTTTTGAGGGCACCATCACCAAGTGGCTCAAGAAGCCGGGTGACACGGTGCAGCGGGACGAGCCTCTGTTTGAGATTTCCACGGATAAGGTGGACGCCGAGATACCATCCCCGGCCAGCGGGGTGCTCACCGAAGTAAAAATCGCGGAAGGAAACACGGTTCAGATCAACACAGTCGTGGGCGTGATCGGCGATGCGGATGGACAGCCTGCCGCAGCTGCGCCGCCGGCTCCGGTGGAGGCCCCTGCGGCCAAGACTCCAGACAAGATAGTCGACCCTCCCAGCGCCACCAACTCACCCGCTCCCGCTGCCCCGGCGCAACCGGCCACGGCGGCCTCGCTCACCGACGTGATCATGCCTCAGATGGGCGAGTCGATTTTTGAGGGCACCATCACCAAGTGGCTGAAAAAGCCGGGTGACACGGTGCAGCAGGACGAGCCGCTGTTTGAAATCTCCACCGATAAAGTCGACGCCGAGATTCCTTCTCCCGCGGCCGGCGTGCTTTCCGAAATCAAAGCAGAGGCCGGTACGACCGTCCAGATCAACACCGTTGTGGCGGTGATTGGCGTCAGCGGTGGGGTAGCCGCCCCTGCCAAGGCCCAGCCGAGCGCGCCCGCCGCGACTCCTGCACCGGCTGCCGCTGCCCCCGAGACGGAAACGGACACCGCCGACTCTGAAACCGGGGAACGTCTGCGCTCCTCGCCCCTGGTGCGCAAGATTGCCCGGGAAAACAATCTGGATCTGCGCCAGGTTCCGGGCACCGGCTCGTCGGGCAGAATCACCAAGGAAGACATTCTTGGCTATCTGGCTAAGGGGGGTGCCGCTGCTCCTGCGCCTCCCGCGCCCAAACCAGCGGTGGTGCCGCCCGCGGCTGCTCCCGCCCCCGCCGCCGCTAAGCCGTCCGCTCCGGCTCCCGTGGTCACGGCTGGGGACGAGCTGGTACCGATGACCCGGATGCGCTCCATCATCGCCCAGCGGATGGTCGACTCCAAGCGCACCAGCGCCCACGTACATACCGTCTTCAAGATCGATATGAGCCGCATCGTGCGCATTCGCGAGAAGGAGAAATCGAAGTACGAGCAACGCAACGGGGTCAAGCTCACCTACATGCCCTTTCTCTCCCGCGCGGTCATTGCCACCCTGCGCAAGATGCCCATCGTGAACGCCTCGATGGAGGGAGACGCCATTCGTTACCACAAGAACATCAATCTGGGCATTGCCGTAGCCCTGGATTGGGGGCTGATCGTCCCAGTCATCCGCCAGGCGGAAGATAAGAGTTTTCTGGGCATCGCTCGGGCCATCGTCGACCTGGCAGAACGAGCCCGGGCCAAGAAGCTCAAGCCGGAAGAAGTGGCATCTGGCACATTCACGATTACCAATCCCGGCATTTTCGGAGAGCAGTTCGGCACCCCGGTCATCAATCAGCCGGAGTCGGCAATCCTCGGGGTTGGCGGACTGTTTAAAGAACCAACCGTAGTTACCGATGAGAACGGTTCCGATTCGATCGCCATCCGAAGCATCATCCGTCTCACCCTGGGCTTCGATCACCGCATCATCGATGGGGCCGACGCGGGCCGGTTCATGGCGGAATTAAAGAAATACTTGGAAAACTGGAGCGAGGACATCGGCTAGCAGGGAAAGGAAACGGCAGGTCCCTCCACTACCTGTGCTCCGGTCGGGATGACAATTCATTTTCGGATTCAAGATGCTAGGACCCAAACAGAATTGTCATCCCGACCGGAGCGCAGCGTAGTGGAGGGACCTGCTGTTTCCTTCTCCTCTTACAAGCGGTTTCTGGCCTCGAGCACACGAGCCACGGCTTCTTCTGCGGTGTCTGCCGTCGCCGACAGATGACCCATCTTCCTACCCGCTCGCGCCGTGTGCTTCTCATATAAGTGTAAGCTGACCTCGGGAACCGCCAGCGCCCGCTCAAACCGCGGCTCCCCTTTAAGCCAAAGGTCGCCCAGCAGATTGGCAATGGCTGCCGGCCGCATAATCCTCACATCTCCCAGCGGTAGGTCACACACCGCGCGCACCGCCTGTTCAAATTGACTGGTCACGCAGCAGCGCTGGCTGGCGTGGTAGCTGTTGTGCGGCCGTGGCGCCAGCTCATTCACAAACAAACCGTCGCCTTGGGTGACGAACATCTCGACCGCCAGCAGGCCCTCCAGCTCCAGCTGGCACGCCATGCTCGTGGCCAGTTGCTGGGCCTGATTTTCCAGCTGCGCCGATATGGAAGAGGGAAGCGCGCTCCACACCAGGATCTGCTGCTCATGATGGTTGGTCGCGGCCGGATAGGCGAGTACCTCACCGCTTGGATTGCGTGCCACCATGACCGAGATCTCCGACTGCAGATCGAATGCCTGCTCGGCCACGCATGGCTGTTCTCCCAGTGCTCTCCAGGCAGCGCCGGCGTCGGCTGCCGGGCCGTCGATCTTCACTTGCCCCCGGCCGTCGTAACCGCCCTGGGCACGCTTGAGGTAGATTCGTCCCCCGAACTCCGCGATCGCACCCACCAGGTCGGCTTCCGAGTAGATAGCCCGGTACGGTCCCACTGGAAAACCCTGTTTCCGTAACCAGTCCTTCTGCCGGATCCGGTCCTGCACCATGGCCAGGATTTCCTTGCCCGGGCGCACCGGAGCATGCCTGCCCGCGGCTTCGAGGGAAGCGATGGAAATCTGCTCGATCTCCAGGGTGATGACATCACAGCCACGAGCCAGATCGGCGGCCGCCTTGGCATCGTCCCAGGAGCCGACAAAACAGGAATCCACCACAAATCGCGCCGGGCACGATGGGTCGGGGTCCATGACCTGCACGCGGTAGCCCATGGAACGGGCCGCCATGGCGGTCATGCGCCCCAGTTGGCCGCCCCCCAGGATGCCGATGGTCGAGCCCTGAACGATGGCCGTCAACCTGGCAACTCCATTTCCAGCACTTCCTGGCTGCGTGCCAGCCGCCAGGCGCGAAGCCGGTTCCCTAACTCCGGATCGTGGCCGGCCAGTATGGCCACCGCCAGCAACGCCGCATTGGCGGCGCCCGGCTTACCGATGGCCAGGGTCGCGACAGGAACTCCCTTCGGCATCTGCACGATGGAGAGCAGCGAATCAATGCCTTGCAGGCAAGTAGAGGGAACAGGAACCGCCAGCACGGGAAGAATCGTCTTGGCGGCTAGCATGCCGGGCAAATGCGCCGCCCCTCCGGCGGCAGCGATGATGATCTTCAACCCCCGCGGCTCAGCCTGCTCGGCGTACTGGAAAAGCCAGTCCGGGGTGCGATGGGCGGATACAATCCGTGCTTCGTGGGGGATGGCGAACTCCCGTAACAGGTCCAGGCAAGGCAGCAGCACTTCGTAATCGCTCTTGCTTCCCATGACCACGCCAACCACTGCAGAGGCGTTCATGTTGCCGATTATAGTTAGACGCGAAGTTCCCGGCGGGCCGTCTCCGCGATCCGCGGCAGATCCGTGGAGGTCATCACCCGGATGGTATGTTCCTCCATGATCTCGACCCCAAAGCGATATTGCAGGATGCGCTCTTCGCTCGGTTCCTCATCCTGTTCGGCCTGGCGGATCGGTTCCACGATCGCGGTCAGTTCCAGGTCCGCCTTCTCCACTCGCTTCACCCCATCCATAAGACTCAGCGCGCTGAACGCCAGCAGCTTGGCATCGTCAGCGCCGGCTTCAAGCGAGATCGCCTGGAACATACGCACCACCCCGTTGGGACGATAGCCGCAATCGATGCGCAACGGATCCCCCGGCTTGGTGTAGTTGGCGGCGGCGATCTGTTTGCGCATGAGCGTCCAAACCCCGGCCTCCTCAAAGCGGGTGCGCATCGCTGCGTGCAGGGCAGAGCGGCTGCTGCGCCGCTGGGTTCTTGCCCGTGGCGGGGTATCCACATACAGACGCATCAAGTCTTCGAGACCGGCGAGAAAGGTCTCTGCCAGGTATGCCTTGGTCTCGGTAATCTGTATGCCGTTGGATAGAGAGGCTTCCAGCAGCCCCAGGATAGGCCACCGGTGGTCCGCCGATTGGGTTGCCAGCCGCTGCCCGACTTCGATTTCCAAAGCTTCCAGCATCTGCGTATCCGCGTCGGCGTCGAGACACCGTACCCGGCCCCAGTCGCGGGTAAACCGCAGCACACTTTGCCCTCCGTCCGCGGCCCGGAGCAGCACACCGATATTGACAAACTCGTTTTTCACCGGATCCGGCACATAACGGATGAGTTGAAACTCGCACTGTTTCCGCTCCGGCACTCTCCCTCCTCCCGTTCTTTTGCGCCAGCCTTTGCACCCACCGGCCCTTGTCCTATCTTCGACTTACCTTACCGCCGCAAAGCCACTCCTCATCACGTTTTCCGCCTCTCCACCCCAATTAGGAAACGGCTGCCTTGCCGATTCCCTGAATGCCCCAATCAGCTCGCGGACCCGCGCCCGTCGCGCCAGAAGCCTCTGCACCAGCACCTCGAGCGCGCTCAGGTCGCTCCCATACCACTCCGGCGGAATGATCTCCGCGATTCCCCAGACAATCTCCGGCGCCAGGCTCTCGATGCGGCTCAGCCAAGGCTCGAAGCTGTGCCAGCCGGTGACTCCACGATAGACGGTGTTCTCGGCAAAGACGCCCCCCAGGCTGATGTCGAGGAACTTCCAATCCCCGGCATGAAAGCAATAGCCCTGGTCGATAAAGATCGCGTTGTAACGGCGTTCCCGCCGGCTTTTCTGAAACACAGCCTGCCGGCCGTTGATGTTGCAGGTCCACTTATCCAGGGCCAGGATACCGGCGAACTCTGCCAGGTTGCGCACCTCCAGCAGTTGCCCCTCGGGCAGATAATCGACCGTTTGCCCGGGCATCAGGCCGCCTACCCAGCGGGAAGCGAAGTGCAGCCCGGCCTCGCATCGCTGCGCCCCTCCGCGCAGCTCAATCGAAAGCTCCCGCGTGTTCTGGATCAGCCACTCTGACACCTCGATGACCTCTGACGGGGGAACGGCCAGCCCGATCGTGGCCGCCAGGCGCGTGGCCAAAAGCTCATTGGCCAGTACCCGGACATGTTGCGGGTTATTGCGGAATTTGACTACGTAAAGATGGCCATCGGAAGCCAGCATAAGGTGGCTTTGGGCTCCGCCCCGCATGCGTCGAATCTGCTGGATCGCGGTTACCGCCATCGAGGCCACCTGGGTTGCAACTAGCAGCATACTCGAACCACTGCGCAGCTTCTGGTAGCATCGCCACGGAGGAAGTACATGGAACAGGCTGTCGCATTCCCGAATGGCTCGCGCCGCAATGAAGATATTGCGTTGGATTTATTGAAGTTTGTCGCTGCGACGACGGGAGTTATCAAAGCAACTTCGGCCGCTGCCGGCTTTGTCGCTGCCTCTGGCGCCAAGCCGGAAGAGCAGGTGAATCAGATCCTCGCCCTCTACACCAAATGTCTCGGTGTGGTCCAAGGCAAATAACCATCAAGATAATTTATGGCTGAAAGTAACGACGGCAAGAATGCTCTCAATGTAGCCGTCTTTGGCGCCGGGACTTTCGGCCGTAATCATCTCCGCATCTATCGCCAGCTTGAGGAATCCGGTTTCGGAGTAAAGCTGGCCGCGGTTGTGGACTCGGATCCGGTGATCGCCGAAATGCTTAGCCAGCAGGGCGGCTTCCCCGTGTTTCGCTCCCCGGAAGCGTGCCTCGAAGCATGCCGGGCGGGCACACTGCATCTCGACGCGGTCTCCATCTGCGTCCCCACGTCGGCGCATTTTTCCGTAGCCTCCCAGGCGCTGTCACAAGAGCTCGACGTCCTGTTGGAGAAGCCCATTGCCGTTACGTTAGCCGAAGCAGACGCTCTGGTCGGGTTGGCGGCAGCCAATGGGCAAATCCTGCAGGTGGGCCTGCTGGAACGCTTCAACCCCGCCGTCACCGCCGCCGAGCTGTTGGTCAACGGACCGATGTTTTTCGAAGCTCACCGTCTCAGCGTCTTTCATCGCCGGGCCCTGGACGTGGACGTAGTCCTGGACCTGATGATCCACGATCTGGACATCGTTATCAGCCTGGTGCGTTCTCCCGTGCGCGAGCTTCACGCCGTCGGGCTGAGGATCTTATCCTCCCAGGTCGACATCGCCAACGTCCGCCTGGAATTTGCCTCCGGTTGTGTCGCCAACTTCACCGCCAGCCGGGTCAGCACCGAGACCGTGCGCAAGCTTCGCTTCTTTCAGCCGCACCAGTACCTCTCCATCGACTACGCCCGTCAGGATTTGCTCATCATCAGCGTAGCCCCCGGAGAAAACGGAGCGGCCCTGGCTGCCGCCAAGCCGCCGGTGCAGACGGGAGAGCCCCTGTTGCTGGAGATCAAGGCTTTTTTAGATTCCGTCCGTACCCGCAGGCCACCGAAGGTCAAGCCGGAGGAGGCTCGCGATGCGCTGGCGTTAGCCCTGGAGATCAACCAGGCCATTCGTGCTCACGCCGCACGCGCCGGCCTGCATCAGGGCTAGGGCATCTTCTCCAGTTTGTAGCCTTTGGGCACGGTTTGTTCAAACTGCTCGTCAGGCAACGGTATGTTCACGATGATCTTTTCCACGGTCAGCGTGATCCGGTATTCCTCCAGCGGCCGGTCGATGGTGATGGTCCTGGGGAACGAGACCCCGTTGAAATCCTGATAGGGCCCGTAGCTCACCTTGGTCTCGGGAGCACCCTCGCTGTTATAGATATCCTGCCCGGTGGGCATCAGATCGATCCGGCTGAAATGGATCACCCTGGTCGGCTTGTCTACCTGGGGTAGCCCGGGGGCGGGGTTGGTACGGCCGGGGTTGAGCACGGTCAAGTCATACAGCGGGGTCTCGATCAGTTGTTTCGTCTTGGGGTCCAGCGTTTGCGTGCTGGAAGTGGTCAGGGAGACGATCCGGTCGGCGGCGATCGCGCGAATCACGATGGAATCAAGAAAGACCTGAGGGCGCAGATTCTCCAGCGGATTGGCTGCCTTGGTGACCACGGAAGTGCTTCCCTGGATGGCTCTGCTCCTGGGCGGGATGGTCAGCGTGAAGGTGCTGCCATTGGAGGCCAGGTTGAACGCCGGGGTGCGGATCACCGGCACTTGTCCGATCACCCGCAGCATCTCCGGCTTGCGGAAGAGGATAAATCCGTGGATGGAGGTGTAATCGGTCTGTTTGCCGGAATGGGCCCCTCCCACCGAGGCGGCAAAATCCACGGTCGCAGTCAGCGAATTTACCTGCTGGTAACGCTTGTTGACCGCTTCCACCAGTTGCACCGCATCGGCATTCATCACCGTCCCGGCCAACTTCGGCTGTTGCAGTTTGCGGGTGTGGCTCAAGCATCCGGTCAGGACCGGTACCAGCAGGGCCAAAAGCTTCAACCAGTCTCTCCGCATTCATTCAACTCAGGAACTGCGAGTATAGAGCAATTGCCAGGCCCGGGCGCTCAAGGGCCGCCCTGCGCATCCTTCAGACCTCGCCGGTAGGCGGTCACATTGCGCTCATGTTCTTCGAGTGTGGCGGCGAATCGGGAATGGCCCGCGGCCCTCGGATCGGCTACAAAATAAAGAAAATGACTGTCTGCCGGGTGCATCGCGGCCTGCAAGGACGCGGTCCCCGGGCTGCAGATGGGCCCCGGCGGCAAACCGGCATGGCGGTAGGTGTTGTAGGCTGAGTCCCGCTTCAGGTCCGACTGGTAAATCGTTCCTCGGTACTGCTTCTCCAGCATGGCGGCGTAAATCACTGTGGGGTCAGTCATCAGCGGCATGTTCTTTGATAAGCGGTTCTGCAGCACGCTGGCGACCATGGGCCGATCTTCGGCCACGGGTGTCTCTTTCTCCACCAGCGAGGCCAGGGTCACGATCCGGTGGTAGTCGCCCTCTAAGCCTATCGACGCGCTGGCCTGGCGAAATCGCCGCACCATGACAGCCAGTATCTGGCCGGGGGTGATGCGCCGGGGAAAGCGGTAGGTGTCAGGGAAGAGATAGCCCTCCAGGTTTTTGGCTCCCGGGTCCAGATCGGCAATCAGAGCCACATCCTTGTCGGCTGCCGCGAGGAACTTTTCCTTGGACCCCAGTTGGGCATCCTCGACCGCCTGGGCGATGTCGAAAAGGTTGAAGCCTTCGGGAATCGTCACAGTGCGGGTATAAACATCGCCGCGAACAATGCGGTCGTACACGGCCGGAACGCTCGCCGGTTGAGTAAATTGGTATTCTCCCGCCTTAAGCGTGCCCCCATGCACCACGTGCCAGAGGTCAAAGGCATATTGGCTGTGGATAATGCCGTGCTCGGCAAGCAACGCGCCGATGGCGCGTGTTCCCATGCCAGGAACCACTTCGACAATCGTCTCTGCCGGTGGTGTGGCAGGTTTTGTGAGTTCCCGGTAAACCAGCGAGCCAACGACCAGACCCAGGACCAGAACAACTAGCAGAAAACGTCGCACAGAGGGGACCTTGGTGGATTGGATTCTCCACCTGGATTTTATGATGCGATTCTCTTGCCCGCATCCTGCGGTTCAGCGGACCCGTCCTGGAAATGTTTTACCGAATGAGGCCCCCTTGATTGGTGGAAGGGACACACCCTTGCGGGTGGAGAATAGACCCTATGGACGAAGCACAGAAGCCCCACGCCCGCATTCTCGGTCTGGACGTCGGCGACCGCCGCGTCGGCGTCGCCCTCTCCGACGAGCTGGGGCTGACCGCGCAACCGGTGTTTACCCTGACGCGCAAGAACCGGCGTCAGGACCTGGGCACTCTGGCGCGGCTGGTGCGCAAGTACAACTGTACTCAGGTCGTGGTTGGCAATCCGCTCTACATGTCGGGCGACGTGAGCCCCCAGGCGCTTAAGGCGCAAGCCTTCGCTCAGGACCTGGAAAAGGAGACCGGCCTGGCGGTGACGCTTTGGGACGAGCGGCTCTCCACCACCGAAGCCCATCGTCATCTGGACGCGGCCGGTCACCAGCCGGGAAAGCGGCGGGACGTCATCGATCAGGTCGCGGCGGTGCTCATCCTGCAGAGTTTCCTCGATTCCCGCCGATGACGAGCGCGGCCTGCTCCGTCGTATAATCGTTTTTTACAGTTGGCTGGTTCGCCTCACACTCCCCGGATCACAAGCGAATGCCTGAACACATAAAGAAAAAGCTGGAAGAACAAATTCGCGTGCTGGAGCACGAGCTTACTCACGAGCTGCCCATTGAGATCAAGAAGGCAGCCTCGCTGGGAGATCTGAGCGAAAACGCCGAGTACCACATGGCCAAGCAGCGCCAGGTCTTCGTCAATGCTCGTCTGGGGCAGCTCAAGAAGCGCATGGCGGAGTTAGCACTGGTGAACCTGTCCAATATCCCCAAAGACAGGATTGCTTTTGGCTCGACCATCGTCGTCTTCGATTCCACCAAAAATGAAGAGATCACCTATAAGCTGGTCACCAGCGAAGAATCCGACGTGAATCAAGGGCTGATTTCGACCACCTCGCCCATCGGCCGGGGATTGGTCGGCAAGCAGGTGGGAGACATTGCTGTGATTGTGACCCCGAACGGCAAACGCGAACTGGAGATTCTCAAGCTCACGACCATTCACGACGAGGCGCCATGAGCTGGACCGCCGCCTTCGGCAAGGGCTGCGGGGTCATCCTGCAGGGCATCGTGGATGGGCTTGCGCTCACCCGTATCTCCCCCAATGTGCTCACCTTCCTGGGCCTGGTGATCAACACCGCGGCGGCCATTCTCTTCGGCTGGGCCAACGAACACAATTTTGTTCGTCTGTTCGTCTACGCCGGCCTGGTTATCATCGGGGCCGGCATCTTCGACATGGTGGATGGGCGGGTGGCGCGCCAGACGCACCAGGTCACTATCTTCGGCGCGTTTTTCGATTCGGTGATCGATCGCTATAGCGACGTCGTGCTGTTCTTCGGGCTGCTGGTTTTTTATGCCCGCGGCATCCGATTCTTTTATGTCTTCCTGACGGCGTTTGTGATGGTCACGTCGCTCATGGTCAGCTACACCCGTGCCCGCGCCGAAGCGCTCATCGGTTCCTGCAAGGTGGGCTTTATGGAGCGGCCGGAACGGGTGGTGCTCATCATTCTCGGAGCCCTCTTCAACCGCTGGGGAGTGATGGCGCCGGTGCTCTGGGTCCTGGCGGTGTTGTCCACCATCACCGTCATTCATCGCATCAGCTACACCTACCAACGGACCAAGCCCCTGCCGGTCGAGCTTCGTAACCCCTCGGCGGCCAGCCCGGCGGCGCGCACCGGCACCAGCGATTTGCGCCCTGCTCCCCGCGCCTGATCATGACGGCAGTCCCCCACCCAGGTGTTCGATCTCCAGTATTGCTGGTCCATGGCGGCGCCTGGGACATTCCGGCAGACCAACTGGAAGCGCACACGCGGGGCGTGATCCAGGCCGTCGAAACCGGCTACGCGCTGCTTCGCCAGGGAGCTTCCTCCCTGGATGCGGTTGAGGCTGCCGTTACCGTGCTCGAGGATGACGAAGCCTTCGATGCCGGACGGGGCAGCTTCCTGACTGCGGATGGCCGAGTCCAGCTCGACGCGTTGCTGATGGACGGCGCCACCTTGCGCGCCGGTGCGGTCGCTTGCGTCGAGCGGTTGAAGAACCCGATCCAGGCCGCCCGCCTGGTGCTCGAAGAAAGCCCGCACGTTTACTTTGTGGGCGCCGGCGCGGAAGAGTTTGCCCGCCAACATGGTCTGGCCTTGATTGATAACGCCGAGCTGGTTCTCGACCGGGAACGGCAGCGCCTCCGGACAGCCCAGGCGCGAGCCCGCGCCGGCATTCCCGATCAGACCTTCAACGGCGGACCTCCCCCCTCGCACGACACCGTGGGCGCGGTGGCGCTGGACGCGGCCGGGAACCTGGCCGCAGCCACCTCCACCGGGGGCACCCTGAACAAGACACCTGGGAGAGTAGGCGACTCGTCGGTCATTGGCTGCGGCGGCTACGCCGACAACCGCAGCGCAGCCGCCTCGCTTACTGGCTGGGGCGAGCCCATCATGAAGCTGGTGTTGGGAAAGTGGGCGGTCGACCGGGTGCCGCAACTGGGGCCGGAGCAGTCCGCCCAGGATGCCATCGCCTATCTCCATACCCGTCTCCAGGGGCATGGCGGCATCATCCTGCTCGGTCCCGATGGTCGCTACGGGATCGCGCACAATACCCCACGCATGGCTTGGGCGGTTTGCAATCGGAAGGGTGTTCGTGCGGGTACCACCCTGGACGAAGCTTAATTTATGAATGGGACGCTCATCCTCGCCTCTGCCTCCCCGCGCCGACGGGAGCTGTTGACCCAGGCCGGGTATCGTTTCCAGGTGGAGGCATCGTCCGTGGCGGAGTCGCGTCGGCCGGGAGAAGACGCGATCCGCTTTGCCACCAGGCTGGCCCGGGAGAAGGCGGAAGAAGTCTTTGCCCGGCATCAATCATCAGCCGAACGCGTGACGGTTCTGGGTGCCGATACGGTGGTGGTTTGCGACGGCGAGGTTATGGGCAAGCCGGCGGATGCCGCCGAGGCCACCCGCATGCTGCTGCTGTTATCCGGACGCACCCACCAGGTGGTGACTGGTGTGGCCGTGGTCTGGGCACCAGGCTCGGCAGAGGTGGCCGCTGAGCTCACGCAAGTGACCATGCGGACGCTTTCGCCCCAGGAAGTCTCCGACTACGTGGCCGGCGGTGAGCCCATGGATAAGGCCGGTGCCTACGCCATCCAAGGCTATGCTGGAAGGTGGATTCCACGCATCAGCGGTTGCTACTTCAATGTCGTTGGTTTGCCCCTGGCACTGGTCACCAGCCTGCTCGAAGGAGCCCAGCAGCGAATGACCGTAGGTTGAACTCGGCGATCAGAGGCTTTTGAAGGGGACGGCCTTCAGGCCGTCCGTTATCCCCCAAAACAAATTGCGGCTTTAGCCGCTGAGGGGTTTCTCTCCTGGAAAGAATTCCCTCAGAGGATAAAGCCCATCGAGGTTGCGCGGCGTTGTACGAGCTGAAGCCCGTACCCTTCACTAGCTGTTACGACAAAATATCCGAGTCACTCTTCTTGCCGGGGCGGAGCAACTGGGTGGAGCAGAGAACGAAAATGGTGAGCAGGGCTAGATCCAAAGCGGCCAACATAGTGTCCCTTTCCGCGGCCTACTCCAGAGAAAGACCGCCGATCATCGCTGCCAGCAGTGCCGTTCGGGGAACCAGCGCATCGAGCAGAATAGACTCACTATCGGCATGTGCGCCTTCGCCGATAGCTCCCATTCCGTCCAGCGTCGGAATTCCCAGGGCTGAGGTAAAGTTCCCGTCCGAACCTCCGCCAGTCGCTGCTTCCTGCAGGTCAAAACCCAACCCTGCGGCCATTGTTGCTGCGCGCCGAAAAAGCGCGACGGTACCCGAAGTACGTTCCATCGGTGGTCGATTCAGCCCGCCCTCGATTTCCAGCGTGCATTTGCGGTCAATTGGGCGCAAAGACCGGAAACGGCGGTCCACGCGCTCCGCATCGACTGCCTTGGCAATGCGCACGTCGAACTCGGCCCAAGCTTCAGCCGCCACTACGTTAGACCGCGTGCCCCCGCCAATCACGCCCGGGTTAACGGTGATGCCGCGTGGCAGGTTGGTGAACGAGCTGGCACGCTCGATCTGCCGTCCAAGTTCCAGCACCGCGCTGTGTCCGTGAGTAAAATCGACCCCGCTATGGGCGGCGATGCCATGTACCCGCAGCCGGTAGTGGCCGACCCCCTTCCTGGCCGTCTTATAAGCGCCCGAGAGCCCCTGCGCCGGTTCCAGGACAAAGACCGCCTCGCATTTTTTGGCCAGCGATTCGGTCAGAGTCCGTGAATGTTCGCTGCCGGTCTCCTCGTCGCTATTGAGCAGGAAGATGACAGGGCGGTGTAACTGCCCTGTTTCGTGCAGCGTGCGCAGGGCGCTGAGGGCCATCACCACGCCCGCCTTCATGTCCAGGACGCCGGGGCCCCACACCCGCCCCGCACGGACCTGGAAGGGCATTTGCCTGAGCGTACCCAGCGGCCAGACAGTGTCCAGATGGCCCAGCAGCATCACGGGTTTGGTCTTCGTCCGGACGGGGCCAAACTGGCCAATCAAAAGGTCTCCGGCAGATTTTTGCCTGCCGCGCCTGCTCTTGCCGCCGCTGGCTTTGATCCACCCCTCGACGAGGGTGACGCAGCGGTTCACCGCTGCCCGGTCCTCCGTAGGGGATTCCAGGCCCACCAGCTGAGCGATCATTTTGTGCATTTGCGGCTCCCGCCTGGCGACCGCTCCAGTCAGGTCACGGTAGGTTTCCATCAAGTTTTTTTCTCCGTCGGTAAACCTAACACCCTTGTCGTACGTCTGATGGCCCGATCAGTTTGTCGCACTTTTGACACAGTGCAACTTTTTTAATCCTGTGTAGTCTATGGTTTTGCGACTCCTTGCAAGCCAGGAATACTGTTCGTGGAACCAGCCCATTTAGAAAAGACCATCGCGTCGGTGATTGAATTCTCAGGAATCGGTCTCCACAGCGGGGCGCCGGTCAACATGCGATTACTTCCCGCCCCTGCCGGTTCCGGCATCGTTTTCCGCCGCACAGATCTGGACAACTACGAGATTGCGGCCACAGGCAGAAATGTCGCCAAGGTCAGCTACGCCACTAGCATCATGCGCCAGGGCGTGCTCATCTCCACCACCGAGCATCTCCTCTCCGCCCTCATCGGCATGGGCGTCGACAACGTCATCATCGAGCTGGACAATCTGGAGCTTCCCATCCTGGACGGCAGTGCCCTGCCTTACGTGGAAGCTTTTGCCGAAGTAGGCATCCGCAGCCAGCGGCGGCGACGGCAGTATCTGCGCATCCTGAAAAGTGTGGAAGTGCGCGAGAACGGCAAGTTCATCGCCGTCTATCCTGGCGAAGGCTACAGCATCACCTACGACATTCATTTTCCCCATCCCATCGGCCGCCAGGCATTCACTGTCGATCTGGCTGCTGGAGCTTACGGTGCCCAGATTGCCGCGGCCCGCACCTTCGGGTTTCGTGAAGATGAGAAAATGCTGCGGGATATGGGTCTGATCCGCGGGGCCTCGGAGGAGAATGCGATCATTCTCTGCGGGGGCACGGTACAAAATGGCCCGCTTCGCTTTGACGACGAATTCGTCCGCCATAAAGTGCTCGACCTGATTGGAGATTTGGCCTTGGCCGGCCATCGTATCCTGGGCCGGGTCGTCGCCCAGAGAGCGGGACACGCCATGCACACCGCGCTGGTCTCTCGCCTGCTCCGCGATCGATCTGCATGGGAGTTGGTGCAATTTCCCGCTCCGCGGCGCACCATTGTGCCTGTGCACGCACCGCGTCTCGCTACTGCCTGATTGTTAGTATTCCGCGAGAATGGTGCTGGCCGGTGCCGGGGCAATCTCCGCTTCGCGCGATGTGCGCACCAGATCACCCACCGCATATTTGAGCTCGTTGATCCCCGCCCCGGTCACTGCTGAAATAGCAAAGAAGGGGAGCTTTCGCCGCTTGGCCATGGCGCGCAGCTTCTTGAGCTTGTCCGGATTAGCCGCGTCGATCTTGGACGCCGCCACCAGCATCGGCTTCTCGTCCAGGCCGTGGCCGAAGCTTTTCAATTCGGCCATGATGACCCGAAAATCCTCCACCGGGTCGGGGCGGCCGCTGGCATCGGAAACATCCACCAGGTGCACCAGTACGCGGGTGCGCTCAATATGGCGGAGAAACTGTACTCCCAGCCCTGCCCCCAGGTGGGCGCCCTCGATCAAACCCGGGATGTCGGCCACCACATAGCTGTCTTCATGGGGCGGCTCTCCCACCGAGACCACGCCCAGGTTCGGCTCCAGCGTGGTGAAGGGGTAGTCGGCAATCTTTGGTTTCGCCGCCGAAATCCGCGAGATCAGCGTCGACTTTCCGGCGTTGGGGTAGCCCACCAGCCCGACATCCGCCAACAACTTCAACTCCAGCCGGTAAACCCGCTCTTCGCCCTCCCGGCCTGCTTCTGATTCCCGCGGGGCCTGGTGGGTGGCGGTGGCGAAATGCTGGTTTCCCCGTCCGCCCCGTCCCCCCTTGGCAGCGATGATGCGCTCATCGGGACGTTTGAAGTCATGCACCAATGCCCCGGTTTCGTCGTCATACAGTACGGTGCCAACCGGGACCTTCAAAATCATATCCACGCCTTCCCGGCCACTGCAGTTGGAGCCTTCGCCATGACGCCCCCGCTCTGCTTTGTGCTCAGGATTGAAACGAAAATGAACCAGCGTGTTGTGCCGTTCGCTCGATTCCATGATGACATCGCCACCGCGTCCGCCATCACCACCGGAGGGACCGCCGCGAGGAACAAACTTCTCCCGCCGGAAGGCAACACACCCGTTGCCGCCATCCCCAGCCTTCACCCGAATGCGAGCCTCATCGATAAACACATTCTCAGTGTAGCCTCTTTATTTCTGACCCTACCACCCACCCGGAGTTTGCCGGTACTTGGGAGATCTAGGACACAATCTTCCGCGGAACCCGAGAGGAAATGGCGCACAGCACCTCCCAGGGGATCGTATCCGCAAGATCTGCCAGATCCCAGGCGCCGATCGAGTAGCGGCCCTGCTTCCCCAGCAGCACAACCTCGTCGCCAATGGCATTACCGCGAATGTCCGTAACATCCACTGTTGTCTGGTCCATCGAGATCCGCCCGGCGATCGCTGCCTTTTGGCCCTTGACGAGCACATGTCCGCGGTTGGAAAGCAGTCGATTGAACCCGTCTGCATAGCCAACCGGCAGCAGCGCAAGCCGCGTCACCCGAGCCGCGGTGAACGTATTGCCATATCCGGCCGTCTCCCCCGCCCGCAGGGTGCGCAACGATGTCACCTGGGTCTTCCACTCCAGCACCGGGGCAAAGCCAGATTCGCCATCCCATGACAGCCCATCCTGAGTGATGCGGTCGAGGTAGCCATAGAGCGCCAGTCCCGGCCGCAACATCAGCCGCGCCCCCATCCCCGCGGCCATCTTCATTAGCGCGACACGGTCCGATCCAGCGACCATACTCGACGAGTTGCCGGCATGCAGCCACTGCGGACGCAGCCCGCGGCCAACGATCAACTCGAGCGCCGCCGCCAACGGGGCCAACTGCGGATTGGGCCGAATCGAGGAAATGGTTTCGGGTGAAGAGAAATGGGTCATCACGCCTTCGAGGCGCAGGCAGGAGCCGGCGTTAAAACGAGCCAACAGCGCATCCAATTCCTGGGAACCAACCCCCTGGCGCGACATGCCGGTATCGATCTCCAGGTGTACTGCGAGCGACATGGGCGCCAGGGCGCGTGCCGCTGCCGCCCCTTCCAGCAGGTCGAGATGCCACGGCTCCCAAACCACGGGAGTCAACCCCTGATCAATGACCGTGTCGGCTTCTCCGCGAAAGATTCCCGACATCAGCAGAATGCGCGGTTGTGGGCAAACCGCGCGGACGGCGGCGCCTTCCTCGGTGGACGTCACTCCCAACCATTGAGCTCCCGCGGCAGCGAGCAGCGGCGCGCACGCCAACACGTCGTGGCCATACGCGTTGGCCTTCACCACCGGCATCACCTCAGCTCGCGGACCAGCGATGCGGCGCAGCTTCTTGTAGTTGGTGAGCAAGCGATGGCTGGAGACCTCGGCCCAAAGCGGTCGGTTAGGCATGGTCTACTTAGTATTCACCAGGCGCCTCGCCGAAGGCCATGTTCTCAAAGCGCGTGCAGTCCGCACGGTACGCCAGAAGCACCGAGCCGGTGGGACCATTGCGCTGCTTGGCGATGATGATCTCCGCCTTGTTCTTCGCGTCGGGATCCTCGTCCCCGTTTTCATCCTTGTTGTAGTAACTATCACGGTGAATGAACGCCACCACATCGGCATCCTGCTCGATGGATCCCGATTCGCGCAGATCCGAGAGCATCGGCTTTTTGTCGCCTCCGCGCTGCTCGGAGGCGCGGCTGAGCTGCGAGAGGGCGACCACTGGGACCCGCAATTCTTTAGCCAGGGCTTTGAGTCCGCGCGAGATGGCGGAGACCTCCTGGGTGCGATTCTCGTAGCGTCGTGCTCCAACCCCAAACGAAGAGGCGCTCATCAACTGCAGATAATCGATCACGATCAGGTCCAGTCCGCCTTGTTGCCGTTGCAGCCGCCGCGCCTTGGCCCGCATCTCGGAGAGCGCGATGGCCGGGGTATCGTCGATGAAGATTCTTGCTTCCGCCAGCCGCTCCAGCGCCTCCATCAATTTGCCCCGATCCGCTTTGGGAATAAAGCCGGTTTGGATTTTTTGCATCGAAACCAAAGCCTGCGAGGCCAGCATGCGCCGCAGCAGCGACTCCTTGGACATTTCGAGCGAAAAAACGGCGACGATCTTGCCATCTCTCACCGCGGCATTCTCGGCAATGTTAATGGCCCACGCGGTCTTGCCCATGCTGGGACGGGCGGCGATGATGATCAGGTCGGACGCCTGCAGGCCGCTGGTCATCTTGTCGAACTGGGTGTAGTGGGTGGCCAGCCCGGTCACCTCTTTCTGTTGCGCATACAAATTGTCGATGGTCCCGAAGGAGTCGCGCACGATCTCCGGGATCCCGGCAAATCCGCGAGTGATGCCGCGTTCGGAAACTTCGAGCAGCCCGGATTCAGCGGCATCGAGCACCACCAGCGCTTCATCGCTTTGGTCCGCCGCCCGGGTGATGGCAGTGTTGCAGATGCTGATCAGTTGCCGGGCCAGAGATTTGTCCTTGACGATGCGGACGTATTCTTCGATGCTGGGCCGGCGCGGAAGCCCTTCGGTGAGGGACGCGAGATAAGCCACGCCGCCCACCGCCTCGACCTCCTTGCGGCGAGCCAATTCTTCCGCCAGGGTCACGATATCGACCGCGCGGCGGCCATCGATCAACTCGGCCATGCGGCTGTAGATCCGCCGGTGTGAGTCGAGCGAGAAGTCTTCGGCGCGCAGCTTTTCCGCGGCCTCGTTATAGGAATGGTTATCGAGCAGGATCGCGCCCAGAATCGAACGCTCCGCCTCTACGCTGGCGGGCAGGCCGCGGTCCAACGACACATCAGAAAGGGAGGCCATAACCTGAGTTTAGGCCACAACCAGCAAGCCGGCGCCTGTGGGGAACCAAGGTACAAATGTGAACAACAGGGACGGTAGAATGAGTAAAGAATGGGTCATCGAACAACAGCTTTTCTGGTACTTGCGCTCGCCATGCCCTTACCTGTGGTGACCGCGCATGCTCAGCAAACGAACAAGACAGCCGCGGCACCTCCCGCCTTTCGCGAGATGCAGCAGGTAGAAGACCGCTGGGCTGAAGCAGTGACCAAGCGCGATCAGTATGGTTTGGAACTGGTCCTCGCTCCGGAGTTTATCGGCATCTCCGCCAGCGGAGACGTGGCCACGCGCAACCAGCAGATAGCCCACCTGTTTGTAAAGAATGAGGGCCCGGCCTCCTTAGAACAAAAGGTAGTAAGCGTCCGCTTTGTCGGCGACGTCGCTATCGTCAACGGTACTTATGTGATGTCCTGGAAGGGAGAGAAGGGGCCGGTTCTGGAAAAAGGTATCTTCTCCCATGTCTTCGAGCATGTCCGTAATACCTGGCTCTGTCTTAATTCCCAACGCACCGTGGTTGCCGAAGAAGCAAAAGGAGCAGCAGCTCGGGAGAAGCCAAAAGCGAAGAGAAGCGATGCCGAATTGCCCATGCACATTCCCCTCGTTTACAAGGGGCCAGACAGCACCAAGCCGACGCCTGCGCCAGGCAGCAACCCGGCCCCGCAATAGCGTCGGCGCACGTCCCGAAGAAGTACGTGTCATAGCAATGTCGACGGTATCCGTCGGGTGCAAAGTCCCGAAGGGACGTCCGAAGGTAGCCCGGGACGTAAGTCCTGGGTTAGACCGACAACTATCCGGAGTAGTCCCATCAGGGGTGGCTGACTACTTACACGCGGTCTTCAGCCGTCCCTGACGGGACTCTGTGTCAGCTACGATCCGTGGTGCTCGCTAAGCGTTCGCTACAGAAGACTTGGACATCTGGGCCTTGATCAAACCTACAATCACCATGATCACAGCCCCGCCTACGCCTCCCCCACCGATATTCGACAACATGGAAGACATGTCCAATCCGCCGGTCGCAGCGGGTGCGGCGGCAGCGGCGCCAGTCAACATGCTCAGCAATTGTCCTCCGCCGATTCCGCCAAGTATCCCGGCAATCGTATTGCCGATCGGACCCAGATTGAACTTCTTCAACAAAGCGCCGGCTATATTTCCACCCACGCCACCACTGATCAGCTGAATAATGATCGGCATCCAGTTCATTTCGTTTTCTCCTGATAGTTTTGCTTGCAGAAACGCAACTACGCTACAGGGCCGATGATGCTAACTGAACTTATGTAGGTCTGTGTCCGGGGGATGGGCCTTCCCGAAAGCAAGTGGGAGCCCATTTATTCATATAAGTGGCACTTATGCAACAGTTATCTTCGCCCGCATACTGGGTTTGCGTGCGATAAAGGCCTTGTACTTGAGTCCGAAGTCGTCGTAGCATGGGTGGCTCAGCCCCCGGAAACTACGCTACTCATTCAACTGGAGAACATATGAAGATACTGATCCGTTCGATGCTGGCCGCAACTGCGCTGGCTTTAACCGCAATGATCGCTTCGCAGGCAGGTGTGGCCCAGGCCCCGGCCGGTGCCCCCGCTGGTGCTACCGGCTTGTGTAACGACGGTTCTTACTGGACTGGTGCGAGCAAGAGCGGTGCGTGCCGCGGCCACAAAGGGGTGAAGACCTGGTATGCATCCACCGGCTCTGCGCCTGCTGCCCCTGCCGCCGCAGCGCCGGCAACGCCCGCTCCTGCGGCCGCTGCTCCCGCTGCGGCGCCGGCAGCAAAGACCAAGACTGCGACTACGGGCGGGACCGCGACCGCGCCGGCTCCCGGTGGTGGTCCAGGTCTGGTCTGGTTAAACACGTCTACCAAGGTCTATCACTGCCCGGGGACTAAGTACTACGGTACAACCAAGGCGGGTGCCTATATGACCGAAGCTGCAGCCAAGGCCAAAGGTGCCCATGCAGATGCGGGCAAGCCCTGCAGCTAAAACCAACTGAGCAGATGAGCGGCTTTCGTTGCAGAAAGCCGCTCACTGATCAGGCTATCGCCGCATCGTGACAAAGTCCGCTCGACAACCCCGGTCAACCCAGATCCGCTGATTATCGTAGCCCCACGTCTGCCCCTGGATACAAGGTGAGCCGCTGCGCTGGTTCGTGAGTTGCACCCCGCGACTGGTGTTCGCCGGGCAGAAATTGCGCTTACCGTTATTCGAGGAGCAGGTGATGGTTATACCGCTTCCGCCATAACCTGGACCGCCGGGGCCGCCGTAACCCGGGCCGCCGGGGCCGCCAGGCCTGTAGTTAGTACCCAGATAGAAATCTGCCCGGCAACCCCGGTCCACCCAGATCCCTGATCGGCTATAACCCCAGGTCTGTCCCTGGATACAGGGCGAACCACTTCTTTGATTAATCATCTGCACGCCACGGCTGGTATCGACCCGGCACAGATGTCTTTTCATGTCATCGGAAGCGCAGGTGAGATTCCTCCCATTTTGCGCAGTGATCCCGCTTTGCGACAACGCTTTCGGTGCTCCGAGCCATAACCCCTGGATCCCTATGAACAAAACAAGCCAACTCAGCTTCTTCATCCTGTCTCTCCTTGAAAAGGTTCATCTTCATCCAGCGACACGCCGTGGAAAATGGTTCAAGCGATGATAAAGCCGGATGATTCGAAACAGCATGAATCGATGGACATATTTGCTCTCGGCCCTCATTCCGATCGCGAGGAATTCATCCGATGAAACACCTCGTTCCCCACAGTGAATCTGTTCATAGGAGCCTCGGAGCGAAGCCGAGGGATCTGCGGTTCCGGGGATCCGTCCTCTAAATGTTTTCCGGGCTAGCAGACCTCATGACACGAACTTCAACTGATCTCCGACCCTGATCTGGCAATTGCGGATTTGCCCGGCCGGTAATTCCAGCATGCTATCGGTCTTCAAATGGATGCTTGTCATCCTGAACGGAGCCAAATGGTGCCAAAGCTTGAGCACCTGCAGGTTCTTGTTAAGCGCCACCACATCGATCGGAAACAGCATGCCGAAAGTATGAATGCCGAATGAGGGCCTGATAAGAAGCCCACATCCGGCATCCAGCCGCCGCCTGCCCATCAGGCCGATCAGGCGGGTAAGGGAAGTATCGGCTATGGTGATCCGAGTACCGACGGAGGTGGCCCTCGTTACGTCTATGAGGTTCATGTCTTTCTCACGGTGTTGAGGGCCGCCCGGCTAATGAACTTTTGCGTTCTTTCGGCGGTAAACCAAAAACGCGGCCACGGCGACTGCCAAAACACCTGCGATGATGCGAATCAGTGTTGTCGTATCCATCGGATGTATCCTCCTTTCTCCCTATCTCGTAAACCAGTAAACCCTATATGCCACTATTGCTGTGTCTTTTTCCAGCGATCACCGCCAGGCGGCCACACTACTTGAACGCCTGCATGTTCTTCGCAATATTCAGGATCGCCGGCGCCAACAACACAATGAAAATGCAGGGAAAGATAAACAACACAAGCGGAAAAAGTATTTTGATCTTTGTCTTCGCAGCCATCTCTTCGGCCCGCTGCCGTCGTTTCAAACGGATTTCATCGCCAAACCGGCTCAACGCCCGAACAATGGGAGTGCCAAACCGGTCAGCCTGCGTCAACATGCTGACGAAGAGGAAGAATTCCGGAATCTGCGTGCGCTCCGCCATGCTCTTCCATGCCTCCAGCCTGGGCTTGCCGGCAAGCTGCTCCAGGTTGACTTGCATGAACTCGTGGTGAATGTCCGGGTGGCTGATGATCAGCTCCTGTCCCACGCGCAGCATCGCCTGGTCCAAACCCAGGCCTGCCTCTACGCAGATAACCAACAGGTCCAGCGCGTCGGGGATGCTCTTCCTGATTCTGTCTCGCCGGTTCTTGATCTTTGTCTTCAGCCACATGTCCGGGACCAGGTAAAAAACGGCGGCCAGAGTCAACGCCCAGAACACGGTGTTCGTGCGGATCAGGCTCCCGCACGCCAGGCCTAAGACCGGACCCGCAAAGCGGCTGGCAGCGTATGCGCTCATCCCTCCACTACTCCTGATTCCCGCGCTCAGGAGCTGCTGTTTGACCTTTTCGTCCTCGGTGATCCCCAGCCGGATGCGTAACCTCCTCGCCATGGAGAGAACCGCCTCCTGTACACGCTCGTTCCTGCCGACACGTCGTTCGTCCGGGCGATTGCTCCGTACCATCTCCAGCATCCGCCTGGCCGCTGGAGAGGGTCGCAGCAGGACCGGAGCAAATATGAGAGCGAAAACCAGAAAGACGGTAAACGTGAGCGCGAAGTAGAAGATCGGGTCCATTTCCGCTAGACCTCGATCCCATTGACGATTTTGCGAATGATCAAACTGCCCACCCCCAGCATCCCAAGGCTGATGTAGATTAGTTTGCGGCCGAGTTCGTCGTGGAAGAGGATACTGGAATAGCCCGGATTCACCAGGTTGAGGAGCACCATCATCACCACCGGCAGCGCCGTCAAAATCCATCCGGTAAGTCTTCCCTGGGCAGTTTCTACACGAATCTCACCCTGAATCCGCAACCGTTCTCGAATGACAAAGACCGTGCGATCGAGAATTTCGACCAGGTTGCCGCCGGTGTCTTTCTGCACCATGATCGCGGTCACCAGAACACGCAGATCGGGCGATGGCACGCGATCCAGAAGTTGCAGCAGCGCGTTACGCATGGGCAACCCGAGGTTCAGTTGTTTGAAAACTTCTCCGAATTCAAAGGCCGCCGGTTCCTGAGCATTGCTCGCCAGCATCTCCAGGGCGCCCACCACGGAATGGCCGGCGCGCAGGGCGCGGGCTAGCATGTCGATGCACTCCGGCAGAGCTGCGTCGAACGCATTGACCCTTCTCGTACGCTTCAAGGAAAGAATCCCAAATGGCAACAAGCTGAGTACAGCGCCCACCGCGAGGTCGATCAAAATCATCGGCGCAAAGAGCCACGTGATCGCGGTGCCCACGAGCAACAAACCCTGACTGGTCAGGATCAGACCGGAGACACTGGTCGAACTGTTCGCTTGCAAAATGCGCACTTGTAATGATTGTGCGAACTGGAAGCGGCTCAGAAACTCATCCAGCCACCCCAGCCTGCTCCTCTTCGTTTCTTTCAGCAACTGCCCACTATCCGGCCCAGCACCGGCCTTGGCCTTCTGCGAAAGATGGATCCATGCCATCCGCTGGCCGACAATCTTCTCGTCCGCCGACTGACGTGTCACCACCACCACCAACGCGAAGGTAGCCAGCAGAATCGAGACAAAGGTGAGAATCAGCACGGCCATACCCTAACCCTCTACACTTCCATCGAGTAATCGAGCAGACTTGGCGGCAAGGGAAAACCTGCAGCCTTCAACCTTTCGGCAAACTTGGGGACGATGCCGGTACCTCGAAAGCGGCCTTTCACCTTCCCTGTTGGCCCCAGACCTTCCTTCTCAAAAAGGAAGACATCCTGCATGCTGATGACATCGCTGAACGATCCCGTGAGTTCCGTAACATGCGTGACCCGGCGCGAGCCATCACTCATGCGGGCAATCTGCACAATCAAATGAACTGCGGATGCGATCTGCGCCCGAATCGCCTTCTCCGGCAAGCTCACACTGCCCATCATGGCCATCGTCTCCATCCGGGCCACGGCATCGCGCGGTGTGTTGGCATGAATCGTCGTCAACGAGCCATCATGGCCTGTGTTCATCGCCTGTAACATGTCCATGCACTCTTCGCCACGCACCTCGCCCAGCACAATCCGGTCGGGCCGCATACGCAGTGCATTGATCACCAACTCCCGCTGCCGCACCGCGCCCCTGCCCTCCACGTTCGGAGGCCGGCACTCCAGCCTCACTACATGCGCATGTTTTATCTGTAATTCGGCCGAGTCTTCGATGGTGACGATTCGCTCCCGCTCATCGATGAAACCGGACATCACGTTCAGCAAAGTAGTCTTGCCTGCTCCGGTGCCGCCGGAGACGATGATATTAAGACGCGCCTGCACCGCACCCTTCAAGACCTCGAGCATTGGTTCGGTAAGGGCCTTGTTACGCAGCAGATCTTCCACGCCCAGCGGCTTCGCGCCAAACTTACGGATAGAGAGAATGGGGCCGTCCACCGCCAGTGGCGGAATGATCACATTGACCCGCGATCCGTCTTTCAGTCGGGCATCCACCATCGGTGAGGACTCATCAACCCGCCTTCCCACCGCCGACACAATCTTGTCGATCACGTGCATCAGGTGCCGATCGTCCTTGAAAATAACCGTAGTCTTCTCCAGCACGCCGTGCCGTTCCACATAGACTGCGCTGCAGGTGTTCACCAGGATGTCGTTCACACTTGCGTCCTGAAGCAGTGGTTCCAGCGGGCCCAGACCGAAAACTTCATCCAGCACCTCCTGTGCCAACCGGTCGCGTTCCGCAGCCGAGAGCGGAATGTTCTGCTCACCGATCAACTGGTGAATCACCGTAAGCAGCTGTTGCTGGGAAGCCGGATTCTCGTGCATCAGCGCGATCTTCTCCAGATCCAAGCGCTTGATCAGCCCGTGGTGTACCGCGGATTTGATTTCCTGCTGAATCTTGAGCGCTACCGGCCTCGCCGTCTTCACAATCGGGGGAATGGCCCGCGGACTCGCATGGATCGCCGAATCAGTCACGGTAACCTCCTTGAGCGTGCAGAATCACGAATCGCGTCACTTCCATAGCGCAAACCGCTTCTTTCCCGGTTCCTGAGGCGTGAGTGAACTACCCCCGGCGAGCCCAGCCGCCCATTTCATCATTTGCTGGGCAAATTCCGACTTGCTCTCCGATGACACTGGTGTGCCGATATTGATCGACCGCACCAGTTCGCTATAACTGTTGGGGATCTTGAAGGCGATCGGCAGGTGAACCGCTCGTTCGATCTGCTCGATGGTCACCGCCTCATGCGAGGAGTAGCGATTAATTACGACTTGCAGCTTCTTGGTCGCGTGCTCATTCTGCACCAGGCCATCCACATACCGCGACAGGTCGCGGATCGCCCCTATCTCCGGAGAAGCGACCAGGTATATCCAATTCGAGAAAGAAACGATGGCCAGGTTGATGTCCTCGAACGACGCCTCGCAGTCCAGGAGGACGAAGTCGTACTGCGTGCCCAGGAACTCAAGCGTCCGTTCGACGGAATCTGTATCCGTTTTCCATGACCCGCCGTACACGTCGGGAGAAGAAAGAACATCCAGTCCGCTCGAATGCGTGGCGATGAACCCGCGAAGCAAGTCCTCGTCCAGCCGGCTCACGTTCTGCACCAGGTCATAGAAGTGATGATTGCTCCCATCCATGCCGAGGTAGAGCACAACATGACCCAACTGCGCGTGGTTGTCGATCAGAAGCACTTTCTTTCCCTGGTTGCGCACCAAAAACATCGCCAGGTGGACAGCCAGCGTCGTTGTGCCCACACCGCCCTTCGCTCCGAAAAAAGACAGGATCTTTCCTGAATGCCGCGGCCGGACCATGGTAGTCGCCCAACGGTGATCGAGCCGGTTCAGCGTGTCGGTGAATTCCTCAAGGTCGAAAGGCATGGCCAGGAATTCGCTGTAACCGGCACGCATGGCGCGCAGTAGCAAATCAGGATCGGTGCTGGCCGAAAGAGCCAGGATCCCAATATTGAGATGGAAGTTCTGCCGTAGAAATTCAGCGGTCTCGAGCGCTCGCTCCGAATCGCCGTCGAAATCAACCACTGCCACACAAGCCTGGGCGCTCATCGTCCGCTGCGTAAATTGGGTTAGCTTGGCTCCCGAGAAGTAGTTGCCGTAGTCCACATTGATCAGCTCCCAGGGCATGCGGGCAGCCGTCTGGCGAATCCTGTCGACCGTCTCCTGATCGACGTGCACGGTCAGCAGAGCCACCTGCAGAGCATCCGGATGGTGTGTGTTCTGTGTCACTGTGGACCGCCTGCCGTTGGTTGAGTCGTCGGTTTCTGTTTGCCGGTTTTCTTATCGAATTGCGCCGGGTCCAGTAACGGTACCGGCAATTTCGGCAAGATCGGCGAGGTTGGATCGCTCAGCGGATCGACTACGGTGGGCGTCACCACCACCATCAGCTCTACCGTCGAGTGGTTCACATTTTTTGACCGGAACAGCTGCCCCAGGACGGGTACATCCCCAATGCCCGGCATCTTGCTGAAAATGTCCGTGGTCCGATGATCGAGTAGCCCGGAAATCGCGAAGCTCTGCCCATCGCGCAGCTCGACCTGCGTGTCCGCCCGCCGTGTCGAGATCGCCGGGATGGTGTATCCGGAAATCGTAACCGCGTTGGTGTAATCGAGAGCGCTCACCTCGGGTGCCACTTTCAATTGAATCGTTCCATCGTCATTGACCACCGGCGTAAATTCCAGCTTCACGCCGTAAGGCCGAAATTGAATGGTGATGGAGGTGAGTCCGCCCGAGGAACCCTGGACCACCGGGAAGGGAAACTCGCCGCCGGCGAGGAACGAGGCCTTCTGCCCGCTCAAAGTGGTAATCGTCGGCTCGGCGAGGATTTGTGCAATGTTCTTGTTCTGCAGATCCTGCAGAGTCAAACCGAAATTCACGTCGAAATTGTAGAAAAGCACGTTAAGCGGATTGCTGCTGGTGAGTGTTGCCGGAGTCGTGCCGCTGCCCGGTGTGTAGGTTTGCGTCGAGGGAAATTGTCCCGTCGTGACGTTGCTGGTATTTTTTCCCTGGCTGAATAGGTTGATCCCAAATTGATTAAGCTTGGACCGGTCAATTTCGACAATCTGCACCTTCAGCTTCACCTGGGCGCCATGCAGCTGTCGCACAACTACGGAATTGACTACGCTTTTGGCATAGAGGCTGGCCAGCTTAACCGCCGCACCGGCAGATGCATCACTCCCCACCGTGCCGGAAAGCGACACCCGGTCCTGCTGGCCCTCGACGAGGATGTTGTCATTCGGCAGCGCCTCGTGAATCTCCTTTTGCAGGCTGGTGACATTCACATCGGAAGAAACCCGGTACGTCACCGAGTCGCCGGCCTGGTCCCATAGGATCAGACTACTTACCCCTGGCGCCTTCCCCGTAACCACGATCTGTCTCGGGCTCGAGGTGAAGGAATCGACGACCTCGGGATCGCTGACGTACACCCGCTTCAACCGGCTAAGCGTGGTGATAAAAATCGATTGCCCTACCAGGATATGCAACGACTGACTTACCGATAGCGTCGCGCTGCTGAGCGGCATGATGGAGTCGGGCAAGGGCGTGATGTGCGGTCCGGCGGACGAAGGAGCAGGCGAAGTGACAGCCGCGGGAACAGGCGCGGGCGCAGCTATACCCGGCACCACGGGCGTGGGGACCTCTGTCTGCTGCCCGAGGAGGAAGCCGGACAACAAAACGGGAGCGAGCACGCGATAGGTACTCTTTCGTATCGTGCTCGCCGGCATCGCCATCCACACCTCAGTAAAAAGTCTTTACGACTTGCTTATCGCCCAGAACCGTCTCTACTTGATAGGGCTTGGCATGCTGCGATGTGCTTACGGCGGTCTCTGCGCTGTCCAGCGAATCTGTGGTGGTGCCGGTGAGCTCAGCGAGTCCCACCGACGAGCTGGCGGTCTGTTCCTTGTCCGCACCATTGCGCAGGACGAAATGAATCGCTCCCAGGCTGGTCGCCAGCACCAGCTTTTCCGAGTCTGCCGGCGTCAGCAGCAGCGTCACCACATTGTTCACGCTGGTCGGCTTGCCCTCGGGGTCGGGACGAATCTGCTGCCCTGCCGCTACGACCACCACATCCTGCAACACGGTCGCTGTCCGCGAGTCCGGAGATTTGTCGGAATGGTAGGTCAGCAGCACGTCGACATGGGTACCCGGCAACAGGAAGCCCGCCACCCCCACCACTTCGTCCGAGCGTACGGAAATCGCGCGCATGCCCGACGGAATCTTCGCCGTCAGGCCCGAACTCACTCCGGGAGGGGCAAGATAGGAACTCAGGATGGGCTGGTCCTTGGCCACGGGAAACAATAGAATCCTGCCGGCAATGTCATCCATCTTGAGCACACTGCCCGAGACTGAAACCGGCCACTCGATCAAACGCAGGCTCTCCGGCTTCAGCAGTTGCCCGGCTTCGAGCGTTTCCTTCGCGCCCACAATCATCTGCTTTTGCGGAGCTGCCACGTGAGCCGCTTTCGCGACCCGCCGGCTAAGCCAGAAAGTAAACAGACCTGAGATCAGCAGTGAGACCAGTAAAGCCAGCGTTAACCGCTTCGCATTCATGGCTTCACCTCTGGATCACGACCAGGCAGAGCGTAAGTGCGCTGCCTGCCGTGATCGCCAGCGCATACGGCAGACGCAGCGTCCGCTCGTTGCTGATGTTGAATTGGACATGTGGGGTCAAACCCATGCTGCGGTGATGAATCACGATGGCGCACAGGTTACGCAATGTTGTCGCGAGTTGGCGGCGATACAGCGCGAGACTGATCGCCATCACCCCCCCGGCCAGCGCAGTCCAAAAAAGCAAATGTCCGATGAGCGGTAGACCGGCAATGCAACCAGCAGCGGTGATCAGTTTCACATCGCCCGCGCCCATGCCTCCAGCCAGGTAGAAAAGAAAAAAAATCAGACCGCAGATCAGACCGCCCGCACCGGCCGCAGCCGACTCCCGCCAGCCCCCCAATACGGCGTGCAGAAGCAGCCCGGACACTATTGCGGGAAGAGTAATGAAATTTGGTATGCGCCGGCTGCGCACGTCGTACACTGCGCTCAGCGTGGCGCAAAGCAAAGAGGCGGCGGGGAACACGAATTCGAGACCCATTTTCGGCATAATGATTTGAGCTCAGTCGCCTGCGTTGACTCCCCGTCGCACTGGGCTTATGGCTCTGAACACACGCCCTTCGTCGCGTCAGACAGAGCTGGTTAGCTTGGCCCCAACGGTAGTAAACGCGGAACTCACCGCACTGGTTACGCGGCCTATCCCGGCAATTGCTGCAAAAGCAACCAGCGCTGCAATCAACGCGTACTCGACAAGATCCTGGCCGCACTCATCGTCCAGAAAGATAGTCAGGATTTTCGTTAGGTTGCTCATTCCCGCACTTCTTATGACCAGAGCATTGCGAATCCACAATCCATCTGCAGCCGCGCGGTGAATTAGCCAGAAAGCCGAGCGCCGTTCCCTGAGTTAGACAGCGTTGGTAAGACTGGTTCCTATCTTGGTGAACGCAGAAGTAATGGAGCTGGCAAGAGTCGTCATCGCCGCCGTAGCCCCCAACGCGATGATCGCCGCTACCAGGGCATACTCGATAAGATCCTGGCCGGACTCATCACGAATAAATCCAGAAAGGATGCTTCTAGGATTAACTATGCACTTAAACGTCATCACGCATTCTCCTTTTAACAGTCACAGCAAGACCTGAACAAATGGTGGAGGCAGCCAGTAGCAATGTCAATTGCATCGTCGTCCTGGCGCAAAGAGAGTAAATTACAACGGTCATAGATATGTAAGGCAACAAGTCAATTGGAAAGTCAATGTGGGCGACAGACCAAATGCCGACAAACCTTCCCTCAGCGGCAGTCGTTTAATTCTCCTCAGGTACCGTCCGGCGATCATGTTTGGACATTCTCTGCCGATAAATAAACCTGTCGAGCGTTACCTATCGAAACCTTTGCGAGAAGAGCAAGGAGCGCCCACAAGCTCGCAACGCTGACAGGGAGTCGGGAGATGAGGCGCGAACAGCATACTTCGCCGGGACCGGAATGAAAACCGCCGCACTCCTGCTCCGCGTTGCGAGGAACGCGCGGCCACGCGCTCTGCACGAGAACGGTCAGGCCATGGTCGAGATGGCCCTGGCCCTGCCCGTACTCCTATTGGTACTCACCGGCATTCTTACCTTCGGGCTCGCGTTCAACAATTATGTGCTGTTGACCGAGGCCACTAGCATCGGCGCTCGGACGCTTGCCATTAGCCGCGGAGCAACCACAGATCCCTGCGCGACTGCATCGTCCGCCGTGATCGCTGCCGCGCCGCTCCTCGCTTCGGCGAATCTGTCCTTTACTTTTGTGCTCAACGGCACCACCTATACCGGCACCTCGTGCAGCAGCGGAAGCAGTACCACCGGCGCGGCCGCCAACCTGGTGCAGGGAGCCAACGCCATTGTGACCGTCACCTACCCCTGCAGCCTGGCCGTCTACGGCGCTAACTATGCCCCGCACTGTTCTTTGCAGGCGCAAATGACGGAATTGGTCCAGTGACACACCTGCCGCGCGAGAGAATCGGCAACCTCCTGCGGGATGAGCGTGGACAGGCGCTGCCGTTGGTCGCCATTGCCTTCGTGGCCCTTCTTGGCCTGGCCGGGGCAGCGATCGACGTGGGCCATGTGTTCTATTGCGACCGCGCCCTGCAATCCGCTGCGGACGCGTCCGCGCTGGCGGGCGGGGGAAGCATGCGGACAGCCACAACCAGCGCCGCGGTGATCGCCGCCGCTACCTCGTACAGCGCCGTGCCGGGCTCTGTCAATGCACAGCCCTCCCTCCCCAATGTGACCATGTCGAGCGGGTTCCCCGCATTGAAATGCCTCTCCACATTGCAGACCCAGGGGATCGCCTGCCAGGGCGCCGTCCCCTACAACGCCATCCAGATACAGGAGCAGGCGGCGGTGCCCATGTACTTCGCCGCATTATTTGGGCTACGCACCATGACTGTTACAGTAAGCGCAACCGCTGCTTCCAGGGGAGGAGCCCCCAGTCCGTTCAATGTGGCGGTCATCATCGATACCACCCTTTCCATGAACTTTCCGGATGCCGACTGCGGCAATACGGAAATCGCGTGTGCATTGAATGGCGTTCAGGTCTTGCTGCAAAATCTCAGCCCCTGTGCGGCCAGCCTGGCTTCCTGCAGCGTCACGAACGGAGTCGCCGCCAGCTCCGTCGATCGGGTTGCCTTGTTCACCTTTCCTGGCGTCTCCAGCTCGACCGCCCAGCTTGATACCACCTGTACGACCGCCGTGCCCACGCCGACTACGCAAAATCGGTATTGGAGTATGGTGCAGAGTGGCCTCACCATCAACTTCGTGATGCCCATGTCCCCTACGGGAAGTACGCCCGTCACTCCATGGTCTTCCTTGCCGCAGGCCATGGCATACTCGTTTCCCGCCGCCGGAGCATCGTCGTATGTCCCCGCCCAATCAGACTACGCAACTTATCCCATGACCCTCGGTACGGCAACTTATCAAATTACAGACTTTCTCAGCGACTATCGCATCTCGAATTCGGCTACCGCGTTGAATCCGAGCTCCACTCTGGTGAAGGCGGCCGGGGGAGTGATTGGCTGTGGCACCATGGCACCGCCTAACTACGACGGGGTGTACGGCACTTACTATGCGGGCGTGATCTATGCGGCCCAGTCAGCCCTGGTTGCCGAAAAGGCAGCCAATCCCGGATCCGGGAATGTCATGATCATTCTGAGCGATGGCAACGCGACTGCGCCGCAAACCAATGGCAACAACACCGTCATGGGCTCCCCCGCCACCAGCAATGGGCAATATCCGTCCTGGGTCGGGGAGTGTGGGCAGGCAGTCGTTGCCGCAAAATACGCCACCAGCCAGGGAACCCAGGTGTATTCGGTCGCTTATGGTTCTGAACCCACCGGGTGTGCCAGCGACCAGAGCGCCGGCTCGTATCCAAACATCACCCCCTGCGCGACCATGGCGGCGATGGCCTCCGCTCCCCAATACTTCTATTCCGATTACCACCAGAGCGGCTCCGGCAGCACCTGCGTGGCAGGCCAGCCCGTCACTTCACTGAGTGATATCTTTACTGCCATCTCCGCCGATCTCAGTACCGCGCGGTTGATCCCGAATAACACGCAGTAGCAGGGTAGGGCTGCAAAAACCGGCCGGCAGCGCCCGCGTCCCAGGGCGCAGTCCGGTCCGGCGGAGGCATGAAGCCGCGCTCCGGCGGAATCAGCAACCACACCTGACGATCCTGGAACGCGCATACCAGCGGCAGGTTCGACTCCAGAGGTTCGGTATCCCTCGCCCAAATCACATGCTCAGACCGAAGGTCGTAGCCATTGTTGATCCAGCTATATCCCCAAAAATGATCCGGACGATAGCGAACAATCACCAGTTGCTTCCCCGGCTTGGCTTCCATGATGCGAGTGATATCTCGATAACCAGGGATATCTGCCGTCTGCGAGGCCCAGTCAGGGGGGAAGGTATTGCCGGGGACGACGAACAGGCGAACGAACAACATGCAGACAATCGAAGCCAGCGTGCCGCGCAGCAATTTTAGCCACACCACGTGCTGACGAGCACTCACCTGCATCCAGCGAAGACCGTTCAACAGGATGAGATACACAATGCCCGAGGCCACGGCAACGTAGTGGGCCTGCAGCCATGTCTCCCAGACGAAGCCACAACTTGCGAAGGCGAGTGTGCCTAGCAACACTCTGGATTTTCTCGCTCGTAACGTAGGGATCCATCCTATGAGAGGCAAACTCAACGCGGGAAAAACAAAAAAAAGCCATTGATAGATTGCCTTAACAACCATTTCTGCAAGAAATCCAGCCGGCGTCTTCGCCGCCACGTACGGCAACGTCTCATAGTCCCGGTTGTAAATAAGTTGATCGGCGAACTGGTAATGAACGGAGTCATTCGGCTTGCCAAACACAAAGGGTGGACAAATGCTCCATTGCTGCCAATAGGTTGTCCATGGAAATGTGAAATGTCCGGTAACCCGATGACAGTAATATCCGGTGCACGCGGCTCCAGCCAACAACACGGCCAAACCCGGAAACCAAACGACCACCCTGGTTCGCTTCCGAAGAAGGATCCAGACCGTGTAGAGGCAGACTGGCAGCGAAATAAGAGCGCCTTCAAACGGGCGTGAGTTCGCCAGCAGGAGCAATCCGAGCGCCATCCATAGTCCGTCGCGCCCCTTGCTCTTGCGCGCCAGCCTGGCCGCCGCGCCCAGCAGCAGGCAGCCGCCCAGGATCGCAACCGAACCTCCCCAATAGCCATTGCCGAAATAACTGAACCAGCTCATGCGCACCACCGCCAGCAACCCGCCCAGCAAGGCCCATTCCGCCGGTAGATAGGCTTGAAGCATCCAGCACAGGCTGGTGGCGGCCAGTGCCATGCTCAGCAAAATCCCTGCTCTCGGCGTCCCACTCAAACGTTGTCCCAGCGCCATGAAGAGGGGCTGTGCCGCGCCGTACTTCGATTGGAAGGTGGGCTGCATCAACACATAGAAACCTTCGAAGTGATGCCACAGCGCGGGGGTCGGATTGGTCAACCGGCCATGAGCGAAGGTGTCGCTCGCCAGCAGATAACTGAACTCGTCATGAATATTGGGAGGGGTAAATGGCTCGATAGGCAGCAGCGCAATCCGGCCGAAGAACGATAACAGAAAAACCACCACGCAAGCGCGTGCACGTTGTTGTGCGAAGCGGTGAAAGCTCCGGTTGGGAAAGAACGCCAGACATCTCACCGGAAGCAGAACGAAGAAAAGCAGCATCGCCAGCGTCACCAACGTCTCGATTTCGAGAAACGTGAAGTGATCCATCTCGATGTGAACGAACCGGATGTAATTGGTCATGGGCCGCGCTCCAATAGGAGTTCAGTCGAGTGACTGCGTAAGCGCTGAGAATGGTAAGCAGTGGATCCAATACAAGCCGGAAGCGGAAGTCGGGATGGGTAAGGTAGTAAGGCAGCGGGAAGACAAGAATCGGGAGCAGGAACAGCATGGCGGCTGCCCGGCGCTCTCCAAACAATCCGGCCACGCCCAATAGACCGAGAAGTGACGTGATCACCGCATGCAATTCAACCACGCCGGAATTCTCTGCGGAACCGGCGCCGGTCCAAAAGCGAATCACCCGCATCGCGCTGAGCCTGACGAACTCGGCCGGGTGGGCGCGGATATAAGTCTTGGCCAGCGCTGATTTGTTCCGCATGTACACGACCTCGCCCTCCCGCGCATAATCGGAGTATTCCTGTTTGTTCTGCAGCGGTTCGAGCGTCGGGTTGAACAGCCCACTGCCCCCGGCGTGGTTCCCTTGCCATAGCTCGTATCCGAAATTGCTGCGCAGGGGAATAAATGCGTGCAGAACCAGCGCATTCCGCAAGGGCCATCCCGCGAAGACTGCGAGCAGGACCAGCACACACGTCAAGAACCCGATCGTGCATCCGTTGCGGTTTTGATAGGCAGCCCAACCCAGAATGGCGAACAGTGCCAACGTGAGTGACGGGTTCACCAACATCGCCAGGCCGCAAAAGGCCCCCATCATGGCCCACAAGACATGACTTGCCTGGTTGAGTGCCATGGCGATCATGCCGATCAAAAGCAACGCGGATAAACTGGTTTCCCAGGGCACAGCAGGCAGCCAAAGTAGCGGCGGCGACACCGCCCAGAACACTCCCGCCACCAAGGCAGTAGGCGTGCCGAATAAACGGCGTGCGACATACATAATTGCCGCCACGGTCAGCACGGCGAACATGGTCTGCAGCGACATCATCACTGCGGCCGATGTAAAAGTGTAACTGCCAAAGAAATAGAAGATGAGTCCAAGAACGGCGGGATATCCCGGCGCCAGAAATGCGCTGGACCCGGTCGATCCGCCAAAAGGGGACGACAACCCGTGGCCGGAACTCAGGGAACAGGCTAGAAATCCAAGGTCCGGTGCCTTGCTGAACAGCCAATTGTGCGGGTACGAGGCAAGCACGATCCACACGACGCCTATCCGCAACAACAAAGCGAGCGCCAGGATGACTCTCATGAGTTCACCGTGTCACCACAGACTGCATACGCGCCCAGGATCGTGAGTAAAGGATCAACCATCAGCCGGTAACGAAACTCAGCGTGGGTAATGCAATAGGGCAGAGGAAAAAGCATCAGCGGCAGCAGAAACAAAGCCGCCAGGCTTAACCGCCGTCTCTGCAACAAGCGCCACAGGCCCATCGCGCCCAGCCCCGTGGTCAACACCGCATGGAGCGCGAAGATGACGGAACCGTCCTTCGTCCCCGTTCCCGTCCAGAAGCGGAGGATTCGAAGGGTCGTCAGGCGCAGGAACTCTGCCGGATGGGCGCGGATGTAGGCCTTGGCCAACGCCGACTTATGTTGCATGTATGTCACTTCGCCCTTCGCGGCATATTCGTCGAATTCCTCGCGGTTAAATATCGGGAACTGCGATTCATCAAGAAAGCCCGTTGCTCCGGCTTGGTTCCCCATCCAAAGTTCGAATCCAACCGTGCTGCGGAGCGGAATGAAAGCGCCCAGCGCATATGCATTTCGTAACGGCCACGGAGCAAATACCAGCAAGCCCACCAGCAAGCTCAGCAGAGGTGGATACGGCAACGCCTTCCGTGTCTGCCAGGCCGTCCATCCCAGCATCGCCAGCAAAGCCGGCAACAGGGCTGGATTGACCAGCCCAGCCACGCCGGAGTAGGCGCCCATCCACACCCAAAGAAGGGCACCTGGACTTTCTGCACAGCGCAATGCCAAACCCACCATGCCCACCAGAAGCAGCGTGGATAGACAGGTGTCCCAAAAGATTGTCGGCATCCAGAGGAGCGGGAGTGAGACCGCCCAAAATATTCCCGCCAGGTTGGCCGCCCGCGTGCCGAAGCACTGCCGCGCAATGTGCATGATCAACAGCACGGTCATCAAGCTGAACAGCAGTTGCATCGCCATCACGGCGACCGCCGCTCGAAAAGTGAAGGATCCGAAGATACGGAAGAGCAGGGCGATCACAGCGGGATATCCCGGAGCGAGCAGGGCAGTTGGTCCGGTCGATCCGCCGAAAGGAGAGCTAAGTCCCCGGCCGGCGAGCAATGACTGCGCCAGCGTACCCAATTCAATCCCGCGAGAGAATAGCCAGTGATGCGGGAACCGCACAATGGCAAACCATAAAATGAGTAATCGCGCCACGAGCGCCACGGAAAGAACAGGCAGGTATCGCACCATTTCCGTTATCGGCGGATCGCGTGGGGATCTTCACTATCCGTGGGCAAAGCCAGAACTAAACCCACAACTTTTCCGCCACTTTGCCGTCTTTACTCCGTAGGAGTAAATAAACCCATGTTGCGTCCCCCCGTTCTTCGTGCCGTCCTCGTACTCCTGCTCGCGGCGCCTTTAGCCGCCTTCGGCCAGAATGCGCAGCCAGCTCAGCCATTAAACTGGGTTCCGAAAGGTTTCGAGGTTCTGGGTCAACGTGCCGCTTTCCACACGGATTTCACCTTTGACCGCTCGATGCTGCAAGTGGCCAGTTACTTCATCGGCGACGCGGATCCGGGGGCGCGGAGCGCGATCGCCAAGTTGAACGGTATCTCGGTGCACAGCTATCACTTTGCCGGGCCCGGTCTCTATGATCCTGCCGCGCTCGACCTCATTCGCAGGCAATACGAAGCTGCCGGTTGGAGGCATCTGGTCGCGGCTCATAGCAAGGGCGACCCCTTCAACTCCGGCCAGACCGACCTCTGGATTAACTTCGCGCACATGGACGTAACTGGAATGATGGTGCTGATCTCGGGGCCAAAAGATCTCAACCTGATCGCCCTCAACGGAGATCTCAGCACGGTGGATTTACTGCATCTACGGGGTCATTTCGGTATTCCGCGCTTCTCGGGTGACCGCTTTGTTCCCCCCGGCCAGGGCTCGCCGGCGCGCCCCCCGTACGTGGCTCCCGCGCCCCCTCAAGCCATGCCGGACCCAGGTCCACAGCAATATCCCGGCATGGGCATTGGACTCGGCTCCGAACCGCCGGCAATGGAACCAGCTCCTCCGCCCCCAACTCCACCCTGCAACTGATCATCTGAAAGAAACAGCAGGTCCCTCCACTGCGCTACCCCGGATTTCCTGTTGAACTTGATCGCGTTGATGCACTTCATGCGCCCTTCTTTACGGAAGGGCGCACACGCGGTCTTGTCTAATGCAGCGTGGCAGGAAATCCGGGTACGCTCCGGTCGGGATGACAATTCTGTTTAGCTCCGGCAGCCCAACCCCAAACAGATGTTTAGGTACAGGCGTACAAACCCCAAACAGAATTGTCATCCCGACCGGAGCGTAGCGCAGTGGAGGGACCTGCTGTTTCTTCCTATCTCTCACCCGCAATACTCGCGGCCGCAGCTCTCCGCTTCTCCCTCACTTCCAAATGGACATGCAGCAAAGAAAGCGCCGCCGGCGTGACCCCGGGAATCCTGCTCGCCTGCCCCAGCGTTTGCGGCCGCACCCGCGCCAGCGTCTCCTGCATTTCGCGCGAAAGACCGCTGATCCCGGCGTACTCAAACCCCGGCGGAATTGACCGCTTCTCCGCCTGCTTGAGCTTCTCGATCGCCTTGCGCTGCTGATCCAGGTAGCCGGCGAACTTGATCTCGGTCTCCACCGACTTCAGCTCATTGCGGATCCTGGCGTTGATCGTGCCGCTGTAGAGAGCCAGTGGGCCATCCGTCCCTTCCCATTCCCTCTGCAGAACCGGCAGCAGCGCCTCCAGGTTGATCTCTGGCCTCTTCAGCAATTGGGCGTAGGTCTGCCCGGAAACATTGCCCAGTCCAGAAGCCATTTCCGGCAGCAGAGCGCCCAGGCGAGCCAGGTCCACTCTGCGTGTAGCCAGCAGTTTCTCCAGCTCGACCGCACGCGCCTGCTTTTGCTCGTAGTCCTGCCATGCTCCGCTCGTAATAAGCCCCAGCTTGTGCCCATACGGGGTCAGACGCCGATCGGCGTTATCAATGCGCAGATGCAGGCGGAACTCGGCCCGCGAGGTGAACATGCGGTAGGGTTCATTCGTGCCCTTACTGATCAGGTCATCAATCAGAATGCCGGTATAGGCCTCGGTCCGGTCGAGTGTGAAAGGTGCCTCTCCGCGAACCAGCAGCGCGGCATTGATCCCCGCCATCAGGCCCTGGCAGGCGGCCTCCTCATACCCCGAGGTGCCGTTGATCTGCCCTGCAAGATACAGCCGGCCAATTTGCTTCACCGCCAGGCTGCGATCGAGCTCCGTGGGATCGATGGCGTCATATTCGATGGCATACCCGGGCCGCAGCATCTCCGCATTTTCCAAACCGGGAATCGACCGTACCACTTCCCACTGCACTTCCATCGGCAGTGAGGTAGACATGCCGTTGACGTACACCTCGTTGGTATCCAGCCCCTCGGGCTCAAGAAAGAACTGATGCTGCTCCTTATCCGGGAACCGGACCACCTTGTCCTCGATCGAAGGACAATACCGCGGTCCCACGGCAGTGATCTGCCCCGTGTACATCGGCGACCGGCCAACATTCTCGCGGATAATGCGCAACGTCTCCGGCGTGGTGTACGCGATGTGGCAGGAAATCTGCTTCTGCGGCAGCTCCACCGTGCGGAAGCTGAACGGCGTCGGATCCGCATCGCCAGGCTGCTCCGCGAAGCGGCTCCAATCGATGCTGCGGCCGTCCAGCCGCGGCGGTGTCCCGGTCTTGAGACGGCATCCGCGAAGCCCAAGCCGTTTGAGGGACTCGCCCAGCAGCACGCTGGGCGGTTCGCCGCTGCGGCCGGCCGGATACCGCTCTTCCCCGCAATGAATCAACCCGTTCAGGAAGGTGCCGGTGGTAATAACGACCGCGCCTGCGAACACCGTGCGCCCATCGCGCAGGCGCACCCCGCGGACGGACTTCTCCTCGAGGACCAGATCCACCACTTCCGCCTGCTTGATATGCAGATTAGCCTGCGACTCCAGCACCTGCCGCATCTTCACCCGGTATTGCCGCTTATCGCACTGCGCCCGGGGAGACCACACAGCCGGACCACGCGAGGTATTCAACAGCCGGAATTGGATACCAACCGCGTCCGCAACTTCGCCCATAATGCCGCCCAGCGCATCCACTTCGCGCACCAGGTGGCCCTTGGCGATACCCCCAATCGCGGGGTTGCACGACATTTGTGCGATCAAGTCCAGATTGAAACTAAAAAGCGCCGTCCGCAGTCCCATACGCGCCGCGGCCATGGCCGCTTCGCAACCCGCGTGCCCCGCACCCACTACAACAATGTCGTATTGTTCCGTAAACGCCATAACCCTTCTATTCTAGAGCTTTGGCAGGAGAAGTTATGGGAGAGACAAAAATCGCTTTACTCGGGCTTGGACTCATGGGTTCAGGCATGGCGGGCCGTCTGCTCGACGCGGGCTACCCACTCACCATCTGGAATCGGACCCCGGGCAAGACCCAAGCGCTGGCGGATAGGGGAGCCAAGGTAGCCCAGTCCCCCCGCCAGGCAGTGGCCGGTGCCACCGTGGTCATCAGTATGCTGGCCGATGTCCCGGTCTGTCGCGACGTGTGGCTTGGCCGGGGCGAAGCAATCCTGGGTGCTGCTCCTGGAACCGTTCTCGTGGAATCGAGCACGGTCACTGTGGAATGGATCGAGGAGCTCGACCGGGCGGCCAAGGAACACGGCTGTGAGCTGGTGGACGCGCCAGTGACCGGAAGCAAACCCCAGGCTGCAGCCGGGCAGCTGCTCTTCCTGGCTGGAGGTTCCTCGGCCGCGTTGGACAGTATTACCCCCATTCTCAAAGCCATGGGCCGCGATGTGGTCCATGTGGGCCCGGTGGGCAGCGGCGCCCGCCTGAAGCTGATCAACAACTTCCTTTCCGGTTCACAGGTAGCGGCCCTGGCAGAAGCACTCTCCCTGATTGAACGTAGCGGGCTGGACGCGCAGAAGGCGCTCGGCGTGCTGACCGAGGGAGCTCCCGGCAGCCCTCTGGTGAAGCTGCTCAGCGGGCGCATGATGGCACGCCAATATGAGCCCAATTTCGTGCTCCGGCTCATGGCCAAAGATCTCCGCTACGCGGTCAGTGAGGCCGACCACCAGGGCCTGGATCTTGACATGGGCAGGGCGGCCTTGCGGGTGTTCGAGCATGCCATCTCCGCCGGGCAAGGCGAAGACGACATGTCGGCGGTGGTGGAGCAGTTCCGCCTCCAGGCCCAGAGCGCGAGGTGAAAGACCGCAAAGTGAGGAGTGCCATAGGCAAACTCTACGCACGCTGGATGTACCGCTGGGAGACCGACCTTACTACTCGGGACACCAACCGCATCGTGCGCCCGGTGGAGTGGGGATTCGAGTGGCTGCAGGAGTTTGCCCAGTCCCACGGATTCAGCTTCGCTCCGCATCCACCGGGAGACGATGCCGCGGGGGAGCGGGCGATGCTCGAGCTCAATGACTTCATCCTCCGCCACCGCACCGAGTTTTTCGCGTATCAGACCCCGCGCGACTTTGTCTTGGAGGAGCGCCATCCGCAGCTATTTCCTACCAACGTCCGGCCGGAGACCCTGCAGCAGGATGCCCGGATACGCCGGCGGGCGGCGGAAGGCAAGTTGCCCAAGGCCGAGTTTCTACGCTTTACTTCGCCCGTGCGCACCCCCTACCCGGAGAATGATCGCGTCAACGCCCGCTGGTTTCCCGCGCCGCTGGAAAAGACGGTCGGCAAGCCAAAGCAGGCAATGATCGTCATGCCACATTGGAATGCCGATGCGTTCAGTCACAACGCCCTGTGCTCCGCCTTCACCCGCTTTGGTGTATCGTCCCTGCGCCTGAGCAAGCCGTACCACGATATCCGCCGCCCGGCGGAGCTGGCGCGTGCCGATTATGCGGTCAGCTCCAACGTCGGACGGACCATTGCCTCCTGCCGCCAGGCGGTCGTCGACATCCGTTGCTGCATCGATTGGTTGCAGCAGCAGGGTTACGAGCAGATTGGCATCCTGGGCACCAGCCTGGGCTCCTGCTATGCCTTTCTCGCCGCCGCGCTTGACAGCCGCATCCGCGTCACCGCCTTCAACCACGCGTCGATGTCTTTTGGCGATGTGGTTTGGACCGGGCAGAGTACCCGCCACATCCGTGCCGCCTTCGAAGGCATCGGCATCACCCATCAGAGATTGCGCGATCTCTGGGCAGCCGTCAGTCCCTCGTATTACATGGAAGAGTTCGCCGCCAACCCGAGAAAGATCCTATTGGTCCACGCCACCTACGACCTGACCTTTCTTCAGGAATACTCTCTCCAGGTGATCGAGAACTTCCGCCGTCGCGGCCTCGACTTCGTCTCCAAGGTGTTGCCTTGCGGGCACTACACCACCGGAGAAACGCCCTACAAGTTCATGGACGGCTGGTACATCGGTTCTTTTATCTACTCCGCATTCAAGCAGCTAGCCACGCTGCCCACGCCCTCCACCCCGGAGAAAGAGTTGGTCGCCCGGTAACCAAAAGTAACTTTCGACGGCTAAAAAGCGGCCAGCGTCGAATAGTCTAAAATTGCCTCATGTCTGACCACATGCGCCGCCCGCTCGCCGAGGCCGATCCAGAGATCGCCGCGGCAGTTGATCACGAAATCCGACGCCAGCACGAAGGCCTGGAAATGATCGCCTCCGAGAATTTCGTCAGCCAGGCGGTGCTGGAGGCTGTCGGATCGGTTTTCACCAACAAATATGCCGAAGGCTATCCGGGCAAACGCTACTACGGCGGTTGCGAGTTCGCCGATGTGGTCGAGAATCTGGCACGGGACCGCGCCAAACAGCTCTTTGGCGCCGAACACGCAAACGTGCAGCCTCATTCCGGTTCCCAGGCCAATGCGGCCGCCTATATGGCTGTCATCAACGCGGGCGACACCATCCTGGGTCTTGACCTGGCCCATGGCGGTCATCTCACGCACGGGCACAAGCTGAGCTTCTCCGGCAAACTCTACCGCACGGCTTTTTATGGGGTGGAGAAAGAGTCGGAGAGGATCGACTACGACAAGCTCGAGGCGATTGCCGAGAAGGAAAAGCCGAAGCTCATCATTGCCGGAGGCAGCGCCTACCCCAGGATCATCGACTTCGCCCGCATGCGCCAGATTGCGGATAAGGTGGGTGCCTTTCTTGTAGTCGACATGGCTCATTTCGCCGGCCTGGTGGCTGGCGGCGTTCATCCTTCACCCGTGCCCCATGCGCACCTGGTCACGACCACGACCCACAAGACTCTGCGCGGTCCTCGCGCCGGCATGATTCTGTGCCAACAGCAATTTGCCGCCGCAGTGGACAGAAGCGTTTTTCCCGGCCAGCAGGGCGGCCCGTTGATCCATGTCATCGCCGGCAAAGCTGCCGCTTTCCGCGAGGCGTTGGAGCCGGGATTCAAGCAATATGCGCAGCAGGTGGTCGCCAATGCCAAGACCCTCGCCGAGACCCTGATGGGCGAAGGCTACCGCGTGATTTCAGGCGGAACCGACACCCACCTGATGCTGGTAGACGTTTTTTCCCGCGGGATCCTGGGCAGCGAGGCCGAGTTTGCCCTGCATGAAGCGGCCATCACCGTGAACAAGAATGCCATTCCTTACGACACGAATCCCCCGATGAAACCTAGCGGGATTCGCATCGGCAGCCCGGCCCTGACCACCCGCGGGATGCGCGAGCCGGAGATGCATACCATTGCCAAGTGGATCGCACAGGCGCTCGATCAGCGCAACGACCCACAAGCTCTGCGCCGGATACGAGGACTGGTCTTGGAGCTGGTCGAGAGCTTCCCGCTCTATGGCTGGTTGCGTGTTCCCGAAACCGTTGCCGCCGAGTACGGCCCCTAGCAGGTTGCGGAAAACTGAGCGTGAGTTCCCGAGGGTGGCTGAACTTCAGAGTTGTCCAGGTTTAGCTCCGCGGCAAGCTTTTGCTTTGTATCAGGGCACGACTTCAGTCGTGCCAGCCCCCGGCCAAATGGTCAGGGCTTTAGCCCCTGCCACCGTAAAATCTGTACGAAATTCCGTGGAAAATCGCAGGGGCTAAAGCCCCACTCTTTCGCGAATTAACGGCACGACTAAAGTCGTGCCCTGATACAAAACAAGGAGCTTGTTGCTAGCCCTTCGGAGGAGCGTCCCACGGATTGTACGTTCCTACATTCCACAAATAGCCTTCAGGGTCGCGGCAAGTAAAGGCCTTGCCGCCGTAGCCTTTTTCTTCCAGGTCCAGAACCATCACGGCGCCGGCCGCCTTGGCCTGAGCGTACGCGGCATCGCAATCGTCCACTATCAGCGAAACGCTGCGTATCTCCCGTCCCCCCAATTCCTCGGGCATGGCAGCGTACTTGGAATAGTCGGAGCAATTGCTTGCCGAGCCGAGCATGATCAGCCGTTGCCGAAGACGAGCTCCGCGTGCATCACGCTCGTCCCCTCTCCCATGTAAACAGCGTGTTTTTCGAATCCCAGCGCCTTACAGAGCCATTCGATCGCCCCAAGGCAATCGTGATAGCGCATGCCGGGGATTACGGTTGATTTGCAGTCTCTTGCGTAGTTTGTCATGCTCCGATGCTGCCACAGCGCCGGCTCGGCGTCTTGAAGAAATCGGAACCCCTTACAACATCACATGGTTCTGCCAACGTCCGCGCGCCGCGCTGTACGTGGGGGATCCATGCCGGAGAAACTGCGGAAATCCCGCGAGAAGTGTGACTGATCCGCGTACCCACAACTGACAGCCAGCTCCGCCCATCGCATTTCTTCGCCCTGATGCAGAGCGCGCACGGCGCGCTGAAAGCGTCTCACCCGGCTCCACTGCTTGGGAGAGAGGCCAACATCTTCACTAAAGACAGTGTGCAGGCGGCGTTCACTGATGCCCAGTGCGCGTGCTGTTTCCCGCACGCTCAGAGACCTGAGCAAGCGCAGCGCCTGCACAACATGGCTGCGCCGCTCTCGTCCCGAAGCTTGCTCGCAAAGCGTTTCGTCCAGCACCCGCAACGCAACCTCCGGTGCCAGGTCGCGCAGCCGCTCGCGCACACGTTCCACCGGCCACAGGTCGTTGAGCGACTGAGACTGCTCATAGAAAAGGTCGGCGCGTTCCCACAGCCACGGGCCAAGCCCTCCAGGCCGAAAAACCACCCCGGCAAGTTTCTTCATATCCCGCGTGGCAATCAACTCTGCCGATGTGCGCGCACCCACCAGCAACGACGCCGCGATCGGCACGTCGCCCTTTGCCGTGCAATCGGTCAGATGGTCCGCGCCCAGCGAGAGGACGAATTGGATCTTGCCCCCGGGCAAGACAAGCTCCCGCTGGTGCGGCAGACTCGGCGCACATGCATACCAAAGCGTCTCCACGCATGCAGCTAATGCCGGCGATGGTTTGCGCTCCAGGTAAATCATGCCTAACCAGAGTAACTCTACTGGCGTGCGTACACATCGCACATCCAGGTCCAGTTGCGTCGCATGATGGGGTGGCCGAAGAGAGCGACCCGTACCACCTGTTCTCCGCCGTCGATCAGGCGCCACTCGTCCGCTTTGAGCGTGGTGTCCCACGGAAGCTGCGCTCGCGAGAACGCGCGCGACCCGGAGTAGCAATGAATCAGGCCCTGGTATTGCTCGGTGGGATCACCGGCTTCGAGGTAGTTGCGATTGTAAAGATTGGGAAAGTAGGGTTTATAGACGAAGTAGTGTCCGGAATCCACGAGCAGCGCGGGGTTCCGCATGCCGCGTTGCTCGAAGAAAGCGCGCACTCGCTTGGCCTGACCTTGCTCGCTGTAATAGGACGCACGGGCATCGACGCCTTGCAGCATCTGCAATCCGACCCAGGGTGCCATGAAGACGAATCCAATCAGGATGAGAGCCAGTGGCGCCACAGATCCGCGCAGCGCGCTCGCCAACGGAAATCCTCCGATGAAGAGCACTGCCAGCAAAAGTGCGCGCGAGATCCCGAGGTAGTTTGTCTGTGCGGGAAAAACCGCAAGCGGGAAGATCAGCAAAACGAAGACCAGGAAGGCACACTGCAATAGGAGACGTGCTCGTCCCGGCCCGCGGAAGGCGTAGGTTGCGACCAGGAGCCCGGAGAGAAACAGACTGATGGCCAGGCTGGCGGACGCCGGGAAGGCCGGGTTGAACAGCTGGCGGAAGGCAACCGCATATCCGTTATGCACCACCGGCGTGGACTGCTCATCGGTTGCCTTCGCGCCATGCAGAACGACTCCCGCTCCTGTGCCTTGGCCGGCAGCATGTTGAAGAAACCGGTGGACAGCCGTATGGTCCTGCGACCACATGGCGATGAGCCACGCTGCAACGATCAGCGCATACAGGGTAGAGCCCACAGTCAGCACCTGCAGCCGGCTGGTCCACGCATGCTCACTAAAGGGCAGCAGAAATGCGAGCAAGAGCCACCCGACGATTCCGGCGAATGGATGAATCAGAAACACCAAACCTACAGCAGCGAACAGCAAAGACCTGGCGGTCACGGAATGCGCCCGGCGCCACACCAGCAGAATGGCGACCAGCAGGCAGAACGCCGGCAGCTCCGGCCGATCGGAGTCGAACGCAACCATCCCTGTAGGCAGGATGGCTCCAAGCAGCAGCGCGGCGCAGATGCGCTGCCATCTACTCGTCACCGCCAGGCTAAAGCAGTGATAGAGCAGGAAGACAGCAGCGGCCGCGAGCGCCAGGTTATAGAAGGTATCAACCGGTCCTGCGCAACCGAACAGCGAAGCAGCCACACCGAACAGTAAGAGGGCCCCTGGCGTATAGCTGGCGAACAGCATCGGTCGAACGGTATTTGCATGAGGCACGGATGCAGCCACCAGACCATCCCCGTGCGCCCAGTTGCAGCCCGCGTCACGGAAGACAAACACATCAGGGCCCCCCGGCTGTGGCGGCATCCATGCAAAGAAACAGAACCAGAGTACGGCAAAAGCGCCGAGGATGAGCCAACCCACACCGATTGCCGAAACGCTCTTCGAATTCATTTGTCTCGCGGAATCATCCCTATACTACTTCACCGCGTAACCCCCACCTCTCCCCAACAACCAATCTTCCAGGGAGGAAGGAAGATCTCTCCGCTACGCGCGTTTTGCTTTGTATCAGGGCACGACTTTAGTCGTGCCACGAAGGGCATAAAAACGCCGGGCTTTAGCCCCTGCCGAATCTCCACTGGGCCAGAAAGCGCACAGGGGCTAAAGCCCTCATCATTCTGGACCGGTGACGGCACGACTAAAGTCGTGCCCTGATACAAAGCAAAACGCGCGTAGCGGAGTGGAGGGACCTGCTGTTTCTTTCCTCTACAACCCACATCCCTTAGGCAACTGGCAGCGGTGCTGTTGGTCTTCGCTTCAAGGCCAGCGCGGGCCGCTCGACGAAGTGCCAGCTCAACCACCCGAGCGCAAAGCAGATGATCGTGGAACCTAAAAACGCAATCCAGGGCGAGCCTCGGTGGAACCAGATCCACAAGCTCTCGACGGGCCATCCGTACAGATAAATTCCGTACGAGATATCGGGAAGCCGGCTCATCCCTTCCAACCAGTTCAGATGCATCTGGCCGAGATAAAACATCAGGTATCCGCCGCCGAGCACCATTGCCAACTCGCCCCTGGAGGGAGCGAAAACAAAGCATGCGGCCATCAGGGCAACGCTGGTCACTGCGAACGGCCGCCGGAAAACGATGCGTTCGCGAAACAGGTAGAAGCAACAGCCAACCATGTAAACCGCGGTCAAGCGGAAAGCAATCGAGGGTTGACCGATCACGGCTTCCACGTGCCTCGGCCAGTGCATGCGGTCAAAGGGCGCCGCGTAAAGAAGCGAAGAGAGCAGAAGGATGGCAACAATCAGCACCAGCATCGGTCGCCGCAGTAATCCGCACAGCCCCAGCAGCGCAACCAGCAGGTAGCATCGGAACTCGTAGCCGATGGTGTACATCGCGCCGTTCACCATGGCATACGGATGACCGGGGAACACGGGAGGGGTCATGGGTGAGCTGAGAAGAACGATACTGTTGAAGAAATGTACGCCGAGCCCACGGAAGAAATGATCGACTCCGGGAGCAAGCAACCCCACCGCCAGCGTGCTGAAAACAACGGCGACCAGATAACCCGGCACGATACGCAGAACACGCTTGCGCAGAAAATTGATAAGCTCCGGGTCGCCCAGCCAGCTCTGAACGATCAGATAGCCGCTCAGGATAAAGAATCCGTCAACCCCCAGCGTGCCGAAGGTCATGGGTGAGCCTGTGAAACGGTGGAACAGCTCACGCGATGCGTTCCCGTCGGTAATTTCCGGTGCATGCGACAGCAACACCAGCGTCGCAAAGACGATGCGCAACAGGTCGAATTGATGGTTCCGGTTACCTTGCCGTCTCAACCGCTTCAATGGCTAGCACGCTCTTGGGGCCGCTTCTGGTCAGGCGGTGCCCGAGCCGGACCAGCGGACGCTCGACCCAATAATAGCTAAGAACAGCCACCAAAAACGACAGGCCGAGGTTGAGCGGCCATCCTTCGATACGTCCCAGCGGCCGCGTACCGAGAAAGCGGTCAGTAAAGAACAATTGCTGCCACAAATAAAGGCTGTAGGAGATTCGGCCAATCCAACGGAGTGGACTCCATTCAAGAATCCTCGTCCACAGACCTTTTGGTTGTAAGACGGTTCCCAGGACGATGCCGGGCAGGACCAAGGCGATCGTCGTCGCCTGCAGGGCCGACTTTTCCGGCCATTGCACAAAAATCAAAAAACCCAGCAGAAAAACAAAATGCCACTTCCTGATGAATGCGTTAAAGCCCTCCCCGTACACCGCTGAATTAGACAGGACCGCAAACAGGGCCGGTATCATCAGCCCGTCCAGCCGGATATCGGTATGGAACTGGACCGGGAGCCATGCCCTGTGGGTGAGTACCAGGTATCGATGAACGATGACGCACACGTTGATCGCACTCAGAGAGGCAATGCGCGCCTTTCCCCGGGTGAAAAGCAAAAGAGCCGGTAATAGCAAATAAAAGTGTTCTTCAATCGAAAGCGACCAAAAGTGGTTGGTAAACCAGGGAGGATGGAGCAATCGATCGAGATGAAACATTCGCGAGTAGTTGCGAGTGAAGAAGAGCGCGGAGAATATCTCCCCACCAGAGACTGGAATCTTGCCGGCGCTGCCCAATAAAGCGATGGTGAACAGAAAGAGGAGGGCTGGCGGCAGGATCCGGAACGCTCGGCGCATGTAAAAGGCGCGCAGCGAAATGGTCGCAGTAGCCTTTTCCTCTTCCAGCAGCTTGGTTGTAATCAGCAGGCCACTGATGGCGAAGAAGACATCAACGCCACGGTTCCCGTAACGCCAAAACCACGATGTGTTGAAGAAGCCCGCTTTGAGTAGAGTGCTGTGATAAAGAATTACGCTCAGGATTGCGACCGCCCTCCACCCATCCAGGCTGGGTAGATATCTGGTCGTCATAAATCACCCTGGGTAAGTGGCAGGTGGGGGACTCTTCTATGAATGCCCGGCGTGTGCGCTGGTAAGTTTCACCTGCGCTTCGTGGATCACTTCGTTCGCCTGCGCATACTTCTCCGCATCTTCGCCGGCTTCGTTCCACATCTTCTGGCCGCTCTCGAGCTGCTGCTGCGCCGCGCCGGCATCGATTTCTTCCGGCTTGATGGCGTTTTGCGCCAGGATCGTCACCCGGTCCGGAAGCACTTCGACAAAGCCCCACACCACGAAGTACGTCTGATCGCCGCCGCCTCCGTGCAATCTCACCTCGCCCACCCCAAGCTCCGCCAGCAACGGAGCGTGCCCGTACAGCACCTCCATATAGCCGGACTTCGACGGCAGCTCGACCGCGTCGGCATTCTGGTCGATTAGAACCTTATCCGGAGTCACCAGCCGGACTTGCAGTTGATTGTCTGAGTCTGCCATTCAGGTTATTTGTCCTTCATTGCCTTGGCCGCTTCGAGTACTTCCTCGATCGCGCCCTTCATGTAAAACGCCTGCTCCGGAATATCGTCGTGCTTGCCCTCGATGATCTCCTTGAAGCTGCGCACCGTATCCGCTACCTTGACGTATTTTCCTGGAGCTCCGGTAAATACCTCGGCTACATGGAAGGGCTGGGACAAAAAGCGCTGTACTTTTCTTGCGCGGTTCACGGTCAGCTTGTCTTCTTCGGAAAGCTCGTCCATTCCCAGGATGGCGATAATATCCTGCAGATCCTTGTACCGCTGCAGGATGCGCTTCACCCCCTGGGCAACCGCGTAATGTTCTTCACCCACCACGCGGGGGGTGAGAATGCGCGAAGTTGAGGCCAGCGGATCGACCGCCGGGTAGATACCGATCTCCGTGAGCGCGCGGGAAAGCACAGTGGTCGCGTCCAGGTGAGCGAACGTCGTCGCCGGCGCAGGATCCGTAAAGTCATCGGCGGGCACATAAATCGCCTGTACTGAGGTGACTGAACCAGTCTTCGTCGAAGTGATTCTCTCCTGCAACTCGCCCATCTCGGTTGCCAGGTTGGGCTGATATCCCACCGCCGACGGCATGCGCCCGAGCAAAGTTGATACCTCAGAACCCGCTTGGGTAAAACGGAAAATGTTATCGATGAACAGCAGCGTATCGCCGCCTTGTTCATCGCGAAAATACTCGGCTATGGTCAGCGCGGTGAGAGCGACCCGCAGGCGCGCTCCAGGCGGCTCCGTCATCTGGCCGTAAACCAGGGCCGCCTTCGACTTCTCGCGGTCTTTCGAGTTGATGACTCCCGATTCCTCGAACTCATTCCACAAATCGGTGCCTTCACGCGTGCGCTCGCCCACTCCGGCGAAGACGGAAACACCGCCGTGGCTGCTGGCAACGTTGTTGATCAGTTCCTGGATGATGACGGTCTTGCCCACACCGGCGCCGCCGAACAAACCGATCTTGCCGCCCTTCAAAAACGGCTGGATCAGATCGATGACCTTCACCCCGGTCTCAAACATCTCTTCTCCGGTGGCCTGTTGTTCGAACGAGGGCGCGGCCCGATGGATGGGCCACCTTTCTTTCGCAATGACGGGTCCCAGTTCGTCTACCGGCTCACCAATCACGTTGAGGATGCGGCCCAGCGTCGGTATCCCTACAGGAACAGTAATCTGCGAGCCCAGGTCGAGGCAGCGCATGCCCCGCACCATGCCTTCCGTCGATTCCATCGCGACGCAACGAACCCGGCCTTCGCCAATGTGCTGCTCCACTTCCAGAACCACGTTGATCGGTAACGGAACATCGAAGCCTTCGCTGGTCACCCGCAACGCCTGGTAGATCGGGGGCATGGTCGCTTCTTCAAACTGCACATCGACCGCCGGTCCGGAAATCTGAATCACTTTGCCTATGTTTTCTGCCATAACTTTTTCTTTCCCTCAACGGCTAAGGCCGTTCCCAATTCGGGGCAATGATGGAGGCCCCAGCACCGTCTCTTCGACATGAAGGGTACCGGCTTAAGCCCGTACGTTAACCTTGCAACACATATTGGGCTTTAGCCCCTGAGGGAACATCTCTCCCCCTCTAAAGCGCGGCCGCACCGCTAACAATCTCGATAATCTCTTTGGTGATCGCAGCCTGCCGCACCCGGTTCATGGTGAGCGTAAGCGAGTCGATCATCTCCGAGGCATTACTGGTAGCCGCGTCCATGGCGGTCATGCGCGCCGCCTGCTCAGCAGCGCTGGACTCAATCAACGCGTGATAGATCTGCGACGCGACATACTGCCGCAAAAGGCCATCCAGAAGCTCCCGCGGCGGCTGGTCGTAGATGTAGTCCACCTCCGCAGTGCCAAACTTCTTTGCCTCTTGCTCCGCTTCACCACTGTCGGCTTCCTTGACGCTTATCCCGGAGGATGCCGCTGCGCGTGCCATCTCTTCGCGCTCTTCGTGGCTCATCTCTTCGGCCTGCTTGATATCCCGCTGGCCAGGTTCGATGACAGGCAAAATACGCTCCACCACCACCCGTTGCGCCATCACCGACTTGAACTCGTTGTAAACCAGGTAAACGGCGTCCAACTCTTCTTCGATGTAGCGATGAACCACTTCCCGTGCCAATAACGCGACCTGATCAAAGCTGGGCTTATCCAGCATGCCGGGGTAATCTCCCGCCACTTCGATCTGATTTTTACGTTCTCCCCGGCTCTTTTCTTCCGGCGGCGGGGCCTGTCCCGGATCTCGATCGTCGGTGCCTGCGGCAGGATCGTTGGCGTCTCCCGGGCTGCGCTCTTTCTCGACGAACTCAGCGATCCCATAGCGGCGTCGAAAAAGATCCCGGCCCTTCCGCCCGATCGCTGCAATGTCGATCTGCTCTTCGCTGTGCTCGCTGATGAACCGGAAGGCCGCCTTGGTGACGTTTCCATTGAACCCGCCGGCAAAACCCTTGTCTCCGGAAACGACGATCAGCAGCGCCTCCTTCTCCTCGCGCGCCAGCAGCAACGGATGGCGCACGTCTCCAGTCGATGGATCGTACAAATCGATATGCCGCATGAGCGAACCGATGACGCTGGCCAGCATGCTGGCATAGGGGCGGCCGGACATGGCGCGCTCCTGTGCGCGCCGCAGCTTGGCGGCCGCGATCATCTTCATCGCTTTGGTGATCTGGCGCGTGCTTTTTACACTGCGAATGCGCCGTCGTAGATCGAGAACGTTTGCCATGCGCGGGTCAGGCCTTCTTGGTCTCTTGCTGCTTCTTCTTCTCTTCTTCGGAAAGCTCTTTCACCGAAGACTCCTTCAGTGCCGCATCCCGATGCTCGGCGAGGAAGTTTTGCTTGTATTCCGTCAGCGCAGCCTTGATCTGATTTCTCAGGTCATCGTCCAGCGCCTTTTTACTCACAATGTCCTGCAGCAATCCGGACTGCGCCGAATCCAGGTAGGGATAAAGCCCGTCCTCGAACGCGCGGATCTCCTCTACCTTCATGTCATCGAGAAAGCCATTCGTACCAGCAAAGATGATAATGATTTGCTTCTCGGTCGATAGCGGCGAGAACTGCGGCTGTTTCAAAATCTCTGTCAGCCGTTGCCCGCGGTTAAGCTGGTTCAGCGTGACCTTATCCAGGTCGCTGCCGAATTGAGCGAACGCGGCGAGTTCGCGAAACTGCGCTAAATCGAGCTTCAAGGTTCCAGCCACTTGGCGCATAGCCTTAATCTGCGCGCTGCCACCCACGCGGCTTACCGAAAGGCCGACATTCACCGCCGGCCGCACGCCGGAATTGAACAAGTCACCTTCCAGGTAGATCTGCCCGTCGGTGATGGAAATGACGTTAGTCGGAATGTAAGCCGAGACGTCCCCCGCCTGGGTCTCGATGATGGGCAACGCGGTCAGAGAACCGCCGCCTTTGGCATCGCTCAGCTTGGCCGAGCGCTCCAGCAGGCGCGAGTGAAGGTAGAACACATCGCCGGGATACGCCTCGCGGCCGGGGGGACGGCGCAGCAGCAGCGAAATCTCACGATACGCAACCGCGTGCTTGGAGAGATCGTCGTAGATGATCAGCGCATGACGGCCGCTATCCCGGAAAAATTCCCCCATGCTGGTAGCTGCATACGGTGCCAGGTACTGCATCGGCGCCGGCTCTGACGCAGTAGCCGCAACCACGATGGTGTAGTCCATCGCGCCGTGCTCGGTCAGGGTTTGCACTACCTGGGCGACCGAGGAGCGCTTCTGCCCGATGGCGCAGTAAATACAAATCAGATTGTTCTTGGCGCTGTTGATGATGGTGTCGAGCGCAATCGCCGTCTTGCCCGTTTGCCGGTCGCCGATAATCAGTTCGCGCTGTCCCCGGCCAATCGGGATCATACTGTCAATCGCCTTCAGGCCGGTCGACATGGGCTCGCGCACGCCCTGGCGATCCACGACGCCCGGAGCAATACGCTCAATCGGCGCGAGTTCTGTTCCTTCGATGGGACCGCGGTCATCGATCGGCTGGCCAATCGCGTTGACGACGCGGCCAATCATCCCGTTGCCCACCGGCACGCTCATGATCTCGCCGCTGCGCCTGACCTCATCGCCTTCGCGCAGTTCGGTGTAATCACCCAGGATGACGCAGCCGACCTGATCCTCGTCCAGGTTCATGGCCAGGCCTTCCACGCCATGGGGGAACTTGAGCATCTCTCCCGCCATGGCCTTGTCGAGGCCGTGGATGCGGGCAATACCGTCGCCGAGTGAAATGATGGTCCCGGTCTCATCGACGCGAATTTCTGCGTCGTAATTTTGAATTTGCTCCTTAAGGAGCTGCGTGATCTCGTCTGCGTTGATCTGAGCCATACGTTCTTCCGTCAATTCTCTTGTTTCTTGATTTTTATCCGGATCCGCTTAGCTGGACACCAGCCGCTCTTTCAATCGTTCCAGGCGGCCTCGCACCGAGCCGTCGTAGATGGTGCTGCCAATGCGCACAATCGCTCCACCGATCAGCGACTTGTCCTGGCGGAAGGTGGCATTGACCCGGGTCCCGGCCAGCTCGGAAACCTGGCCTTCCAGCTTTGCCCGCTCCTGATCCTGCAAGGGACGCGCCGTCACCACTTCAGCATCGGAGATCGACAAACGCCGGTTCATCTCCAACCTGTACTCCTCCAGAATCTCGCTCAGCGCGGCCAGCCGTTCGTGGCTGATCAGTACCGCCAGGAAGTTTCGAATCTTGGGGCCGCAGCCAACTCGCCCATTGACCTTGTCAAGAATCGAGACCCTCTTCGCCGTGGGGAAGGAAGGATTCAGGAGCACTTCCCGGAGGTCCTTACTGCCGGCGAAGGTGGCGGCAAAATCATTAAGCTGCTGCGCCACTTCGGAAGGGCTCAACTTCGCGTCCAGTACCACATCAGCGAGGGCGCGCGCATACCTGGCGGCAAAGACAGACATCAGTTCTTGCCTCCGTTACGGCCTTGCTGGGCGAGGCTCTGTGAGAACTCCTGCACCAACGCGCGATCATCATCCTCGGAGAGCGTCATCCTCTGGGCTGCGCGATCCACCGCCAGCTCCGCGGCAAAACGCTTCAGGTCCCGCTGCGCGGCACTCGACGCCGCGGCGATATCCCGGCTCACCGCCTCTACGATGCGTTCCCGCTCGGTTTCGATCGACGCCTTGATCCGAGCCTCATCCTCCACGCTGTCCTTCTCCGCCTGCTTGGCAATGGCCGCGATTTCCTCGTCCAGCCGCGCTAATCTCTGTTCGATCGCGGCCAGGCGATCGTTGGCTTGCTGGGTGGCCGTCCGCGCTTCCACTAGCCGATGCTGGATGTCTTCCCGGTTTGCCCGGAAGGTCTTGGGCAGGAACTTCAGCAGGGCATACAGGATCGCCCCCGCCAGGACGGCGAAGTTCAGGTATTCAAACAGTCGCGCCGCAGTCTCCTTGTCAACGTGCAGCCAGCGAGCCAGCAACTTTACCGAGGCCGAATGGCGATAAACATCATCGCCGGTCTCCTCGTCTGGGCTGTCGAGGGTCACCGGAGCGCTTTTTGCGCCAGTCCGTGCTTCCGCGGGAGCCGCCTGCAGGCCCCGCGCCGGCAGACCCAGGGCACCAGCCAGGCACAACATAGCAAGCAGGAGGAAGAAAAACCGAGAAAGGTTCAACGGACTCTCTCCAGGGTTGCGCTCCCTTTGGGAAGGACAGCGCGGAGAATCTCAGCCGCAAGCTCGTCGATCGAGCCTTCCAACGTGCGGTGAGCAGCCTTGCCTTGCGCCTCTAAGGCTGCCTTTGCCTCTTCCACCTGCCGCTGGGCGGCTTCATGGGCATCCGCTACCGCGCGGTCTCGTTCCAGCGTCCACTGTTGCAGTTTCTGCTGACGTGCCTGGAAGATCTTCGAGCGGGCCGCCCGCAGTTGGGCCTCGTACTCCTGAGTTTTGGCCGCCGCCGCCGCCGTAGCCGCATTGGCTTGCTCAATTGCCCCTTCCGTGCGCGCCCGCCGCTCGCTCAGCACCCGCATCAACGGGCCGTAAACCAGTAACCGGTAAAGAATTACGAGCACTAGAAACAAAAAAATGGTCGGTACGGAGCCGAGCAGTAATCCGCCGAGTTGATGTAAGGTCTCGTTCATGCCAAATATTCAGTATATGGGTAGATTGTGGGCGGAGAGTCGAACTGACAGCCGGGACCTTTGTTTTTAACAGAGGCGAAATTTGGCTGTCAAACTTCTGCCAAAACGGGAACCTGGACAGCTGATCAAGGCCGACTGTTGTCGGCAAAGGGTCAGCAACTTCTGGCGGGCTTTTTCGTTGTTGCGTCCCCGGGGTGAGCGTATACTTTAGATACTTCCTAGACCCAGATCAGGGTCAGACAGGGCCGGTCTCGTGGGAAGTCGCTCCGCTCCCACCCCCCCGGCCCGTCCTTACTTCCAAATTTGGTTTTATCGATAGGGGCCGATACAGCCCCAAACTGTATGGCTGGCCTGTGAACCGCCAGAACCGTACCCTCATGCTGCGGAATTCATGACCTGTTGCTGGGGGCGTGTGTTCCTGGCCTGCCGGATCACCCGCTCGCCCGATCTTCGCCGCTTGACGCGCCGACGCCAACGGACGTAACGATGCCTACGGCCGCGAGGCAAAGTTCACCTCATCCCGCAGCACCCGTCCTGTCTGCACGCCAGTGATTTCAAGCAGACCCTCACCCTGGCTGCCCTTGATCCTTCTTCCCGCACGTGCCGGTCTTACAGGTTGTTAACCTTCCGCCACCGCGCTGTCAGGGCGCGCCCCGCCAAGGCTCGGAGCACTTGCAGGAGGATGGCCTACAGCAGTACTCGGACGATGATCACTATGCAGCACGGACCGCGTGCTTACCACGGTTGAGATGGCATGCTTGAATATCAACTGCTCTTGGCTATTGTTTTCAAGCAACACAGAATACTTATCGAACGAGCGTATTTTGCCTGTGAGTTTAACTCCGCTGACCAGGTATATCGTGATCGGAGTCTTATCTTTGCGGACCGTATTAAGAAACGTGTCCTGAATGTTCTGTGCCGGCTTATTGTCCATGTGCCGATCTCCCAATTTCTACTTGTGGTCGAATTGCGTGATTGAAAATGCTCAAGCTCTTGCAGCTACTGCAAAGTTGGGCTTTGAGCCGGAATGCGCTCAAGTCCTGCTAAAGAAAGTTTACACGCCTTCCCGGCTTGTGCCCGGGCCGGAGGACGGTTGACCCAAAAACCCTGCAACGTCGCCAATCGACGTCCGCCAGTGCCTGCTTAGATGCATCCCGGGCGTCTATGGCTGCGCGATTGGCGGTGCTAACATTACCAACGTGGGAGACAGGAACGAAAGTCCAGATGCCCCCCCTCTGAGGGTGCCGAGCCTGGACCTTTCGCGTGAATATCGCGCCATCGGCCCTTTGCTCCTGAAGGCCGTAGAAGACGTTTTTTCCGGGCAAAATTTCATTATGGGCGCCCAGGTGGCGGAGTTTGAGCGCGCCGCTGGGGAAAAATGCGGCGTTGCCCATGCCATCGGCTGTGCCTCGGGAACGGATGCCCTCTGGCTGGGGCTTGGGGGGGCAGGCATCGGCCCCGGCGACGCGGTCGTCACCACAGCATTCAGCTTTTTCGCGACCGTCAGCGCCATTCTGCGCGCCGGAGCGCAGCCATTGCTCGCAGATATCGATCCGGAGACCTTCAATCTGGATCCTGCAGCGGCCAAGGCATGCCTCGAGGCTGCACCCGGCGTTCGAGCGATCCTACCCGTTCATCTCTATGGTCAAACCGCCGACTGGGACTGCTTCGAGTTCCTCAAACGAGAGTACAACCTGCTCCTGATCGAAGACGCGGCCCAGGCGTTTGGCGCCTCCTGGGACGGGCGAAAGGCGGGCGCTTTGGGAGACGCGGCGGCTTTCAGCTTCTACCCCACCAAGAACCTCAGCGCCGCCGGCGAAGCCGGCATGGTTACCACCGGGAACGAGACCATCGCAGAACGCGTCCGCCTCCTGCGGATGCATGGAATGCGCCGCCGTTACTATCACGATGAAGTTGGTTGGAACAGCCGGTTGGACACCCTGCAGGCGGCTGTTCTGCTGGTCAAGCTCGGCTTTGTCGATAACTGGAACGCCGAGCGCCAACGGCTGGCCGAGAACTACCGCGTCCTTTTCACGCGGGCCGGGCTGATGGAGCGTGGGCCATATCCCCAAAATGGCGTCGTCCTGCCCAAAACGAAGTCCAGGGCCACCCACGTTTTCCACCAGTACGTCATTCGAGTCGGCCGGCGCGACGCGATGAAGGCTTTTCTCCGCGATCAGGGGGTCGGATCGGAGATTTACTACCCCCTGGCCCTGCATCAGCAGCCGGCATTACGCAGCCTCGGCTATACCACCGGGGCCTTTCCCGAGAGTGAGCGGGCCGCAGCCGAAGTATTGGCTCTACCCCTCTTTCCCCAGCTTACGTTTCAGGAACAGGAGATCGTGGTGGCCGCAATCGCAGATTTTCTGAGCTGAAGAGTGCCTTGTCGCACAAGGGCGGCGCTAGCCCCCAACCGCTGCTTTGCCCTTGCCATGATGGCGGTGCATAGTTCCCGACGGAGTCGCCTTGGCGGATACCGGCTTGGAGCCCGCTGCTCCAGTGGGTGTAAGGCGTTTCACCATGCCGGACTCAAGTTGGTAACGGAGAACATCGGTTTGGGCAGGGCGCGCCGCGCCGGTAAGCGGGTCAACCTTGACCTCGTCGCTGGTGGCAACGGTGATGGAGAAGGCAGGTATCGATTGGCCCTGGGCGTTTTTCGTCTCGCTCACCGAGACCGGGAGCAGGCCCTCGAGGTTGCGCTGCCGGTAGGCGGTCTCATAACGGTGCTTTTTCACGTTCCAGGTAAAAATCCGCACCTGGTCGAAGTCGTAGGGAAGCCCATCCTTGTAAGCATTTGTAACCGAGACGTATTCCGGCACCATCTTGTCAGGTAGGGAAGAGTCCGGGTCATAGACCTTCGTCAGGACATAAGCTCCCACAATCTTCTGCCCCTCGGAATATCCGGCTATCTCGTCTGGAACATCCACATCCAGCCGGCGTGAGAGCATCCACCCCACCTGTCCGCGGCTATCGCGCACTAGCCACCAGTCTTCCATGGGGACCGCGGGCTCCCCGGGCAACGCAGCCTTTGCACCCCCGGACGTTCCGGTGTTTTTCACTTTCGTCCCCGAAGCGGGATGGGCGGTGGGGAGAAAACCTTGGGGCGGAGCGGGCTTGGGCACCGAAGCGCGTATCAATAACTGAAGCTTTTGGTTTTCCGGCAGTAGATAAAAGCGGTCCGTTTCGCGGCCGGGCTTCACGTGCAGATAGAGATCGTCACGCAACACACCCGTAGCTACGACCGGATCGTGTGCGTGCTGTTGTTGGAGCGCGACAAATTGGTCATAGGTCGCCTGGTCGATGACCATATGATCTTCGATCCATCCCACCTCGCCCTTGCTGGTCTTAGTCTTGAGGAAGCGGCGCCCGTGCTCGACTACCTCCAGCGGCTGTCCATTGGTGACCAAAGCGACCCGATTCGATACAGCCGCAACCCGGTCTCTCAAATAGGTCTGCTTAGCTACCACGTAGACCATTTCCGGCTTGAGATGCTCGCGCAAACGGGTACAACCACTCAGCGCGGCCATCACCGCAACGAATATTGCGGCGCAGATGAGCCGGCGCGGTCCAGTTCGGCGGAGGAGCGACAAAACAGCAGCCATAGAAAGGGCGAAGACTCCCTGTGAGCATTAGACCGGATTTCCCGTGGTGATGCACCCTCGAGTGCAGAGAAAAATCCAAAGCCCTCTTCTCTTTATGCTGATCACGCAACATCTGCTGCCGGAATAGCGCGGGGGTTGTACAAAGCGTCGAAATGTTTTCGCCCTTGAGTCCCGCCGTCCTGGACATGCAACTTTCGTTGCATCAATCATTCATGCGAATCCGCGCATCGTCGCAATCCGATACGTGACCTCGGCACGTTCCTTCAGACAGTGAGTGATGCGGGCCATCTTCCTGGATGTCGTGCCCTGGTGTCGCTTGATCCTTAAGCAGGAGAGATATCTTGGAAAAAAAATTGACAGAGCTTATCGATAAAGCTCTGACGCGTCGAAGTTTTATGGCGCGTTCAGGGGCGGCGGCTGCGGCAGCAGTAGTCGCTGGATGCGGCGGCAGCTCGACCCCGGCCCCAACACCCACTCCAACACCCACTCCCACACCAGCACCCGTGACTCTGGGCGACAGCGATTATTTGAATTTTGCCTTGAATCTGGAGTATCTGGAAGCCGAGTTCTACCTCCGCGCAGCAACCGGCAGCGGGCTTTCGGCCACCGACACAGGCAATGCAACCACCACCGTTGTCGTTCCTTCTACGACCATGGTTCCCAATTTGACCACTGCGCAGCAGAACTACATTTATGAAATTGCGCAGAATGAATTAGACCATGTCCGTTTTCTCCGCTCCGCGCTCGGCACGGCTGCCGTGTCCCGGCCAAACCTGGACCTGATGAACAGTTTCAATGCGGCAGCCTCAGCGGCCGGCATTGGTTCCACATTCAATCCCTTCGCGAGCTATGAAGCATTCTTAGTCGGTGCTTTCGTGTTTGAGGATGTTGGTGTAACCGCCTACCACGGCGCCGCCGGCCTGCTCAGCAACACCCCGACGGGAAAAACATATCTTGCCGCCGCTGCGTCCATCCTTGCGGTCGAAGCCTACCACGCGGCTGAGATACGCACTTTGTTAATCGCTGACTCAGTGGCGACCGCTACGATGACCGCAACCCTGGTTACGCCCAACCCCACGTATGTGACGTACGCACAACAGATAAGCAAACTGCGCGCGACGCTGGGCGGCGGAAACGAAACCACCCTCACGGCTCTTCCACCCTACGCCATTCCGTTTGTTCCCACTGCATACATGCCCGCAAGCACGATCGTCGCTGCCGATAGCACGAACTCGATCGCATACTCCCGCACCACGGATCAGGTTCTGCATATCGTCTATGCCGCGGCTCCCGGCGCGGGCGTCAAGGGGGGCGGCTTCTTCCCCAATGGAATGAACGGCAACATCAGCGTAACCGCTAGCTAAGGATGGAAAACCATGGCAACCTTTGAAACTCAGCAACTCGATGAAGTCATCGTCAACAGTCGCCGCAAGATGCTCGCCCTTGGTGGCGCTGCCCTGGCCGGTCTCGCCTTCGCCGGCGTCAAACTAGCAGATGCGCAAAGCACTCCTGCTTATTCCGACTCTGACATCCTCAACTTCGCTCTCAATCTCGAATATCTGGAGTCGCAGTTCTACACCCTGGCAACCACCGGCAAGACGATCGATGAACTGGGAATAGGGATTGGCGCCGGCACATCAGCCACCGGGGGCGGCTCAGTAGTCACGAAAACCGGCGGCCCAGCCAGTTGCCTCGTTCCCTGGACGCTTCCCGCGATTCAGGCTTATGCCACGGAAACCGCTCAGGAAGAGCGTAATCACGTCACCTTCCTGCGCGGAGCCTTAACCAGCGCCGCAGTCGCCCAGCCGAACCTGGACCTGTTCAACAGCTTTAACGCATTGGCCAGCGCGGCGGGAATCGCAAGCACCTTCGATCCGTTCGCCAACGATCTTGATTTCCTGGTGGGCGCGTACATATTTGAGGATGTCGGCGTCACTGCCTACAGTGGAGCCGCCCCTTTGCTCACGACACCAGCCTACTTGGCGGCGGCAGCAGGCATTTTGGGGGTCGAGGCGTACCACGCCGGCCTGGTCCGTACTTCGATCTTCCTCGCTGACCCGGATGGCAAAGCCGGACTCCAGGGCTATACGCAGGATATCTCCGCTACGCGCATGAAGCTTGACGGCAGCTCGACTACCGATGATATCGGCGTCGGCTTTCAGACCGTTTCCGTCGAGCCCACCGGCACGATGAATGGAGCTGCAACCATCGTCGATGCACAAACCGGCTCGACCAACTACTCCAAGACCTACAGCCGCAGCACCACCCAAGTCCTCAAAATCGTCACCGGCAGCACGAACATTCCCGCGTCGGGTGCGAAATATACAGGAGTCTTCTTTCCTAACGGTCTCAACGGACTCTTCAGTTAGATCCAGAAGTGCATCCTTGAACCCAGACGAGCGGGTTCAAGGATGCGCTCCGTCTCCCTTCATTCATCACTCTTCGAGAAGAATCGTAAAATCGCCGTCCTGCAGCTTGCCCTCCACTTTCCTTAGCCACCCGCGCGAACGGCTCACCGGCCACACCGTCCACGCAGCAGGAATGCTGCCGGATTGCAGCTCGCACACCAGCTCAATCTCCGGCTGCTCCATCGAGAAAGCTTCAACTTCCTCGGGCGACAGATCACGGCGGTAAATCTCGTGACCGTTTTCGTCATGCACTCCGATATACCAAAACGAGAAATCACCTGGGCCATCGGCAGCAAGCTCACTCGTATTGAATCTGATCCGCACCAGCCAGGAGTAGATTTCCTCAGCCCAGTTCGCATCCGCTTTTGGATTGGGTGGTTCCTCCGATCGAACCGTGTAATCCTGAGCCTTGCGCAAACGAAACGACAGCCCGGCATATTCTTCGAACTCTTCGATGGTGCGCGCGCTGCCCAGGCCAAACGCGTCCAGAGGCTCGCCTGAAAGCAATTTTCTGATTTTGTTTTTGCTCTGCAGGTCCTGCGCGCCCCACTCGACCCCGGTTTTATTCGCCTCCGTGTGATCGTCCCAATGCTTGACGGCATCCTTGCGAACGTAGTCGTGCCAGACGATGGTCTCGTAGGGGTGAAACAGGTCGTAGCCGTGGGTGAAAGCACGCAGTGTCATCGCTGCTTCTTCGCCTAAGAAATACAGCTCCGGATCGTACGGTACTTCTCTCACCAGACTTCCAGGGGCAAACAGAAAACCCCCGGAAAGAAAGCGCGCGCGCAGAGGACGATGAAGCGAGTGCCAATTCGGGATGGCCACCGGCTTCATGTGCGGGATGCCGTCTGCCGTGAAGCCCTGAAAAGCCATCTGCAAGGGCGCGCCCTCCAAAACCTCGTTCTCCCCGGGCGTAAAGGGCGTCGCATAAGTGCTCAGAATAGGCTTGGGGCTTTCTGTTTGGCTCATCATGCGGACAAGCTTTTCGTCCCAGCCGTCGGCAAAACGGCAATGCGAATCCACCTGCAGAAACCATGGTTCCCCCCGCCACAGCTTCATCGCCTCGGCGCGCGCCCAGCACGCACCCTTGCTCGCTCGCCACAGAATATCCAGGATGCGGAAGCGGTCGTCATCCACGTAGGGAAGGGACAACTCGTTGGACGCATGCTGCCGGCAGATTCCGAAGCGCAAACGCGCGGGGATGCGTGCCTTGCTAATGCAATCTTTGATGGTTGCATTTAGCTGCGGATCTCGATAAGCGGCGATCGAGATGAAGACGAGGTCGCTCTCAGATCCCCGAGTCACCTTAGTGTGATGCTGCAATCGCGATAGGATTGGTTGGATCCGTGCCGGTGGTAGCGGTGGAAACAGGATCCAGTTTTCCATCCGTCGTGGTATCGAATTTAAAGACCTGCACGTCGCTGTTATTGTTCGAACCGTTCGCGCCGGAATTAATCACGGCGATATATTTCTTGGTGTTGTCATTCACCATGGCGATCGGCAATAGTCCTCCGGAGGCGAAAGGCGACCCGGCGATCGCCGTCAGTTTTCCCGAGGCCGCAGTGAGCGTGAACGCGCTGATGTTGTTGCTGCCCTTGTTCGCTACGTAGACATAACTGCCGGTCGTATCCAGGATCACACCCGTCGGCCCGGTCCCCACGGCATAGGGAGAACCGGAGACTTCCTTGAGCGAGCCGCCGGTGCCGATACTCAAAACTCTCAGTCCGGTATTGATCTCAGCCACAAACAGGAATGCGGTAAGAGGATCGCTCGCCAGCCCAGCGTCCGAGGGACTGGTCGATGTACTGAAGGGGGGCAGAATCGTCGCTGCAGTGCCGGTGCTGAGAGCGCCCCCCGTGCCCAGGGTCAGCACTTGCACTCCCAGCGCGCCGAGCGAAACATAGACATAAGAGTTATTGGGAGTGATCAGCATTCCTGTGGGCGTAGCGATGGTTGGGGTGGAAGCGTTGCCGGTGTAGAGCGCGAGAGGAGAACCGGTGACCGCGGTCAGCAGCCCAGTCGTGGCATTGATCTGGTAAATGCCGATGGCCTGTGACTGCAGCGAAGTCGAAATGCCCGCCGCGAGCAGGTAGCCCCCTGTGCTATCCACCTGCATGGACGTGGCGATCACATCCTGGGCGACAGAATTGCCGCTATTCTGCACCGTGATCGATCCATCGCTATTGATGAGATATTCGTAGATGCCGTTGGTGGTTCCGGCGTAAAGGAATGTGTTGGCCGGCGTGACCGCCAGAGATTGCGCGGCGACCCCATTGTTGTAAGGCGAGTTGCTAAGAACGGAGAGACTTCCGCTGCTGTTGACGCCGAATCCGGCAAGAAAAGTATTGTTTCCATTGGCCACATAGAGGTAGTCGCCGGTGTTGGTGCCCCCTCCGCTGTTGGTTTGTGGAACAAAAAAATCACAACCGGCCAAGCAGAAGAGCAACAGAAAACACAAACCCTGTAATCGGCGCATGAATGTCCCTTACCAGTGACCTGTCTTCGTTGGGGCAGTCTCAAAGCACCAGACGATGAGGCGACGGCATCCGCTCAGCGAAACCAATCGGAAGACCTCCATTATACTTTCCCGATGCATTCGAACCCCAGGGTAGTTCTCTGTGCGCTGTTGCTGGTAACGGTCGGCCAGGGCCAAATCAGGAAACCGTCCCAAACAAGTCTGTGCACCGCTTGCATCCGTGGGGACATGAGCTTTCTCGCATCCGATGAACTCCAGGGCCGCGGGAGCGGCACCCGCGACGAGCATCTGACCGCACTTTATGCCGCGTCGTTATTTGCAGGATTTGGCCTGGAGCCGGGGGGTGATCATGGAAGTTTCCTGCAAAAGGCTCCGTTGCCTGCCGCTTTCCCGCCCCCCATCGCCCGCCGCCTGGCGGGGTTTGCCCAGGTACCAAGAACCGAGACGTGGAATGTCGTGGGCATTCTGCGGGGATCCGATCCGGGAAAGGGTGCGATCCTGCTCACAGCGCATCTCGATCACCTGGGGATCGGCCCGGCGAGGAATGGTGACCGCATCTATAACGGAGCCGATGACGACGCATCCGGGACGACCGCGGTGATTGAACTGGCGCGGGTGTTTTCCGGCGCTCCTCCTCCTGCGCGCACCGTGCTCTTTGTTCTCTTTGGTTCAGAAGAACTTGGAGGCTACGGAAATCGATACTTTCTCGATCATCCGCCTGTGCCTCTGGCTCAGATCGTCGCCAATCTGGAATTCGAAATGATCGGCCGCCGCGACCCTGCCTTGCCGCGGGACGGTCTATGGCTTACCGGTTTTGAACGCAGCGACCTGGGTCCCGAACTCGCACGCCACGGTGCCAACCTGGTTGCTGATCCTCATCCCGGACAGATGTTTTTCAAACGCTCTGACAACTACAGTCTTGCCCGCCGCGGAATTGTCGCGCAAACCGTTTCCAGCTTTGGACTGCATCCCGACTACCATCAACCGAGCGACGAACTCAGCCGCATCGACTTTCCTCATTTGTCGCGAGCCATCGGATCGATGGTAGACCCGATTGAGTGGCTCGCCGAGACAACCTGGAAACCGAGCTGGCTGCCGAATGGAAGGCCCTAGACGCCGCCGCCCAAATTTCGGCCTTGTCGAAATTCGTTCCCGCAACAAGGTTTTTTGCTTTGTATCAGGGCACGACTTTAGTCGTGCCGTAAAACGCGAAAGGAACGGGGCTTTAGCCCCTGCGCGCTCTTCATCGGAATTTCGTGAACATTTATGGCGGCAGGGGCTAAAGCCCTAACCATTTGGCTGGGGGGCTGGCACGACTGAAGTCGCGCCCTGAAACAAAACAGAAATCTTATTGCGGAGCCTAGTTTCGAGCCTGAAATTCGTCCGTCCTGGCTAGCTCAATGGCTGCGCATCTTGCGGAACCGGTACAACACACCCACAGAAATCGCGAATTCGTTCTGCGACACCCCACCAAAGCGAGTGAGCAGGTAATCCGGGGAAATGCGCAACGACCACCGCGGGGAGCGATTGAGATCGAGAGATCCGCCCACCGCCGTGGCCAGAGTCACGCCATTGTTGAACAGCCCCAGCGCCGGTGCAGTGGCCCCATTGTCTACCGCGGAGTTAAACACCCCATAGGATCCGCCCACCAGAGCATGGAAGGTCAACGCGGCGTGCTCGTTCTTCGGGCCGCGGATCGACGGCCCCGCCATGAACAAATGCTCCATGACGAAAGGGCCGTGAATGCCGTATGAGTTGGGAATGACACCCGTAGTTCCGTAGTAGCCGCGCACATTGGCCGTCGCGCCCAAACGCATTTTTAACCAGAGCGTGCCCTGAACATCAAAGCCGCCCAGGTTTGCCCCAGGGATCAAGGAAGGACCAGCGTTGAAATGCGAGGACGCAAACCCGCCGTAGATATCGTATTTATTTCGATAATCCAGAGGTTTCAGCGTCTCATTCTGCAGTGTGGGCGCTTCCGGTATAGTCTGCGCAGGCGGAACGACCTGCGCTTCCGCCATGCTGCCCAACATTAAAGCCATACTCAACAGACCCAACCCCAGAACACCAATTGCCTTCAACCAAACCTCCGCAAACTGTACGCCACAGTAATCCTTAAGATACATTGCACTTCGCTTCCTGTCAGACAGCAGAAGCGTTTAGGCTGAGCCTATGACCACGACAGCGAAGCTGTCCGAAAGCAACTTCGCATCCCTCGCCGAGATGATGAGTGCCTACGCGGAGCAAGCCGTGCAGCTCGCTTGGAAGGATCATCGCCAACGTCTTGACCTCAGCGAGTCGTCGATCGATGTGCTGGAGCAGATTCTTGACGGGCAATCGGCCGAAGACCTGGAGTTCCAGACACGCGTATGGGGCAGCTACTTCGGCGAGGTGATCCGTCGGCGTTTTGCCGGGGAATGGGAGCTTGCCCAGTACCCGGGCGGGGGTGTTTCCGCCGTTCCTACCCTGGTGGTTCAGGGCGGCAGACTCTACCCTCTCATGAAGGTCTACCGCCGCCTGACGCTGGGCGCAGGAGAAAACCTTCCCGCCTTCTACAAGATGGTGTCGACCCGCCTGCAGGAGTCATCCAAAGAGCGTGGTGAAGGCGTACTATGATTGGGCACGTTAGCGCGGACCACGGGCACTTGCCGACTGTGCGACAATAGATAAAGCGGAGAATTTTCATGGGCGAACTACTTCAACCAACACACCTCCTGGTCCTTCTGGCCGTTGGACTTTTGCTCTTCGGCCCGCGCAAGCTTCCTGAGCTTGGAAAGGGCCTGGGCGAGGGCCTGCGGGGCTTTAAGGACGCCATTAAGGGCACGCCGGATCCGGTCAAACAAGACGCTCCCGCGCCCAAGCCGGAAGTCACGACCGAGGTCAAGTAACTTTTCTCACAGGGAAACCAGCACAACGGCGCCTAGCGCCAGTGCCATTCCCAAGGCCTGACTCGACGTAGTACGTTCCTTTAAGAACCACGCCGCCAGCAGAATCGTGACCACTGGATAGAGGGAAGCCAGCACCGCCGCCACATCCAGGCGGCCTTCGGTTGCGGAGCGCATATAAAGTAGGCTTCCCGTGGCCTCGAGCACGCCGGCCGATCCGGCGACCCAAAGAAATCGATTTTCGCGCGTCTGTTTGCGCCAGGTCACCGCATTCTTACCCGAGCGGAGCTGCATCCAGACAACAATCCCCCCTGCCAGCGTGGCGCTCGCCACCCGAGAATAGACAAGCTGCCAGATGAGGCTGTGCGCGCTGCTGGCGTTGAGCACCACCAGGAACACGCCAAAGCAGAGACCCGCCAGGGTCGCGAGGCCAAGGGCGAGGGGGCGAGGCCTGCCTGCCGGCGTGTAGGCAATGAGCACGATAGCGGCCGCCGCGAGCACGAACCCTGCAATCTGGCTGAATTTGGGCGACCCCAGGGTAAAAAACGAATAACCCACGGGTACCATGGCGGTGAGCAGGCCCGTAAGGGCGGTGGTGATGCCCATTTCGCCCAGGGACAGGGCTTGATAGTACAAGATGAGCGCTACACCTCCGAAGGTTCCTGCCCCAAGGCCGCGGAAAACGAAGTGGGCAGGAGGAATCGGGGAGTGTGTGGCCCAGGCGAGCAGCAGCAGTAGCCCCAGGCTCAGGCCGTGAGCCATCGCGACCACCAGGACAACGTGGGCTTTACGAGTCGCGAGGCCGCCAAGAAAATCGCTGGCGCCCCAAAAGGCGGACGCCGCCAGTCCCAGGCCGATAAAGTGCAGGCCCGGGCTCACAGCTACGGGGGTCATCGCTGCAAATTCGTTGCGGTCGGGTAATACCCCTTCGGGGCAATCACATCAAGATTCGGCCGCATCACGTCCACCTGCAGCGGGCGATACCGGCTATCGAGCACTTGCTGCTTGCTGTAGTAGCCGAGGGTGTACTGGGTACGGGCCAGAGCGGCAAGCTCTCCGAAGCTGCGTTCAATTCCGTTGGTCGAGAACTCGGAATAGAGGTGACCGCCGGTGGCAGCCGTGTATTTGGGCAGGATGTTATCCGGAGAAAACGGCAGAAGCGGCAATTTGAACTTGTCCAGATAGCCCAAACCCCAGGTAGCCGAGTCGCCTACCAGCGTTCCGTACACCGCAACCTGGTTGCTCTCGAGATAGCGCACCACCTCGCGGAAGTTGGCTTTGCTGCGGGATTCTTTTCCGTCGCTAAGGACGTAAATGATGCGGCGGTTCCCCTTGGGCCTCGTGGAAAGGGATTTGCCCGCGGCCAGGATGGCGTCGTTCAGGGTATGAATCTCTTTGGGCAAGACCAGCGTGCCGGAGTTCCCTCGCTGCGGATCCAGATTCGGATCGACCGACCGGCCGTTGATCGTGGGACCGCCGGCAAAGGGGCCACTCACGGTGGGAACCCCCAGGTAGTCACCTTTCACCTTCGACGCCTGCAGTACCGCTGGTACCCGTGCGCTCAACGCCGCGGTGAAGTCGGTCGGGTTGTTTACCCCATCGGCATACGTGAACACCGCAATCTCATCGGACGGAGTGAACGCCCCCTGGATGGCGGACAGGCTGTCGTTCACCTTCTTCATCGTGTCCCGAGGCAGGCTCTGGTCGATCACCAGGGCCACGGAAAGAGGCACCGCGTCCGCGCTGAAAAGGCGGATACTCTGCGGCACATTATTTTCGTAAACCTTAAAATCGCGATACGTCAGCCCTGCAACTTGTTGATGTTTCTTGTCCAGTACCGTGACCGGAACGATGACGTAATTGACCGTGGTGCGGAAGGTCGCCAGATCTTTCTGTAGTTCTCCGGGCGCGGGAACCTCGGGTTTTTGCTGGTCTGGGGTAGCGGGCTGGCTCCCCGCGCCGGACGGTACCTGGGTGGTATTCGTGCCTTGATCCGGAGGGGCCTCTTGCGCACCCTTGCCCGGCGTCATACCGGACGTGATTTTGCCCAGACTGTCAGGTTGTTGCGGCGTCGGTGCATCCGGCACCTGCGCACCTTGCTGCTGACCCATGACCACACACGGAGACACGCACACCACCGACAGCACGATTGCCAAGACACCCTGCCTCACCACACGATCCCCCAGGCGGACGACTTGGTTCATGGTCATCCTCAGTCCATTCGCTCTTTGTGACTTACTATTAGACTCATAAGATTACCAGACGCGCTGCCGGCGTTGTAAGGCTTGGTTCTCTTCTTCCCAGAGGTGTCGTTCGCCATGTCTCATCGTCTAACATCCATGAATTTTCGTCTTCCGCGTTCCGGCTGGGCGGCGTTGCTGTGTGCCATGCTGTGCTTGGCCACGGTCCATGGCGTGGCCCAGGTTGCGCCCTCTCCCGACGCTCCGCCTCAGGGACCCGCCGGAGACCCCAATCAGGACGACCAGCAGCAGCCTTTGGAGACCCTCAAGGTCAACGTCAACCTGGTAAGCCTCTATTTCACCGTGCATGACAAGCGCGGCGCCCTCATTCCTCATCTCACCAAGGACGACTTCACCATCTTCGAGGATAAAGAGCCGCAGAAGATCAAGAACTTCAACGCCGAGAACGATCAGCCTCTGACGTTGGGCATCCTGCTCGATACCAGCGGAAGCCAGCAGAATGTCCTGCCTTTGGAGCAACAGGCCGGCGCCGCTTTTCTCAGTCGTGTTCTGCGTTCCAAGGATGAAGCTTTTTTAATTTCTTTTGATGTGAACGTCGATCTCCTCTCCGACTACACCAGCAACGCGCATGCGCTATCCCACGCCATGGACAAGGCGGAAATCAACACCGGCACCGGCGGAGGCGGCATGCCCACTGGCTCCCCTAAGGGCACGCTCCTCTACGACGCGGTTTACCTCGCCACCCACGACAAGCTGCAGCAGGAGACTGGCCGTAAAGCCATCATCATTCTTTCCGATGGCGAAGATCAGGGCAGCTCGATGAAGTTGCAGGGCGCGATTGAAGCCGCGCAGAAGGCGAACACCATCGTTTACGTTCTGCTCATCGCCGATCGCGCTTTTTACGGGCGCGGCGTCTACACCATGGGTTACTCCGGAGACGCCTACATGAAGAAGATGGCGGACGAGACGGGCGGCCGGGTCATCGATGTGGGCAACAACGGCAAAAAGATGGAAGCTGCTTTCTCCCAGATCGAGGAAGAGTTGCGCACCCAGTACGTCGCCAGCTATACCCCAACCAATAACAAGCTGGACGGGACGTATCGCAAGATCGACGTCGAGTGCAAGGGAGATGGCCTCAAGGCGCAGGTGCGCAAAGGGTACTACGCGATCGCACCTGCGGAATGAAATTGCTCTAAGATGTCGGGATGACATCGGAAACCTCACTTCGCTACCCAATTGGCGGTTTTAAGCGAGCGGAGTCTTTCACTCCCGAGGAGCGAACCGCAGCCATCGAAGGCATACGGCAACTGCCGCAAAACCTGCGCTCCGCGCTCGCGGCATTTTCCGAAGGACAGCTCGAGACTCCCTATCGGCCGGACGGCTGGACAGTACGCCAGTTGGTTCACCACGTCGCCGACAGTCACATGAACGCCTACACCCGGGTGCGTCTCGCCCTGACCGAAGACTGGCCAACGATTTCTGACTATAAGGAAGACCGATGGGCGGAGCTCGCAGACGCCCGCACGGCGTCGGTGTCGCCCTCGCTCGATTTGTTGCAGGCGCTCCATATCCGCTGGGTGCGGCTCTTCTCGTCGCTCGACGAGCAGGATTGGAGGCGCGGCTACATGCATCCTGAAAACGGCCGGCAGTCTGTCGAACAGGCGGTCATTCTTTATGACTGGCACGGCCGCCACCACACCGCCCACATCACCCAGCTGTCTGCACGCATGGGTTGGTAGTCAAACAAATTGGAAATTCGCGAGAAGGCTGAATTCTCTCCTGCCGAACTCGCACGCTTGCTGGAGCAATTTTTCTCAGACTACCCTCGGGCTGCCCTGCTCGAGGATGGCCGTGTGCTGTTTGAGATGGCCGCCGCACACTATACGATTTCAGCTGAGCATGGCCGCTGTGTGCTCCATCTTTGGTCCGAAGAGCGGAACATGGTGCGCACCGTCGTGGGCCTGGAGGCGCGCAAGGAGACGCTGCGCATCCGCGTGCGCCGCCTGGGCACGCAGCGCCCGCAGTCGCTCGAGGTGGTCAGAGACCGCGACCTGAGGACGCCCGCCACCCGCGCCCTCTCCAGAACCAGATATTTGCAACTGCTGGAGCGGCTGCTGACTCGTCACTTTAATGAGTACAAATTGGAGAGCTTGCGCTCAGCCATGGATCTGGAGCACAGCTTCGGGCCCGCCTATGCACGCGGTTTGCTGGTGCGCGGGCAACAATGCTGGGCGCTCATCGGGGTCAATGCCGAAGAGAGCCAGACGACCATCGATGGAGTGCTCACCCTGGGGATTCTCTGGCTGGCGTATTGCCGCGAACATTTCGCCGCCAAACGGGTATTCCAGGGACTCAAGGTGCTGTTGCCTGCCGGATGCGGGAGCACGACGCGGGCACGCATGGCGTGGCTCAACCGCGAGTTGGCGCAATGGGAGCTCTATGAGGTAGGCGCCGGCACTGAGGACCTGGTGGGCATCGATACGGCGGACCAGGGCAATCTGAAAATGCGCCTGGTGCATGCCTTCAACCCGGAGGCAGCGATGGAGCGAGCGCAGGACGGAGTGGCCCACGTCATGCGCTTATTACCCCCACGGATGCAAAGACGCGTGACCGTTGTTGCACGAAGCGCGAATGAGGTTGGGATTTCTCTGTATGGTCTGGAATTCGCCCGCGTCCGCCAGGAGTTTGTCTCCGATTCGTTTGCTCGTCAGGCCAGGGTAACCTTCGGCGCCGGGGCCAGCGAGACTCCGTTGCTGCAGGAAACCGAAGTTGGCTTCGCGGAACTGATGCAGAGGCTGTTTGAGAATCGCTATCCGGAGGGCAGCGCGCGAAATCCGCTCTTTCGATTGCATCCGGAATCGTGGCTGCAGTCGACGCTAGCCGATGACCTTAGCCAGATCGACGATTCCCTTGGTGGGCACGTCATCTACCATCAGGTGCCCGCTTTTGCAGCTGCCGATCGCGCGATGCTCGACTTGCTAACCGTCACACGCGGGGGACGGCTGGCGATCCTGGAATTGAAGGTGGACGAGGATCTGCATTTTCCGCTCCAGGGATTGGACTATTGGATTCGCGTGCAATGGCTGCAGCAGCAGCGCACCTCCAGCGGGGCGGGAGAGCTGGAACAAAACGGATATTTCCCCGGTGTCCCGCTGCTGCCCCGCTCGCCCCTCATGTATTACGTTGTGCCTGCGCTGCGCGTGCATCCTTCCATGGAGACTGTACTCCAGCACCTGTCTCCGGCGATTGCCTGGACCCTGATCGCGTTGAATGAAGGCTGGAGGACCGAGCCAAAGGTCATCTTCCGCAAGCGCGGCGGCGTTTCTTGAGGCCTGCCCCCGCAACAGATCAACGGGTCAAGAGAACAGCAGGTCCCTCCACTACGCTACGCTCCGGTCGGGATGACAATTCTGTTTGGGAATCAAGATGCTGGTACCCCAAAAGAATTGTCATCCCGACCGGAGCGTAGCGTAGTGGAGGGACCTGCTGTTCTCTTGACCCGTTGATCTGTTGCCGATTCAGGCCACGACCAAAGTGGTCACCGGCTCTACCTGTGCAGCAAAGAACGCATCGACCGCGGAGAGCACCGCGTCGCCACTCTTCGCCTCGTAGATGCTCTTGCGCAAAATGGCTCCCCCGGGTACGCCGTGGGTAAACCAGGAGGCAAACTGCTTCATCCTGCCGCTGATTGCGGCCGGTTCTTCCGTTTCCTCCATCAGCATCACGAAGTAGTCACGGATCATTCGGTATCTGTCCATCGGGGTCGGCTGCTCGTAGCTGCCATAGGCTGTGTATTGGGCGATCTGGCGGAAGATCCAGGGATTGGCCGGCGCGGCGCGGCCAATCATGACCGCATCGCATCCGGTCTCCGCGACCATGGTGCACGCGTCTTCCGGGGAGCGGATATCCCCATTCCCGATCACCGGGATACGGATAGCATCCTTCACCGCAGCGATATACTCCCAGCGCGCCTGACCGGAGTAGCCCTGCTCCCGGGTGCGTGCATGCAGCGCGACCGCATTTAGACCGCTCTCCTGGGCGAGGCGAGCCAGGGGAACACACACGATGTGCTGATCACTCCAGCCCATGCGGAATTTGACCGTGAAGGGGATTCGCACCGCGGCGCGCACCCGCTCAAAGATGGTTGCAATATGGGGCAGGTCGCGCAACAAGCCACTGCCACCGTTGCAACTGACCACGCGCTTGGCCGGGCAGCCGAGATTCAGGTCGACCAGGTCAAAGCCGGCGTCCTCCACAATTCTTGCCGCCTCTGCCAGGGTCACCGGATCGGACCCGAATAGCTGGGCAGAGATGGGGTGCTCATCCTCGTCATAGGAGAGATAACGTTTGCGCTTGGATTCGCGCATGCGCGACAGCCCGTCAGCCGAAGTGAACTCGGTCATGATCAAACCGCAGCCCGACTGCTGATTGCTGATAGGCGCTTCCACCAGCCGCTTGGCGTCACCATTCTCTTGCCCACTGAAGACGCTGGCATTGCGGATGAAGCGGCGAAACACCGTGTCAGTCACCCCGGCCATCGGCGCCAACACCGTAGCAGGCGCGACCAGCACGCCGCCGATCTCGACCGAAGCCGGCACGCGCGCGATCGCCGGCATGCTGTTCTCGCGCGGGTTGTCCCAATTCTTTTTCATGGACACTTTCTTCATGAGCCGCCCACGTAACAAAGGCCTCCGTCGCCGGAGGCCTTTGCGTCAGACCAACTACGCTTACCTGGACGCAGGAGCCGCCTTGGCGGCCTCGGACTTGCCGCTGTCGGACTTGGCATACTTGCGGCGGAAACGCTCCACACGGCCTGCCGTATCGACCAGCTTTTGCTTGCCGGTGAAAAATGGATGGCAGGCAGAACAAATTTCCACGTGGATGTCGCCCTTGTGGGTCGAGCGCGTTTCAAACGCGGTGCCGCATGCGCACTGCACCCGGATCTGCTTGTAATTTGGATGGATTCCCTCTTTTGGCATCTGAACAAACCTTTCCTGCAAGCCTGGAACACAAGGCCCGAAACTCCATTTTAGGTCATTTGGTGCTTTCTTTCCACTCTTCCTCGTTTCGCTATCCTGACGAGCGCGACCCGGTTGAGGTAAGTTGGGCATAGCCCCATGAGCGAATTCTGTCCTATCTGTGAAGACTCCGGCCTGCGTTTGATTGTCCAATCTGATGGAGAGCGCTATGCCCAGCCGTGCGAATGCCGCTTGCAACTACAGGCGGCCCGGCTGCTAAAACGGGCTGCGATCCCAAAGAGATACGAGCACTGTACTCTGGATACTTTTGAACCCGGCTTCGGGCAGGCGGATCAATCGCTGGCCAAGGCCTTTAGCACCGCACGCCGTTTCGTTTACGAGTACCCGGTCACGACGGAAGGGCGCGGACTTCTGCTCACCGGAAGTGTGGGTGTGGGAAAGACCCACCTGGCGGTGGGGATCATCCAGGCACTCATTTGGGAAAAAGGGGTGCGCGCTCTCTTCTGCGATTACCGGGAACTCCTCAAGCGCATCCAGGAGTCGTACAACCCTCTGGTGGCGACCACGGAACTGCAGATCCTGGCGCCTGTATTTGAGGCTGAGGTGCTGATCCTGGACGAATTAGGGGCGCAAAAGCCCACAGACTGGGTTTGGGATACGGTGGCGCTCGTCCTCAACACCCGCTACAACGACAAACGAACCACCCTGATCACCACCAATTATCCCAACGCGCCGGCAGCGATGGCACGCAACGCCGATAAGGCAATTCGCGAAGAGACCCTGGGCGACCGCATCGGCGAGCGCATGCGATCGCGCCTGGCCGAGATGTGCGTAGAGGTCGAGATGCGCGGTAACGACCTTCGTCAATCGGTCAAAAAGGCCCGTTTCGGCTGAGTCGGCCTCTCTCGAGGGGACCTGTTTCCTTCAATCCGTTCGCCAGGCGCTCGTTGGAAGCACCGCCCTTCCCTTTGTCATCCCGACCGTAGCGTACCCGGATTTCTGCCACGCTACATTGGACAAGACCACGTGTGCCCTTCCGTAAAGAAGGGCGCATGAAGTGCACTACCGCCACCAGGTTCCACAGGAAATCCGGGGGAGCGGAGCGGAGGGACCTGCCGTTCAACGGACCATCACCGAAGGGCAGGTACAATCTCGTTGATGTCGGCTCCCGAACAAAAAGACGAAGATCCAGGGTTTCTTGCTTCACACCAGGACCGCGAAGCAATCTCGTGGCTACCGTGGATCATCGCCGCCGTAGTGGTTATCGTTGGACTTGGCGTCCTGGCCATCGTTGGCGGGCGTAGCACACCGGAGATCCCCGGCGGCACTGGCATGGCCGATGCCGATCCCTATGCTGCTAAATTGCCCATCAGCGGCGTACAGATGAGCGAGGCAACCAGCTTTTCCGGGGCCAAAGTCACCTACATTGACGGGCAAATCGCTAACACCGGAGATCGGACGCTGACCGCGATCACCGTCCAGGTTGGTTTCCATAGTGATGTCGGCCAATTTGCCCAAAGGGTGGCGCTTCCGCTCAACTTGATACGCACGCGGCAACCGTACATTGATACCCAACCGGTGTCTGCCTCGCCAATCGAGCCGGGCCAAACCCGCGACTTTCGTTTGATCTTTGATACTGTTCCGCCGGATTGGAATCTGCAATTCCCGGAAATTCGAGTGATTAGTATCCGCAGCAAATAAAGGTGTTTGGCGCCATGCACTTTTGGTACCAACGTAATCCTTTTGCACTGCAGCTGAGCATTTTTTTCGCACCCCCTAGAGAAAAGTGCACGTATTCCACTGCCGTTGGTAATTTTGGGAATATCCACAATGGCCCGGGTCTAGGGTCATAAACTTATTAAAATCAGCAATTTGAATCATCTGTCCCGTTTCGGGAGCGATTTGGCCAATCGCTTGCAATAGAGACTGGCAAGTAAGGAAGCTTGCCGTGTGTGCATCCTTCCTCCTTCGCCGAGTCAGGGCCGAAAAAAGGGACTAGCGTGAATAACAGGACAGCAACCCCGGGATCGATCGCAGCAGTACTGCTGGCAGCCAGTTTAGGCGTGCCGGCAATCGCTCAAACTTCCCCGGCGGCAACCGGTGCTCCGCAGACCAGCACCGACACACAGGCACCCGCAAGTACTGCCCCTGCCGCAAGCACGTCCCCCAGCGCGGCGGATAATTCTAGTTACGCGACCGGGCAGCCGTTGCCTGCCAAGTCAAACGAGGGCTTCTGGGGCAAGATGAACCCACTGGCGCGCAAAAAGTGGGTCAATCGGCAAGTAGCCCCGGTCAAAGATCGGCTGAACGAGCTGGATCAGCTGACCGCGAAGAACGCAAACGATATCAAGGACGTTGACAGCCGGGCCCAGGCAGGAATCCACCAGGCGCAGAGCACGGCGGACGCTGCAAATCAGCAAGCCCAGCAGGCAAGTACGCAAGCCGGTCAGGCGCAGCAGTTGGCCCAGCAGGCTAATACGCAGACCAGCCAGCTGAATACGACAGTCACCAATCTCGACCAGTACCAACAGATCACCGATACTGAGCTTCACTTCCGCTCCACGCAGACGGCCCTGAACGCTAAAGCCAAAGAGGCTCTGGATCAGGTAGCCACCCAGTTGGAAGGGCAAAAAGGATACATCGTTGAAGTGCAGGGATACTCCCACGCACGCGGACAAGTCGGTATCCAGAAATCCCAGGATATGGCAGATGCAGTCGTACGCTACTTAGTCGTCGACCATCATGTGCCGGTATACAGAATTTATCGCCTGGCGATGGGCAATGCTCCTCGCGAGGAAACCACAGAATCGAGCAACAGCGGTACGGTGGTCCACGTAACGCTGATGCACAACAGTCTTGCGGCTTTGAACACGCCAACTGGCGGTTCACCAATAGGCGCGACGCAGCAGTCGAACCCGCAGCCCTCCCCCCGGAATGCTGCGTCGCAGCCCCAAAACTAAAGCCGCATAAAAGCTCTCACACAACGAGAGAACCAAGGCAGATTGGCCCCTCACCCGAGGGGCCCTTTTTTTTGCTACCGCAGAACTGCAAGTTTTAGCAAGTCTAGGCTGAATTCGTTACTTTGGTGTCAGCCATATTGCGCCATATTTAATCAGACACCGGATCCCTGCGCTACGGTTTTTTTTTGCATTGGCCGGATCATCGTGAACCTCGAGGAACAGGCCATCGACTCCGGCCGCGACAGCGGCCCGGGCCAGGACTGGAATAAACTCCGGTTGCCCGCCCGATTGGCCACCCGCTGAGGATGGCGTCTGTACGGAATGCGTTCCATCGAAGACCACCGGAGCTATCTTGCGCATGATGGCCAGTGAGCGCATATCCACCACCAGGTTGTTGTACCCGAAGCAAAAGCCCCGCTCGGTGAGCAAGACGCGGGGATTGCCTGCACCGCTTACCTTATCGACGGCGTAGCGCATATCCCATGGGGCTACAAACTGGCCCTTTTTGATGTTGACCGCACGCCCGGTCCTGGCGGCTGCCAATAGCAGGTCTGTCTGCCGGCAAAGAAACGCAGGGATCTGCAGCAGGTCGACCGCTTCGGCCACTGCCTCGCAGTCGTCCGCCTGGTGCACGTCGGTGATCACCGGGAGACCGGTGGCCTCGGCGATCCGGCGCAGGATACCTACCCCCTGTTTCAATCCGGGCCCGCGAAAACCCGCGGCCGACGTGCGGTTTGCCTTGTCGTAGGAAGCTTTGAAGATGTAGGGCAGGCCCAGATCGCTGGTGATTCGCTGAATCGCGTCCGCCATGAACCGCGCGTGGGTCTCGCTCTCAATCACGCAAGGGCCGGCGATCAGGAAAAGCGACCCAGACCCTACCCGCACCGTGCCGATTTCAAAGTCGCTCATTGCAGGGTTTGCGTCAGGCGGCCGTCCTTCACAGCCTCAGTCTGCGACCGCAGACGGTTCTGGTAAGAAGCCGCGATGAAATTGCGAAACAGGGGATGCGGCTCCAGAGGTTTGGACTTGAACTCCGGGTGGAACTGGCAGCCCAGGAAGAAAGGGTGGCCAGGGATTTCGACGATTTCCACGTAAGTCGCATCCGGAGTAGTGCCCGTGATGCGCAACCCAGCACCCGTCAACAGTGGCTCGTATTCCCGGTTGAACTCGTAACGATGACGGTGCCGTTCGCTGATCTGCGTCGCTTCGTACGACCGGGCTGCGATCGAGTCTTCCGCTAACACGCAGGGCCATGCACCCAGGCGCATGGTGCCGCCCATCTCTTCCACACCGGTGAGTTCGCGCAGTTTGAAGATCACCCGGTGGGGAGTGGCCGGGTCGAATTCGCTCGAGCTCGCGCCCGCCAGGCCGCAAACGTTGCGCGCAAACTCGATGCAGGCGGTCTGCATGCCCAGGCAGATGCCGAAGTAGGGAACGGCATTCTCGCGCGCGTAGCGGATAGCGTTGAGCATGCCCTCGATGCCGCGCTTGCCAAAGCCGCCGGGTACCAGGATGCCGTCAAAACCGGCAAGCTGCTCTTCGTACTGCCGGTCCCCGGGAAACTTGCTCTCCAGGCCCTCGGCTTCGATCCAGGTGACGCGCAATTTCAAATCGTAAGCGAGCGCACCGTGCACCAGCGCCTCTTTCAGCGATTTGTAACTGTCTTCGTACTCGACGTATTTGCCTACGATCCCGATCGAAACCTCATCGCGCGGGTTGTAGCAGCGGTCCACCAGGTTCCGCCAACTCGTCAGATCCGGTTCCCTGGCTTCGATATGGAGATATTTCAGCGCCAGCTTGTCGACGCCCTCCTGGGCGAAGGTCAGAGGCACCTCGTAGATCGACGCAACGTCTTTGGCGGCAATGACTGCCCGGTCTTCGAGGTTGCAAAACAGCGCAATCTTGCTCTTGATCTCGTGCGACAAAAAGCGATCGGTCCGGCACAACAGGATGTCCGGCTGAATTCCGATGGAGAGCAGTTCCTTGACCGAGTGCTGGGTCGGCTTGGTCTTCAATTCCTGGGCAGCGCCAATCCAGGGCACCAGGGTTACGTGCACAAAGACGGTATTTTCCCGGCCACATTCCTGCCGCATCTGACGAATAGCTTCCAGAAAGGGCAAGGACTCGATGTCGCCGACCGTACCCCCGATCTCGACAATGGTCACGTCGGTGTCGGTGGCCACTTTGCGCATGGCGTTCTTGATTTCATTGGTCACGTGGGGAATGACCTGCACCGTCTTGCCCAGGTAGTCGCCGCGCCGCTCCTTGGTGATGATCTGCTCGTAGATCCGGCCGGTAGTCAAATTGTTGTCGCGGCTCAGCCGGGCATGGGTGAAGCGCTCATAATGCCCCAGATCAAGGTCAGTTTCCGCCCCGTCATCGGTCACGAAAACCTCGCCGTGCTGGAAAGGGGAGAGCGTGCCGGGGTCGACGTTGAGGTAGGGGTCGAACTTCATCAGGTTGACCCGCAAACCGCGGCTCTCGAGCAGACATCCAATGGAGGCTGCGGCCAGGCCTTTGCCCAGGCTGGACACAACTCCGCCGGTCACAAAGATGTACTTTGCTGACATTGCTTCTTCACCTTTTTATTGTGGATGGAATTGGCGCACCGGGTGGGCACATATAAGTATCGCAGGAAGTGAAAACGAAGGGAAGATAGAAGTGAGACCCAGGCAAACATCGTTCCCCGGCTTTCGTCTAAAGTAGTCAAAAGGTTATGTCGCCCGTGCGCATCCTGCTTTTTCTCGTGTTGCTTCTCTCGAGCGTGGCTGCCTGCTTCCCAGCCATGGCGCAGGCTCCGAATCAGCGCCTGATTCTCAAGGATGGCTCCTACCAGGTGGTCACGAAATATCAAAAGGTAGGCGACCGGGTGCGTTACTTCAGCGCCGAGCGTGGGCAATGGGAAGAGGTGCCGGCAAACCTGGTCGATTGGGCGGCAACCGAGACCTGGGCCAGGGAGCACAAACCGGGAGCGCAGCCTGCCGAACCCGCTCCGCCGGTCTCTCCGGCCATACCAGAGGCCGCCGCGATCGATAAAGAAGAGCAGCACGCGAGGGCGCGGACTCCGGATGTGTCTCCCGGTTTGCGGCTCCCCGATCAAGACGGTATATGGGCCCTTGATACCTTCCACGATCAGCCGGAATTGGTTCCCTTGACCCAGAATTCCGGGGGCGTCGATCGCCAGACTGGACATAACGTGCTGCGCGCGGCCCTGAACCCGGTGGGCGGTATGCAGCAGAGCGTCCAGATTCCCGGTTCGGAATCAAAGATCAGATTGCACATCAACGACCCGGCGCTCTATGTCAGCATTGTCGGTGCGGACGACAATGAGGCGGATCCCTCCGCGGTCACGGTGGACACACGTGGGGCCGGATCGGCCAAGGATAAGAATTCCTTCAACTCCGCCAACAGCCAGTACGCCATCGTGCGTGTGCGGAGCAATTTTAAGAAGGATTATCGGGTCGTGAGCGGCATCAAGATCGGCGTTGCCGGCAAGGTATCGCAGACGGAAGACGTAATTCCCACCACGATCCAGGTTTTGCCGGGCAATCGTTGGGTCAAGCTGACGCCGCAGCAACCGCTAACCATTGGCGAGTACGCGCTGATGGAGCTACTGGGACCTGGGCAAGTGAACCTCTCGGTATGGGACTTCCGCATCGATCCCCAGAGCCCCGACAACAAGAACGCGCTCATGCCCCTGCAGCGATCAAGCGACAACGACAGGTAGCGCCTGGCGCATGAGAAGGAAAAGAAACAGCAGGTCCCTCCACTGCGCTGCGCTCCGGTCGGGATGACACTTCTGTTT
>JBEKNJ010000021.1:0-90195 GCA_049522955.1 Acidobacteriaceae bacterium
ACCGCAGTTGGGGCAGAACAGTTCCGATGCACTGAGCGTCGCACCACATCGATGGCAGAGCAGGTTCATCTCACCCTTGAAGCTATCTCAGTGGCTAGCGGAGTGCAATCGGCCCTTCAATTGGTACCTTTGTCCTCGCTGTCGACGCCGTGAGGCAAATCGAGCGCAATCAGGCTGAAGTGGGTCGCTGCGTTGTCACCATCGTGGAAGACGACCAGATGCTGATGACGGGCGGACCCGGCTTTCAGCTCGAGGTCTTTGGGGTTGCTGCGCACAGAGGTGTGGTCATGATCGGAGTGGTCGCAGTCGAGGCCTTCCACGGTCACGGCGGGGGAGCCCACCGGCTTGCCTCCAGAACATTCGATCACGGTACCGTATTCGCTCAGAGCCTTGCGATAAAAAGCCAGGACCTGACCGCGATCGTCAGCAGAACTGTAGTTGGCCACCTTCACCCGCAGCTTGAAAGAGCCGAACCCCATGTCGACGTTGGCCGACTTGCTCCCGTCGTTGCCCGCGTCCACCACCGCCCCCGGATAGGGCGGGAGACCAAGTGAGGCGGCGGACGTCTGGTCTTTGTTAACGGACATACCGCCAAACGGGGTGGCAATCTTTACGCTGTCGCCATCGTCAGACTTGTTCACGCGGACTTTGCAGCCAGCAGCGCCCGCGACCAGCACAGCGAGCAAAGTAAAGATGACTATGCCATCTTTCATATTTTTTTCCTCTCCTGGTGTACGCGCCGCGGCTCTGCCATGTTCCAGGAAACTCGAAAAAAGTGCGCTAGCGAAGCTGCGACTTTCGGCCGCCTGCCGCATCTGAGAGCAAAGGCGGCAGAGCTGCCTATTTTTTTTGACCGAGGCTGCCCGGTGTCCAAGTCGATCCTATTTTCCCCTATCCAGTTGGCCGGCGTCACTTTTCCCAACCGTGTTTTCGTCTCGCCTATGTGCCAATACTCTAGCCAGGACGGATTCAGTAACGACTGGCACTTGGTCCACTTAGGCAGCCGTGCGGTGGGCGGAGCGGCGCTGGTTTTCACCGAGGCAGCCTCGGTACTGGCCGAAGGCCGCATTACACCCGAGGACCTGGGACTCTGGAAAGACGATCACATCACGGGATTAAAGCGGATTGTTGAGTTTGTTCACGCGCAGGGTGCACACGTCGGAGTGCAACTGGCGCACGCTGGCCGCAAAGCCAGCATGGCGCGACCCTGGGCACCCGAGCAGCGCTATCTGACCCCGGCAGAAGGCGGGTGGCAGAATGTGATGGCCCCCAGCGCGGTTCCTTTTGCAGACAACTACGGGCAGCCCATCGCGCTCGACTTGGCAGGCATACAAACCATCACCAGAGCTTTTGCCAGGGCAACGGAGCGGGCGCTGGAGGCTGGTTTCGACCTGGTCGAGCTGCACGCCGCGCATGGCTACCTGCTGCATGAGTTTCTCTCTCCCCTGAGCAACCGGCGCACCGACGAGTATGGCGGCGGGTTCGAGAATCGCATCCGGCTGCTGGTGGAGGTGGTGGACACGGTGCGCGCCAAACTTCCCGCCGAGTTTCCGTTGCTGGTGAGGATTTCTGCGACGGATTGGGTTGAAGGAGGTTGGGATCTAGACCAATCGGTTGCTTTGGCGAAGGTGTTGAAGGAACACAAAGTAGATTTGGTCGACGTCTCTTCGGGGGGAATGGCAGCGCAGGCGGTGATGGCTGTTGGGCCGGGCTACCAGACACCATTTGCTGACCGCATTCGGCGGGAAGCGAAGATCCCCACCGGCGCGGTGGGCATGATTACCGCACCGGCTCAAGCTGAGCATATTCTGCGCACGGGTCAGGCGGACGTAGTTCTGCTGGCGCGGGAACTTCTGCGCGACCCTTATTGGCCGCTCCATGCCGCCCGGGAACTGGGAGACGTAATCAGCTGGCCTGCGCAGTACCTTCGTGCCGCTCCGCACGGTAGCGGGGAACGGCAACCAATCGTAAGCTCCGCGATCGCGGAGACCGCTACGATCTGAGACCATCGGAGGCATTGTCACACTTGGTGTATCGTGTGCAGAAATCCACTTGCATGTTCAAGAAAAGCTCCGGCTTGAACGCAAGCTGGCCTATACTTCTGAGCGTAGGTAGGTCCGCGTGAGCCGACCCACCTGAATATCAGCATGGCTACTCACCTGCCTCAGCAACGCGTCCCGCAAAAACCGGAGATCCCCGACAAGCTTTACTTTCGCATCGGTGAGGTGGCTAGACTGTGTTCGGTTGCGCCCTATGTTCTGCGCTTTTGGGAGACTGAATTTACTCAGCTCAAACCGAACAAGAGCGGTACCGGCCAGCGACTGTATCGCCGGCGCGATGTAGAGATGGCCCTACGGGTAAAGCGCTTGCTCTACGACGAGGGTTACACGATTGCCGGCGCCCGCCAGGCAATACAGGCCGAAAGCCGCAGCAAACGGGGCGGCGGCCAACCGGAACTCCCCTTGCCGCAACAACAACAGTCCGTGCAGCGATTGGAAGCGCGCCTCCACAAAGTGCGCAAGGAACTGCGCGAGATCATGGGGATGCTTGCGGCTCCTACGCCGCAACCGCAAGCGCAGGTGAAGGAGCGGCCCACCGCCTCACCAGCTGCAAAGCCCGGTCTGTTCGAACTGTAAGCACTTAATAAGCTTCCATTTCCCTTTAGGAAATTGAAATTCCCTGGCTAGTTTCGGTTGCTTACCGGGGTGTCGCCGTGCAGAGCGCCGTCGGACACGATATTACCGTGGTTCATGAAGCGTTCCATCGCCTGCATGGCGCAGCCCTGCCCGCACAGGTGGTAGAACTCCGGATTGCCGCTCTCCGCCTTGTTCCAGGGCATGAGGGTGAAGCGCTGGCGCGGCTGCCCTTCCTCAAAGCAGGGGACATCGCCCAGAACCAGCATCCACCAGTGGTTCGCCTCGAGCTTTTTCCTGCCGCAAATGTCACATGTGAACGAGACATCCCAAACCATTGTTCACCTCATCCCTATTAACACCGCATTCACCACTTTCCCGCATTTGAAATGTTGGAGAAAATGCTCACGCTTCCTCGGGGAAAGCGGGATCGGTCACGGTTATAACTGTTGAAAGCAACGGGGGATGCGCTCCTCCGTCCTTCGCGAGGCCCAGATGGGGCGCCCGGCGCCCGTGCTACAGTATCCCTAAGCACGGGCCGGGAAGATTATACCTTTTGTAAAGGAAGCCGGTGAAATCCAGTGACTTGTTCCGAATGCTCTTCTTCCAGTTTCCGCTTGTCGCGGTTCCGCCTAAAGGATCTTGAACGGCTGCTTCTGCTGCAATATCCAGTGCGCTGCCGCCATTGCCACCGTCGCGTTTACGCAGGATTACCCCTGGCGCTGGTGTTGAAGCAGGCCAGCCGGATCCGGCGCGAACGGCGGGAGCAGGAAGCTATGCGCTAACCCGAACTGACTTTGATTGAAGGTTTGGTCGGGACGGGCAGATTTGAACTGCCGACCCCTCGCACCCCAAGCGAGTGCTCTACCAGGCTGAGCCACGTCCCGACGGCGAAATTAACCTCTTGAGTGTACACGACCGAAGCAGCCAGGGGCCAAAGCCACCGGCTTAGTGAGCGGGCGGGACATATTCCTTGGGAAGCGCCGATCCTTCACCAAAGAAGTACTCCTGCATCTGCTCCACCAGAAACTCCTGCGCCTCGCGTGTCCAGGGCTGCAGACGATACTCGTTGAGCAGCATCTTCTGGCGTTCCAGCCACTCCGCCCACGCCTTTTTCGATACCTGGTTGTAGATCTTCTGCCCAAAGTCACTGTCAAATGGGGCCTCGTCGAGGCCCTCCATCTCTTGCTTGTAACGCGCACAAAACACCATGTGTGGCATGGAATCTCTCTCCAAAACAATCCTTCCGTCATTGTAAGAGCAAAGACTTCGACGCCTTGGCTAGAAGGTGAACCGGGCGGAGATTTGCAGCTGCCTTGGACCATAGATAAGGCTGTTGGTGTTGTTGGGGGTTCCAAAAGCGGCGGTAGATGAGACGTACGGGCTCAGGCAGCCCTGGAAAATCGCACCTGGGGCGGGTGTCCCGGTGCAGGTAGTCGAGTTGGCCGCAGTGTAGGTGGAATACGTGGTGTTCACGCCGGCGACCAGGCGCTGGTTGAGCAAGTTGAAAGCCTCCCCCGTAACCTGGAAGTGCATGCTCTCGTGAATAGGGAAATCGCGGGAGATGCGGAAATCTATATCGCGTAAGCCCGGGCCGGGTTGACTGTTGCGGGCAATCTGAGGAGGACGACCCGCGGTCGCGGTGCCGGAGCCTGAACTCATGACACCGCCAGTAACACCACCGTCCGCCCCGCCCGAAGGATAGCCGCTCAGCAAGGCTACGACGGGAAAGCCGGTCTGCTCAGTTGCCGTTCCGGCGAACACGAAGCCGTCCAGCAGGTACTTCACATACTTGTTGTCTTTGTACAGCGTCGGCTGATAGACGAGGCTGCCGACAAAGCGGTTGCGCACATCCAGGTCAGAGCGTCCGTACTCGGCCTTGAGGTTGTTGGGGTCAAGCACCGGGTTCCCTCCATAGAACGTGCCATAGGTCCCCGACACCTGATCATCGTCAAGCGCCTTGGACCAGGTATAGTTCACCAACAATTCGAGACCGTGGTCGAAAGGACGGCGAATGGTCGTGGCCATGGAGTTGTACCAGGAGTTGGCGATGCTGAAGCCCGTATTGAGCGAACCTAGCGAGGTGTTCGAGCGATCAGCCGGGACGTAAAAAGGCGTGGTGTAGACGGAAGTCACAGCTCCCGCGGAGTTCAGGATGTTGTAGGTGCGCAGCCCGGTAGCCTTCTGGCCCACGAGGTTGGCATCGAGGAAGACCGGCAGATGGAGAACGCGGGACCCAACATAGCCGACCGATAGCGTGAATTTGCCGGGCAGCAGCTGTTCGACCGAGAGACTGATTTCGTGTGCGTTGGGGGGAACAAAGTTGGGACTGAGTCCATGGAAACTGGGAACCAGGCTGCCACCCTTGATCGCCGAGACCGTGGGCGCGGTACCGCCGGAGGGGTAAAGAGCGGCGGACAGCGGCGGCCCGGTTGGCGCGAAGGGAACATCGGGGAACAGCACGGGCGTGGCGGCTCCGCCGTTGAAGCTGTAGTTGATTTGGTAAACGCCGTTTTCCACCCGCATGGCGTAATACGTACTCCCCTGGTTGAGTGCGGAGAAGAGGCCATAGCCCCCGCGGACCACGGTGCCGGGGTGGGGGTTCCAGGCGAACCCTATGCGCGGCTGCACCCGATCACTCACGTTCTTGATGGTGGTGTTGTAATACTCGGCGATCGCCGAGCTGGTGTTGGGCTTGGCCGGGCTCGGGGTCAGCTGAAAGTCGTAGCGCACGCCCAGATTAAAGACCAGGTTTGGGCGAAACTTCCAGCTATCTTCGGCAAAGCCGTCGTACATCTGCATATAGAAATCATCAGCACCGGCACGGGAGAGAGGGTTAATGGCGTCGATTGTTTGGACAAAGGTCGAATAGTGAGTTCCCTGGTTCGCGGCTGTGTCACCAGCCTGTCCGCGGAAAGCGTCGACCGCCCAATTCTGAAAGGCCTGTATCGGGGTTCCGATGTAGGAATAGAGACCGCCGCCCTGGTAGAGATTGATCATCACCTCGTGGACAATGTTGGCGTCTCCGCCGAACTTGAAGGTGTGCTTCCCCTTTTGGGTAGAGAAGATGTCGGTGATCTGGTAGCGATGCTCATCGGGCTCCGCCAGGCGGGGCAGGGCGTTGGGCATGCCGTAGGCTTCGAGCGAGTTGAGGGTAACGCTCGGTCCGGGTGCATTGGCTCCGGCGGTCTCGAGGTCACGACCCCATTGAAAGCGAACCTCGTTGACCGAGTTATTGGTGAGGGCCAAGGTCCAATTGGCAATCAGAAAGCGCTCATGGTAGCTGGTGGGCCCGTTGGTGCTGACCGAAGAATTGGAGTAGGTCGGGTTGGGCGCGTAGCCATTCGTAGAGTCGAAATTGGCGAAGTTGAAATTAACGAAAAAGTGATTCTTTTCGTTGAGATCGTAGTCCAGGCGGGGAAAGAAAATATTCTCTTTGCCGAAGCGCGAAGGCGGGTTGATACCGACTCCAGCAAGCTGCTGGATGAACTGGATGGCGCTGGTGCACTGGGTGGAGGAGATGGTCGTAGGACACTGCGTGGGTGTGATGGTGGTGGTGGAGGTGGTAGGACCCGAAGGGGTAAGGGAGACGGTATCCGCGGTGTAGTAAAGCGCGCGGCCTACGCGGCGAAAGCCGTCGTAGGTGAAGAAGTAGAAAAGCTTGTCCTTGATGATCGGGCCGCCCACGCTGCCGCCAAACTGCTGTTGCTGGTGGACGGGCTGAGTGAGCAGGAACGGGTTGCCATGGTTGTACAGTGCGGTCCACTTGCTGAAAGGATCGAGCGCGTTGAAGGTTGGGTAACGCAGGTAGTAAAAGAGGTCGCCATGGGTGGCGTTGGCGCCGGAACGGGTAATGGCATTCACCTGACCCCCTGCCGCCTGGCCAAACTCGGCTGAATAGTTCGAGGTTTCCGCTTCAAATTCCTTGATCGAATCGAGCGAATAGACGTAGGGCGCGCCGGATGCGCGGCCGCGGGCTTCGGAAAAAAGCATCTCGTTGTTGTTGGCGCCGTCGACGTAGTTCTGGTTGTAAAGGCCGGAGATACCATGGAAAGCGACCAGCCCGCTTCCTCCATCGGGAACGACGTTAGGGGTGAGCAGGACGAAATCGTCCCAGCGGCGTCCGTTGACCGGCAGATTGCTGATGAGCTGCTGGCCTACCGTCTGGGATACCTCTGTTTTTTGGGTATCGAGAACGGGAGCCTCGCCGCTGACCACAACCTCAGAGGAAACACTTGCGGCGGCGAGCGAGGCGTTGATGGCCAGGGTGCGACCCACGGTAAGGTCAATGTCTTTCTGATCGAATTTGCCAAACGCGCCGCCACCGACGACCACCTCGTAGTGGCCGGGCTGCAGGAACGTTGCAGTGTAGGAGCCGTCACTATTGGTCTGAATGGTGCGCGCGACGCCGGTGTCCGTATTTGTAATCACTACGGTGGCGTTAGGGATGACCGCTCCGGAACTGTCGGTGACGGTCCCGGTAATGGTGCCGGTTCCGGCGGTCTGTCCGCGGGAGCCAGCAGCGAGCAAACAAGCAACGGCAAAAGTTAGGGCTTTCCTGACAACTCGGCGGACGAGCAGCGTCTCAATCATGATCCTGGCTCCCTCAAACAGAAACACCATGCAGGGCACATGGCGCTACGTTAACGGTTCGTCCACCTTCCAGAATCAAGGCTGTCGCGTCTGCCCGAATGTACTGGAAGCAGGACCCTCAGCTATGCGTGGTCATAGATTGGTGCAGAGGGGCGCCGAAGTCAAGAAAAACCAGTCATTTTTCCCTGCTTATTTCTAGCTGCGTTTCTTGCCCGGGCGCTTATTCTTCGGCTTTTTCTTGCCTTTGCGAAGCACTTTGTTCCTGGGGGGAATGTAGGGATGTGCCTTGCCGCTGGATTTGAGCCTGGTTTTGGCCTTGGCGAGGCGGACCGGCGGAACTTCTTCCAGGATGGAGAATTGTAACCGTCGCTGCACGGGATCCACCCGGTCGAGGACCACCCGCACCCGATCCCCCATGGAGTAGCGCCGGCCGGAATGCTCTCCTATAATCTGGCGCGTGTTCTCGCGGAAGGTGTAGTAGTCGCCCTGCAGACTCAGGATGGGCACCAGGCCCTCGATAAAGAGGCTGTCGAGCTCGACAAAGCAACCGTACTTGGTCACGCTCAGGATCATGGCGTCGAAGTCGTCGCCCAGCCGGTCCTGCATGAACTTGACCTTTTTCCATTCCATCAGCTCGCGCTCGGCATCCTCGGCGCGGCGTTCTGCCTGGCTGGACTCATAGGCGATGCCGGCAAGCTCGACTTCACTGAGCGGAGCAGCTTCATGGCTCGATTCAGAGTCGCGCGCGGACGCCTTGCTTCCGGATTGCTTCGCAAGTACGCCGACGCCGCTCTCGCCGGAGGCAAGGACTGCCTTGGCAATGCGGTGGACGATGAGGTCCGGGTAGCGGCGGATGGGCGACGTGAAGTGGGTGTAGCAAGGCGCCGCCAACGCGAAGTGGCCCTCGTTCTTCTCACTGTATCGGGCCTGGCGCAGAGAACGGAGCATGAGATGGGCGAGGATACGTTCCTCCGGCTTGCCCGCTATTTTGACCGCCAGTTGCTGATACATACGCGGAGTCACGGCAATATCTTCCGTGATCTCATACTGGCGCGGCTGTTGGCCCCGGCCCGGCCCGCGGCTCCTCTGCTCGCGTCGCTCCGACTTCATGGTCACTCGCTTCACCGGCAAAGGACCCAGGCCGAGCGAGTAGCCAAAGCCGGCAGCCACAGCTTCAAATTCGGCCACCCGGCGTGGTTCCGGCTTTTCGTGAATTCGATACAGTGACGGTACGTCAAGGTTCTGCAGCCACGAGGCGACACATTCGTTAGCGGAGAGCATGAACTCTTCGATCAGGCGATTGGCCCAGCTGCGTTCGGAACGAACGATGCTCTGCATCGCTCCCTGGGCGTTGAATTCGATGACCGGCTCGGGCAAATCAAAATCAATAGAACCGCGGCGCTGGCGCTTCCGGTTGAGCTGGCGTGCGAGTTCATACATCTGTTCGAATTCCGGAACCAGCGGAGCAAATTGCTCCCGCGTTTTCTGATCGCCGCTGATGATGGCGTGCACCTGGGTATAGGTCATACGGCTTACCGAGCGGATGACGCCTGGAGTGACCTCGTAGCTGAGGATCTCTCCTTCTGAGTCGATCATCATGATGCAGGAGAGAACCAGGCGATCTTCCCCCGGACGCAGGCTGCAGATGTCGCTGGAAAGCTCCTGCGGGAGCATGGGAACGGCGCGATCGGGAAAATAGACGGAGGTGCCACGCAGGCGTGCTTCCAGGTCGAGTGCCGAGCCGGGGGTGACATATTGCGCGACATCGGCAATGTGGACCTGCAACTCCCAGGTAGCACCGTGCCGGCGGACGAAAACGGCGTCGTCGAAGTCCTTGGCGGTCTCTCCGTCGATGGTGACGATGGGCAACTCGCGAAAATCGCGCCGGCGGGCGGCTTCATCTTGGTCCAGATGGGCAGCGGCGCGTGCCTCGTCGAGAACATTTGCCGGGAAGACGTGGGGTAGATGGTGTTTGCGGATGACGATTTCCACGTCGACACCGAAATCGTCTTCCCGGCCCAGAACTTCGATGATGCGGCCGCGTGCGGAACGCGTAGGTGTCGGCCAGTCAGTGATTTCCGCGTCAACCACCATGCCCTCGAGGGCGGTAGTATCGAAAGTTTTCCGGGGGCCGATATTCTCACTAACGACGCGATGCGGAGTGCGGTCGCCTACCTCAGGCGGCAGCTCCAGACCAAACGGGATGAGAATCGGCTGGGTCATCCGCTCATCGAGTGGGGTTACCGTGTTTCCTGGTGCATGCTCGTGCTGCGCATAGTGGAAGACGCCTACCACGGTGGGGTTGCGCCGGGTGAGGACCCTGGCGATCCGCCCGCTCAGCCGGCCGTCGGGCCGCGGCGGAGCAAGCTCGACCAGCACCTGGTCGCCCTGCATGGCGCCGTTCATCTCATTGGGAGGAATGAAGATATCGTCGTCACCGCCGGCCTGGCGGGCCTCCGGCCGGACAAAGCCGAAGCCGTCGCGATGGACATCCAGGCGGCCGGCAAGCAGGTTATGGTGGGTGACGGCCTGGGGCAGCGCCCAGTGATCGCGGTCAGATTTGATCAGTTCGCCACGGGCGGCCATGCGGTCCAGCTGTTCGACCAGCATGCGTCGTTCTCGCCCGCCACCCAACCCCAGTTCGCGAACCAGCTGCTTATAACCGGCTCGCTGGCCGGCGGAACGTTCAATACGGCGGAGGAGTTCGCGGTCAGTCATTCCAGATATATTTGTGGGGATCCAGGCAAGCACCAAAGGCCATGTCTTTGTTGATACTAATGGGTCAGCCCCCCCTGAACTGGGAAAGATTCGGAATGGGGGATTTCAATTTTGCGCCAAGCGTGGTTAAGATGCAGAGAAGAGCAAGGATTGCGCGGCTTGCGCGGCTTTTACCGCCCAAGCAAATGAGTAGGAAACCAACAGCTCCGCCTGATTTGCCCTGAATGCGGAAACAGCTCCGCAGGGTTGTTCGGGGGCCTGTATCCAGCAATACGAAAGGAAGTACAAAGCAGATGTGGAAACCGAACCAACCTGGAAGTCCCTCGCAGTCCCCCAGCACGGAGCCAACGCGTCCGTCTGTACCCGCCGCAAGCCACGAACCAACCACCACCCGTACTTCCAGCACCTCACCCGCATCGCCTGCAGCCGCCGATCAGGCCACTATTGGCAAGAGCCTGGTGGTCAAGGGCGAAGTCACCGGTTCCGAGTCGTTGTACATTGACGGCAAGGTCGAAGGCGCTATCAATCTGCCTGGCAACCGGGTTACCGTGGGGCGCAATGGACAGGTGTCAGCAAATATCTCTGCCCGGGAAGTAGTCGTTCTGGGTAAGGTACGCGGCAATATCAACGCCAGCGACCGGGTTGACATCCGCAGTGAAGGCTCCTTGACCGGGGATGTGATTGCGCAACGCATCAGCATCGAAGATGGCGCCTTCTTTAAGGGCGGCATCGACATCCGCAAGCCTGGCCAGGGCAAAGAAGGCGTACCGGCTGCGAGCATGTCCAACACCGACTCGCAAAAGGCCGCTGTCGCCGTCCAGGCCTAGACAAGCTCTCCTTGAGCCGCGCGAGCAGCGCCGGCCTTTCGCCGGTACTGCTCGTGTTGTGTCTGAAGACGATCCTCGTTTCCAATATTGGCTTTGACTGCATCCCACGAAAATGAAGCGTGGTGAAAAACCCAGGGAAACTTGCGGGATTACGAGTTCCCTGCTCGCAGGGAACTCGAAGTCCGGCTTTTCCGTTTTCAAGGCCAAAGTTTTGGGTCCCTCCCGCAATCGATCCTACGAAGGTCACTCAGTTCGGACTTGTCCAAATTAGGCTCCGTAACAAAATTACGGGTGCTTTGTAACACCTCGGTTTCCCAGTCCTGGGCATCCAGAGTCCTTAGGCCTCTCTAGAAACCTCCGGTTAGAATTGAACCAGGCATGATCCTCCCCTTCGTCCGTGAGTTGCTCGCGGACCTGGAACACTGTGCACCGTTTGAGCGCGTACGAAGGCATTTAGCCCTCGCTGCGGGGCGTAAGCGTGTGTCCGGGCTCACCGCCACGGCGCGGGCTCTGTACTTACCGCTCTTCGCTCGGGCCGCGCAGTCGCCAGTGGTCGTGGTCGTCGCCGACAACAAGGCCGCCGACTCGCTTCAGCTCGCGCTGCGCGCCGCCTGTGAGCTCACCGGAGCGATCGAGCCCGAGCGCGTGCTGCGCCTGCCTGCCCACGATGTTTTGCCCTTTGAAAATATGTCGCCACACCCGGATGTACAGGAGCAGCGTGCCTCCGCACTGTGGAAGATCGCAACCGGTGCGGCTTCGATCGTGATCGTTCCGGTTGAGGCGGCCAGCATGCGCGTCTTTCCTGCCGATTACTACGCCAATCTCGGGCGGGTCTTGCGCCGCGAGGAAGAGATCGACATGGACGAGCTCACCACCCACCTGGCGAGCGTGGGCTACAGCCCGATGGACATTGTCGAAATGCCGGGCCAGTTTACGCGCCGCGGCGGCATATTCGACGTCTACTCCCCGGAAGCGGATCGGCCGGTGCGCATGGAGCTCTTCGGCGACGAGATCGAATCACTGCGCAAATTTGAGCCGGACTCGCAACGCTCCTCCACTGTCATCGATGAGACCTGGCTGCTTCCGCTAACCGAGACTCCGGTCTCTGAGGATCTGCTGGCCGCCGTGCACCAGCGCCTGACCGGAAGCCGCCTCGATGCAGAAGACCCGGAATTGCTGAACCGGGCACTGACTGCGGGAGGTGTCAGCGTTTTTCCTGGTTGGGAATTTTTCTGCTCGGTGGCGGGCGCCGACCGAACCATCTTCGATCTATTTCCCAAGGTACAGGTTCTTTTGGAAGAGCCGGCCATGGTCCGCAACCAGCTGGATCGCTGGTGGAACAAAGTCGAACAGCGGCACGAGCGCAGTGGGATCGGTTCGCTGATCACCCCGGAAGACATCTACCTTTCGCCGCTTGAACTGCTGGCCAAAGTGTCCTCTTTGCCCGGCCTGGAGATGGATCGGTTGGGCGCGGTAGATGTGCTGGACGAAGACGTCAATCCCATGGATGAGATCGCCTTCTCTTCCCGTCCGACCCTGCGTTTCCATGGTTCGATCCCGGCATTTCTACAGCAGATCAAATCCCTCGGGGAGCAGGAAACACGCATGTTGCTGGTGGCTCCTAATCACGGCGAGGTGGAGCGGCTCGCCGGCATGCTGCGGGAGTACGCCCAGCCCTACCGGTTGGGCAGCCGGGCCCAGGCACCGGGGGGGCAGCAGGCTTATGACGAATCCAGTCACCTGGCGGGAGATTTTCGCACCCCGGTGATTGTGCAGAGCGCGATTTCGAGCGGCGTGAGTTTCCCGGACAGCAACCTGGTGCTGTTCGGCGCCAATGACTTTTCTGATGAAGCCGACGTGGCCGCCCGTCCCTTGCCCAGGAAGTCGAAGTCCAAGACGGCCGCTTTCGTCTCTGACTTTCGCGATCTTACGGTCGGCGACTATGTGGTGCACGTGGAGCACGGCATCGCCCGCTACATGGGATTGAAGGAGATTGAGCAGGACGGCATCAAGGTGGAATTCATGGTGCTGGAGTTTGCCGAGGCGGCGCGTCTTTATGTTCCGCTTACCCGGCTCGACCTGATTCAGAAATACCGTTCCACCGATGCCGGTCCAGCCCCTGTCCTCAACCGTCTGGGTAGCCAGCAATGGGCCAAGACCAAGGCGCGGGTGCGCAAGGCCATGCAGGACATGGCCGATGAGCTGCTCAAGCTATATGCACAGCGCAAGGCTGCCCAGGGCCATTCCTTTCCCCCGGATAATGAGTTCCAGCGCGAGTTCGAAGACGCCTTCGATTACAACGAGACCGAGGATCAGATCTCGGCCATTGCCGATATCAAGCGCGACATGGAATCGCCGTTACCCATGGACCGTCTGCTGGTTGGCGATGTGGGCTACGGCAAGACCGAGGTCGCCATGCGCGCCGCCTTCAAGGCGGTGCAGGACGGCCGCCAGGTGGCGGTGCTGACCCCGACCACAGTGCTGAGCTTCCAACACTTTGAAACCTTCAAAGCCCGCTTCAAGCAGTTCCCCATCATCGTGGAGATGATCTCTCGCTTCCGCTCTCCCAAAGAGCAGAAGTCCATTCTGGAGCGGGTCGAGGCGGGCAAGGTCGATATCCTGATCGGAACCCACCGCCTGCTGTCGAAGGACCTGCGTTTCCAGAACCTCGGCCTGCTGGTCGTGGATGAAGAACAGCGCTTCGGGGTGCGCCACAAAGAGCGGCTGAAGCAGATGCGGCGTGAGATCGATGTGCTGGCTATGTCGGCCACGCCAATTCCGCGCACTCTGCATATGTCGCTGGTCGGATTGCGCGACATGAGTGTCATTGAAACCCCTCCCAAAGATCGCATGGCAATTCAGACAGTGGTGGCCAGATTCGACGAGAAGCTGATCCGTTCTGCCCTGGAACTCGAGTTGGAACGCGGGGGCCAGGTCTACTTCGTCCACAACCGGGTGGAAACTATTTACGAGATCAGCTCTAAGCTTCGTGAGCTGGTGCCTCAGGCTCGCATTGCGGTCGGCCATGGGCAGATGAGTGAGGGGGAGTTGGAGCGGGTGATGCTGGCCTTTATGCACGGCGAATACGACGTGCTGGTGGCGACCACGATCATCGAGAACGGGCTCGATATTCCGCTGGCCAACACCATCCTGATCAGCCGCGCCGACCGCCATGGGCTTTCCGAGCTTTACCAACTGCGGGGAAGAGTGGGCCGATCCAATCGCCGCGCCTACGCCTACCTGCTGATTCCTCCGGAGCAGGAGCTGACCGAGATCGCACGCCGCCGGTTGGCCGCGCTGAAGGAGTTCTCCGACCTCGGCGCCGGATTCAAGATCGCCGCCCTGGATCTCGAGTTACGCGGTGCGGGCAATATGCTGGGCGGGGAACAGAGCGGCCACATCGAAGCGGTGGGCTTTGAAATGTACACCAGCATGTTAGAGCACGCGGTTAATGAGTTGAAGGGCGAAGAGCACCCGGCGCGGGCAACCACCCAGCTCAACCTCGGGATCAGCCTGCGCATCGATGAAAGCTACATCGAGGAAGAGAACCAGCGGCTGCGTATCTATAAGAAAATTGCCGGCGCGCAGGATGAGGGCATGCTGGGTGAAGTGCGAGCTGAGCTCGAAGACCGCTACGGAGAGCTGCCGGTAAGCGTGCACCATCTCCTGGAAGCGGCCAGCCTGCGCCTGCAATGCGAGCGGACGGGCGTGGCCCAGGTGGATCGCAAGCGCGATCAGATCCATATCCGCTTTACCGGCCAAGCCAATATTGATCCCGGGCGGTTGATGAAGCTGGTGGCGCAAAATGCGAAAAAAGGCGCGCAGTTCACTCCCCAGGGAGTTCTTCGTTTCCCACTCAAAGCAACCGAGCCGGGAGAAGTTTTGGATGAGATTCGAGCCCTGCTGGTAGCGCTGGCGGCAAGCGAAGAAGCCGAGGTGGCGGTCCCGCACGAGCGTCGATAGGACCAGCTCCCTCAGGGGCTAAAGCCCGCCTGAGGCTCGAGTGGTGAAGGAGCGGGGCTTTAGCCCCGCCATGAAATTTCAGCAAGGTCGGCGGCTTTAGCCGCTGAGGGATTGGTTTACTTTCAATCGAGAAGAACCGGAGAAGCCGTCGCTTGCATCGCACACGGATCGTCATCGTACTGGCTGGGCTTGCATTGGCTTCGGCCGGCTGCTCCAACAAGACACCCACGCCTGGCGATTCGGCGCAGACACAAAGCAGCGCAGCCGCCTCACTGCGAGCGCTGGCCGACGAATACTTCGACCAGGTCTACTTCCGCTACGCTCCCTCGAACGCCACGCTTCAGGGGTTTCACCAGTACGACGCGCAGCTTGAGGACTATTCGCGCGCCGCGGTCGATCGGGAGACAGCAGATCTGGAGCGGTTCGAGAGCAAATTCGCTGCCGTTCCGGGGGCCCAGCTCGATTTGACCAGTCAGGGCGACCTGGAGCTACTGCTGGGGAATATTCACAGCACGCTGCTTTCGTTGAACACCATTCGCCTATGGGAGAAAGATCCGGACGAGTATTCAAGCGGAATTGCTAACGCCGCGTTCGTCCTGATGGAGCGCACCTTCGCATCCCCCGACGACCGCTTGCGTTCGCTGATTGCCCGCGAGAAGCGAATGCCGGCAGCGTTGGACGCCGCCCACGAGAATCTCAAGAATCCGCCGCGCATTTATACCGAGATAGCCCTGGAACAACTCCCGGACATCATCACTTTCTTCCAATCGGATGTTCCAAGCGCCTTTAAGGAGGCGCGGGATGAGCAACTCAAGAGCGAATTCTCTCAAACCAACGATGCCGTCATTGCGGCGCTCAAGAACTACCAGACGTGGCTCCGGAAAGACGTTTTGCCCCGCTCCCACGGCGATTTCCGCTTTGGCGCAGAAACCTACTCGAAGAAGCTGCTATACGACGAGATGGTAGACACGCCGCTGCCCAGGCTGTTGGAGATCGGCTATGCGGATTTGCACCGGAACCAGGCAGAGTTCAAACGCATCGCGAGTGAACTGGAACCCAACCGGCAACCGCGCGAAGTGCTGGCGGAATTGACTCGCGAGCATCCCGCCCCCGACCATCTTCTGCAGAGTTTTCGCGACACGTTTCAGAGTTTGATCCAGTTCATCCAGGAAAAGCATATCGTCGACATTCCGTCGCCGGTGCGCCCCACGCTGGAAAATACGCCGCCTTTCATGCGCGCCACCACGACGGCTTCGATGGACACACCGGGGCCCTACGAGAAGGTCGCGACCGAAGCTTACTTCAATGTGACCCTGCCTGAGCCGCATGCCAGTCGTGAAGAGACCGAGCAACTCATGGAGGAATTTAATCGGGGAACCATTATCAGCACGGCGATTCACGAAGCGTATCCGGGACATTATGTACAGTTTTTATGGGTCCCACAGGCGCCGAGCAAGGTGCGCAAGCTTTTGGGGGCCTCCTCCAATGAAGAGGGTTGGGCGCACTATTGCGAGCAGATGATGCTCGACGAGGGATATGGCCAACCGGGAACTGGCGCCCGCGACGCCCAGGATGCCAAAATGATTCGCCTGGGACAACTGCAAGATGCGCTGCTGCGCGATGCACGGTTTGTTGTGGGCATCCAGATGCACACCGGACAGATGACGTTCGATCAGGCAGTAAGATTCTTTGTAGACGAAGGCTATGACACGCGTGCGGGCGGCTTAGTCGAGAGCAAACGCGGGACAACGGATGCAACCTATCTTTACTACACTTTGGGCAAGCTGCAGATTCTCAAGTTGCGAGCCGATCTAGAGCAAAAGGAGGGTGCGCAATTTTCGCTGCGGCAGTTTCACGACGACTTTCTCAAGCAGGGATTCCCACCGATTAAGATTGTCCGCCGCGCACTTATGGGGGACACGTCCCCTACCCTCTAGCTTTTCCTGCATCCTAAATAGGCGGAACGGGATGTCGCTTTCACTGTAAGACTGGAATGGAGCATGAAGAGATGAAAGACAGAGTGCGCAAAGCAGTTTTCCCGGCGGCCGGCCTCGGCACACGCTTTTTGCCGGCGACCAAAGCGCTACCTAAGGAGATGTTGGCACTGGTAGACAAGCCACTCATCCAATACGGGGTGGAAGAGGCGATTGCGGCCGGATGCGAACAAATCATCATCGTCACGGGCAGGAACAAAGCAGAAATCGAAGACCACTTCGACATCAGCTTTGAGCTCGAACAATTGCTGGAGAAGCGGGGCAAGACTGATCTGCTGGCCATGACCAGGCAGATATCGCACATGGCGCGGATCGCGTATGTACGCCAGAAGGAGGCTATGGGGCTGGGACACGCCGTGCTGATGGCCCGTGACCTGGTGGGCGATGAGCCCTTCGCGGTGATTCTGCCCGATGACATTATTGAAGCCAAGGTGCCGTGCCTGCAGCAGATGATCGAGGTCTTTGAAAAGACGCAGTCATCGATTTTGGCGACACAGGTGGTGGAGGGTCCTTCCATCTCCTCCTACGGCGTGCTCGACGGCACCGAGGTTGAGGGCGATGGACGCCTCTACGACATCAAGACCCTGGTAGAGAAGCCGAAGCCGGAGGAGGCGCCCTCGCGGCACGCGATTATCGGGCGCTACATTCTCACGCCGAAAATCTTCGACGTGCTGGAAAAAACCCCGCTCGGCGCTGGCGGGGAGCTGCAGCTAACGGATGGCATCAAGGGCCTGCTGCAGTACGAGAAGGTTTACGGGTATAGTTTCGACGGCATGCGCTTCGACGCGGGCGACAAGCTGGGCATGCTGAAAGCAACCGTGGAGTTTGGCCTGAACCACAGTGAGCTGGGGGCTCCCTTCCGCGAGTTTCTCAAGACTTTGTCGTTTTGATTCGGGAGCATGTAAGAAGAAAATAAAGCCGCAGATCTCTCCACTACGCTGCGTTTTGCGTTGTATCAGGGCACGAGTTCAGTCGTACCGGTAATGGCGTAAAGCAGGATTGGGCTTCAGCCCCTGCGCTTTTTCCGGCAACACGTAGCATTTCCTGCAGATTATGGGTTAGCAGGGGCTAAAGCCCTGACCATTCCGGCCGGTGGTGGCACGACTGAAGTCGTGCCCTGATACAAAGCCAAACGGCGACGTGGTAGAGAGAAATCTGCGGTTTTCTCTTTCTCTGAAGGGACGAAACTTGGACTATCCTGAGACCCGCAAAGATGATCAGGTGGATGACTATCACGGGACCAAAGTCGCCGATCCGTATCGCTGGCTTGAAGATGACAACTCCGCGGAAACCCTGGCGTGGGTAACCGCGCAAAATCAAGTCACCTTCCACTACCTCGAGCAGATTCATTATCGCCCGCTCCTCAAGCAGCGCCTGCAAGAACTCTATAACTACCCCAAGTACGGCATTCCGAGCCGGAGCGGGCCCTATTACCTTTGGTCTAAAAACGATGGACTACAGAATCAGAGCGTCTTGTATGTGCAGAATGGCTTGGAAGGTACACCGCGGGTTCTGATTGATCCCAACCAACTCTCCCCCGACGGCACGGTGCGCCTCATGGCTGGGGAAGCATCTCAGGATGGACGCTATTTTGCCTATTACCTTTCCAGCGGCGGCTCGGATTGGCTCGAAGGCCACGTTTTGGAAATCGAAACCGGAGCGGTGCTTGAGGACCACGTCGAGTGGCTAAAGGTTACCGGCCTGGCTTGGTTCAACGACGGTTTCTTTTACAGCCGATATGACGCCCCCGAGGGAGGTCATGATCTCTCCTCCCGAAACGAAGGCCACAAGGTCTACTACCACGGACTCGGCACGACGCAAGCCGACGACCGGCTGGTCTACGAAGATAAGACGCATCCACAGCGCTTCCACACCTTGCAGACAACCGAGGACGAAAAGTTCGCGCTGCTGACCGTCTCGGAGCGCGGTCAGGGCAAAGACGGAAACGCGCTTTTCTTTCTCGACCTCTCCCGGCCAGACGCCACGTTCACCCCGATTGTTGCTGAGGTGACCGACGACAGCTTTCAGGCGGTCGACAGTGTCGGCGACAAATTCCTGATACTCACCAACCAGGACGCTCCGAATGGACGGATCGGGCTCTATGATCCTGCGTCCGGCTGGAACGATGTTGTTCCTGAGACGGCAGATTCGTTAAGCAGTGCCTCGACCCAGGGAGGCAAACTCTTTGTGACCTATACGCGGGATGTGACGTCCCATCCTTACGTTTATTCGCTCGACGGCAAGATGGAGAACGCGATTGGTCTGCCGGGACCCGGAACGGCGGGTGGTTTTGGAGGACGGCACGACGATACTTCTGCCTTCTACGCTTACTCCTCGTTCAACTACCCGAGCACGATATTTCGCTACAACATTGGAAGCGGAGAATCTACCCTCTTCCGCGAATCGGCAATCAAGGACTTCCGAGCAGAAGACTATGAGACAACGCAGGTGTTTTATCCGAGCAAAGACGGCACCCGGGTGCCCATGTTTCTCGTTTACAAGCGCGGTTTGAAGCTCGACGGAAACAATCCCACGCTCCTCTACGGATATGGCGGCTTCAACATTACCGTCGCACCCGAATTCAATCCGTTGCGTCTGGCCCTGCTGGAGCAGGGGTTTGTCTATGCTTCGGTCAACCTCCGGGGCGGCGGCGAATATGGCGAGAAGTGGCACCAGGCTGGGATGAAACTCGCGAAGCAGAATGTCTTCGATGACTTTATCGCTGCGGCAGAATGGTTGATCGCCAACAACTACACCTCGCCTGCTCGTCTGGCGATCACTGGTGGCTCCAACGGCGGTCTCCTGGTAGGAGCGGTGATCAACCAGCGGCCAGAACTCTTTCGCGCTGCGGTTCCGCAGGTTGGGGTAATGGACATGCTCCGTTTCCAGAAGTTCACCATTGGTTGGAACTGGATTGCGGACTATGGCTCGAGCGACAACCCGGAAGAGTTCCAGATTCTTTATCGATACTCGCCCTTACACAATATTCGTGCCGGCGCGACCTATCCCGCCACGCTCGTCACCACCGCGGACCATGATGATCGAGTCGTACCCGCCCATTCCTTCAAGTACGCGGCGGCCATGCAGGAAAAGGCGAGCCGCGGCCTGGTGTTGATCCGCATCGATACTCAATCCGGCCATGGGGCCAGCAATACCAGTAAGGCGCTCGACACAGCAGCCGACATTTATTCGTTTTTGATGTACAACCTCGGAGTCGAACCCCAATTTCACAAGGCGCCGCGGTGACCACCCGAATACATTGGTAACAAACACGCCGCTTTTTAACTTGGCACCAAATCTTTCCTGGATGCCTTCCGTCTATTAAATAAGAGGTACAGCAATCCTGGTCGCCATGTGGTATACCGACGGAAATGGCATCTCGCAACCGGGCGGGTGAATCTATTAAGAAGTTGGGGTGGCGATGAAAACCATGGTCCCGCGCAAGAGCGTAGTTCTTTTGAAGATGCAGTCGTTGGGAACGTTGGTGGGCGAGTCCGCCTTCAGGCCGATGACAGGGGAGTCAAAGAAGCCCCTGCTGGTTTCGCCGGAAGAGCTAGGGGTCACCTTCATTGGCCACTCATCGTTCCTGGTGCAGATAGCCGGACGCCGGTTGCTGATTGATCCAGTGTTCGCTGAACGCCTGATTGCCCTGCGGCGCCTGCGCCGGCCGGGAGTCCGAATCAAGGATCTGCCCGCGATTGACGTGGTGCTTCTTTCCCACGCGCACATGGATCACCTCAATCGGCCGTCCCTTCGCCGTATTGTCGCCCACAACATCAAAGTAGCGGGCAGGGCCCCTATTGCCGTGGTGCCCTGGGGAGTAGAAGATCTGGTGAACGACCTGGGCTTCGCCCGGGTGGTCACCCTGGAGTGGTGGCAAACCAAGCCGGTGAGCGGCCTGGAGGTCACTATGACGCCCTCCAAGCACTGGGGAGCGCGCCTTTTCAAGGATACGCATCGGGGCTTCGGTGGCTACGTGATTCGGGGCGGGGGTCATACCCTCTACCACTCAGGCGATTCTGCATATTTCGATGGCTTTGCCAAGATCGGCAAGCGGCTGAAACCCGAGATCGCCCTGTTGCCGATTGGGGCCTACCGGCCAGACAGCTACCGCGGGGTCCATACCAGCCCGGAGGAGGCGCTGCAGGCCTTTCTGGATCTGGGCGCGCGGCGGATGATCCCGATGCATTACGGCACCTTCCGGCTTTCCCAGGAGCCGATGGAGGAGCCGGTCGAGCGTTTGATGGAGGCTGCCAGGCAAGCTGGCGTGGCCGGATCGGTCTGCGTGCTCCCGGAGGGGGAAACGGATGTTACCCAGCTGGTCACCGAGCCAGTGTTGTCCCGGCGTGCCGCCCAGGGCTAATTCGCTAAACCGCCGGGGACGGCCAGAGTCTCTGCCACAGCCCGCGCAAGGCTTTCACCACCCACCGGATCATCAGAATTGAGGCTAAGAGCAGTGCGATCACCACGCTGGCGGCGGCCCAGGGGTGGGCGGTGGCCAGCCAGGTGATGCCCACCGCGGCCACGTCTTCACTGCCGCTGAGGGCAATGTTAGACACTGGTTCGGGACTGGGAGTGACTAGCGCCCGCGCAGCGGTCTTGGACCCATGCGCGGCCAAGGCAATTGCCGCGCCCACCGCAGTGGCCAGCACCTGCATACCCGGAGTCAGCTGGGTGGTTGCGCGGTAAGCCAACAGGGCCGCAACCGGTACGCGGATAAACGTGTGCAGCGCGTTCCACAGCAGATCAAAACCGGGAATTTTATCGGCGATGAACTCCACCGAGAAGAGGGTTGCGCTCACGCCGATAATCCACCAGTTAGACAGCGTTTCCAGACCCGGTGGAAGAGTGACCCAGTGCGCGTGGGCCAGCAGGCCGAGGGTCAAGACGGTCGCGTACACGTTGAGCCCGGCGGCGAAACTCGCGGCAATCACCAATGCGGCTATGGTGCTGGGCGTAAAGGGCATGGTGGGCATTCTACAGCCAGTCAAACCTTTTGAGCATCCATAGCACTATTCCCGTTGAAACAACCATGGCCCCGACCACGATCTCGGTGCCGTGATCCGACTCCAGGAAGGGCAGACCTTTCAGGTTCATGCCGTAGATGCCGGAAAGGACCAGCGCGGGAAGCGCGACGGTGCTCAATATAGTCAGCACCTTCATCACTTGGTTGGTCCGATTGGCGACGCTCGACAGGTATACGTCAAAGGTGTTTTGCAGCAGGTCGCGGAGGGTCTCTACCATATCCAGCAAACGCAATGAGTGATCGTAGACGTCACGAAAGAAGGGATAGAGCTCGGGTTGGAGGATGGAGCCCGCGTCCCGCTGCAGGGACATGCAGGCATCGCGGAGATTGACCAGAACGCGCCGCAGCTCGATCAACTTGCGCTTTTGGTCGAAGAGACTCTCTAGTATCTCCGGAGATGGATTGTCCAGGACACTTTCCTGCAGGTCGTCGATACGGTCATCGCTGTGATCGATGGAGACGAAGTAGGAGTCGACAATGCTGTCAATGATCAGATAAAGCAGCTTGGAAGGGATCTCTTCCGGACCTGCCCTTTGGGCACGCTGGAGAATCTCATCGCTGATGCAGGAGGGGTCCCGCACACTGATGAGAAAGTCGCGGCCGACGAAAAGGTAGATACTGGCAAAACCGATGTCCCCATCCTGTACGGATTGAATGAACTTGAGGATCAGGAAGAGATAATGGTCCGTTGCCTCTGCCTTGAGGCGCTCATTATTGCTTCGGCAGTCTTCAATGTGGAGCGGATGGAGCTGGAACTGACTGGCCAGCTCGTCCAGTTGCGGGTCGTTAGGATCATCAAGCGCGTACCAGGACACGAGAACCCTCCTGCGACGAGAAGAACACGGTTAGGCGACATTTTGGTTAATAAAAAGAGGGAAGAGGGTCGCAGCTTGTCGTTGCAACCATGTTTGCAGGTGAGAAAGCGAACATCGGCGTTCACTATGCAGGCTCTGCCGGCGCCATTATGATTCTGGAAAGCGTCTGGCACAAGGTCGCACATAAGCCATGAAGTTTATCAAGCCGGACCTGCACTTGCTGGCTCTTTGTATCTCCGCCTTGGTGTTGTTTGCGGTTGGAGGGGCCAGGGTCTTCCATTCTTCCAATGACTTCATCCCGGTTTACACCGGGGCGCGGTGCCTGCTCCACGGCTGCAACCCCTACGTCACGTTGCAACTGGAACAACAGTTCTATCAGGCCGGCGGTCACGCCGCTGAACTGCCTTCATGGCTGATCGACGTTCCCGTTTACCCGCCCTCAACTTTCCTGGTACTTTCCCCGCTGGCACTGCTGCCGTTTCCCGCAGCCCGCTTGCTCTGGTTCCTGTTGAGTGGCTGCCTGCTCGTTACCTCTGCAGGACTCATCCTATCCGTCAGTCCACCACCGCACCGGTGGGTGGCCACAGCCCTGGTCTCGTTTTTCCTCGTCACAGCAGGCATTCTGCTGGTACTGGGCCAGCCCGCGGTTTTTGCTATTTCGCTGATAATTATCGGCAGCTGTCTCTTCCTGCGTGGGCGGCTTATCCCTCTGGGCACTCTTCTGTTTATGCTCAGCCTTGCCCTCAAGCCGCAAATCGGCGGCCTTATCGTGCTCTATTTCCTGGTGCAGAAAATCCATTGGCGCTACGCTGCCGTCGCCATGGCCGGCGCGGGTGCACTTCTCTTGTCGGCATGTCTGGTGCTCGGTCATCATCGGCAAAGCGCAGACTGGGCTTCCACTCTGCGCACGAACCTCTCCGCGACCCTGAGCCCAGGGGGCAGCGCGGATCCCAGGCCCGCGAATCACCAAGCCATCGGCGATACCAATCTACAAGCGCTTACCAGCATTTTCTTCCCCGACGCTAGCAGGTTTAACCCTGCCGCCTACGCTATCTTCTTGGGGCTGCTCGCCGCAGGGGTGATTGCAGTCGCGCGAGCCAATGCAAGCAAGGAGCTGCATTTTCTAGCCCTCGGAGCCTTATCGATCCTCTCCCTCACGCCCGTCTATCATCGCTTTTACGACACCCGGCTACTCTTGCTTTCGATTCCGGCAGTTCTGATCGTTTTTCAAGAGCGCCGCGTCCTGGGTACTGTCATCGCCGTGCTGACCGTGCTTGCTGACATCTCCGTGCAGTATCGGCTCCAGGTATATTTCCTGCAACATTCACAGTGGCAAGATGTGCTGGCGCACAAATTTCTCTTCATCCTGTTATTGCGGCAGCAGAATCTGGAGCTGCTGATTCTCTTCTGTCTCTATCTGGTCGCGATTTCCTCTATTCGCTTTTTGAGCACCACGAAGATTGATTCCTATCCCGTCCACGAACCTGTGATACCTCTGCATGCAAAGTGAGCCGGCGCGGGAAGGGATAGGTCTCGGATGGCAGGTGGCAGTTTTCTTTGCGGCTCTGGCGGCCGTCTTCAGCCGTCTCCCCGGCGCCTTTCTGCACCCACAGTTTTTTGCCGAAGACGGTTGGGTGTGGTACCAGCAGGCTTACAACCTGCACTGGTGGCCCTCGCTCGGGATCGCGCAGGCCGGCTATTTGCAGACGCTTCCCCGCCTGGTGGCAGGCGTGGCCCTGCTCTTTCCCATGCAGTGGGCTCCGCTGATCATGAGCCTGGCTGGAGCGTTGATCCAGGTGCTGCCGATTACCGCATTGCTTTCGCGCCGCTGCACGCCTTGGGGACCGTTGCCGCTGCGCATCCTGATGGCCGCACTCTACCTGGCGATTCCCGATGCGCCTGAGATCCACATTGTTTTAACCAATGCCATGTGGCACCTTGCCGTGCTGCAATGCCTGGTGGCCTTTTCTCTTCCGCCCCTGAGCTGGCGTGGACGGGTGTTGGACATCCTGCTATTTGCAATCGGAGCGATAAGCGGCCCGTTCTGTCTTCTTCTCTTACCTTGTATAGCCGCTTATTGGTGGATTCGCCGCCAGCGCTGGACGGTTGCGGTGATTGGCATCACGTTTCTCGGCGCCGTAATCCAGGTGCTGACGATTCTGCACTCGTCGAGAGGCCGCCAGGCGCCTCTCGGCGTCACCCCTCTCCGGCTGTTGCGCATCATGGCGGGCGGCATTTTTATTGACAGCATGACCGGCACCGGTGGTCCGTATTTGCGGATTTCGTTGCTCATCGTCGCTGCCATTGGCGGGCTGACGATTATGGTATGGGGCTGGCGCAGCGCACCGCTCGCGGGACGGCTCTATATCTCCTTCGCTATCCTGGTTCTCATAGCGAGCCTGAGAGATCCTCTCCTGCTGCCGGGCGCCAACCCTCGATGGGAAGTGCTGGCGAACGCAACTGGAATCCGCTACTGGTTCCTGCCCTCACTTATGTTTCTTTGGTCCGCGGCCTGGTGTACGTCGGGAGGAGAGAACAGGTTGGTGCGGCTCGCAGGGCTGGCGGTCCTGCTACTTACCCTGGTCGGGGTTTATCGCGAATGGAGCTACCCACCCTGGCCGGCGAGTCACTGGAGCACAGACGTCGCGCGGTTTAATAGCCTCAAACCTGGAGAGCACATGACCTTTCAGGTCTACGATCCAGGCGGGCGAAGCATGGAACTCATCAAACGATGATGACCCGGGTTTAGAGAAAGAAACAGCAGGTCCCTCCACTACGCTGCGCTCCGGTCGGGATGACACTTCTGTTGTGCCGCGAGAGTTCGTTGCTCGATAGACAGCGGTGTTCCCATGTCACTAAACAGAGGTGTCATCCCGACCGGAGCGTAGCGTAGCGGAGGGACCTGCTGTTTCTTTCCCTAAACCCGGGTCGGCAAGGTCTTAGAGAATCTTTTTTCCGAAGGCGGAGCAGATCAGCTCCACCGCAAGCTCGGCAGTCCGATTATGCTCGTCGATCACCGGGTTGACCTCGACAATCTCAAAGCTTAGCAATCGGCCATGGTCGGCCAGGATTTCCATGGCCAGGTGGGCCTCGCGATAGGTGGCCCCGCCGCGCACCGGAGTGCCCACACCCGGCGCATCTTCCGGATCAACCCAGTCCATATCCAGGGAGACGTGATACCCCACTGTGCCGCGGCCAGCAACGCGCAAAGCTTCTTCCATCACCGTGCGCATACCCCGCTCGTCGATGTCGCGCATGGTGTAGACCTCGCCGATGCCGGCGCGCCGGATATTCTCCTTCTCCGTTTTGTCGATGTCGCGCACGCCAATCAATACTGCGTTTTCGGGCGCAACTTTCGGTCGCCATTCATAAATATCCGACAGCATATCCGGTCCAAGACCGAGCAGAGCGGCCAGCGGCATGCCATGCACGTTGCCGCTGGGAGAGGTCTCAGGGGTGTTGATGTCAGAGTGAGCGTCCATCCACAGCAGTCCGATTTTCTGGTTCCTGCGACGATAGTATTCGGCGACTCCAGAGACCGAGCCAACCGCAGCGGAGTGATCGCCTCCAAGAATCATCGGGGTGAGTCCTTCCTCCATTGTCTGCAGCACCATGGCGGCGACTCGTTCGCAGGTCTCGCTGATTTCCTTGAGGTACTTGGCATTCGCCTCGCCGGCGTTTCGCGTCTCGGCGATCGCCACCTGCACATTGCCCCCGTCGCTGACTACATGACCCAGCGACTCGAGTCGGGCCTCGAGCCCGGCCACCCTGACTGCGGATGGCCCCATGTCAACCCCACGGCGTGACTGGCCCAGATCGAGCGGGACACCGAGGATGCGGATCTGACGCGGTGGAAGGGATTGGACGCCACCGTGTAACAAGCTGCCCGTCCTCTGATCTTTGGCCATATCAGGGGTAGATCCGATTGAGCGTCCGCGCGAACGGAATGGTCTCCCGCACGTGCTCCAGACTGCAGACCCAGGCCACCATGCGCTCAATGCCCATGCCAAAGCCAGAGTGCGGAACCGACCCGTAACGACGCAGATCCAGATACCAGGAAAAAGCTTCGAGCGGCAACTGGTGGTCCTCAATCCGCTTCTTCAGCAGATCGTAGGAGTCGATACGCTGCGACCCGCCGATGATTTCTCCGTAGCCCTCCGGCGCCAACACATCGACGCAGAGCGCCAGCTTCGCGTTCTCGGGGTCTGGTTGCATGTAAAACGCCTTCACCGCGGCCGGATAGCGGTGCACCATCACGGGGCGATCAAACTGGGAAGAGAGGTAGGTCTCGTCCGGCGATCCAAAGTCGTTTCCGTATTCAAATTTTTGCTCGATCAAGCCGCGCGAAAAAGCGTCGTTCAGCATGCTGACCGCCTGGTCGTACGTGATCCGGGGAAAGGGTGGTTTGACCGCCTCGAGCTTGGCCGTGTCACGCCCCAGCACCTGCAAGTCCAGGGCCCGCCGGCTCAGCACACGCTGCACCAGAAAGCTTAGAAACTCTTCCGCCAGGACCATCAGATCGTCGAGCGTGGCATAGGCCATCTCTGGCTCTACCATCCAGAACTCCGTCAGGTGGCGCCGTGTCTTCGACTTCTCGGCGCGAAACGTCGGGCCGAAGGAATACACCTTACCCAATGCCATGGCTGTACTTTCTATGTACAGCTGGCCGCTCTGGGTGAGGTACGCTTCGTCGCCGAAGTACTCCACCGGAAACAGAGTGCTGGTTCCTTCGCAGGCAGCGGGAGTGAGAATCGGCGGGTCGGTGAGGACAAACCCGTGATCGTCCAGATAATCGCGCGCGGCCTTGATGATTTCGGCGCGTATGCGCAAGATGGCCGACTGCCGCGGCGTGCGAATCCACAGGTGCCGGTGCTCCATCAGAAATTCGACACCGTGTTCCTTGAGCGTGATGGGGAAAGGTTCCTCTTCGCTCACTCGCTGCAGCACTTCAACGTTGTCGACATCCAGTTCGAAGCCACCAGGAGCGCGCTTATCGGCTCTAACCCTGCCGGTCACGATCACGCTTGATTCCTGGGTCAGCCCGCGCACTCGCTCAAAGACTTCCGGCGCCACTGCGGCCTTGGGCACAATGCCCTGCACGGTACCCGTTCCGTCGCGGAAGATAGGAAAGAGCAGCTTCCCGCTTTCACGCAGGTTGTAGAGCCAACCCCTCAGCGTTACCGGTTTTCCTTCGTGCTGGTTTAGGGTCGCAATGGTGGCCAGCGGAGCGGCCACGGTTTCGTTCTTCGTCACTTCTGTCATTTCCACCTACAGCTCAAGCATCTTGAAGGTTTCCGCGGCCCGGCTAGCGACGTGCTCAGGAGAGTCTTCGGGTAAATAATTGATCTCCAGCACGGCGGCAGATAACTCAGGCGCCGTGCGCAGTTCCTGCATCGTCTCCGGCCAGGGAATGGTTCCGTCTCCGGGCCAAAGGTGCTCATCCCGCTCCCCATGGTTGTCATGAATGTGGGCGGAACGGATGAGCGGTTTTAACTCGGCGATGGCCGCGGCAATGCCGCCGCCAATGTGCGCATGGCCCAGGTCCAGGCATACGCCCACGTCTTTGAAGTGTCCAACGCGCACGATCTCCACCAGGTTTGCCGACGCGGTCACCTCGCTCTGGATGTTTTCCAGAAGCAGCTTGACTCCCAAGGGCCGGGAGAAGGCCTGCAGGTGCTCGATGGCCGTCATGGCATGCTCCAGGGTGCGTGGGCTCCATTGGTCTTCACGCTCCCCCAGGTGCAGAATCAGATGGCGCAGCGGTATCTCTTCGGCGGTTTCGAGCGCTCGTTTCACCTCGTCCATGGCGTCGATCCGCCGTGACTTTTCCGGGTGAACGACGTTGATTGCCGGCGCACCGCTACGTCCCATCTCGGCATCCCCAAACATCGGCATGTGCATGGAAAACGGCTCCACGGGATTGGCCGCGAACCATAGTGCGATTTCTTTCACGTGCGTCTTGGAGGTGTAGTCAAAATGCTGGCGCGCAGCAAAGATTTCGATCCCCTGGGCGCCTCCTTTGGCCAAAGTCTCGAGCAGCCCCGGATGCAGCCGCTGGCGAAGAAATAGGTGGGTCGAAATGGTTCTAAGCATGCGCCGTTTCCACGGAACTTCTCGGCTCCGTCGTCCTTTACTATCTTCTCACCGCGCAGGAGTGCGTGATCGGCTCATGAATCAGGAGAAACACTCTCAAAGTTTTTAGGCTTGTTCCGGCAACAAACCCACATATGTCCCTGCTTCTATCAGGGCAAGACTTTAGTCGTGCCGCGCCGGGGCCAAAATGATCAGGGCTTTACAGGCTGCGGAAAAACTCTGTTTTTTGAAGGGTGCGGGCTTCAGCCCGTACATAAACGATTGAAAACAGGTACGGCTTTAGCCGCTGGGGGACGCATTTCCATCCGTCTCCGACTTTTTTCCGCAGCCTCTTTAGCCCCTGTTGCCGCAAGATTAGCGCGAAATTTCCGACGGAGAGAGCGCGCCTGCGTGACAGTTCCCAGGAATTCGGGAAGGCCGAGAGGCGCACGCAGGGGCTAAAGCCCGACTTTGTTCTGCGCTCTTACGGCACGACTTAAAGTCGTGCCCTGATACAAAGCAGGGACATATGTGGGTTCGTTGCCGGGAAAGAGCCTAACACCTGCTGCTGGAAGGAGGACTAGCGGGAATGATGGTCGCTGAGGATAGAGATCGGAGTCATTTCGTCCTGAAGTGAGTAAAACGGAACGCTGCGCGATTGCAGCAGGCAGTCGAGTACAGCCTCGGAGTCATAAGCGATATCGGCGACCACAAGTTCCTTGCCGTCGGCGCCCTGGATCACCACGCCGCGGTCGCAACGCATGCGATATGCGCGCACATGCATGAGCTCCTGCCAACGGATGCGGCTGGAGGCACAGCGGCCTTCGAGCAATCCCAGGCCGTCCAGAATCAGCGGTTCGGGCCAATCGGCCAAAACCACTGGAACCAGGAAGAAACCAAAACCAAAACCCAGCCACGCTACCCAGTTGGAGGTGCCGGAGGCAAGCAATTGAGCCGCGCTGAAGCCAACCGCGACCATCCCGCCGCCCAGTGCCATGTAGTAAAGCAGAAGACAGGTCGGTTTCACCGGGAAGCGCCAACCATCAACCGTCTGCTTCGGCTTCAGGCCGAAGTTAGGGGCGATCAGGATCATGAGGCCAATTACGGCGGCCACAATTATTCCGATCATCCCAACTTCGATTAGTCTCTGGGGGAAGAGCTGCATCGAAAAGAGTTTCCACTCCCGAAGTGGCAATTGGCAATAGTCAATTGCGATTCAAGTAACAAAAAGTACCGTGGCAGCGCCAGACGGCTAAAATCTTACCGATGCCCACCAGCGTTCGATCGCATACCAAGATCAATTTGGGTCTGGCAATCGGCCCGCTGCGTCCGGACGGGTTCCACCAGCTCACCACCGTGTACCAAACCCTCGCGCTCCACGAATGGGTAACCGTGGCGGCGCGCAGCTCTGCGGCCACGCGCATCACGCTCAGCAGTACCCATCCGGGCGTGCCCACGGACGGCCGCAATACTGCGTGGCGAATGGTGGAACGCTGCCTGGAGGCCCTTCATCTGCAGGCCGAGGTTCATATACACATCGAGAAACAACTGCCGGTCCAGGGGGGCCTGGGTGGGGGCTCGGCCAATGCGGTCGCTGCCCTTATCGGGTTGGAACAGGAACTTGACCGCCGGATCTCACCGCCCGAACGTCTGCGTGTGGCATCAGAAATTGGTTCCGATGTACCGCTTTTCCTGCTGGGAGGCGCAGTCGTCGGGGTGGGACGGGGGGAGGAAGTCTTCCCGCTGCCGGACATACCGGCGATGCCTTGTGTCCTCGCCCTGCCGGCAACCGGCGTTTCTACCCCGCAGGCCTATCGGGACTGGGATGCGTTGACCCTGGGCGCCCCCTCGGCTACAATCAAAGAGTTGAGTCGGTCGATCGCTGTTGCATTTGGCGAGCCGCACTCCTCCGGTGTCTTCTCCTTGAGAGAAGACCGGGCCGAGGATCCACTTCTCGCGCTTGTCCGAACCGGGATCGAAAACGACTTTGAACGGGTCGTCTTTCCCCAGCATCCCTCTCTCGGTGAAATCAAGCGCATTCTTGTGGGCGGCCCCCTTGCGGAGGACGCGGCTATCTATGCCGGCCTTTCCGGGTCCGGGTCAGCCCTTTTTGGGCTCTACCGCACCCTGGGAGCGGCCCAGGCAGCACTCGTTCGGTTAGAGCAGTACGGTGTAACTGGCTTGGTCACCAGCACGTTGCCTCGCAGCGATTACTGGGGCACTATGATGGTGGCGGACGCGGCGTAGTCGAAGCCGCACCCAGTTGGGCGATCGACTAATGGTAGGTCAAGTGCCTTTGGAGCACTTTGTCTAGGTTCGACTCCTAGTCGCCCAGCCAGCTTCTGGATTTAGGAAATGTGGTCCCTGTCACGGTAGAACACGCCGTGGCGCGACAATCAGGCGGAACAACCATAGCAAACCAGCTTGGGAGGTTCGTGTGAAGGGTGAATCCACTGTTTTGGCGGTTCCCACCTCGCAACAAGAGGTCGAGAGCGTAACCCAGGAGCTAGCAGCCGCCGGCAAGGTCAAGCCGGAACGCAAGCGTGCTGGGCGTTTAAGCGAAGATAAGCGGTTCAAGATCTTCGCCGGTTCGGCCAACCGCAAGCTGGCCGAGGGTATTTGTGCTCATGTCGGGGTACAGCTGGGCGAGAGCAAGCTGCAGCGTTTCGCTGACGGAGAGATCTACTTTCAGCTGCTCGAAAACGTCCGCGGCGTGGATGTTTTTATCGTGCAGCCCACTTGTTTCCCGGTGGATCAGCACCTGGTGGAGCTACTGATCATGATCGATGCGCTGAAGCGCGCTTCGGCCGGGCGGATTACGGTAGTGGTGCCGTACTACGGCTATGCCCGGCAGGACCGGAAGGATCGCCCGCGGGTGGCGATTTCGTCCAAGCTGGTGGCGGATCTGTTGACCACCGCCGGGGCCAACCGGGCGCTGTTCATGGATCTGCACGCGGCGCAGATTCAAGGGTTTTTCAACATCCCGGTGGATCACATGTTCGCCAGTCCGGTGATGGTGAGCTACTTCCGGGAGCTGAACCTGCCCGATCTTACGGTGGTTTCGCCGGATGCGGGTGGTGTGGAACGGGCGCGGTTTTTCGCGACCAAGATGCAGGCCCCGTTGGCCATCGTCGACAAGCGGCGAACGGACCTGAACGTGACTGAAGTGATGAACGTGATCGGCGATGTGCAGGGCAGGACCTGCCTGATCATCGACGACATCATCGATACGGCGGGAACGTTGGTTAAGACAGCGCAAGCGCTGTTGGATGCGGGTGCCGTCAAAGTGTATGCGGCAGCTTCGCACCCAGTGCTGTCAGGACCGGCAATTGAGCGCATCAGCAGCTCGCGGATTGAGGAAGTGATTGTTACCGACTCGATCCCGCTGCGCGAAGAGGCGCAGAGGCTGGAGCGGCAGGGAAAGATCAAAGTGCTCTCGGTGGCCGGCCTTCTGGGGGCCACGATTGAGAGCATTCACATGGAGACCAGCGTCAGCTCCTTGTTTAGTTAGAGCGGCGCGGAAATGCAGGAGAAGAGTATGGCTGAACAGGAAGTAGTGGCAGCAAAGCCCCGCGAGGGCAAGTTCAACAAGAATGCAGCACGCCGGGTGCGCGTCGCCGGGATGGTTCCGGGCGTCGTCTATGGCGCCAAGGAACCCTCGATCGCGGTGGAGCTCGATCCCAAACAGATCACCCGCATCCTCCATTCGGATACTGGCCACAATACAATTTTCGATCTGGAGATCGGCACCGGCCGCACCAAGGCCATGATCGTTGATTGGCAGTACGAGCCGATCAAGGGCAAGCTCATGCACATCGACCTCAAGCGCATCGCCATGGACAAGGCGATACGGGTCAGTGTGCCTATCTTGCTGGAGGGAATCCCCGTCGGAGTCAAAATGCAGGGCGGCATTCTCGACCAGGTGTTACGCGAGGTTGAGATCGAGTGCCTGCCGGGCGATATTCCCAGCCATATTGACTTGAATGTCACCGGCCTGGGATTGAACAGTTCTGTCCGGGTAGCCGATCTGCCGCACGGCAAGCTGAAATTCATTACCGACGAGAGTGCAACCGTGGCTCACGTGGTGGCGATCAAGGAAGAAGTGGCGCCGACGGTGGATGCGGTGGTCGCGGCTGCTCCAGCGGAGCCGGAAGTTGCCAAGAAGGGCAAAGTCGAGACCCCGGATCCGGCTGCAGAAAAGGGCGGGAAGAAGTGACCAGGCTCTGAGCTTGGCTGACGAAGTGGACGAGGAACGAAAGGGGCCAGCCGTAGTGGTTGGCCTGGGAAACCCGGGTATCGAGTACCAGTTCACCCCGCACAATGCGGGTTTTCTGGCTATCGACCGGCTGGCGGAGCAAGGCGGCGTGCTGGTAAACAACCGCCGCTGCCGGGCACTGACAGCGACCACCCGCATCGCCGGCCGAGAAGTGGTTCTGGCTAAGCCGGAAACCTACATGAACCTGAGCGGCATCTCGGTTCAGGCGTTGGTCAGAGAGTTTGATGTCGACCCGGCGCGCGACCTGATCGTGATCTATGACGAGGTTGCGCTGAGCCTGGGTTCGCTGCGCATCCGGGAGCGGGGCAGCGCAGGCGGCCATAACGGGGTTAAATCCGTCTCTGGCGCGTTAGGCAGTGAAGAGTGGCTGCGGATTCGTATCGGGGTCGCTCCCCCGGGAGATGAGGCGGCCGAAAGCGCACGGCGGGGACGGAAGGATTATGTCCTCACGCCCATGCGCAAAGCGCAGCTGGCGATCCTCGATGAAGTATTGGACCGCACGGCACGGGCAGTGGAGATGGTTCTGGCCAAGGGAGCCGGGCCGGCCATGAATGAGTTCAATCGCCGCGAGAATGGCGGCGAGCAGTAAAGAATTGGAGAGTAGCCATGCAACGTACGTACGAAATCATGTTCATTGTTCGTCCTGACATTCTGGACGAGGATCTCGACAAGCTGATCGCCGGTCTGGAGGCCAATATCACCCAGGGTGGCGGCAGCATCAAGTCGATGGAGAAGCTCGGCCGGCGCAAGCTCGCCTACACCGTCAAGAAGTTCAACGACGGCAACTACGTACTGCTCACGATCAACGCTGACGGCTCACTGGTGGGCGAGATCGAGCGCCGCCTGCGCGTCTCTGAGCCTGTGATCAAGTTCATCTCCGTCCGCATGGACGAAGAGGAGAAGCGAGTGGCCAAAATCAAGGCCATCCGCGCAACCCGCAAGAAGCTCAGTGCTCAGCCGGCCGCAACTCCTCCGGCTCCGGTTGAAGCCGCTCCTGCCCCCGCCCCTGCGGCGGAAGCAGCCAGCGCTTAAGGAATTTTGAAAGGAATAGGAAAATTATGGCTGACGAAATTAGTACGCCCAGCGCACCCAGCACGTCCCGGCCTGAGGGTTCCGGGCCTGGATCTTCAGGCCCCGGCGGACGCCCGGCTGGAGGACGCCCCAGCGGCCCTGGCGGCGGCGGACGCAAGTTCTTTCGCCGCAAGAAGGTTTGCAAATTCTGTGTCGAGAAAATCGATGCCATCCACTATCGCGATGTACGCCTGCTGCAGCAGTTTGTCGCCGAACGGGGCAAGATAGTTCCCCGCCGCCTTACCGGCGTCTGCACGACCCATCAGCGTGGGCTGGCGCGTGCCATCAAGCAGGCCCGCAACATCGCTTTGCTGCCGTTCGCAGCCCGCTACTAATTAGGAGATGGTTATGGAAGTCATTCTCAAAGAAGATGTGAACAAGCTCGGCCAGCGCGGCGATGTGGTGAAGGTGGCCGACGGCTACGGCCGCAATTTTCTGCTGCCGAAGAAGCTCGCCATGGAAGCGACCGCCGCCAACAAGGTTGTAATCGACCAGATGAAACAAGCTGCGGTGCGACGTTCCGCCAAAGAAAAATCTGAGGCCGAATTACTGGTCACCCAGCTCAATAACGTGGAGCTTCTTTTCGAGCGCAAGGTAGGCGAGAACGATCACCTGTTCGGCTCCGTCACCGCGGCCGAGATCGCGCATCAACTGGAACAGCGGGGGTTCACGATTGATCGCCGCAAGTTGCAGCTGGAAGAGCCGCTGCGCCAGCTAGGCGAGTTCCATGTGCCGATCAAACTGCATCGCGAAGTGACCGCGCACATCAAGGTTACGGTCAAGGCGGAAGAGGCCGAAGCTTAGTTTCGGATCCTCGTGGAGAAAACCCGCAGATCTCTCTATTCCGCTACGCTGCGGTCGAGATGACAATTCTGTTTGGGAACGCTAAGTATCGTTTCCAAGATGAATTGTCATCTCGACCGTGGCGGAGTGGAGAGATCCGCGGGTTTTACTTGGTCAGCAAAGCACTCAGCGGCCGTAGCTTAAGCGCATGGCTAACTGGTCGGGAAGTCCGGCGCGCATGATGCGCATCTGCGCCAAACGGAAGTCGTAAGGCACACGGCGGAATTCGACCATCATCCGCTCATCGTCATACAGCGCGAACGCGGCGCGGCGATCGTTGTCTCTTGGTTGGCCGACTGAGCCGGGATTGATCAGATAGCGCGCGCCCGGGATCAGCAGCAGCTCCGAAACATCGGGCTCATCATCACTGCTATAAACCGGGTCCAACTTAAACCAGTCCTCGCCGTGGGCGGCAAAGCCACCCTGCAAATGCGTATGGCCGAAGAAATTGATGCGGGTTTCCGCCTGCTTGAGCGGCAGTCTGGCATCGCGCACCGAGAGTAGATACTCATCTTCGTCGAGATAGGATCCGTGCATGCAGCTGACCTGGGGGCCATCGGGCGTGACGGGTCCGCGAACCATATGCTGTAACCAATCGATGTGCTCCGGCGTCAACACCTGGCGCGTCCAGCGGGCGGCGCGGCTGGCAACCGGGTTGAAATCCTCGAGCGAGAGTTGCCCACAGCAAGCGCGATCGTGGTTCCCGCGAACAAAGGTCTTGCCCAGATCGCGCACCCGTTCAATCACTTCGTTGGGAGCCGCCCCATAGCCCACGACATCGCCCAGGTTCCAAACCACGTCGTGCTCAGGAGCAGCCCCCAGCACGGCCTCAAGGGCATCGATGTTGGCGTGAATGTCGGATATGAGTAAAGCGCGCATGGTGGTCGGAAGACCTGCCGCGGCTCCGCAAATCAGCCGCAAACACACAGAGTACCAGACTAGTTATATGCAGCGCACCCAGTGGCCCGGGGCTTGCTCCACCAAAGTTCCGGCCGCGCCGTCGGGCGGCGCCAAAGTGGCCAACGGCCGGTCCCGGTCCGTGGTGAGCGACGGCACGGCCCCGAGCAGACTTTTCGTATAGGCATGAGTGGGATGAAGAAAGACCTGGTCACGTGTGCCGATCTCGAGCAGCAGGCCCCGGCGCATGACGGCAACCCGGTCTGCAACCTGGGCCACCACGGCCAGATCATGGGAGATGAACAGCATACCCAGGTGATTGCGTTGCTGCAGCGATTTGAGCAGTAGCAGAATCTGTGCCTGGACGGTGACGTCCAGTGCGGTGGTGGGTTCATCGGCGATCAAGAGGCTTGGCCGGTTCACCAGCGCCATGGCGATCAACAGGCGTTGCCGCTGCCCCCCGGAAAACTGGTGGGGATAGTCCCGCAAGCGCTGTTCCGGTTCGGCGATCGCCACCGCGGCCATGGCTTCAACCACGGCGTCGCGTACCTGCTTACGGCCCAGCCTGGGTTGATGGGTTTCGATAGCTTCGGCAATCTGCCGCCCCACCGGCATGACGGGATTGAGAGCCGTCATGGGCTCCTGAAAGATCATGGCGATCTTGCTTCCCCGATAGGAACGCATCTGTTCGGGCTGCAGCGCCAACAAGTCCTGGCCCTCGAAACGAATCGCGCCTTCCACCCGGGCTGCGGCATCCAACAACCGCAGGATGGAGAGTGAGGTAAGCGACTTTCCCGATCCTGACTCGCCCACCAGCCCCAGCACTTCGCCGTGTCCGACAGAAAAACTCAGGTCGCGGACCACGGCCTGGTCACGAAAATAGATCGAGAGATGGTCGACTTCAAGCAGCGGAGCCACGGGCCAAGATTACAACATTGGTTGTGACGGGCCATCCAGGGTGAGAGCCCTCTGCTTTAGCAGGGGGGAGCAACGCTTCACCGTTGCGGATAGAGTCTGGACCCTTCTGATCATTGCGCTTTAGCGCTGGCCGTGCCGGGGCTAAAGCCCGTTTAGCTGTATTGTCGTTACGCTGGACTGAAGTCCAGCTTCCCCCTGCTAAAGCAGGGGGCTCCCACCCAGACTTTTCGACAGAGCGTAGCGGTGACAGTTGCTAAAGCAGCAAGCCCCTGGCCGGAGCCAGGGGCTTGCTGAAGTCTCGATGCGACTACTTGCCGGTGTTGTCCATCGTAATGCCGCCTGGCGTTTGCTGATTCTTCTTCTCTTCGTTCGCCTTGCGTGTCGCCATGGTCTTGTCGCGCCATTGATCAAACATGGCCATGTCCGCCTTGTGGCCGGCTTCGTCGCCGCAATCAAGGTCGGCCTTGCGCCGGTAAAGCAGGCTGAGATACGACATGGCGTCATCGTACCCAGGACGCAGGTTCACAGCTTGCTGCAACTCCTTGATGCCCTCGTCCACGATCGGCGCGTTCTGTTCGGCCAGCTTCTGGCATGCAGCCTTGTCCTTGATCATGTCGCCGTTGTCCTGCATACCGAGGCCATTGCGAACCGCGATCGCGTTCTTGTAGGCAACACGCCAGTCGATGACTCCAATGGTGTAATGTGCCACCGGGTCATTCGGATCAACCGCCGTGACCTTTCTCTGCCACGTCTTCGCCTCGTCGGTCTTGCCCGTATTCAAATACACGGCGGCAATGCCCCTCAGGGCAGTCAGGTCGTTCGGATCCTTCGCCAATACCTTCTGGTAGGCATCCACGGCCAGTTGGGCATTCTTCGTATTCTCAGGAGTGTTCGCGTCCGGAACCACCTGCTGGGCGTAGGCCGTGGCGAGATACAACGGAGCGTTTTGCAGCGTGGGGTCGAGACGTTCCGCGTTCTGGAAGTGGTCGATTGCCTCTTCGAACTTTGCGTTCTTGTATGCCTGAACACCCTTAATCAATTGATCACGAGCCTGCAGCTTGCTGCACCCGGTAACCATGGACAGCAGCGACAGGGTGGCGACCGCCAGCACCGGAACATATGCGCTTCGCTTCATTCTGGTTTAAATCTCCTTATGATCGCCAGGCTCAGCCTGATGTCTTACCAGCTTACCCGGCCTCCGACTCGAGGGGAAAAAACTCTGCGCAGTGATTGTAATTGGTTTCTGCACACTGGCAAGTCTTGCCCAAAAAACTAGAATCCGCGGCTGCTCAACTGAGCAACCGCGGACCCCTTGCAAAACGCGTTGGACCGTCGAACTTGTTTGTCGTTGCGGTTCATGCAGCAGGGTCAGGCAACCTTTCCTTCAATCCCAGCTTGTCTGCGAAAACAGCAGCTTGCTGGATACCATGGCCCGGCCTGCAACAACCAGAATTTACTGCCCCGCTTCCACCTTCGGTGTGATGAGGCCAATGTGATCGACACCCGCCTCATGGCCAATGTCGAGCACGTCTGCCACTGCTGAGAAGTCGAGGGCTGGATCCCCCTTAACGAACATGACCTTCTCTGCACGTGTGGCGAAAATCCCTTCCAGCTTATTCAATAGGTCTCCGTGAGAAATGTCCAGCTCATTGATCTTGTACCCTGGAACCCCTCCACCAGGCCGATGCGTGACCTGAACCACGATCGTCCGATCATTGTCCTGCTGCTTTTGGGGCTCTTTCGGTGGCTGCGGCACCAGGGCATCGAGCCCTTTCGGCGTCACGGGCGTGATGACCATGAACACAATCAGCAACACCAGCAACACGTCGATCATCGGAGTCACGTTGATGCTTGAATTAAGGCCACCACCACCGCCTGTATCGAATGCCATTTCGTCCCTCGTTTCTGTTGGGTCAGCCCGTAAGCTGGTCGTTGTTGCTCAATCGTTCGAACGCCGGCTACTGCCCGGCTGGTGGAGTCGCCGGCGGCGGCGTGGTGGTCTGATCCTGTCTGCGATCAGTCAGCAGACCAACCTGGTCTACGCCGGCTGCCCGCACATCGTCAATCGCATCCATCACCGTGCCGTACTGCGCCCGGGCGTCCGCTCGCATAAAGATTTGCTTCTCCGTCTTGTTCTGCAACAGATCCGCGACCTTGGACCCAAGATCCGCCATGGAAACCTGGTTTTGTCCCAGGTAGACCTTGTTGTCCCGGGTGATCGCCACGACCACCGCGTCCTCTTTGTCGGCGTCCGGCATCGAGGTCGGGTCAGTTACTTTGGCCAGCTCAATGTTCACCTTGTTTTGAAGCATGGGGGTGATGACCATGAAAACGATGAGCAGCACCAGCATCACGTCCACCATGGGAGTGACGTTGATGTTCGAATTTACTTTGGCGCCTTCGTTCCTGACTGCGATTGCCATTGTTTTGCTCCGTGGGGTTGAGCGGCTATAGCGTTTTCAAAGTGAGTGCTGACTGGTTTTGACTCGCCTGCACTCGCTGTGAAAACGCTCCAGGCTTGCCCACCTTCAAGATGACTTTCTCATAAATCCGGTGAAAACCACCAGGTTGGAACGGATGTTTCAGGTCCGTTCCAACCGGTGCAGGATTCCCGCTGTTGAGTGCTGGAAGCACGCGCGCCGTCTAGCGGCGGTGGCTCTGCTTGATGAAGTAATCGATCAATTCGCTGGAGGAATTGTCCATTTCCACGTCGAAGGCTTCCACCTTGCCGGTGAAGTAGTTGAAGGTCATAACGGCAGGGATGGCAACCAGCAGCCCGAAAGCCGTGGTGACCAGGGCCTCAGAGATACCGCCGGCGACCGCGCCGATACCGGAGGTCTTCTGAGTCGCGATCTGTTGGAATGCGTTCAAGATACCGACCACTGTTCCAAACAGCCCGATAAATGGTGCCGTGGAACCGATGGTGGCCAGACCGCCCAAGCCCCTCTTCAACTTGGCGTGGACAATTGCTTCCGAGCGCTCGAGCGCTCGCTTGCTGGATTCGATCTGCTCGTCGGTGATTGCGCCGCCGCTACCGAAATTGCGGAACTCCTGCAGGCCGGCGGTGACCACTTCAGCCAGATGTGACTTCTTATTACGGTCAGCAACCTTCACCGCTTCGTCCAGTTTGCCTTCCTTGAGAGCGCCGGCAACCCGCGGCGCGAATTCGCGGGACTGCTTACGAGCCGCGCTGAAATACAGGGCGCGGTCAATGATCACAGCCAGCGACCAGATAGACATGACGAAGAGAACCGCGACGACAGCTTTAGCCGCGGGACCCATGTTGTGCCAGAGGTCCATTGGGGAGAAGCCGACGGTTTGTCCACTTTCCTGAAAAAGAAACATACCGAGAGCTGCCTGGTGGGCGAGGTGAGCGAGAATCACTGAATCTTTCCTCCTACGGAATGACTTTCGTTATAGCTCTGAAACATCCAGATGCTAGCACTGGGCAACTTCGTTCCGAAATGACCCGAAGTGGCCACAAGGGGGATTGCCGGCTACCACCTTTGGTGAAAGCGGCGCCGGCACGTCGGATTAACCGCCGAGGTTGAAGACTACGTTGACCGTGGTTTCAACTTCGACTGGGTCTCCATTGAGCAAATAGGGTTTGTAACGCCAGGAACGGACAGCATCCATAGCCGCTTGCTGCAGCATGGGCGGGCCGCTGACAACTCTGAGGTTTTCAATCCCGCCATTCTTGGAAATCGTGGCTTGCAACACCACGGTTCCTTGGATACGGGCCGCTTTCGCAATCGCCGGATACTGCGGGACTGTCTTTTGAAGCAGGTTGCCGGCCATGACGCCGGACGAAATGCTCAGCTTCTTTGGAGGCGCTGCCTTGATTACCGGGCCCGATCCGATGCCACCAAGGATACCGCCCATCACACCGCCAGGGGTGCCACCGCCCATGCCTTCCATACCGGAAACACCGGCCATAGCGGGCGGAGCGGACGACTCCTTGATCTGCTTAATATCTTTCGGGATCTTGCTTGGCGCTTGTAACTGATTGTTGAGCATCTCAGATTTGATCTTGACCTGGACCGGAGCCTGAGGTGGTGGTGGCGGGGGAGGTGGCGGTGGGGGTGGTGGGGCAACCAGCAGCGTGGCCATCATCTGCGTGGGCAGGGCCTCCGGATGCAACAGCGGCCAGATGATCAGTGCTGCCAGGATCGCCGCGTTGATACAGAGGGTAACAATCGACCAGTACTTGCTCTTGGTTTTGAGCTTGCCACCAGACTCCATTAGAGAATCTTCAAACATCGCCTAACCTCGGATATTCGAACTTGTACCAATTTAGACACCGGCGGACGAGTTTTTGATCCCGAAGGGCTATTGGCATGCAGTGCCACCCTGTGCAAGCTGTGGGAAACTGTCACCCGCTGCCCAACCGGGGTGGTCCACATCCGCTTCAGAGATGTGGGATGCAGCAAACGTCCATGTCCTTTGCTAATCGGGCCAAAAAATTGCCGGGTGGCCATTGAACCAGTCCGTGGGCAATCGTGTCAACAAGAACCGCAGCTCTCGTCAGCACAGTTGACCACGGACTGGATTAGACCCTGGCCTTCTTGCCTGCAGGCAAAACGGCCTTCTTGTCCTTCCCGCCGCGCCATTCCTGATACGCCACCAACATGGGGGCTGCCACCGCGATTGACGAATAGGTGCCGATGAGGATGCCGATCACCAACGCGAAGGAAAAGCCGTGCAGGACTTCGCCGCCAAAGAGGTAGAGCGACAGGACGGTGAGGAACGTCAGGCCTGAAGTCAGAACCGTCCGGCTCAGCGTCTGGTTGATGCTGCGATTCACGACACTGGTGAGGTTCTCGCGCCGAGAGATACGCAAATTCTCGCGGATGCGATCGAAAACCACGATGGTGTCATTCATGGAGTAGCCGATCAGGGTAAGAATGGCGGCGATGACAGTCAGGGTGATTTCCTGGTTGGATAAGCTGAAGGCGCCTACCGTGATCAGGGTGTCGTGGAAGACTGCCACCACAGCGGCCACTCCGTAAATCAGCTCGAAACGGAACCAGAGATAGATAAGCATGCCGGCGAGCGAGTAGAGCGTCGCCAGCAGGGCTTGCTTGCGCAAGGCCGCGCCTACCTGCGGTCCAATAATATCGGCGGCGAACACATGGAAGCCGGAGAGATACGCGCCCTGCTTGAGCTGGCTGACCACCGCTGGATCTGCGACTCCGTTCAGCTGGTCAATGCTGCTGAAGATGCCGCCGAGATCCTTGTCTCGGTGAGCCAGAATGGCTTGCGCCTGCTGCGCGTATTTCTGTGCGGCGCCTCCCGTGCTGGCCAGGTGTTCGGGGTCATTCTGAACCAGAAACTGCGTAAGGGCGCCCTCGCTGGCATTGTCTAAATCCAGCTTGCCCTGGTTGGCTGCCCCAGTGGTGGAGTAGTTTGCATTCAACGTCTGCACAATGGTCTGCCGGCCGGTATCGAGAGCCGACTCCTGGGTTTCCTTTTGTGCCAGGGAAATGGCCACCTGGTGCTGTGCCGACGTTCCATAGGTCTGGATCCGAGCGTCGTGGATACCGGCGCGGTCGATCGACTGACGAATTCGATCGATGTTCGGCTGCTGGTCGAATTGGACGTAGACCAGCGTGCCGCCGCGGAAGTCGATGCCCAGCTTGATGCCGTGCCAGAAAAGCATCGACAGAACACCCGCTACGCTGAAGACCAGCGAAAAGGCGAGGAAGTACCACTTCTTCCCCAGCCAATCAACGTTGATGCCACGAAACAGTTCCACTTGAAATTCCTACCTTACTTGTACGCGGCCACTACCCGATCGAAAGTGCCTCTCCCCGCGCCTTGCGCTTGAGAATCGAGTCGAAGATGTGGCGTGAGACAAAAACCGCAGTAAACAGGTTGGCGAACAAACCAAAGCTCAGTGTTACCGCAAAACCCTTAACCGGTCCGGTTCCGAAGAGGAACAGAATGGCAGCCGAAACGATGGTCGTTACGTGGGTATCGACGATCGTCACCCAGGCGTGGGCAAATCCCTGGTCGACTGCGGCTGCCGCCGATTTGCCTGCACGCAGTTCTTCCCGGATGCGCTCGAAAATCAGCACGTTCGAGTCGACGCCCATGCCGATGGTCAGGATCACGCCGGCGATTCCCGGCAAGGTCAGCGTAGCCTTGGAGAAGCCCATAAAGCCCAGCAGGATGACCAGGTTCAGCATCAGGGCCAAATCCGCATTGATGCCCGCTCCATGGTAGTAAAAGAGCATGAAGATCATGACCGCCAACATCCCGACTATCGAGGCGAGCACCCCCCTGCGAATGGAGTCCGCACCCAGCGACGGTCCGACAACGCTTTCCTGCAGGTAATGAATCGAGGCCGGCAATGCCCCGGTGCGCAACATCAGAGAAAGGTTCTGAGCCTTCTCTTTACCTAGGCCTGTAATTCGGCCCTGGTCGCGAATCGCCTGCTGGATATTGGCGGCTTCCTGGACCCGGTTGTCGAGCACCACCGCGAGGGTCTTGCCGATGTTAGCGCTGGTGAACTGGTAGAAACGGTCACCCGCGTTGCGGGTCAGAATGAAGGTCGCATCTGGCCGGCCATTTTCATCCACTGAGGGCTGCGCATCGCGGAAGTCGTCGCCGGCCACGACGGGAACCCTTTGCAGAACATAATACTGACCCAGCAATTCGGGTTCAGTGCCCCCATATTGCATGACGACATCTTCGGGCGGAACGGTTCCCCCAAGGCTCTGCACCGCGGCCTGCTCAGTGGCGAAGGGCCCGCTCACTCCCAGGTGCATCTCCAGGCGAGCCGTCGACTGGATAATGTCGCGCACCTGGCTCAGGTCGTCCACGCCCGGCAGCTCGACCAGGATCTGGTTGGTGCCCAGGTTGTATTCCTGGATAGTGGGTTCAGTGACACCCAGGGCGTTGATCCTGGTGCCGATGGTGTCAATCGACTGCTGCATCGCATGCTGCTCGATCGACTGCACCTCGGTCCCCTTCATGGTCAGGGTCCAGTTGTTGTTGGGTTCGGACGCGATGAGGTACTGGGCTCCATAGCGGGAATCGAGCAGGCTGCGCACGTCGCCGGTACGGTCGGGGGGCGTGCCCTGAACTTCGATCACCTCCGGCTTCTTTGGATCGGGCTTGAATACGTGGGCGGAAAAGCCGGCCTGCTGCAAGTCCGTTTGCACCCGGGCCACGGCATTGTCCGTTTCCGCGCCCACCGCTTCATTCACCATCACCTGCAACACCAGGTGGATGCCGCCCTTAAGGTCAAGACCGAGGTGGATGCGGTCGGTCAACGCCGTTTTCCAGGCGGAGAGGCCAATGCCCTTCGGGATGCCGAAGATGCCAAAGACGAACACGAGTAGAACTGCAACGATCAGGATGGTTTTACGCATGGGCTCAGTTTTTTCGCCGGGCTTGGAGTCTGCCCGCGAAATACGTTATTTCGCTTCCTCTTGGTTAGTCGTCACGGAAGCGATCGCACTCTTGATGACCTCTAACTTAATACCGTCTGGTGGAACGCGCAGCTGCACCGCGTCCTCTTTGATCGAAATGATAGTCCCGCGCATACCGCCGGTGGTGGTGATACGGTCGCCGGATTTCAGGCTTGCCAGCATTTCCTGCCATTGCTTCTGCTTCTTCTGGTTCGGCCGCACCAGCATCATGTAAAAAACCGCGATGATCAGCAGAAACGGAAGAAAGGTCACCAGGCCGGGCGGTATGACAGGAGCAAGTAACAGGGGGGCGAAGGTCAACGTACTATCCTCTTAATTTCTTATCCAGCCTTCTACTACAGCCTATCTGCCCCGGTTTGTCTACTGGAGTGGGGGATCGCTGGAGGGGCCAACCCGATCGGCTTGCGCGCGCACACGGGCTAGTAGCGCGGGAAGAGTATCCGTCGCAATAGCATTTCGTAACGCTCGCATCGTGTCAAGGTAGTAGGCAAGATTGTGCAGCGTGTTGAGCACTCCGGCAAGGGGTTCCTGGGCCGCCATGAGGTGGCGCAGATAGGCCCGGCTGTAGCGGCCGCAGACCATGCACCCGCAGTGCGGGTCAGGGGGTTCCGGATCCTCGGCGAAGCGTCGATTCCTGATGTTGAGTCGCCCCCCGGAAGTGAACAGCAGGCCGTGCCGGGCCGCGCGGGTGGGGATGGTGCAATCCATCATGTCCACCCCCAGGGCGGCGTACTCCACAATCTCGTCCGGGTAGCCGACGCCCATGACGTATCTCGGCTTGTCCCGGGGCAGCAGCGGCAGGGTGCTTTCGATGATCTCCCGGGTCAGCGCCCGCGGCTCGCCCACGCTCAGGCCGCCGATGGCGTAGCCCGGGAAATCCATAGCCACCAGTTGCTCGGCACACTGGCGCCGCAGATCCGGATACATACCCCCCTGGACGATGCCAAACAGCGATTGGCCGCCGTTGGCATGATGGTTGAAGTGCTGTTGGCTCCGCTTGGCCCAGCGCAAGGTCAGTTCGAGGGATTGGAGGGCCCGGGCGCGGTCAGCCGGGTATTCGGTGCACTCGTCGAAGGCCATGATGATGTCCGCACCCAGCGCCAGCTGCACATCCATCGAGTGCTCGGGCGAGAAAAAGTGGGTGGATCCATCGAGGTGGGAGCGGAATTGCACCCCTTCTTCGCTGATCTTGCGCAGCTGGTTGAGGCTGAAGACCTGAAAGCCGCCGGAATCGGTAAGCATGGGCCGCGGCCAGGAGATGAAGCGGTGCAGCCCCCCCATCCGCCGGATCAGCTCGTGACCCGGGCGCAGGTAAAGGTGATAGGTATTGCCGAGAATGATCTGCGCGTCCAGTTCTTCGAGCAGGTGCTGGGGGATCGCCTTGACCGACCCTGCCGTCCCCACCGGCATGAAAGCCGGAGTCTGGACGATGCCATGGGGCAGGGTCATGGTCGCCCGCCGTGCCTGTCCACTGACGGCTTCTATCTGAAAAGCGAGAGACACTTCCCTGATTCTAGCTGGTGCCTCTCAAAAGCTATGCTTGGGTCCGTGCCATGGTAGACCGAGGGGAAAGATCTACCATGGCTGCTCGAGCCGGCGCACCGAGGAGGCCCGATTCTCGCCCTCATTTGGCAGATGGGCCAGCAAGTCCGCCATGGTCTGCTTTCGTTGTGGATGGCGAAGCTCTGGTGCTATCTCAGCCAACGGCGCCAACACAAAACGGCGCTGGGAAAGGGCCGGGTGCGGCAACGTCAGCTCCTCCCCGGCGACGATGGCATCCCCCAACAACAGCAGATCGAGATCCAGGGTGCGTGGACCGTTGTGGACCCCGTGGCTGCGATCGCGCCCTAGTTCCCGTTCAATGGACAGCAAAGCATGGAGCAGCGGCAGAGGTTCCAATTTCGTCTCCAGGGCGAGCACCGCATTCAGGAAGGCTGGCTGATCGCGATATCCGACAGGTTCGGTTTCATACAAGGAGGAGCGCGCCATCACCCGCCCCAGCCGGCCGAGACGATCTGTTGCAGCGGTCAGGATTTTTTCCCGGTCACCCAGATTCGAGCCGAGAGCAATATAGGCGATGGGCATCGAAGTGGCCCTAGCATACAGCCGGCACGATAGGATGCCGTATGCGCATCGCCTTTTTTGGGGGGACCTTCGATCCGCCGCATTGTGGCCACATCGCGATCGCGCGTGCGGCCATTACTCGGCTGGCCATCGACCAGGTTCTGGTCGCGCCAGTAGGAACCCAGCCGCTCAAGGGCGGCTCTGGCCATTCCAGCTTTGAAGACCGGCTGGCCATGGTCAAGCTGGCAGTCGCGGGCGATCCGGGACTCTCGGCGAGCGACATCGACGCGCCCCTGCCGAGCGGCCAACCCAACTACACCTTTGACACCCTGCAACGGCTTCGCAGCCATTTGCAGCCGGCGGATGTGCTCTTTTTTCTGCTCGGTGCCGATTCCTTCCTTACACTCAGGCAGTGGCATCAATCTACCGAGCTGCTGCTTTTTTGCGACTTTATCGTTGCCGGAAGGCCCGGGTTTTCCCTCGCACAGATCAATGCGGCGCTGCCCGAGGGAGTGAAGAACACCGGCGGACATCCCGAAGCCGGATACACCCGTTTTACGCTGTCCGGGCCGTCAGGCCGGAGCGCAAGATTGTTTGTGCTGCCCGACCTCGACCAGGACATCTCCGCGACCGAAATCCGCGCCGCTCTCGCTGAAGGCGCGGAACAGCAAACTGTGCTCGCCCCCGCCGTAGCGGAATACATTCGCTCTCACGGCCTGTACCGGCCCGTGGGGATACCATAGAGACAAGGAGAAACGACCCGACCGAATGGCAACTACGGAAACGCGCCGCCTGGTTTTGGCCGCTGCACAGGCCTGCGAAGACAAGAAAGCCGAGGATACCCGGATTCTCGAGTTGGACGCGGTGGATGCTGGCTTTACCGACTTTTTTCTTATTTCCAGCGGATCGAACGAGCGGCAGACGCAGGCCATCGCCGATGAGATTGAGATTCGACTGAAAAAAGAATTTCAAACCTATCCCAACTCGGTCGAGGGCCGTCGCCAGGGTGAATGGATCTTGATGGACTACGTAGATTTTGTGGTCCACATCTTCCTCACCGAAAAACGGGCCTACTACGACATCGAACGGCTGAGAAAGTCAGCGCGGACGGTAGACCTGCAGCAGTTGAAGGCGCTGCTGGTCGAGAAGACCGTGGTCGCGCGCGCAAAGCCGGCCAAGAAGGCGATTAAAAAGGCAGCCGTCAAGAAGGTTGCGCTGAAAAAGTCGACCCGACCGAGGCTAAAAACCAAAAAGCCTTGATGATTGACGAGGGAAAATGGAATATTCCCGACATCATTTTGCTTTGTATCAGGGCACGACTTTAGTCGTGCCGTAAAGGCGCAAACAGAGTTGGGCTTTAGCCCCTGCGCTCTCTTCCAGTGAAAATTGGTGCAAGTCTTGCGGTAGCAGGGGCTAAAGCCCTGAGCATTCTAGCCGGGGATGGCACGACTAAAGTCGTGCCCTGATACAAAGCACAAATCTTCGGCTTTATCCGCGACCTCAAATACGCATCGGCATGATTACGTAGCGATACTTGAAATCATCGGCAGGATCTTCCGGGCGCATCTGACCGGCCGACTGAGCATCCTTGAATTCCAGCCGAACTTCCCCGCTGGAGCCAACGGCCCGAAGAAAATCGATGAGATACGTTGAATTGAAACCGACCACGATAGGGTCGAAACTGTAAGGAGTTTCGATAGTGTCTTCCGACTCGCCCGATTCGGTTGAGGAGGAAGATATCTTCAACTCGTTCTGCTCCAGCCGGATCTTAATAGCGCCGGAACGTTCATCGGCAAATTGAGCCACCCTTTGGATCGACCCCATCAATTCTTCGCTACGCACCACCACGAATTTATTGTTATCCCGCGGCAGCACCGCTTCGTAGTTGGGGAATTGGCCGGTGAGTTTTCGTGTGGTCAATACTCGATGGCCCAGACGGAAGAACAGGGTGTGCTCGTCGTCGTAAAAGTCGAGCGCTTCCTCTTCAGTATCGGCAAGCAGGGATTGCAGCTCAGCCAGCGCCTTGCGCGGAATCAGGGTCTTCTTTTCCCCGCTGATGTTCTTGAGTGATTCGCCGGCCTTTTCAATATGCGCCAGCCGGTGACCATCCGTGGCGACCATGGATAGGGACTCAGCCTTCAAAATGAGCAATGCGCCATTGAGCGTATAACGCGATTCTTCATTCGATATCGCGAAAATGGTCTTCGAGATCATACTCTTGATCGAGACCGCAGCGAGTTGAGTAAGTCCTGTCTCAGGAAACTCGGGTACCTGGGGAAAATTCGCGCGCGCCATGCCCACCATCTTGGTGTTGGAGCGGCCGGAGCGAATCTGCACCCAGTGGTTTTCCATCAGCTTAATGGAAATATCGCCGTCAGGAAGCAGTTTGACGTAATCGAAAAGTTTCCGCGCGGGGATGGTGCATGCGCCTGGCTTTTTTACTTTAGCGGCACAGGAGGTGCGAATGCTCTGGTCCAGGTCAGTCGCGGTGATGGTCAGGCGGTCGGTCGCATCCCCTTCTCCCTGCCCGGCCTCGAGCAGAAAATTTGAGAGGATAGGAATCGTTGTCTTCCGCTCGACCACGCTCTGCGTTGCGCTCAGCTCTCGCAGCAGGTCGTGACGGCTCACGCTGATCTCCATCGTTGCGGCTCCCTGTACGACCGGTCTCTCCTGCTCAACCCCCGCGCTAAGCATGGTATTCGCCCCCTTGTCGGTTTGACTCACTCTACACCACGCCGAACCTGCATGAAAATCTCCACCATGTGCGTTCTGTGGATTCCCGGGACCTAATGCCCCGGCCCGGATAACAACGGGACTCTAATTTTTCGACTACGACGAAAAACCAAATTTAACCATCCCCTCTTAGTAGTAGTAACCGTTACAGCCGGAAAAGTGGAAAGACGGGCTGAAACCAAGTGTACGGCGGGGATGAGAGCGAGCCACGTTTTAGAAAACAGGTCCCGCGAAAAATGAAAAGCAGGAAGACCGGTGAATCGCGTCGAGTTGGGTCCCGCGTTGCCCACGGTCTCCACAGCGGGCCTGACAAATGCTGTGGAAAGCGGAGGTGGCAAGTGCAAAGCGCGTTCTTAAGCAAGTCTGATGCACTTTTGCGAGCACCCGACTTTGCACAGTGCAGCCTAACTGCTTCACGGTGTCTTTTCTGGTGCCTTTTCCCACAGTTCCTGATGCCGGTCGTCGGAGAACAGTAACCCGGTGACGTGGCCATCGGGGCCTTTCTCGAAAGTGAGGCGGGTGGTGCTGCCACTGGGATAGAAGAATCGATTGGGAAGCTCGGGCAGCAGCTCGGTCTGATCGCCGGTGCGGTTGCGGGACATCAACCTGTTGCCCATGCGGAAGACGGTGACCTGGGTCACGCCGGCGTCAACGTATTCCCCCAGATAAGCGTCATAGATGCTGGGATCGACGCGTATCGGTGGGGGATGGATTGGGATCACGCGTTTTTCGGCATAAGGTTTGGTAGTCGCGATATCGGAGAGGCGATGGGCCAGAAACCATTGCGGCAATTCGGGATCGACGTACGCCCTGTCCCAGGCGTTGTGATGATAGTTGGCATATTCCCAGAAGCGTACGTTGCCGCCTGCGGCACTCAGGGCGGCATACATGATCTGTGACTGAGCCGGGGAAACCACGGGATCGTCCGCCCCGTGAAAGATCCACACCGGGGTGCGGCCAATGGCCTTGACATACTCCGGAACGAGTTCCGGCTGGTGCCACCGGCCGGGCGCGTAGGACCAGTAGATGCCCCCGCATACCGGAGCAATGGCAGCGAAGTGGCCAGGATAGGTCTTGGCAATCTCCCATACGCCGTAGCCGCCAAGTGACATGCCCGTAAGGTAAAGACGCTGGGGGTCGCCGTGGAATTCTTTTACCTCGGCATTCAACGCACCCATCGCCATCGCCATGATGTCCGAGTCGGTCCAATGGTGATGGCTATACGGGACCTGGGGCATGACCACCACGAAAGGCCAGCGCTCGTAATGCGAACGCAGCGCATTGGGCAGGCCTACCTGGGTCTCGTCGAGGCCGTCTGACCCGCGCTCTCCGGATCCATGCAGAAACAGGATGACGGGCCACTTCTGCCTCGGGGTCCAGTCCATAGGCAAATAAACGACGTAGTGGTAAAGGGTTCCATCGACGGTAATGCTGCGGTTGAGAAAACCGGTGTCCTGTTGACGGGCGTAGGCGGGCCGTCCCATAAACGGGACCAGGGTGAGGATCACAGCACTCAGCCAGTAGCCAGCCAACGAAGCCAGGCGGCGCGGCGACTCGAGACCAAACATAGACAACTAGAGCATACCGGGACGGCCCGAAGGTGGGAAGGTTTGCGTGGGCCCGGCAGCTGCTCTTTATGGAACCGCAGCCGTCCCCTTTGTCATCCCGAGCGAAGCCGAGGGATCTGCGGTTCAGCGGACCTATCTTGGAAATGTTTCTCGGGGACCCTCAAGCTCAGCCGTTGAGTGTCTCCAGGAGCTTGTTGATGGTGCGGTTGAGATCTTTGTCGGCACGGCGCTGCTCATCGATCTTGGCGATGGAATGCATCACCGTCGTGTGGTGCTTGCCGCCGAACTGTCGTCCAATCTCGGGGAGAGAGGCCTCCGTCATCTGTTTGGCTAGATACATAGCGATCTGACGGGGAACGACCACGGCGCGCGAATTGTTTTTCTGCTTGAGCTCCGCGACGCGCATCCCGAACTGTTCCGAGACGGCGCGTTGAATCGCTTCGATCGTGATCTTGCGTACCTGGGTATCAATGAATTGCTTGAGGCACAGCTGGGTCGTAGCCAGAGTGAGTTCGGCGCCATTGAGGCGGCACCAGGCCAACAACCGGACCATCGCGCCCTCCAACTCGCGCACATTGGTGCGCACGTTGGAGGCAATAAACAGAGCGATGTCGGTGGGCAGCAGAACATGCTCGCTCTCCGCCTTTTTCTGCAGGATAGCTACCTTGGTCTCCAGGTCAGGCGGCTGGATGTCGGCGATCAATCCCCATTCAAACCGGCTGCGCAGCCTGTCTTCAATCTCCGGCAGTTCCTTGGGTGGACGATCGGAGGCAATGACAATCTGCTTCATGCTCTCGTGCAAAGCATTGAAGGTGTGGAAGAACTCTTCCTGGGTGCGCTCCTTTTGCGCCAGGAACTGGATGTCGTCAATGAGCAACAGATCGACCGAGCGGAATTTATCGCGAAAGCCCGTCATCTTGTCATAGCGCAGCGAGTTGATCATTTCGTTGGTGAATTTCTCGCTGGAGACATAGCAGACGGAGCATTGCGGCTGTCTTTTTTTGACCTCGTGGCCGATGGCGTGCATAAGGTGGGTCTTGCCCATGCCGACTCCGCCGTAGATAAAGAGCGGATTGTAGGCCTTTGAGGGGCGTTCGGCGACAGCTTCCGAGGCCGCACGCGCGAACTGGTTGCCATTGCCGATGACGAAGGCGTCGAAGGTGTAGCGGGGATTGAGTTGCGCGGCAGTGGCCCAGTCGAACTTGGCCTGCTGCGGCACCGGCGGAACAGCCGGCCCACGGCTGCCCGCACGTGGAGCGCCGGCGGAATGGGAAGGAACGGGTGCGAAGCCTCCATCCTCGCGCACGCGCACGGCGACTGGGTCTTCCTGGGGGATGACGAAGGACACATCGTCGAACTCCAGGTGGAAGGCGTCAATCGCTTCCTGAATAAGATCGCCGTAGCGATCGCCGATGTGCTGGAACTCGGGCGTGGGAACCCGCACGAAAAGCATCCGGCCGTTGACGTGGCTAAAGCGCGTCGGCTTCAGCCACGTGTCAAACGATTGCCGGTTTACCTTCTTTTCGAGAGCACCCAGTATCCGCACCCAGGGATTGGGTACGGTGGGGGCGGTGGCGACAAAAGACATACGCTTCCTTCGTTCAACGCCGACTGCCTGATACCTTCTGCAAAGTGCAAAGAAGCAAGGTCGCTCCGGCATTGACCGTGCGTGCCATTGTAGCTCCTGTGCTTAGGAACTGCTTTGGGGAACATACCCCTTCGCGAAAGTATCCAGATCGAAAGATCAGGTAGTGTGGACGTGCAGAAAATCAATCTTGATCGGAGCCGATACTAGCACAGTTACAAGGTGGTGCAACGGCTCATTCCGGCAAAAAAATCTTTCTTTCCCGAGTTGCACCATGCGCAGTGAAAGCCAACCCTTTGGCGGCCCGGGGCGCCGGCCGGCTTTGCCCTTTGGCGTGAATCCGTTATACTTAAAGCTTGCCTTCAGGCAGAAATTTTAGAGTGAGATACAGGAGCGCAGTGCTATGCCCAAGCGCACATTCCAACCGAACCGCCGCCATCGGGCGAAGACACACGGCTTTTTGACGCGGATGAAGACCAAGGCAGGAGCAGCCGTGCTTTCCCGCCGCCGCGCCAAGGGCCGCAAGCGCGTCTCCGTGAGTGCCGGCTACCGCGACTAAGAAGATTCCAGGATGCCCGGGGAATTCTCAGTTGAGGCTTCTTACCCAAAGCGATGCTCGGCTGCGCAAGCATGCTGACTATCAACGCGTGTACCAGCGCAGCCGTAAGCACTTCTCGTCCTCGATGACCTATTTCTTCGCTGAGCGGCCGTCAAGTCAAGGCGTCGGTCCGCGCGTGGGGCTGACCGCCGGTCGCGTGCTCGGCAAGGCAGTGGAACGCAATCGCATCAAGCGACGCATGCGTGAGGCCGTGCGCCTGAACCTGGCTTCGCTTACGCGAGACGTCGACGTGATCCTGCATCCCCGGCGAACAGTGCTCTCTGCGGAATTCAGCACATTGCAAGAGGAAGTTTCCAGAATCTTCGCCATCGTTCAAAAGGCTCGCGAAAGGGCGACGGTCAAGCCCGAAGTTCTGCAAGACGTGATGGGGAGGGCGGATGTCTGACCTCTACCGGCGCCTCTACCAGGGTTGGATCTCGCCCCTGCTGCATTCCGTCAGCGGAGTGTCAGGCGCTTGCCGTTTTCAACCGACATGTTCGGAATACGCTGTGACGGCGGTAGCCCGGCACGGAGTGATCTGCGGCACTGCGCTCGCAGTATGGCGTTTGCTGCGCTGTAACCCGTTTGGCCGTGGGGGCTTCGATCCGGTCCCGGGAACCTACCCAGCACCTCTCCCACCCTCGCCTCCCGATTTCCTGTGGAGTTTCGTTGGCTCCCTGAACTTGATGCGCCTTTCCTTAAAGAAAGGCGCACATGCCGTCCTGTTCAGAGCTGCGTACAGGAAATTCGGGGTTCCGCACAGATGACCCCCGCCATTTACCATAAGATCGTGGCCACCGGCGCAATGGGCCCCGGGTGCCGCGAGATAGTCCGACCGACAGGAATTCTCTTTGGCCGAAATACGTAATCCTAATCAACCAGGCGGCGGTGGGCAGGACTCACGCACGCTGCTCATTTTCTCCATCGTCTTTGTTTTGATCTTTCTCGGCCTGCAGTACTTTGCTCCGAAAAAACAGACGCAACCGGCCACACCGGCCCAGGTAGCTTCCACTTCCGCACCCAACGTGCCGATGACGCCTTCCTCCCCGGTAAAGGTGGGTTCTGATTCCGCGAAGGTGGCCACGGATGCCATCGTGGCGCCGGCCGAAACCACCACGGTAGTCGAGAACGAGCTGTACCGGATTACCTTTTCCAATCGCGGTGGCCAGGCCGTCTCCTGGATTCTGAAGAAATATAAAGACGATGCCGGCAAGCCGCTGGACCTGGTGAACGCCAAGGCCGCGGCCAAGTTGGGGTATCCGCTTTCACTCTGGACCTACGATGCCAGCCTGCGCAACCAGCTGGCGCAGGCGTTGTATGTGCCGTCGGCCACCGGCACCTTGAATGCTCCTGCCTCGCTGTCCTTTGCCTACTCCAACAATGGCCTTGAGGTGAAGAAAATTTTCACCTTTGATTCCAGCTACGTACTGCATGTAGATGTGACAGCCACGAATCATGAAGGCCCGGTCACGGCAATGGTGTCGTGGCCCAGCGGATTTGGCGACCAGGAGACGCTGCCGGATTACGCGCAGTCGCAGTTCGACACCATGCAGGGTGGCAAGAACGAGAACCAGGCGGCGAAAAAGATTTCCGGGGGTGGAACCATCCCTGGGCCCTTCGAATGGGCCGGGGTGAGCGACCTCTCCTTCGCGGCAATTTTCCTTCCCGACGAACCGTCGCAAACGCTGCTGGTGGGTCTGCATGATTCGGTCGACGTGCCGCGCCATGGCAAAACCGACCAGACCGATTCCGCTTCCGTGCTCGGCGCCGCGATGGGCGCGAGTTCAGGGCACACGAGTATGCGGCTCTTTGCCGGTCCCAAAGTGCTGGACGTGCTTGCTTCGGTACGGGCTACTGCGAATGGCGGGCAGACCGGCCCCAGCCTTGAACCGGTTGTGGATTTCGGTTATTCGGGCATCATCGCCAAGCCTTTGTTTCTGGCGCTGCGCTGGGTGCATGAGCATATTGTCTCCAACTGGGGCTGGGCCATCCTGGTTCTTACCCTGGTGATCAACCTGGCCATGCTGCCGACGCGTATTCAGATGATGAAGTCCGCGCTGAAAATGCAGCGCATCCAGCCGGAGATGAACGCAATCAAGGAGAAGTTCAAGAAGTATAAGGCTACCGACCCTCGCCGCGCGGACATGAACAAGGAGATGTTCGACCTGCAGAAGCGCGAGGGCGTGAATATGTTCGGCGGTTGTCTGCCAATGTTGGTGCAGTGGCCGTTGCTATTCGCGTTCTATCGCATGCTGTTGCATACCATCGAACTGCGCCAGGCGCCGTGGTTGTGGATCCATAACCTGGCGGCTCCGGACCCGCTGCACATCCTGCCCATTTTTTTCATCGTGACCATGTTTCTGGTGCAGTATCTGACGCCGTCGCCCGGAATGGACCCGGCGCAGCAGAAGATGATGGCCTTCACCATGCCCGTCTTTTTCGGTTTCATGACCTGGAACCTGAGTTCGGGTTTGGCGCTCTATTGGGCCTTTGGCAATGTGATCAACGTGATCCAGCAGGCGGTGATGAACCGCACCGGGATTGGCAAGCAAATGCGCGAGATTGCTGCCAAGCGGGCGGCGAAGCGCGGCGGCGGGCGGCAGCCAAATCGCAAACCCGGTCTAGAGCCCCGCAGGCGTCCGGAAACGGGCGGTTAAGCGCAGTACAACCTCCGCGCGATCGAAAAGCAACAGCAGGTCCCTCCACTACGCTGCGCTCCGGTCGGGATGACAACTCTGTTTAAGTACCGACATCCCAATCCCAAACAGAATTGTCATGTCGACCGGAGCGCAGCGTAGTGGAGGGACCTGCTGTTGCTTTTCAAGTATCCTCCGCACGTTACCGGCCATGGGGAATTGGTTTCTTGCTCGGCTGACTTCTGTGCAAACAAAGTGCGATACTAAACCGATGCCGATTGTCGATCACGCGGCTGCAGCCCAGAAGATTGCAGCATTCCTCAAAACCCTGACCAGCACTGGCGGCCTGCGACTCAAGTACCGGATCACCGCAGGTGCGGGAGCCCGTGATCCCGATGGCCTGGAAGCCCGCGAGATATACGTGGAGATGTCCGGCCCGGATGCGGTGCTTCTGACCCAGCGCGGTGGCGAACTGCTGCGCGCCCTGGAACACATCGCAGCCAAAATCGTGCGCCTCGAAGCCGAGGAGCACGACATCGTTTCCTTCGACGCGAACAACTTCAAGGCGCTGCGCGCACGGGAGCTCAAGCTGGCGGCGGAGACGGCTGCGGAGCGGGTTCGCGGCACGTCACAACCTTACAGCTTTGCCCCAATGAGCTCGCGCGAACGGCGTATGTTGCATCTTGCCTTCCGTGACTACACCGATCTCGAAACGGAGAGCAGCGGTGAGGGTCTGCGTCGCTTCGTAGTGGTCTATCCCAAGGGCGCGTCGCGGCCGCGGCCACGGGCTTCAGAAGCCGGTGGTGGAGGCCTGCGCCCCTCACGGCGCAACTCACCTTACTAGAACCCGAGAAGGAAATCGGGGCGCTCCATGCAGCCCGATCCACGCGTTGTCTATCAGAACGAGACCATCGTTGCCGTGGCAACGCCGCCCGGTCGCGGGGGCATCGGGATTGTGCGGCTTTCAGGACCGGAGGCGGCTCGGATTGCCGAGCCAATGCTGCGCTTGCGCAATCCTCTGGCACATGCCCAGGCCCGCTTTGCTGATCTGCTCGACCTCGACACCCTGGAGAAGCTTGACGAAGCGGTAGTGACGCTCTTTGCCGCGCCCCATTCCTATACCGGCGAAGATGTGGTGGAAGTGGCCTCCCATGGTTCCCCGGTGATTTTGGAGACGCTGGTTCGGCAGGCGTTGGCGGGTGGCGCGCGTCTGGCCGCTCCGGGCGAGTTTACCCAGCGAGCTTTCCTGAGCGGCCGCATCGATCTGACCCAGGCGGAAGCAGTGCGCGACCTGATTGAAGCGCAGACGCTCTATCAGGTGCGGGTTGCGGCGCAGCAGCTGCATGGCGCTCTTTCCCAGCGCATCAAGCCCATCAAAGAAGGGCTGGTTGCACTGATCGCTTTGCTCGAGGCGGGAATCGACTTCGCGGAAGATGATGTGGATGTGCTGCCGAGCGCCGAGATCCTGAGCCGGGTAGAGGAAACCCGCGTCTTGTTGCAGCCCATTGCCGACAGTTTTGCGCGCGGACGCATTGTGCATGCCGGGTTGATGCTGGCGATTGTGGGCCGGCCGAACGCGGGAAAATCTTCTCTCTTCAATCGCATTGTGCAGCGCGAGCGCGCGATTGTTACTGCCGCGCCGGGGACCACGCGCGATCTGGTGACGGAGCGCGTTTCGCTGGGAGGCATCCCGGTGGAGCTGGTGGATACGGCGGGCATGCGTGAGGCCAGCGACGAGGCGGAACAAATTGGTGTTCGCAAATCGCGCGAGGCCCTGGCGGATGCAGACATGGTGTTGATGGTGCTGGATGCGACGGCGGTGCTGGAGCAGGAAGAGCTGGAGCTTCTGGCGACCCTGGCGCAGCGTCGGGCGCTGGTGGTTGTCAACAAGAGTGACTTGGCCCATCCACCGGCGGCGATGGAGGATGCGTTGGGCGGCCTCGGCCTCCCGGTGGTTCACACCTCCGCGCTCAGCGGGGAGGGTGTGGGCGAGCTGAAGCAGAAGATGCTGGCCATGGTAGGCAACCAAACGGCGGAGACGGAGAGCGGCCTGCTCACCAGCCTGCGTCAGTATCAGGCGGTAGCGGCAACGTTGGAAGGATTGGCGGCAGGCGCCGCGGCGGCCGCGCAAAACATTCCCCACGAGATGGTCCTGCTGGATCTGTACGGAGCGCTGCGTCAACTCGATTCGCTTACCGGCGAGACCACCAGCGACGACATCCTGCATCTGATCTTCTCGACTTTTTGTATCGGCAAATAGACCGGCTTCAGAGATGGCACATGACCCATTCGGGTGATCCGAAACCTCTTCCGGTCACATGTTTAGGGTTACGCTCGCCTTTCGCGGTCGTATTCAGGTGAAAACCAATAAAGAGAATGGGAGCGTAGCTCTAAGGATCGAATGTTTTCTTGCTGTTATGGAGAGCCCCGTGCCTTGTATGCGAATGAAGGAACTTGAAACCAGCTGCAGCAGGTTTGCCGAACGCCGGCTTAAAACGATTGCGCCAAAGTCGGAAAGGCGCCTGGTGTCTTCCATCAAGCGTCGGATCCGTTTAGCTCAGATGTCTTACCTCATGCAAACGCATCTACACAGCTGCGTGGAATGCCGCCGCTCCATTTGATCTTCTAATTTTTGGAGCGGACAACAAACAATAAGAGGTTGTGGCGATCATGTCGCTTCGCAGGCTTTGGCGGCGGATGAGGTCAGTCTCTGCCCGTCAAGCCAGGCGTGCATCTCTTCGTTCTGCCACTGCGATTGTTGCTCGTACAATCGAATCCATTCTTGCGCGGACCCTATGCGACGAGCATGTCTGGCCGGCTTGGCCGCGTTTTACTGTTCGTGCTAAATGTAGGATGACGAAATGCTCGAAGCTGTTGAGACTATAGTTGTGGGGAACACCATCTTTAACATTCCTCGAGTATCGTTATTCTGCCTACCGATCCACCATTCGAAGGAGTCAATTTGTGCCGCTACCCACAGACGAAAAGATCATTGCCCTGAGCAACGCAATCCTGCAGAAATTCGAAGCTCTTTTCGGGGCGCACCCTGGCTTTCGACCGGTACACGCCAAAGGAGCGATGCTGAATGGATCTTTCACGCCCTCGCCGGAGGCGGCCAAACTGAGTAGGGCGCCGCACTTCGCAAGGCCATCCACACCGGTGACGGTGCGTTTTTCGAATTCCACCGGCATTCCTGTCATTCCAGACAACGATCCGAACGCCGACCCACGCGGCTGCGCGGTCCGGTTCCATCTTGCCGATCGGGTGCACACCGACATCGTGGCCCACTCGGCCAACGGTTTTCCTTCGCGAACGGGCCAGGACTTCCTGGATTTTCTGACTGCCATTTCCATCACCGACCTGACCCACTTTCCCGGCTCGCCGCTGGAAAATTACCTGGGCTCTCATCCTGCGGCGCTTGCCTTCGTACAAATGCCCAAGCCGCCCGCCGCAAGCTTCGCTCGCGAATCATACTTTAGCCTCGCCGCATTGCGGTTCGTCAGCAAAGAGGGTGTGGGCCGTTACGGGCGCTACCGCCTTCTCCCCGAAACGGGCAACGAGCATCTGGACGCGGCAACCGCCTCAGCAAGGGGACCAAATTATCTCTTCGAAGAACTTGAACAGAGGGTTGCAAAAGAGCCGGTGAAATTTCGCGTCGTCGTTCAATTGGCGGAGGATGGAGATACGACGGACGATGCGACGGTTCAGTGGCCAGATAGCCGCCCGTTGCTCGAGTTGGGCAAGCTCTCTTTTACTGATCCGGTGCTCGACGAAGCACACGAACAAAAGCAGATCATCTTCGATCCGATTCCCCGCGTGGATGGCATCGAACCCTCCGGCGATCCTCTTCTGGAGCTTCGCGCCGCCGTGTACCTGTTGAGCGGGCGCCGCCGGCGAGCGGCTCCCGAATAGTGGGTTCTGTTGCTAAAAACTAGAAATGGGTTTTAGTGTCGCATTCTCAACCAGACTCTAAGGCCCGGGTCATTCTGGCGTTGTTATGGAACCACCTGAAATAAATCGAACCAGAAGCCAAGACTGTCCGTATCTAGTTCTGCGGGGGGATACGGATGCAACTTGCAGCAGATGTGCGTTACGCGTTACGTCAATTTGCCAAGGCGCCTGGATTTACAGCGACTGCGATTCTGACCCTGGCCCTGGGTATCGGCGCGACCACCGCGATTTTTACCCTGGTGTATGCGGTGCTCCTGAAGTCGCTGCCGGTGGTGAATCCCGAGGACTTGTATCGCGTCGGCAACGAAGAGAACTGCTGCGTCAACGGCGGCATGCAGGACAACTGGACTCTCTTCTCTTACGAGCAATACAAGCAGTTTCGCGCCGAGGCGGCGGGATTTGAGGATCTGGCGGCCTTTCAGGCGGGTGGAACCATGATCGGTGTTCGCCGCGACGGGAGCAATAAACCGTCGGAACCCTACAAGAGCGAATACGTCTCCGGCAATTACTTCTCGACCTTTGGCATTCTTCCTTATTTTGGCCGCACTATCACGCCCAATGACGACCGGAAGGGTGCGCCTGCCGTGACCATGATGAGCTTTCGGACCTGGCAGGAGAAGTTCGGCAAGGACAAGTCGATCATCGGGTCGGGCGTCGTGATCAACGGACAGCCATTCACCGTGGTCGGGATTACTCCCCCTGGATTTTTTGGCGATCGCGTGCAGAGCCGGCCGCCTGCTTTTTTTATTCCCCTCAACGATGAACCATTGATTACCCTCACCGGCACGCTTCTCGAGGAGGCGTCCCTGCAGTGGCTGGATTTGATCGGTCGCGTCCGTCCCGGCGCGAATCCCCAGTCCATGGAAGCCCACATGCAGGTGCAGCTGCGCCAATTTCTACTCAGTCCGTTGAGCAAAGTAGAGGAGCGCGATAAGCCACTGGTGGCCAAGCAGACACTCCACTTCTCTCACGGTGGCAATGGGGTGCAGATGATGCGGGACGAGTACAAGGACGGACTGCATTTGCTGATGTGGGTCTCGGGATTTGTGCTGCTGATTGCCTGTGCCAACCTTGCCAACCTGATGCTGGTGCGGTCGGCCAACCGCCAGCAGCAGAGCTCGGTGCGGTCGGCGCTGGGAGCGTCCCGCACGGCGTTGATTCGGCAGACTCTGACCGAAAGCGTCGTGCTGGCCGTACTAGGCGGCCTCGCAGGCGTTGTGGTGGCGTTCGCCGGCACCCGGGTGATTCTCTTTCTTGCTTTCCGTAATGACCCGGTTCCGATACCTGCTACCCCATCGCTGCCAGTGCTTGGTTTTGCCCTCGCCGTCTCTCTGTTGACGGGCATCCTTTTTGGAGTTGGCCCGGCATGGATAACCTCCAAAACGAATCCGGTTGAGGCGCTCCGCGGTGCCAATCGCTCTACGGCGAATCACGGCGGATGGGGACAGAAGTCGCTGGTGGTGGTGCAGGCGGCTCTCTCCCTGGTCCTGCTTTGTGCCGCAGGCCTGCTGGCGCGGAGCCTGAGCAACATGCAGCATCAGGACTTTGGTTTCGTAACTGCGAATCGTTCCATCCTGCACATCGATCCGCTGATGGCGGGTTACAAGCCCAATCAGCTGGAAGCGCTTTATCGCCAACTGCACAACAACCTGGCGGCGATCCCGGGTGTGAAGCAAGTCAGCTTTTCCCTGTACAGCCCGATGGAAGGGGATAACTGGGGGGAGGGCGTCTTCATCGAAGGCGAGCCGCCACCGGCTCCGGGAACCCGCGATCACGGAGCCTCGTGGTTGCGGGCAAGCCCCCATTACTTCGAAACCATCGGCACCAAGATCGTCGAAGGCCGCGCCATCAATGAGCAGGACACTCCAACGACGCGCAATGTCGCGGTGGTCAACCGCTTTTTTGCAAACAAGTATTTCAAGGACGGGCACGCGATCGGAAAACACTTCAGCGACGACGTCAAGCATCCCGGCTGGTTTGAAATTGTCGGTGTGACCGAAGACACGCACTATTGGGGGCCGTCGGAGAAGATGCGCCCGATGTACTTTCTCGCCCAGGGGCAGAGCGTGCACAGCGATCAGCCGCGCTATCAGCAGTTCGAGGACCGGGCGCAATATCTCGATGCCATTGAAATTGAGACCGGGGGCAGCGTGCCCGGACTGGAGGCTCAGGTGCGGCGGGCCATCTCACAGGTCAATCCTGATCTCGCCGTGATCGATTGCGAAAGTTTTGCCGACCAGGTCAAGATGAATTTCACCCAGCAGGCCATGATTGCGAAGTTAACGTCTTTCTTCGGAGTGCTGGCGTTGGTACTGGCCTCGATCGGCCTGTACGGTGTGACCGCGTATTCGGTCGAACGCCGAACAAGCGAGATCGGTATCCGCATGGCGCTGGGCGCTGATCGCATGAGCGTACTGCGCATGGTCCTGCGAAGTGCTTTCCTGCAGGTGGGCGTTGGTCTGGCAATCGGCATTCCGGTGGCGATCCTGGGCGGTCACCTGATGGCAAGCCAATTGTTCGGGGTGAAGCCCTACGACCCTTTGATTTTGTCCACCACGCTGTTGGTGCTGTGCGGGGCAGCCTTTCTCGCCGCACTTCTGCCGGCCCGCGTAGCCGCAGGCCTGGAACCTATGCGGGCGCTGCGAACGGATTGATCGCCGCTACTCGATGCCAGAGGGATCAAATCCAGCCACGATGGTCACAATTTGCCCGTAGGGGATGAAGAAGGCCAGCCCGGGCGACGAGGGCTTCTTTTGTAATCTGCCGACCACTTTGTCGACTGCTTCCTGGCTTTCGATCCAGATCCCGGCTTCTTCCACGGCCAGGAGCTTCACGCTTTGCAATTTGTCGTTATCGACAAAGCTTGGTCCCATCACGATAACGCGGTGACCGATCAGCCGGCGCAACTCGATTTCCATGGCTACCTAGACGCTTACTGACGCAACTAGGTTGCAACTCCTAATCCCAATTCATGCCTTATACCCTTATGGCTGATGAATGAAACCGCAGAGACGTTGCCGGCGAGGCGCCGAACAAATTTTCTCGCCTTATGACAGCTTGCCGCTGACAACGGATTGGCCAGTGCTTTAAAGTCCTCCTGCCCCGGGGACCTGCCCTAAACGGACGCTTACGGAACGGTCTTCTGCTGTCGCGTTGTCGAGGGGTAACGGAGTTCGAGCCATCGTCGTACCGCATCCGTTCGGAATTCAGTGAAGTGGGCAACGATAAAGCAGTAAATAATTGTGCAGGCAAGGATAGTGCCGGCGGCCAGAATATGTACCACGGTGGGCTGCCATCTGGCGTTGCCGACGAAATAAGCTGCAAGGATGGCAAAAATTGGCATATGCAGAACGTAGAGCGAGAACGAGCCACCCGCAAGGTACCGGATTGCGCGCACCGTCCGATTCCTTGGCGCCTCTGACGTGGCCGACATAACCGTCCACAAGAGAGTGGCGGTTGCGACCGTGAGCAAATAATCCGATAACAGCAAGCTGAACGCACCACGAAAGATCGCAAAAGTTAGGACCAGTGGTACATACAGCCCGACCAGCAACCAACGAATCGGGGTCTTTACAGGCAACCGAGGAAGTTGAGATACAGCGGCTCCCATCAGCCAGATTGGAAAAAGCGGCAAGAAGCTCCCGCGTAGCCACCAACAAATCATGAGAAACAGAAATGCGCAGAACACCCTGGTCTTAGGCCGCTGGCCCTTCCACATTGTGACCAACGCCAGCGGGAAAAGGGCGTAGTACCAAAATTCGTTGGCCAAGCTCCAGAGAGCAGTATCGGAGCCGAATGTCGGAACTGATTTTCCTTGCAGAAAGAACAGATTGCCAAAAAAGTAAGAGGGCTTCAGCTGATAGGCCACATCGTGCATAAGGTGATTGGCAGCGTTCCCGAAGTAAAGCGCACGCGTTACGTGGAGGCACACTCCTAAACCATCCCAAAGGGTACAAAGCAACAGGCCCGGCACGAGAACGATCCACAGCCTCAGTAGCCTGTGCGTCGCATAGACTCGCCACGTCCACTGATTGGCGCGCAGCATGCGAAACACACTCGTAGAGATCAACAGGCCGCTGAGAAGAAAAAAAATCACGACAGCCTGATGTCCAGCCGTCGTTACAATATAAGCCGGAATTAACGCCCAACGGTGCCCTACCCTCACCTCCGGGAAGTCAACGAAGAAGAAGTTCCTCCAATGGTCGCCAAGGACCATAAGAGCTGCTATTCCCCGCAGCAGGTCGAGTAACACGGATGCCCAAGTGTCACCGAACCGGGGGGATTTCGACACGAGCAGCAGCCTCGGGTTGGGAGTTGTCCAAGATAGGCGATGAGGAAATGCTTGCACGCCCGTCTGAATTATAAACATACTCCGTAGCGGTGCCCTATATAGCGGGTACACGGTGGCTGTAGGTGCTCGCCTCGGCGCTTGACTGACTTGGTACCACGGACGCCGCTTGAGTAGGGTCGGATTCTCTTTGAAGGTTCGTTGTAAGCTCGGGCTTATTCATCCCTGATACCCTTAGACGACGCTAAGCTTGCTCATCCGATTTGGGGTGGGAGCTGCTGGCCGCTAAGGCAATGGCGTTCGTCGTGGCGCTGGTACTCGCGTCTGCCTCCTACCGCTGGCTCCAGTCACCCTTTTTGAGGCTGAAAATCCGTTTCGCGCCCGTCCTTAGCCGGCCAGTGTGATGAGACTAGGCAAGTTATTTTTGTGTTCATGAGACGATATCAGGGTAACGCGACCTTTCGCGGCAATCCATCGCTGGGGTGTTGAGGGCAAGGGAAACGAATGCCGATGGCAAGTTCGAGAACGATTGGGTATCGGGCCCGACCAGAGCCTTTGTGGAAATCGCGCCAATCCTTCTTTACTGAGGTGGCCCTATTTATCCTTGGAGTTGCAGGATATTTCAGCGTTAACCTCATCGGCGCGCTTCCCGGCAGCGAAGTCATTCTTCTCCCAATGCTCCCTATATTGCTTCTGGCCAAGGGCAACCGAGCCTTCGATCGACAATATTTGATGTTCTACATATTGGCGGGAGGGTGGTTTATCGGAACGCAAATCGCAGATACCTATAACGGAATCTGGATTGTTCTTCGGATGAAGGGAACCGCTAGGATAGTCTTTTTTATTCTCGACTTCGTGGCACTTGCCATTTTGTTAAATAACAAGACTCGAAGGCTGGTGATTTTCGCGCTGAGCATTGCCGTCGTGTTGGTCCTTAGCTCGTGGCAGTCGTTTGGAGGCGACATCAACATCCAGTGGAAGTTTGGCTTGAGCCAAGGACTCTCAATCTTCGCGCTGCTTGGTTCCTCTTATTTTTACGCCAAAGGAAAATATCGGATTTGTTTTTTCATCAGTTTTGTCTTGGCCGCGCTGAATTTGCATTATGGCTTCCGTTCACAGCTCGCCATTCATTTCGTAGCAGCAGTGCTAATTTGGCCGCATTCTGCAAAGATACGGAAGGGGCGGGAGGTCTTTCGTGGCCGCCAAGACACGACAAGAATTCTGACCCTACTGTTCCTGGCAGGCTCAGCTGCTTACGTGGCGAATGCGTCAATAAAATTTGCCGCGAAACATGACTTTTTTGACGAATCTCAGAATTCGAAGTTTATCAGCCAGGCGGAAGGGGACTACGGAGTACTCGTCGGCGGACGGCCCGAAACACTGGTAGCCATTCAGGCTATCCGTGACAACCCGATTATTGGCCACGGTTCATTTCCCGAGGGAATGAAGTATATTCAATTAAAGCACGACATCCAGTACGAACACGGGTACAGCGAGTCGGACGAACCTGAAGACGCTGAGACTGAGACCCCGGTCATTCCAACCCACTCTCATTTGACTTTGGCTTGGGTAGAGGGAGGTATACTCGGCGGTCTTTGCTGGATCTACATTCTGATTTTAACCGTGCGAGGGATTTTACGTGTGACCGCGCTGCGTCCACATTTGGCCCCCTTATACTCTTACCTTTTGATTAATTTCTTATGGGATATACTCTATTCCCCATTCGGGAGTTTTAACCGGATAAGGGCGGCCTTCTGTATCTTGCTGAGCTATTCCCTCTTGAAAGCCCCCATGGCGGTGACTCTGCAGGTTCGGGGCCCTCAAGTCAAGATGCTTAGCCCTCGGCGTCCACTTCGGCTAAGAAACAGAGCCGCCCATTAGAGCTTCGTTCACTGTTCCTCTGCCAGCCCCCGTCCTAGTACTTCCATGACGCTCACAGCAGCGTTCAGGCCGCGGCGCGCATCCGGCGAGGCGACGCGTCGCGCCAAAGCAAAAGGTGAGGGCGGCTTCGCCCACGCCGCTTGCGCCGTGGCCTGGGGAATTCCCTCAACCACAGTATGCAATACATCGGGGTTGATGCTTCCCAGCACTTTCCCGATCAGAATCAGATTGCGTAGCGCATTGACCGCTTCGGGGGCGGTCACCAGCGACACCACATGCTCCACCAGCACGTCTCCCGCGCCGAGCGCGCCACGCAGGATATCCAGAGTTCCCGTGTCATGCAGCTGCTGCAGCAAGTCGTAGGCGGAGAGAACGGCGTCCGCGTGGGCTATCGGGGCATCCTGAATGCGCTGCACTAATTCTTCCCGGGGATCAGCCTGGATGAACTGCTTCATGGGGACCGGCACTGCCATAAGAACTCCTCTTTACTACTTTGCGGTATCTATTTGCAGCAGGTGGTTGCCAGGCATGCGATAGCCCGGCTGCTTCCACTTGCGCTCCACTTCCACTCCGCGCTGCGGCGTGGGGCTGGGATGATGGCGGAAGTTGGACGTCATCAAAGGACTCGGTCCCTGGTAAGGGAGTGTGTTCATTTGCACCGCGGTTTCCTTATAAGCCGGCGTGTGCGTATCCCGATCCGTATTGCTGCTGGTCAGCATGTTGACTGGGCCTTCCTGCGAGTTGAGAGGAAGGTAAAGCTGCTTGCCATCGACCCGTTCCGTGACCAACACCTTGGAACGCACTTCGCCGTGGCGCGATTTGATCTCTACCCAGTGACCTGAATGCAGCCCTCTCTCCTGCGCTAACTCCGGTGATATTTCTACCCAGCGCTCCGGGTTCTCTTCCCGGATACCTGGTACTCGATAAGTCATGTTGCCTTCATGGAAATGCTCGAGCAGACGGCCGTTGTTTAAATGCAAATCGAATTGCTGATCAACGGTTTCGCACGGTTCAACCCATCGCAGAGGATGAAGTTTTGCCTTGCCATCCTCGGTGTGAAATTTTTCGGTATAGAGCAAAGGTTGATCGGTGCCGTCTACAGCCACCGGCCACTGCAGAGTCTTGTAGCCGGCAAGCCGATCGTACGTAACGCCGGCGAACATGGGTGAGAGCGAAGCAGCCTCGTGCATGATGTCGGCGGGATGGCCATATTTCCAATCGGCTCCCAACCGGCGTGCAAGATCCTGAATGATGACCCAGTCCGGCCGGCTTTCTCCCAGCGGCGCGAGGGCCTGGTAAAGCCGCTGAATGCGCCGCTCGGTATTGACGAAGGTTCCATCCTTCTCCAGGCTCGGGCTGGCGGGGAGGATCACGTCGGCAAAGCGGCAAGTCTCGGTGAAGAAAATGTCCTGCACGACGAAGAACTCCAGCTTCGAAAGTGCCTCGCCCACTTCATGTGCGTTTGAATCCGCACTGAACATGTCTTCCCCATCCACATACATGGCCTTGACCTTGCCGTCGAGAACAGACTGCACCATCTCGTGATTGTCCAGGCCCTTGGATGTGGGAAGCTTACAATTCCACCCGCGCTCGTAGCGGTCGCGAGCCTCCTCGTCATCTACTTTGTCGTAGCCGGGGAAATATGCCGGCATAGCGCCAAAGTCGCTCGCTCCCTGCACGTTGTTGTGGCCGCGCAATGGATAGCATCCGGTACCGGGCCGCATGTAATTGCCTGTGACCAGCATCAGGTTTGAGATCGCGGTCGACGTGTCAGAGCCGCCGCAATGTTGGGTTACTCCCATGGCCCACAAGGAACAGACCCGTTCGGCCGAGGCGATTTCTTGGGCTACGGTTTTCAGCGTCTCTATCGGGACGCCTGAGACGCGTTCGGCGAATTCCAGCGTGAAGGGTTCCAGGCTCTTGCGGTATTCTTCCAGCCCATTCACCCATTGCTGGAGAAAGTCGTTCTTGGCCAACCCCCGATCCAAAATGTAACGGGTGATGGCTGATAGCCACACCATGTCGGTGCTGGGCCGGGGACGGAAGAAGATGTTTGCGCGTTGCGCCATTTCGTGCCGACGCAGGTCAGCCACGATTACTTTTTGGCCGTGCAGTTTCTGCGCCCGCTTGACTCGGGTCGCCAGCACCGGATGGCTCTCACAGGTATTGCTGCCGACAATCAAGACCAGCGATGCCTGCGCGATATCGCTGATCGAACCCGAGTCGCCGCCGTATCCTACGGTATGGAAGAGACCCTGGGTGGCCGGGGATTGGCAATAGCGCGAGCAGTTATCGATATTGTTCGTGCCCACCACGGCTCGAGCCAGCTTCTGCATGAGGTAGGCTTCTTCGTTCGTGCACTTTGAGGATGCCACCAGGCCGATTGCATCCGGACCGTGATCCGCCTTGATCGCGCTCAGCCGGCTGGCCACCAGTTGCAGAGCCTCCTCCCAGCTGGCCTCGCGGAAGTCGCTGCCTTCGCGGATCAAGGGTGCCTTCAGGCGCTCGGGACTGTTCACGTAATCCCAGCCGAACTTACCCTTGACGCAGGTGGAGATATTATTTGCCGCGCCCTCTGAGGGCTCGACTTTGAGGATGTGGCGATCCTTGGTCCAGATATCGAAGCTGCAGCCCACGCCGCAGTAGGTGCAGACCGTCTTGGTCTTCTTCACGCGCACCTCGCGCATGGCCGCTTCGGTCTGGGAGACGCGCATGATGGGCGGATAGCCGATCTCCGGCTCGATTCCCTTGACCAGGTCGATCATCTTGTTCAGGGCATCTTTGGGCAGGCCGGTAAAGTAGCCGGCATGTCCCAGCATGGACTTTTCCATCAGCGCATTGCAGGGACAAACCGTGACGCAGTGGCCGCAGGAGACACAACTGGAGCCGGCAATCTGCTCCCCGCCATCCCACAGCACCCGCGGATGTTCCGCTTCCCATTGGATGGAGAGGGTCTCGTTCACCTGCACATTCTGGCAGGCCTCCACGCAGCGGCCACACAGGATGCATTGGTCGGGGTCATAGCGGTAGAAAGGGTTGCTGAGGTCGGGCTCGTAAGGCTTGGGCAAATACGGCCGTTTTTGGTGTTCGACGTTCAGCAGGGCGGTCGTGTTATGCACCGCGCAATTTTCATTGTTGTTGTCGCAGACCGTGCAGTAGAGCAGGTGGTTGCCGAGGATCACATCCATGGCTTCCAGTTGCGCCTGGCGCACGGGCGCCGACTCCGTAACGACGTTCAGGCCGGCTTCCACGGGGGTGGAACAGGCGCGAGTAAGCTTGCCATTCACCTCGACCATGCAGGTGTCGCACGTCTGGATAGGCCCCAGGCGCGGGTGGTAACAAATGTGAGGTAGATCCTTTTCCCGGGTGATGGCGTCGACCAGCCACTCTCCTTTATTGGCTTTGATCTTCGCTCCGTCGAGGACGAGTTCTACCGTTGCCGAATCCATACTGTCATTGATGTAGGTTTTATCGACTGAGACACGGTCCAGTGCATAATCGATTTCAGGAGCGTGCAATGGAATACGTCAATCTTGGTTCGACTGGTCTGAAAGTTTCCCGCATCTGCCTGGGGACCATGACCTATGGTTCAAAAAAGTGGCGTGAGTGGGTGCTGGAGGATGCAGAGGCGCGACCTTTCTACCGCCGTGCGATCGAAGCCGGCATCAATTTTTTTGACACGGCGGATATCTATTCGCTGGGAGTAAGCGAGGAGATCACCGGGCGCGCGCTCAAGGAATATGGCCCATCGCGCGACAAACTCGTGATTGCCACCAAGGTCTTCAACGCCATGGGAAGCGATCCCAACCAGCAAGGTCTCTCGCGCAAGCACATCATGCACGCTATCGACGACAGTCTGCGTCGTCTGCAGACCGACTACGTCGATCTTTACCAGATCCACCGTTTCGATCCGCACACTCCCATTGAAGAGACGCTCGAGGCGCTGGACCAGGTCGTGCGTGCGGGCAAGGCGCTCTACATCGGCGCGTCGTCGATGTATGCGTGGCAATTCCTCAAGATGCTCCAGACGTCCGATTTGATGGGCCTGGCGCGGTTTGTGACCATGCAGAATCACTACAACCTGGTCTACCGGGAAGAAGAGCGGGAGATGATTCCGCTTTGTTTGGAGGAGGGTGTGGGGCTGATTCCCTGGAGCCCGTTGGCGCGTGGTTTTCTCGCCGGAAACCGGAACAGTGAAAGCCGCGGAGAAACGGTTCGCGCAAAAACCGACGATTTTGCGCAAAAACTTTACTACCGTCCCTCGGACTTTACCGTTGTCGACCGGCTAACCGAAATCGCAAACAAGCGGGGAATTCAGAATGCGCAGGTAGCCCTGGCCTGGATATTGGCGAAACCTGGAGTAAGCTCACCCATCATCGGCGCCAGCAAAATGACGCATCTCGATCAGGCGATTGCGGCGATGGAAATCCGCCTGGATGAAGGCGAGATCAAGGCCCTGGAAGAGCCTTACGAGCCCCATCCCGTTTTAGGATTTTGAGGTGACCTAGACGGAGAGACCGCAGATCCCTCGGCTTCGCTCGGGATGACAAAGGGAAGAGCGACACTTCCATGGAAGGTGGTTGCCAGAGAGAAGGCGTCCGCTCAGTAGTGTTTCTAATGGGATCGCCGCTGTTTCCTTTGTCATCCCGAGCGAAGCCGAGGAATCTGCGGTCTCTTCGGCCTCCCCTACGATCTATTCCTCCAGCATCTGCAGATCGAAAGGGGGCGCCTGCATACAATCCAGCTGCGCTATTTTCTTGAGCGCCGCCTTCAATGCTGAACTGGGGCATGGTTCAACCGTCACCACAAATGGCAGACGATCCTTGGGGTAACCCGGTTTTTGCAATAAGGCGTTGATATTGATCTTCTGCTGGGCCAGGTCGCCCGCGATCGCCGCAACGATGCCCGGACTGTCATCGACCACGAACCTTATATAGTGGGGCACGACAAAATCGCCATCGACACGGGCCCGTGTACTGGTAATAGTCACAGGGCAGCCGCCGTGCGCGATCGCCAGAACGTCGGAGATAACCGCCACCGCGGTCGGATTCCCCCCGGCTCCATGGCCGGAAAAGACAGTCTTGCCGCCGTACTCGCCGCCGGAGATCACCATGTTTTCCGTACCCCGCGACCATGACAAGGGAGAGCTGCGCGGAACCAGCATCGGCCCCACCGTGGCCAGCAGTTCCTGATCTCTGACCTCTGCGCGTGAAATCTGGCGGATGGTGCAGTTGAGGTCATTGGCATAAGCGAAGTCGATGGCGGAAACATCCCGGATCGTGCGGCAGGCAACCTCCTCCGGCAGAACCTCCATCCGCAGCCCAATGCGGGAGAGGATGACCAGCTTGGCCCGGGCGTCGAAACCATCCACATCTTCGGTGGGATTTGCCTCGGCGTATCCGCGCTGCTGCGCTTCGCGCAAGGTCGGTTCAAATTCGGCTCCATCCTCCATGTTGCTGAGAATGAAATTGCAGGTGCCGTTCAGGATGCCGTGGAGGCGATTGATGCGGTCGCCGGCCAGACCCTGCTGCACCGCGGGAATGACCGGAACACCACCTGCCACTGCGGCGCCGTAGAGCAGTTGGCAGCCATGCCGCCGGGCCAGTTCCTCCAGCCCGATACCCTGCTCGGCAATCAGCTTCTTGTTGGCGGTGACCACTGATTTTCCCGCGGCGAGCGATTTTCGGACCCATTCGCCGGCAGGATGCAGGCCCCCTGCCAACTCAACCACGATGTCAGGATTGGAAGCGAGGACCTGATCGAAGTTTTCCGTCCAAACGACGGATGAGGGAACCCAGGACACGCGTTTACGGTCGATTCCCCGGTTGAAGATGCAGCCCAGCTCCACGCCTTGCGGCTGGTGTTCACATAAAATGCGGGCAACCGAATTGCCCACCGTGCCAAAACCCAAAATAGCAACCTTCATCTGTCTATCCATATCGCCTGACACAACCTTCTCACAGACGCAGGAGACAGAAAAGCGGTTCTCGTTGCTCCTTTTAGAAGTGCCGGAACTGCTCTTCCGGCATCGTCTCAGGTGCGGGACGGGCCGCCTCCCGTTCGAGCGAGCGGCTCACCAGGTCACGCGATCCCAGGCCCACGGCCAGCGCCAGCGCCAGCACGATGCCGCCGAAGAGAATGCCAAACGCCAGGTCAACAATGGCGGCTCCGATCGACAGGTGATCGAGAACCATCGCTGCGGTGAGCACCAACACCAGCCACTTGATGCCCAGGCTCAACAGCCGTGCATAGTGCAGGTTCATGTTGACCGCGCCGATCAGGACGCTGCGGGAAAGAAAGCGGGCAATGACGTTGCCCAGCAGAAGCAATACCACCGCCCCTACGACGTTAGGAATGTAGCCCAGCAAGCGAGCAGAAAGCACATTGTCTGAGGATGCGCCGAAAGCTTCCAGGCCGACCAAAAAACCAACCAGTACCACGCACCAAAACACGACGCGTGTGATTAAAGTGGTGGGGGTGTAGGTGGGCGACCACTCGGCGATGGCGTTTGTCCCCCGCGCCAGCCTCTCGTCAATGCGAATCGCGTTGAGAAAGGAACGTACCAGCCAGGAGAGCAGCCACGCGATCGCGGCGAAAAACAGCACAGCAAGAATGAACGCCAGAAGTCCCGGAAGCAGGGTGGCAATGCGGCTAATGACCCGAGCCATCGATTCGTGCAGTGACTGTGACACTTGAGTCCACATAATGATCTCCTCAGGGCCTAAGGGTTGAAGCGGTCTGGCCAGCGCCACCGCGATAATAGATAGGGCTTGCCATCTTCGTAGGCGCGAGCCAGCCTCTCCAACCTCTGTTCCGCATCGGCGGCGCTGCAATTGGCTACTTCCAGGGCGTAGGAGGCAACCCATCCGAGGTAGAGCGGGGTGAGAGCCCCCAATAGATGGGTGCGGCTGATGGTGCGCAGACGGTAGGCCAAAGCGAAGTCATAAACAATGCGAACCCAGAGCTCGTCCGGCATGTGAAAGCGCTCCGTGCTCGGCCGCGCCAGGCGCTTGAGCTCCAAGAGTGTGACCGGCGGCAGTACCAGAGACCAGACCTCCTGCAAATTGCGGAAGCCGAGTTGAAACGTTTCCAGCATCGGGCTGGTATCGGCGTGGGCTGCGTCGGCCGGCGGTGCCACCGCGGAACCATAGGTTTCGACGGGCTGGGAGCCGCGAATCCTTTGCCATAGTGGGGCATTGGTCGCCATCTCCGCAAACAAGGGGCCGACCGTCTGGGCCAAAACCGTGCTCAGATCTATGCCGTCAGCTTGCGGCAGGTGTCGCGTATCCACATGCACCTGGCAAGTTCCGCAGTCGCGGATCGCCGCCTCGGTGGACGGCCAAAAGAGCGTCTGTCCCTGGGCGGTGGTTCGCTGCAACGCCAGTTCCAATTCCGGAATCATCTTGGCCGAGAGGCAGAAGTCCGGCGCCAGAGGAAAGCGCACCCGCCGCCCATAAAGGGCGCGTGTGAGTGGAGCAAGGATGCTGGAGTTAAGCAGCCCGTCGAACTTTCCCAATGCATACAGCGGCATGACTAGTTCGCAGCGGTTCTCCAGCACTGGTGCCATCATCGGGCCTAGAAAATTTGTGTGCAGCGCTGCCAGATCGAGCCCAATCACCGCGCACGCACTCACACCCCATTCCCGTGCCATGGCGAAGATCGCCTGATACGTGCTGGCAGCGGGAAGCCAGGGAATCCTCGACGGACTGCCGGGTGGCGATGAATAGGGCACGAATCGCAATCCGCCATCCGATTCGATCGGATCGAGAGCCATGTTTGCCTGCTCCGGGGCCTCCCCGCCGCTCAGGCTCGGAAAGGCAACCACGATGCGCTGAGAAGACGGCCCGGGCCCACCCATGCGGAGCACGGCTTCGCTGGCCGCTGCCCGGAGCTGATCGGCTTCCACCGGAACAGCGACCGCGATCAGCAGATCGGCTTCCTTGATTTGTTCGATTCCTGCTTTCGTTTCTTCCGAAAGCTCTAGCTTTGCCATGCGTGTACCTTCGGTCCCTATATCGGATCTTAACTGCTGCTGCGATCCTCAGGGGCTAAAGCCCCGTTTGGGTGTGTGCGATTTGTGTACGGGCTGAAGCCCGTACCCTTCAAGCCAAACAGCACCATGCTGAAGCGTGCGCTTTAGGCCCTGAGGGATTGACTACAGCGGCAGCCCCAGGATGCCCGTCAGCGGAATCATCACCCAGCTGGGCCGGTTATTCAACTCGTAAACCAGCTCATAAAACGCCTTGTCAATCACGTAAGCCTCCAGCAGTTGCTGGAACAGGAACGGTTCGGACGGTACGACCTCCACACCACGGGCAAAGTCACAATAGCTGCGCAAGAACGCCGACGCGATCGATTGTTCCCAAAGATGCGCCCACGGCTCCAGCCGCTGAAAGTCTTCAGGACGCCGCGAGGAGTACTTCATCAGCGCCGAAAACGCCGCGTAACTGAAGGAACGGAGCATCCCGGCGACGTCTTTCAATGGCGATTGCTTGGTCCTGCGCTCCGCCAATGAGCGCGCCGGTTCACCCTCGAAGTCCAAAATAACGAAGTCTCCTTTGGAGCGCAGCACCTGTCCTAGATGGTAGTCCCCGTGGATCCGAGTTCGCAGGGCATGAATCTCGTTTGCCGATATCTGGCGGAGACGGTCGAGCACCAGGCTCTTGCGGCTGAGCACCAGGCCGGCCCTCTCCAGCACACCGTCGGGCAAGCGGACTACATTTTCCTTGAGCGCCTCGAAGGCCCTGGTGGCGTGCGCAATCAGCTCTTCGCGTAGCAGGTCGATGTCTCGTGAATTCATTGGTTCAGGTATGAACGCCGGGTCATGGGTAGGCGAAGCCAGAGCCAGGTGCATCTCCGCTGTTCGTCTGCCCAACAACGCCGCGGCGTCGAGGTAAGAACCCACATGCTCGCGCGCGAACGCCGTCTCCCCGGCCGTGCTCAACTGCAGCAGGCTCGCCGGCCCATCGGGGACGGCACCCTGTACAAAGTTATGCGCCGCGCTCGCCTCGTAGTACCGATCTAATTCTTCAAGCGTCCATTGCCATCCATCTCCCTCGTTGGTGACCAGGCCCTGCAGCATGGCCACTATCGAAGGCTCCTGCCCTTTCCGGGTGTACTCGATCGAGCCTCCGAAGGGTGCAGTGTGGGTGAAATGGGTTTGTTCGGTGAGATAGCGGCCTATCTCAGTGTCAGGATTTGGACCGGCTTGCTGTCTCCGGAACAGCTTCATGATCAGCTTGTCGCCGAACAGAATCGAGGTGTTGCTTTGCTCTGCCGAACCGCGCCGCGCTGCAGCGGGCTCACCCGAATCACCCTGCAAACGAGCGAGAGCTGTACTGGGAATCCCGAGGAGAGCGCCCTCTCGGGATGGTATCTCGCCACCGGCGGCAATCAGCGCCAGCAACGCCTGGCTGGCGGTGTCGTTGAAGATCGCTTCATGCAGCACACCGTCACCCTCAACCGAGGTGAGCCGAGCCAGCACGGCATTCGGCGATTCCTCCCGCAGCGCGTCGGCGGCCTTGCCAAAGAGCAGACCCAGAGTCACCAGGTAGGTATCGCTCTCCCCTTCGGTGTATTGCACCTCAACCCAAACCAGGGTGCTGATGCCCTCATTGAAAACTGCCCAGTCTTCGATTCGGGTTCCGGTGATGGTGCGAGATTTCGCGCCAAACCAGCGTTGCCGCGCCATATAGCCCCGCAGGATGGTCTCTTCCAGTTCCCGGCGGCCATTGCCTTCGAGAACGCTCATCCAGTCGGTGGGTCCGGCGACTTCGAGCTCCGGCTCCCCCTGTTCTGTCGCGCTGGGTACCGGCTCGGGCGAGGGCTGCAACTCCAGCCACAAAAAGCCATAGGGACCCACCGTCAAGGGATAAGCCGTCGTCCGAATCCGGGGGAATTCGACGTAGCCCAGCATCTCCACCGGGACCATTCCGACATAAGCGGCCAGGTCCAGCTCCACTGGCTGGGCAAAGCGGGAAAGGTTGGCGACACACAGGACTCGTTCGTTTTGATACTCGCGGATGTAAGCGAGGATTTTGCGGTTGGTGGGATTCAGGAAGGCCAGCGTGCCCCGGCCAAAAACCTGGAACAGCTTGCGCAATGCAATCATGTTGCGCATCCAGCTCAGCAACGAGGAAGGGTCGCTCTGCTGCGCTTCCACGTTCAGCCCTTCGTAGCCCCAAACCGGGTCCATGATGACCGGGCTGTAGAGCTTAGCCGGCACCGCGCGTGAAAAGCCGGCGTTCCTGTCTCCGTTCCACTGCATCGGGGTGCGCACCCCGTTGCGGTCGCCCAGGTAGATGTTGTCTCCCATCCCGATCTCGTCTCCGTAATAAACGATGGGCGTGCCGGGAAAGGAGAAGAGCAGACTATTCAGCAGCTCGATGCGGCGCCGGCTGTTATCCACCAACGGGGCCAGGCGGCGCCGGATGCCGATATTGATGCGCATGCGCGGATCCGCGCTGTAGGCCAGGTACATGTAATCGCGCTCATCGTCACTGACCATTTCCAGCGTCAACTCGTCGTGGTTGCGCAAAAACAGCCCCCACTGGCAGTTGCCGGGAATCGGCGGCGTTTGCGCCATGATGTCGGTGATGGGCAGACGATCTTCCTGGCGCAGCGCCATGTACATCCGGGGCATGAGAGGAAAATGAAAGGCCATGTGGCATTCATCCCCGTCGCCGTAGTAGATGCGCACGTCGTCAGGCCATTGGTTCGCCTCCGCCAGAATGGTTCGGGCGGCATACTTGTTATCGATTTCCGCGCGTATCCGCTTCATCACTGCGTGCGTTTCCGCCAGGTTTTCGCAGTTTGTTCCTTCCCGCTCCACCAGGTAGGGGATGGCATCGACGCGCAGCCCATCCACCCCCATGTCAAGCCAGTAGTGCATGATCTTGACTACTTCTTCCAGCACCACAGGGTTGTCGTAGTTCAAGTCCGGCTGGTGCGAGAAGAAGCGATGCCAGTAGTATTGCTGGGCTTCAGGGTCCCAGGTCCAATTGGATTTTTCGGTATCGGTAAAGATGATGCGCGCGTCGAGATATTTTTGATCGGTGTCGCTCCACACATAAAAGTCGCGTTCGGGTGATCCCTTAGGGGCGTGGCGCGCGCGCTGAAACCAGGGATGCTGATCGGAGGTGTGGTTAATGACCAGCTCGATCATCACTTGCAGACCGCGGCTATGCGCCTGGGTGAGGAACTCCCGGAAATCCTCCATCGTCCCGTAATTCGGGTGCACGCTGAGGTAGTCGGAAATATCGTAGCCGTCGTCGCGCAGAGGTGAAGGGAAAAACGGCAGCAACCAAAGACAGGTGACGCCCAGGTCCTGCACGTAATCGAGTTTGCTGAGTAATCCCTGGAAGTCGCCGATCCCATCGTTGTTGCCGTCCATGAATGCCTTGACGTGCAACTCGTAAATGATCGCGTCTTTGTACCAGAGTGGGTCTGCCGCGCTTCCCGCTTGCTTCAATCCTGCCTCCCGGCTTAGTTAATTCGTAACCATCGTAGATATATTTGCGATGGCCTCGCTCACGCTCGCGTTACGCGGAATACATGAGCCGGCATTTCGGCCGGCCGCAGGGCCACATAATTTCTCCGCCCTCGCCAGCTATAGGCGTGATCTGCCAGCAGATCGTAGACTTCAAATGTATCGTCCGGGCCGAGCCCGAGCACGTCCAAATCGAGATCAACCCAACCTGTCTGAACCAAGAAAGGATCGAGGTTGACGACCGCAAGGATAAGGTTGCTGCCATCCGCGGAGCGCTTGGAATAGCAGATCAGCGAGGCATTGTCCGTGGTGTGGAAGTGCAGCCGCTCGTTGCTCTGGAGCGCCGGGTTTTCCTGCCGGATCTGGTTCACCCTGGTCAGTAGCGGCTTCAGGCTGGTGGGCTTTTGCAAATCCCAGGTCTTGATCTCGTATTTTTCTGAGTTCAGATATTCTTCGCTGCCTGGTTTGACGGCGATGTTTTCTCCCAACTCAAAGGCAGGCCCATAGATCCCATAATTGGCCGACAGGGTCGCGGCCAGCACCAACCGGAAGCGAAAGGCCGGCAGTCCACCCGTCTGCAGATGCGCAGGCAGAATGTCGGGGGTGTTGGGCCAGAAATTAGGACGAAAGTATTGCCGCACCGGTGTGGTGGTGAGTTCCAGCATGTACTGCGTGAGCTCTTCCTTGGTGTCACGCCAGGTGAAGTAGGTATAGGACTGGGAGAAGCCGGCCTTGGCCAGGCGCTCCATCACCCGGGGCCGGGTGAAGGCCTCAGCCAGGAACAACACATTGGGGTCTTTGGCCTTCAGTACGGGGATGACCCACTGCCAGAAAGGGAATGCCTTGGTATGCGGATTGTCTACGCGGAAGATGAGCACACCCGCATCCATCCAGGACGTGAAGACATCCTTGAGGGCATCCCATAATCCCTGCCAGTTCGATGTTTCAAAATCCAAAGGATAGATATCCTGATATTTCTTGGGAGGGTTCTCCGCATACTGAATCGACCCATCCGGGCGCTTCTTGAAAAATTCGGGATGCTCGGTCACCCACGGATGATCGGGGGAGCACTGGAAGGCAATGTCCAGGGCAATTTCCATTTTCAGCTGCTTGGCCCGTTTGACCAGGGCTGCGAAGTCCTTCGTCGTGCCGAGCGCGGGATGGATTGCGGTGTGCCCACCCTCTGAGGAGCCGATGGCCCAGGGGCTGCCTTCATCCCCCGGAGCGGCTTCCACGGAGTTGTTCTTGCCCTTGCGAAAGCTTTTTCCGATGGGCGAGATGGGAGGCAGGTAAAGGATGTTAAACCCCATGTCCGCGGCATAGTCCATCCGGTTGGCGACGTCGCGCAGGGTGCCGTGTTTGCCCGGGGTGGTCGACCAGGAACGTGGAAACAGCTCATACCAGGCGGAAAAACGCGCCCGCTCCCGGTCGACGACAACTTCCAGTTCGCGCTCAAACCAGGTCTCAAGCTCAGGATCCGGATAACGGTGGGCCATCGCTAGGAGCTCGTCCTGCAAGGCCAGGGCAACCGTTACGGAAGGGTCCTGTCCCGTCCGCAGTGTCTTCGCCCAGGTGCCCAGCTTGGTGCTGTCCTGTTTCGTTGACCGAGCCTGCACCTGTTCCAGAAGAGCGGCGCCGGTGGCAAAGGGAACGGCAAGATCCTGCTTCGCCTCCACCCGTTTTTTGAGGTCGCTCTGCCAGGTTTCGAAGTGGTCGACCTCGCCCACCAGGGTGTAGCGATAATTGCCTACCTGGGCGACAGGGAATTCGCCCCGCCAGCGGTCGTTTCCCAGCGCCAGCATCTCTACTGTCTGCCAGACGGCGTCCCCGTCTTTCTTCCACAGCAGGCGGGCCCGAACATGATCGTGCCCGTCGCCGAACACGTCCGCCTCCACGGACACCAGGTCGTTGACGATGCGCTTAATGGGAAAGAGTCCACAATTGACCTGTGGCTCTACGTTTTCGATGACTACCCGCTTTCGTCCCTCGTCCGGCTTCGCCATTAACCCCCCGTAGCCCCATTGTAGGCAGATGCATTTTCCTGCGATCAGGGACCGTACTTCTATAGTCGAGAGATGAAATTCGCTGTACGCCCCAGCGCTGCCCATCTCCTGCTTGCCATTGACCTGGTGGGAACTGCTCTTTTTGCCGCCGAAGGCGCGTCGATGGCCGTCCAGGCCAGGCTTGATCTGCTGGGAATGCTGGTCCTCGCCTTTATCACCGCACTGGGAGGTGGCATCGTTCGCGATCTCCTGATTGGCGATATACCGCCCAGCTCGATCCGGAATTGGAATTATGCCGCCGTCGCGCTTTCAACCGGTGCTCTGGTTTTTATCTTGCACGCCTACACATCGGCCATGAACCAATGGTTAATCACTACTCTGGATGCGGCTGGGCTCAGCTTCTTTGCGGTCGCGGGAGCGACCAAGGCGCTGGAGTTCAAGCTCTCTCCGCTGCTGGCCACCATGATGGGGGGCATCACGGCTGTTGGCGGGGGCACGATTCGCGATCTGCTGATCGGCCAGGTTCCCAAAGTGCTTCGCGCTGACGTGTACGCGGCCGCCGCTCTTTTCGGTGCTGCGATCACCATTTTGTGCCTGAAGCTCAGAGTGAATGCCGTGGTTGCCAGCTGCAGTGGCATCGTTGGTTGTTTCGCGCTGCGCATGTTGGCCGTCTACCACCACTGGAATTTGCCCGGCGCGGCCGGCTCTTGAAGCAAGGCATTTCCGCAGATTTTTACCCATTCCTGCGTCCGCCGTTGGACAATCGATGGATGCGCCTGATCACATACCGTCGCGATGCAATCACTGCCCCGGCACTCCTTAAGGACGGCCACGTCTTCCCTCTCACCCAACTTGGATACCCGGACACGTTGTCCTTCATTGCCGCGGGCCCTAAGCGATGGGCAGGGGTCAAAACGCAGCTGGACGAGACGGGTCTCAATCTGCTCGCTCCCTTGTCTTCAGTAACCCTGGAGCCACCCGTGCAGCGGCCGTCAAAGATTCTCTGCATCGGTCTCAATTACCGCGACCACGCAATCGAGTCGAAGATGGAGCCGCCCAAATTTCCCACAGTGTTTTCCAAGTACCCGCTGGCCCTCATCGGCGACGGGCAGCCCGTCCTGCTGCCCCGTGCCACCCAGCAACCGGACTATGAAGTCGAGCTGGCGGTGGTGATTGGCCAGGGCGGCCGCAACATACCAGAGGCAGAGTGGGAAGACCACGTCTTCGGCTATACCATCATGAATGATGTCAGCGCGCGCGACGTGCAGTTGGCCACCTCGCAATGGACCCTAGGCAAGAACTTTCCCACCTTCGCCCCGATGGGACCCTGGATCGTATCCAAGGACGAGGTGCCCGATCCCCACCAATTGGACATTTCCCTTGCCATCAATGGCGAGACCCTGCAGAAATCCAATACCCGCGAGTTGATCTTCAAGTTGCCGCGGCTCATCTCTTACCTTTCGACCATGATGCCCCTGGTTCCGGGGGACATCATCAGCACTGGCACGCCGGCAGGGGTCGGGATGGGCCGCACGCCGCAGCGGTGGCTCCGGCCGGGAGACCAGATGGTGCTGGAAATTCCCGGCATTGGCAGTTTAAAGAACCCGGTCGTCGCCGAGCCTTGAGGGTATGGATTATTCACTCTCCCGGTGCTAGCATCACGCCGAGAGAAACTCTCCATGGTCAAGGTGATCACCGTTGAACGGGAGTACGGCAGCCAGGGCGCGGAATTCGCTCACCGCCTGGCCGGCAGGCTGAACTGGAAGCTCGTCGATCGTTGCCTGATTGATGAGATCGCCCACAAGGCCGGAGTGCCCCAAAGCATGGCGGAGCAGTGCGATGAGCGCCTTGACCCCTGGTACTACCGCATGGGCAAGTCGTTCTGGCATGGCAGTGTGGACCGCCTGCCCGCGCCTCCCAAAGACCAGGTCTTTGACAGTGAGCGCATGGTCGAGTTCGTGCGCAGTTATTTGAAGCAGTGTGTGGCGGATGGCAACTGTGTGATCGTTGGCCGCGGCGCCGCTTGTGCATTAGCCGCACTCCCCGGCGTCTTCAACATTTTTGTCTACGCCTCGATGACGAGGAAGGTTCGCTGGTTTGAAGAACACTTTCCCGAGCACGCGGGACGAGCAAGGGCAGAGCTTGAGGCGACGGACAACCGGCGCCAGGAATATGTCCGTCGCTACTATGACCGGGAGTGGGCTGATCGCCGCCTCTACCACATGATGATCAACTCATGCATGGGCTGTGACGCCATGATCGATGCGGTACTCGACGGAGCCGGTATGGCCACGATCCGGGAGCAGGTAGGCGCCGGCCGCACCGCCCACGATTAGACTGGGTGGGAGCCCTCTGCTTTGCAGAGGGAAGCAACGCTTCAGCGTTGCGGAAAAGAGTTCGATTTTGATCCTGCGCTTTAGCGCCGGCATCGAAACCCAGGGCTAAAGCCCGTCCTTTAGAAACGAAGCGCTTTTCCGCTGGACCGAAGTCCAGCTCCCCCCTGCTAAAGCCGGGGGCTCCCACCAAAAGCAAGAGACAAAACGAACCTCGAGAATTCGTATGTGACCCCAGGATCTCGCGAGAGAAAGGCCATACTCAGTCTGAACCTTACCCTGGCATACATCGCGCAACGTACCCGGAGCGATCTCCTCGGACCCCCGACCACCCTATACCTGGATCGCATCGCCCCGTACGCCGGTATCGAATCCGTCGCCTTTCGTGACGAGGAGTCGCTATTTGCCTACGTCACCCGGCAACGGGCACGCACCCCTGCGTGGCTGGCACTCCTCGACAGCCGTGGCGAAGCCCTTTCGTCGGAGGAACTGGCCGCATGGTTGGGCGCGCGCCGTGATTCAGGCCAGCAGCGGATCGTCTTCGCCATTGGGCCAGCCAGCGGCTGGTCAGAGCGGGCGCCGCGGCAGGCACAGACCATCTTGTCCTTAGGGCGGATGACGCTCCCCCATGAGCTGGCCCGCCTGGTGCTCGCGGAACAGCTCTACAGGGCATTTACAATACTCGGAGGGCATCCGTACCATACCGGTCACTGATGCGAGCAGTGCGTACGCAGCTACCCAGTCGGGAAAAGCTGCACAAAACCCGAGGCAAAAGAGCGCATTCGCTGTATGCTCCAAAGTCGGAGCGTCGGCAACATCGGGGACGATTGGCGGAAGGAAATAAATGTCCTGGTTTAAGCGGCAGGAAAACGAGATTGAACCGAACCCAGCAGAAAAAAACGTTCGCACCGAGGGGTTGTGGCAAAAGTGCGAAGGCTGCGGCCAATCCATCTTCAAAGCCGAGTTCGAAGCGAACCTGCAGGTCTGCCCCAAATGTGGGTACCATCTCCGGCTGGACGCGCGCAGCCGCGTCGCCAGCCTGCTCGAGCCTGGATACCAACTGGTTGACCTCGAGCTGGTTTCCACCGACCCACTCGAGTTTGTCGATATCAAGCCGTATCGCGCCCGGCTGGAAAAGGCCCGGCGCGAGACCGGCCTAAATGACGCTGTCTTGAATGCCATTGGAAATCTCGGTCCCCATGCCGTGGTTGTGAGCGTGATGGAATTCGCCTTCATTGGGGGAAGCATGGGTTGCGTGGTCGGAGAAACCATCGCTCGCGCCATCGACCGCGCGTTGGCCGCCCGGCAACCGCTCATCATCGTTGCTGCTTCTGGCGGCGCACGCATGATGGAAGGGGTTGCCAGCCTGATGCAATTGGCCAAGGTCTCCGCCGGGCTGGCGCAGCTCGATGACGCAGGTTTGCCCTATATTTCGGTTCTCACCAACCCCACTACCGGCGGTGTGACTGCAAGCTTTGGCATGCTCGGCGATCTCAATATCGCTGAGCCTGGCGCCCTGATAGGCTTCGCCGGTCCACGGGTGATCGAGCAGACCATTCGACAGAAGCTCCCGGAGGGATTCCAGAAGTCAGAGTTCTTGCTGGAGCACGGCATGTTGGACGCGATTGTTGCCCGCCGCGAACTTAAGAACTACCTGATCCGTGCCCTCGACTTCATGTGGCCGGCAAGCGCTGCCGCAGTGGCGGCAGGGAATTCACTCTAGAATAAGAACATGTCTTACGCCTCGGCCCTTGACCGCCTGCACGCGCTCGGTCAGGAACTTCACACCGCGCCGGGCGTGCCTCGCCGAAAGTTTGAGCTGGCGCACATGCGCACGCTCATGGCCGCGCTGGGCAACGCCGAGCGGAACTTTACCGCGGTCCTGGTTGCCGGTACCAATGGCAAAGGATCAACCTCTTCGACCCTGGCGAGCATCCTCACCCGGGCAGGTTACAAGACCGGGCTTTACACTTCGCCCCACCTGAGCCGGGTCAATGAGCGCATCCAGGTGGATGGCTCCCTGATCTCCGACGATGATTTTGCCGCCCTCTTCTTCCATGTGGAGGAGATCGCCTCGACCCTGGTACGGGATGGCCTGCTGCCTGCGTTACCGAGTTTTTTCGAGACTCTTACCGCCATGGGGTTTTTGCATTTTGCTTCGAGTAAAGTGCACACCGCGGTGCTGGAGGTGGGCATGGGCGGCCGGCTGGATGCGACCAACATTGTCGAGCCGGTGGTGTCGGTGATTACGGATATCTCGCTCGACCACACTGAGTGGCTGGGCTCGACTGTCGATCAGATAGCGCGCGAGAAGGCCGGCATACTGCGCCGCGAGGGCGTCATGGTTACGCTGCCACAGCACCCCGAAGCCAACCAGGCGTTGGGAGAAGTTGCTGTCTCTCTCGAGGTGCGTGGCGTCAATGCGGCGAGCTATGTGCCGGTGCACAATCATCCCGAACAATACACGCGCAATCGCTATCCGCTATCCGTAATGGGCGAGCTCATCGGGATTGATTCTCCTCTCGCGGGCGCGCATCAACAGCGCAACCTGGCACTGGCCATCGCCACCGCGGTCGAGTTAAGAAACAATCACGGTTACACTATCACGCCCGTCGATATCCAGAGCGGTATCCACGCTACAGTTTGGCCGGCTCGGCTGGAACGGATTGTCGGCGATCGCGGCCGGGCGGATGTGCTGCTCGATGTCGGTCACAACCCCGCTGGGGCATGGGCGCTGCGTGCGGCAATCTCACACCTCGATCTGGGCCAACCCCTGACGCTGGTTTTCGGATGCCTGAAAGATAAACCGGCGGAAGAGCTGGCGCAGATTCTTTTTCCGCTGTTCGGCAAGGTCATCGTGACGCCGGTCGACTCCCCGCGGAGTGCGTCAGTTGAGGATTTGTTGGCGGCAGGGCGGACGACCGGCAGCGACTTAGAGGCGAGCATCGACGCGATGAGCGCGGTGGAGAGAGCGCTGCAACTAACCCCTGTGCATGGCTTGGTTGTGGTCACCGGGTCGGTCTTCCTGGTTGGACAAGTACGGCCATTGCTGGTGGGTACGCAGGCTCTGTCTACGGAGCCGCAGAGGGTATGAGCTCCACGCCTGATACTCAGCGGGCTCTTTCGTTGACCAGCCGCTTGACCTCTAACCTGGTACGAAGTCCGTTGTTCTTTTTCTTTACGGGCTTTTTTGGGTGCATGTCTCTGGCGGCGTCCTGCCTGGAATCGGATGGCCGAATGCAGCACAATATCGCACGGCAGTGGGCGCGGACTTCTTTGAGGGTTGTCGGCGCTCCCGTGACCGTTATCGGACGTGAGAATTTGCTGCCGCTCGCCGTATACACTTCCAACCACACCTCGTTCATGGATACACCTCTGGTCTTTAGTAGCTTGCCGTTCCAGTTTCGCATCCTGGCTAAGCAGAGCTTGTGGAAGTGGCCATTCATCGGATGGCATTTGCATCGTTCCGGCCAGATCCCGGTTGATGAGGAAAGCGGTACGGTTGCCGGACTCAACCGTGCGATCCGCGCACTCAAAGGCGGCATGCCGCTTTTCATCTTCCCCGAAGGTGGGCGTACCAAAGATGGCCAAGTGCAGCCGTTCATGAAAGGACCAGCCTACATAGCGATCCGTGCCCGTGTGCCGCTCGTGCCCATGGCGCTCGTTGGAACTTATGAGTTGTTGCCGATTCATACCCATCACTTCCATCCGCGGCCCATCAAATTGGTAATTGGCAAGCCGATCGATCCGTCCGGATATACCATACGGCAGGCGGATGAGCTTACTGCCAGGCTTCGTAGCGAGATCCTGCAGCTTTATGCGGCCCATGCTGCGGCCGGTGACTTGGCTCCCAGTCTCGCGATGCAGGCTGACGGAGAATTGCTGGAGAGCCGGGCCGAGGTGGTCAGAGAAGATTTATGACGTCAGCGCTTCCCCGCATCGCCATCCCTGAGCCCACCTCTACGGACGAGGCGTACAACCAGCGCAGCTTGCCGCAGTACATCCAGGCGGTTGAAGCGGCAGGGGGAACAGCCGTACCTGTTCCATTGCATGAATCGGCCGCCGCGCAGGCAGACATCCTCGCTTCCTGCTCTGCCATCCTGCTACCGGGCAGCCCCGCCGATGTTGACCCCGCGCGATATGGGCAAGAAACGGTGAAAGAAACCGCGGCCCGGGACATGCCACGGGAGGCAACGGACAACCTACTGTTGCGGGATGCTTTCGAGTTTGGGAAACCGATCTTGGGAATTTGCTATGGGCTGCAGTTCCTAAACGTGTGGCGGCGTGGCTCGCTCATCCAGCATTTGCCGGGACGTGAGGCAGCCAATGGCATCTCGATCAATCATGAACCGGGACGAGACGTGCAAGAAGCTCACTCCATTGAGGTCAAACCAGGCACCCGCCTATCGAGAATCATGGCGAGCACTCAGGAGGGAGAGGGCTCGTATGTCAATTCAAGCCATCATCAGGCGATTGACCGCCCGGGACAGGAGTTAGTCGTCGCCGCCGTCAGCCCCGACGATGGGGTCATTGAAGCATTGGAAGGTGCCGAACCAACCCAGTTTGTGGTTGCGGTGCAATGGCATCCGGAGAGGAGCTACGAAAGCAGCGCGGCATCGCGCGCCCTCTTCGCGGCATTCCTTGAGGCCGCTCGCTCCTGGTCCCCCTCTGCTTTCCCTGCTCTTCACACCAGCCGGCCGGGTGCGCATTGAATGGAGCGGTAGAGCAAATGCAGCAGGCGTTCGCGGAGGCAGGAATTCCAGCACTACCGGAACACGCCTACGAGCAGTTTGAGGCCTATCTGGATTTGCTGCTGCGCTGGAATGAGCGCGTAAGCCTGACCGCCGTCCGGGAACCGGGGCAAATCATTCGCCGCCATTTCGTTGAATGTGCGTTTGCCTCCCAGTATCTTCCGCGGGACATTCAAACCTTGTTGGACTACGGATCGGGCGCGGGTCTCCCTGGAATTCCAATGGCGATCTGCCTTCCGGGGATATCGGTAACGCTTGCCGAGGCCCAGGGGAAAAAGGCGGCATTCTTGAAGGAGGTTTTGCGTGTTTTGGGCCTCAAGGGCGAAGTCTATGACGGACGCGTGGAAGCAATGCCGGAACAGCTGCGATTTGATGCCGTCGCCATGCGCGCGGTAGAGAAAATGGCTTTGGCTGTTCCGGTTGCGGTGGGCCGCGCCAAACGGTACTTGCTGTTGCTGACGACCGAGCAATCTGCAACGGCCTTTCGAGAGATCGCCCCAGAACTCGAGTGGCAAAGGCCTGTTCCGCTCCCGAATACAGTGCAGATGATCCTGGCGATTGGGCAACGCACCTAACTCTTGTTCCACGTGGAACATATCTAATTCAACTTCGCCTCTTGCTTTTGTTCCACGTGGAACAAAGATTTCCACCATGGCTTACCAAAACCACACCCAATAACATTTCAAACGTATCTCATTCCAAATGTGATACTTCGGATCGGCCCCATTGGCCGGGAAAACTAGTTCTCCACAATTTATGCCCGGTTCTGCACATCACCTTTCCTTCCTCTCTCCTTGCTCTCGTCCTTCTCCCTCGATACTCTTCCATTACGCATGGGTAAAGTAATCGCGGTCGTCAATCAGAAGGGCGGGGTTGGCAAAACCACTACCGCAATCAACCTCTCCGCTGCTCTGGCTCTTGAAGGGTTGACCTGTCTCCTGGTCGATTGCGATCCCCAAGCCAATTCCTCGGGAGGATTTGGCGTTCCCCGGGACGAAAACCGCAATTCTACTTACGATATCCTCACGGGAAATGCGACCATCGCCGAAGCGACCCTGCCGACGGAAATCGACGGCCTGAAGATCGTTCCCGGCAGCCACCATCTCATCGGCGCCACTGTAGAGTTGATCCAGGCCGAACGCCGTGAATACCGAATGCGCCAGGCTCTGGAGCCGGTGCGAAACCTTTACAACTTCATCATTTTGGATTGTCCCCCGGCACTCGACCTTCTGACCCTGAATGCCCTCGTCGCAGCCGATCGCCTGCTCGTCCCGATGCAAGCCGAATACTTCGCCCTGGAAGGCATTTCGGAGCTGCTGACTACCCTCGGCCGCATCCAGGCCGCATTCAACCCCACCCTCGACATTGAGGGCGTGATCCTCACTATGTACGATGAGCGCACCAACCTGGCCCAACAGGTCACGGAAAACTTGCGCCGCTTTTTCGGGGCCAAACTGCTCAAAACCGCCATTCCCCGAAATATCCGCCTGGCGGAGGCACCAAGTTATGGCAAGCCTGTAGCTCTCTATGACCCTCGCTCCCGTGGCGCTGAGAGCTACCGCGAGCTCGCCGAAGAAATTCTTGCTCGCAATAACATCGAGAGCCCACGCGCCCTCGAGCGAAAAGCCTCGCAGGCGCAGGCGCAAACGCGACAAGAGAGTAAAGTGCGTTTCTGGCCGTATGCTTGATGTTCTCATTTCCCGATCAGCGTCCGTGGAGAATGCCTCCAGGGATTCCGGCCAAAGATGCCTGGCCGCAACCGAATGAGCAGTCCTCAACCTCCGGCTTTTAGGACCACGACCATGAACCCTTCCGTTGAAATACCCAAACGCCGCGCCCTCGGCAAAGGTCTCGAATCACTGCTGCCTGGACGATCTGGATTTACCCCTGCCCCCGTCGCTCCCACCGCTGCCCCTGTCCCCGACGAGGGCAAGCCGAGAGAGATACCCGTCGATCAGATCGAGCGCAATCCTTTCCAAACACGGCAGACTGTGGATGAGAGCGCTCTCAAGGAGCTCTCCGCTTCCATTACAGCCACTGGTGTTTTGCAACCGGTGCTGGTGCGCCCGCTGGCCGATAATCGCTTTCAACTCATCGCCGGCGAACGCCGCTGGCTCGCCTCCAAGATGGCCGGCAAGGCCACCGTGCCCGCCATCCTGCGCCACGTGTCTGACGAGCAGGCGATGGAAATCACCATCGTCGAAAATCTGCAGCGCACAGACCTGAACCCAATGGAACAGGCGCGCGCTTATGACCGACTTAGCCACCACTTCAAAATGACTCAGGAACAAATGGCCCAGCGGACGGGCAAAGACCGGGCTTCGGTCGCCAATTTTCTCCGGCTCCTGCGTCTTCCGCTAGAAGTACAAAACAAAGTGGAAAGCGGAAACCTCAGCTTTGGCCATGCGCGCACCCTGTTAAGCCTCGAGTCCCCTGAAGCCATTCTGAAGGCCGCGCAAAAAGTGAGCGCGCTCTCCATGTCCGTCCGCCAGACGGAAAGTTATGTGCAGGGATTGCTCAATCCGGAGAAGAAGCCAAAAGGGGAAGAAAAGGAGAAAGCCCCTCTTGACCCCAATGTGCGCGAGGCGCGCGATCTACTACAGCGAGCGCTTGGCTTGAAAGTCTCGATTGAGGATAAGAACGGTCGCGGGCGGGTGATCATCGAATACTCCCGCCTGGAAGACTTCGATGCTCTTCTCGAAACCATAGCCGGCAAATAGCGTGCCGCGGGTGGGAGCATCGATCCATTTCCCAAATATGATACTACGGCAGTTACATTATAGAGCGCCGCGGGCGAAAGGCTCGCGGACCGCACACTCATGAACGCGGGGCCGCTGTTATTTCGCTTCCGCGTCTTTGTTTTCGTCCTGCTTTACCTGTTGGGCTTCTGGGCGCCCTGGGACTCTCGTAGCGGCAGTCGCGACACACTCTGGCTTGCGGCATCGACCTGGTTGGCGCGCACCGGGTGGATTAGCCTGGCATCTGCAACCCTGCTGGTGACGCTTGCGGCGCTCGCTTGTCTGGTGGCGGGGGCGATCCTGCGGGTGTGGGCTACCGCCTACATCGGTTCCGCCGTCATGAGCGGCTTTGCCATGCAAGGCGACACGTTCGTTGCCGCCGGACCTTACCGTTACGTTCGCAATCCGCTCTACCTCGGCGCCTGGCTGCTCGCGATGGCTGCCTCTATCCTGATGCCCCCCACGGGGGCCGCGATTTTCCTGCTTGCCTTCAGCGCCTTTGTGCTCTTTCTCATCTCTGCCGAAGAGCACTACCTCACCCTGGAGCTGGGCGACCTTTACCAGCAGTACCGCCGCCGTGTTCCCCGCTTGTTGCCTCGCAGGGGCGGCAGCTTCGCTACGTTCGGCAGGCCACGCTGGGTGCAAGCTCTTCTGGCCGAGACTTATCCGATAGCGTTCACGGTTTGCTTTGCGGTCTACGCCTGGCGATACAATGCGCGCATCCTGATCCGGTGCTTGCTCATCTGCTACGGCATTTCACTCGTGATGCGCGCATGGATCAGGCGACCCATGGCGGATGCTTCCGGAACCTGATAAGGATGCCTGGTCGGGCCTCATAGCTCATCAGATCCCGGCATCACACAGACAACGCGAGGCGAAAATTTTTTCGGCGCGGGGACGGAAGGTAGAAAAGATCATCGGGGTAGAGAGGGCAAGGCAGGTCGCCCGCCCTCTTCGATCGGCCCCAGCGTTCCAGAAGTATTGCTACTTCCGTGGCGGTGCGATGGTGTCTTTAGCAGCCTTGGCCACGCGGAACTTGACCACGGTCTTGGCTTTGATCTTGATGGTTTCGCCAGTTTGGGGATTGCGACCCATGCGGGCCTTTCTCTCCGCCTTTACCAGCCGGCCAAGCCCAGGGATGACGAACACGCCATTCTTCTTCGTTTCCTTCACCGCTGTTTCTGCCAGCAGGTCGAGAAAAGCCGCCGATTGCTTGTTGGTCAACTCAAGTTTTTCTGCCATTGTCCGGACCAGTGCTGTCTTGGTCATGCCTGTTGCCATATTGTGTCCTTCTTTCCTCTGTTATTTCATGGCCCACGGTAGCGGTGTTCCGCACCCTTGAGAATCCATGTCTTGACCGGTTTCCGCAAATCTGACGCTCGCAGAAAACGCGCATCGATCATCAGGAAACCCAGTGTTTATGCGGGTGAAAACGAACCCACCGCCGTTTACGATGCGGCTTTGTCCAGCGTTTGTCAATCGAAAAACCGAGAATT
>JBEKNJ010000022.1:0-89380 GCA_049522955.1 Acidobacteriaceae bacterium
GACTTTGGGGTCAGCTCCATGCAACTGGACACGGCGCACAGAGGATTTAGTTTTCAGGCGGACGGGCCACTCGACATGCGGATGGATCCGCGGAGGGGCGCGACCGCCGAACAAGTGGTAAACCAGGCCGACGAAAAAGTTCTCGCCGACCTGATTTACGAATTCGGAGAGGAAAGGAGATCGCGGAGATTTGCCAGAGCCATTGTCAGGGCGCGGCCGATCACGACCACGGCACAACTGGCCAAGGTCCTATCGGCCGCCGCCCCGGCGATGAAATCTGAGCGAGGCCGCCATCCCATTCATCCCGCGACCAGAATTTTTCAGGCGCTCCGAATCTACGTGAATGCTGAGCTGAACGAGATAGAGGCGCTGTTGCAGGCGGCGCCCAGGCTGTTGAAGCCGGGGGGAAGGCTGGTGGTGATCAGCTTCCACTCACTCGAAGACCGGCTGGCAAAAGATGCGCTGCGCGAGGGTGCGCGGCAGGGAATATGGGAAGTCCTCACGCGCAAGCCGGTGACGGCAAGCGAAGAGGAGACGGATCGCAACCCGCGGGCCCGCAGCGCGAAATTGCGGGCAGCAGAGAGAACCGAAAAAACGGCAGCAAGGTAGTAGGAAAAGTTAAGCGGCAAACAAAACTCGGATAGGTATCAGGGCGGACGAAAAAATGGCAACGCAGACAATTCCAGCATACGAACTCAACTACAGGTCGCGACAACAGCAGTTGTTGGACCGGAACCGCCATCTATTCGCGGCGCAGCAGCGCGCCCGCCGGGGACCCACTCCAGAAGTCTTCTGCTGTAAGCGGCTCGACAATTCCCGCCTGGTCAAGGCGGCCGATCCAGTGCGCGTGCGCGAGATGCGTACCTTCACCGCGGCCATGGCGGCACTGTTCGTGATCGTGATGTTTTACGGCTTGCAGCACTTCAGCGCCATTGAATACGGATACCGGGTGGAAGCCGAGAAGCAGCAGCGCATCCAGCTCGAGGAGCAGAACCGGGAGCTGCGGCTGGCCGAAGCACAACTTTGCGACCCGCACCGCATCGATCAGATGGCGCGCAAGCTGGGATTGGATGCCCCGCGGCCCGGTCAGGTCGTGCGTGGCGATAACACTCTTGATCCCAACGCACCTGTGATGGCGGAAGCAACGCCGCTGCGGCTTGCGCACTAGAATTCGCGGTTTTGCAGTACTTTCGCCCCCCCGGCCTTGGAGCAGTCGTCGTATCGCAAAAAATCGCGTGGCCCATCCTTTCCGTGTTCTGGCGAGGATGGGATCCACAATCACATGTACGCATTCCCCCATGGGTACATCAAGCGCCACTGTCCATCGCTCTGTGCTGGTGAGAAATTCAAACTAGCGCAAGACGTTAACTCCAGCATGGCAGGTGCAGTTGAAACCGCTCTCTTTCTTTCGCCAACCAAAGCGCGCTTCTGTTCAATCGCAGCGCGCGGGTGATTCGCCGGCTCGTCCGGTGACTACCGGTACGGTGCAACGCCGGCTTGGGTTGTTGCATATTTCGCTTTTCTTTGTCTGTTGGCTCAGCTTGATCTGCGGCCGCCTGGTCTGGCTGCAGGTGATCCATTACAAGGATTTTGTCGACCGTGCTGCCCGGCAGCAACAGCGCACCTTTGAGGTCGCGCCCCGCCGCGGCATCCTCTACGATCGCAACCTGCATGAACTGGCTATGACGGTGTTGGCCGACTCAGTCTATGCAGTGCCGTCGGAGATCGCAGACCGGCAGGATCCCGAGGGAGACGCCAAGCGCCAGGCGGTTGCCAATGCACTAGCCAAAGTCGTGCACACCGACCCCACCGATCGTTTCACGACGGCGCATCAGATCGCGGCCCGGTTGAACGCCTCAAGAAACTTTGCCTGGATCGCACGCAAGCTAGATGCGTCGCAGGTTGCGCGGGTAAGAGCGCTGAATCTCAAAGGCGTGTATGCGCAAAAGGAATTCAAACGCTTTTATCCGAATAGCCAATTGGCCGCGCAGGTTCTGGGCTACGTGGGCACCGATGACAATGGCCTGGGCGGAATGGAGCGCAAGTTCGATCGCGATCTGCACGGTGTTCCCGGCCGCATGCTGACCGCGCTCGATGCCCGCCGCCACGTGCTGGATAGCCAGGAGCGTGAGCCCGACCCGGGAAAAAATCTGGTCCTGACCATCGACGAAAACATCCAGTTCATGGCCGAGCGCGCACTCGAGTCCGCGCTCCAACGTACCCACGCCTTGAATGGCACCGTGGTGGTTCAGGATCCGCAAACCGGTCAGATTCTTGCGTTGGCCATTCGACCGACCTTCAATCCCAACGACTTTCGTCATGCCACCACCAGCCTGCTCAAAAACCACGCCGTGAGCGATGTGTATGAGCCGGGCTCCACCTTCAAGCTGTTGACCTACGCTGCCGCGCTTGAACAAAAGGTCACCAACCCCAACGAGATTATTGACTGCCAGGGTGGAAAGATCGAGTTGGCGGGAAGGATTATTCACGACAGCCATCCGAACTTCCTGCTCACCACCACTCAGGCTCTGGAAGAATCGAGCGACGTGGCGGCGGTCAAACTGGCCCTGCGCATGGGCTCGGAAAAGTTCAACCGGTACATTCACGACTTCGGTTTTGGTGCGCGCAGTGACATAGAGTTGCCGGCTGAGACGCGAGGCTTGCTCCGGCCTACCCGGCGCTGGTCCGGATCGAGCATCGGCTCCATCGCCATGGGGCAGGAAGTTGGTGTGACGCCCATCCAACTGGTCACCATGGTTTCCACCATAGCCAACGGCGGCGTCTATCTTCCTCCTCACATCCTGATGCAGGAAGGGGACACAACACCGGGGAAACTTCGCGCGGCTGCGTTTCACCCTCAGCGAGAACTGCCCGATCCCCTGCCTGCCGGCGCGCATCGCGTGATCTCAACCATGACCGCCGCCCAGATGCGCAAGATGATGGAAGGCGTGGTGCTGTCCGGCACAGCGAAGGGTCTTGCCCAACTGAATGGCTACACTTCCGGAGGCAAGACCGGTACCGCGCAGAAAATCGATGTGGCCACGCACCGCTATTCCAAGACCAAATATATTGCCTCGTTTGTTGGCATTGCGCCAGTGAACAATCCCGCGATCAGCGTGGCGGTGATCCTCGATTCTCCTGAAGGAAATCACTACGGCAACGTCAACGCGGCGCCGGTCTTCCGTGAGGTGGCGCAGGAAGTCCTCGAATACCTGGGCGTTCCCCACGATACCAATGTCACTCCACAGGCCGACCTGGCCAAGGCACACGTCGAGTCAGAGCCGGATGACGCGCCACCGGAGCAGGTCGGCGATCTGGACGCGCTGTTTGCTGAAGTCAACAATCTGCCCGCGGATGATCCGCTTCGCGGCAACGGAAATGGCCAGCAGCCCGTGCCTTCCGCAGCCAACGAGTTGCCGCCGGCTGCGGAGCAGGCAGCTACCGTGCCTCCCCCGTCTCCTGCGATGCCGGTGCCTGCGATCCCGGTGCATGTGCCCGAGCCGAAAATAGAGACGCCGTCTTTCGACGCCACCGTAGCCGCTGCGACGCGGGAGCCCCATGTTACCGGCCATGGCGTCGTGGTCGATGCGGGGAACCGGGTTGGAGTCCCCTCTTTTCTGGGTGAACCGTTGCGGGTCGCTGTTGAATCGGCCGCAACGTCCGGTTTGGCCCTGCAGATTGTGGGCAGTGGGATTGCCCGGGAGCAGGTGCCCGCACCGGGGAGTATGGTGCCCCGTGGTACTGAAATCGTAGTCCGCTTCACTCGCTAGCATTGCTGTTCCCTTAGACTGTCACACATGGGACGCGAGGCTACTTGCCACTGTAAGTGGGGCGCTGAGGAAGCTGATTGCAAGGTGCTCCTGGAAGGAAGGGAACTCATCCTCCGCACGGGGATGCGACGGCGTGTTCCCAGAACCTCGATGATGGATGTCGCGGCTCGTGGCGGTAAGCTGGTCTTCAACGTCGGACGGGATCATGTCGAACTACATCTGGGGCCCGAAGCAGCCCAGCGATGGGCGAAAACCATCGCAGCTCCGCTGCCTGATCTTGCCAGCAAACTGGGAATCTCCCCCACCACGAAGATTTCCGTCCTGGGCAATGTTGGCAGCGAAGAATTGAAGGCAGCGCTCGCCGAAGGGATCGCGGCGCGAGGAAAAGAAATTGATCTCACCCTGATTTGTGCCAACACCCAAACGGAGGTAGATCATTGCTTTGCCGGCCAAACTTTGCGTGGGCCTTTATGGATCGTTTATCCCAAAGGAGCGAAGAGCCAGATCAAAGAATCGCAGGTGCGCGACCTTCTTCGTAGCCACGGCTTCATCGACACTAAGGTCGCTTCGGTGTCGACAAAGCTGACAGCGATTCGCTTCGTTAAGCGTAAGAGCCCGGCGTAAGCCGACAGAAGAAATAGAGGAAATGTGCAGGTGGAGCTGAACCTCGTTTTGCGCGGCGTCGATCTGATCCGGCGCTCGGGCCCAGGTCCTGACGTGACCGGTGTGGAGTATGACTCGCGACGAGTGCGCGAAGGCTCTCTCTTTGTCGCCTTTCGCGGGGGGACGACCGACGGTAATCGCTATCTCCCGCAAGCAATAGCCCAGGGCGCGCGCGCGATCGTTACCGATTCAGCCGACGGTTTTGCTGCCGCAACGGCGTATCCCGCTATTGCTGTCGTCGAAGTAGCCCACGGCCGCCGCGCGCTCGCTGCCATCGCGGCCAATTTCTTCGCCCATCCTGAAGCGCAGCTCAAGCTCAGCGGCGTAACCGGAACCAATGGCAAGACCACGACCGCATTTCTGCTGGAGGCGATGCTCCGCCACTGCGGCCGCAAAACCGTTCTCGCCGGCACCATCGAATACCACGCTGCAGGCAGAGTCTTTCCCGCCCCCCACACCACGCCCGAGTCGCGCGACCTGCTGGAGCTATTTCGCGAAGGCGTGGACGGCGGAGCAACCGAGGCGGTCATGGAAGTCTCCTCGCACGCTCTCGACCAGGAACGTGTTTTCGGTCTGCATTTTGACGTGGCTATCTTCACCAACCTCACCCGCGACCATCTCGACTATCACGGCAGCATGGAAAACTACTTTGCCGCCAAACGGAAACTATTCGATGGCTCCGCGGGATCGCCGCCACGCGTCGCAATCCTCAATCAGGACGACCCCTACGGAGCCGCGCTCAAAGCCCAGGCGCGTTCCGAGGTGGTTTACACCTACGGCCTGCGCCAGGGAGAGTTCCGTGCCGAGCGCCTCCAGATGGAGCCCTCCGGCATGCGCTTTGCCATGATCACCCCTCATGGAGAAGTACCGATTGCCACGCGCCTCACCGGAGGTGTCAATGTCTACAACCTGCTGGCCGCCGGCGCCGCTGCCTTTGCCCGCGGTCTGACCCTCGAAGAGGTCGCGCAAGGCGCAGCCTCGCTCGACTACGTGCCCGGGCGCTTCCAGTCAGTCGACTGCGGCCAGAATTTTGCCGTCGTCGTCGACTACGCCCACACCGACGATGCCTTGCGTAATATCATCGCCGTGGCGCGCGAGTTCGTCGCCCACCGCGGCGGACGAGTAATCACCATGTTCGGCTGTGGGGGCGATCGCGATCGCACCAAGCGTCCGTTGATGGGGCAGGCGGCTGGTGCGGCCAGCGATGTGGTGGTCGTTACCTCTGACAATCCGCGATCAGAAGACCCCACTGCGATCATCGATGAGGTGCTCCCTGGTCTGAGCGGCACTTCGGCCACGGTCTTCGTCGAACCAGATCGTCATCGCGCCATCGAAATGTCCATCGCCCAGGCACGAGCAGGTGACCTGGTACTTCTGGCCGGGAAAGGACACGAAAAAACTCAGACCATCGCCGGCCGGGTGATACCGTTCGATGATGCGGCTGTCGCAAGGCAGGTACTGCGGGCCCGGGAAAAGAGCCGATGAAGTTACAACTGCAAGACATCGCGAGTTGGATGGGAGCCGAACTAAGGCTGCGCGAGGGCGACCCGCCCCAGGAACCAGCCACGGGGTATTCCATCGACACCCGGACCCTGGCGCCGGGGGATCTGTTTTTCGCCATCCGGGGTGAGCGTCACGATGCTCATGACTTTGTAGCGGCTGCTCTGGAGCGGGGTGCCCGCGCCGCTGTGGTCGCCCGCAGCAAGGTAACGGATCTTCTCGACCTCGCCCACAATCACACTCTGCTGATCGTGGACGATCCGCTGATCGCGCTGCAGATGCTGGCGACAGCCGTACGCAGGCATTGGAATAAGCACGTGATCGGGATCACCGGTAGCGCCGGCAAGACCACAACGAAAGAGGCGGTCGCCGAAGTTCTGGGTGCGCGTTTTCGCGTTCTCAAGTCGCAGGGAAACCTCAACAACGAATTCGGCATGCCGTTGCAATTGCTCAAACTCGAGCCCGAGCATGAAATAGCTGTGATCGAAATGGGGATGTCGCATATCGGCGAAATCGCAGCGTTGGCTCGCATTGCTCATCCCGATTGGGGAGTTGTCACCAATGTCGGCAGTGCCCACGCGCAGAATTTTCCCGATAGTGTCGCCGGCATTGCTCGCGCCAAGTATGAGCTGGTGCAAAGCCTTCCTGCTTCCGGCGTTGCCATCCTGAATTGTGACGACCCCTACGTAGGCCAATTCGGCCGCGACTTTCATGGGCGGTCCATCTATTTCGGCGTCGGTCCGTGTGCCGATCCGCGCGCCGCCAACATCGAGGAACTTGGCGCTGCGGGAGTCCGGTTTCAGGTCACTGCGGGCGAGGAGCAAGCAACCGTCACCATGGCTCTGCTTGGCCGTCACAACATCTGGAATGCGTTGGCGGCGATTGCGGCTGGCGTGGAATTGGGCATTCCGCTAGCCGACTGCGCCGCCGCCGCTGGAAGGCTGCGTCCTCCGGATAAGCGGGGCGAAGTGCTGCACATAGGCGATGCCACGGTTATCAACGATTGCTACAATTCGAACCCGGAAGCGCTCAAATCCATGATCGAAACCCTCGCCGCGATGCCCGCCAGGCGCCGCATCCTGGTGGCCGGCGAGATGTTGGAGCTCGGTTCGGAATCAGTCGCCCTGCACCGTGCATGCGGTAGAGCGGCAGCCGAACGTGGCATCGACCTGATCGTCGGCGTGCGGGGAAACGCCCAATCCATCGTGGACGCCGCGCGCGAAGCCGGAGCCCTGGCCCTCTTTCTTCCCTCGCCACTGGAAGCTGGCGAGTGGCTTAAAGCGGAGCTGAGAGCAGGCGATGCCGTTTTGCTGAAAGCCTCCCGCGGTGTTGGCCTGGAGCAAGCTTTGCGTCTTCTCCAGCAGTAGCTCTCCCCGGCGTAAGCAAAACAGCAGGTCCCTCCACTGCGCTACGCTCCGGTCGGGATGACACTTCATAGGGAATACCGGAATTGGTTCCGGCAACAGAAATGTCGTCCCGACCGGAGCGTGGCGTAGTGGAGGGGCCTGCTGTTTGCTCCTCCTCCTAAGTGAACTGCACTCCAACCTAGTTGCCCCTGTGGTTCGCGTCTAAATGGCAACACAGACAGGCACGCCAACGCCTGTAAGATAGCCACGTGGAATTCTTGCGCGGGCGGAGGAAGTTTGCTTTACTGGCTCCTTTATCAAAAACTTTTTCCCTACTTCAGACCCTTCCGCATCTTCCGGTATCTGACGTTCCGCACTGCCTTTGCCAGTCTCACCGCCATGCTCATCGCCCTGCTCATCGGGCCGTTCGTGATTGAGAAGCTGCGCGAGTTTCAAATCGGCCAATACATCCGCGAAGACGGTCCCAAGGGCCATCAGAAAAAAGCCGGCACCCCGACCATGGGCGGCGTGCTCATCTGCATCGCTATCCTGTTGCCTACGCTGCTGTGGAGCGACCTGTCCAATCCCTTCGTCTGGTTGGTGATGTGTTCCACCCTGGCCTTCGGCGCCATCGGTTTTGCCGACGATTACATCAAGGTCATCCAACGCCGGAGTCTTGGCCTCACCGCGATACAAAAGATGGGCCTGCAGATCCTCACCGCGGTCGCGATCGCGGTGGTGCTGCTGGCCATGCGCAGTGAGAGCATGTACTCCACCCATCTCATGGTGCCGTTTCTCAAGCGCTTTCGTCCTGATCTATCCATCCATCTTCTGGGCGCGATTCCTCACCTGGGTGTGATCGCTTTTCTGCCCTTTGTTATTTTCGTCACCCTGATCATCGTCGGCTCGAGCAACGCCGTGAACCTCACCGATGGACTGGACGGGTTGGCCATCGGTTGTACCATCATCGCCGCGGCGGCCCTCACCGTACTTACCTACGTCAGCGGAAATGCGGTCTTTTCCGACTACCTCGAGTTACAACGCATGCCCATGGTCAGCGAGGTCACCGTCTTCTGCGGGGCGATGGTAGGCGCCAGCATCGGCTTCTTGTGGTACAACGCTCACCCCGCCGAGGTGTTTATGGGCGACGTGGGCTCGCTGGCGTTGGGTGGTGCGATCGGCACCGTCGCTGTGGTTATCAAGCAGGAGTTGCTGTTGCCGTTCATCGGGGGCATTTTCGTGCTCGAGGCGATCAGCGTCATTCTCCAGGTAGGGAGCTACAAGCTGCGCAAAAAGCGTATCTTTAAAATGGCTCCGCTGCATCATCATTTCGAGCTGATGGGCTGGTCGGAGTCGAAAGTGATTACGCGCTTTTGGATTGCCGCGCTGGTGTTTGCGCTGTTTGCACTCACTACCCTGAAACTGCGTTAGAAACATGGACCACCACATGGAACTGAAATCGAAGAAGGTACTGGTCGTCGGCTTGGGCAAATCGGGTCTTGCCGCGGCCCTGTTTTTGCGCCGCCGTGGAGCCCAGGTCACCGTATCCGATCTGCGCAGCGCCCAGGCGCTGAGCAAAGAAATTCCCTCACTGATGGAAGCAGGTATCGCGGTCGAAGCCGGAGGACATGGGTTGCTGACCTTTCGCCGCCAGGACCTGATCGTGGTCTCGCCTGGCGTGCCCCTGTCGACACCGGAGTTGGTTCAGGTGCGTACTCTTGGCCTGCCCATCATCGGCGAACTCGAATTGGCCGCGCGCTTTCTCCAGGGAAACGTGCTCGCCATCACCGGTTCTAACGGAAAGACTACGACCACTACTCTGTGCGGCGAAATTTTTTCCGCCTCCGGGTTGAAAACTCGGGTCGCCGGCAATATTGGTCTCCCGGTCATCGAAGTGGTCGATCAAAGCGCCGCCGGCGAGTGGTCGGTGCTCGAGGTTTCCAGCTTTCAGCTCGAGACCACAGAAAGCTTTCATCCCCGGATTGCCGTGATTCTCAACATCACCCCCGACCACCTGGACCGCCACGGGACCTTCGAAACCTATGTAGCCATGAAGGAGAAAATATTCGCCAACCAGACGGCGGACGACTCCCTGGTCCTCAACGGCGATGATCCGGTTGTGCAACAGGCAGCAAGCCGGGCTCGATCGCAGGTCTATTGGTTCAGCCGCAGCAAGATTGTCCGCCGGGGTGCCTTCCTCATGGACGGCATGGTGATGTTTCGCGAGTCGGAACAAACCAAGCCGACACCGCTGCTACCCTTGGCCGATATTCCCCTCAAGGGCGAGCACAATATCGAGAATGTGCTCGCAGCCGTATGCGCGGCTTGCGTGGCGAACATACCCGCCGAGGTCATTGCCCGCACGGTCGCGGGCTTTCACGCGGTCGAGCATCGGCTCGAATTCGTCGCTACCATCCACGGCGTCGATTACTATAACGATTCCAAGGCCACCAACGTTGACGCGACGTCGAAGGCAATCGCCTCCTTTCCGGGGAATATCCACCTTATCCTTGGGGGCAAAGACAAGAATTCCGACTATACCCAGCTCAATGCTTTGCTGCGCGCGCGGGTCAAGACGGTTTACACCATCGGCTCGGCCGCGGAAAAAATCGAGAGCCAGATCGCCGGGACCACCAGGGTGATTCGATCAGGTACGCTTGAGGCGGCTGTCGACCAGGCAGCCGGTGAGGCAGTAGCCGGGGACGTGGTGCTGTTAGCCCCGGCCTGCTCCAGCTTTGATCAGTTTGAAAACTACGAACAGCGGGGAAGCGTCTTCAAGCAATCCGTGCTGGCTCGTCGCGGAGCAAACGAAGGAGCAGGTATATGGCAAAACGCGTAGGGGTCGATAAGTGGCTCTTCGGCGTGACCGTCCTGCTGGTCTTCATCGGCCTGTTAATGGTGTTCAGTGCCTCCGCGGTCATGGCCGAGGACCGCTACGGTTCGCCCTATTTCTTCGTGAGCAGGCAAGTCGGTTGGGCGGTTCTCGGCCTGGTCACCATGACGCTTCTGATGCGCATCGACTACCGCAAATTCAACCGCCCCATCGTGGTCTTTCCCGCCGTGGGCGTTACCACCCTGCTGTTGCTGGGCGTCTTTCTGTTGCGCGACTCGCACAACACACACCGCTGGATCCGTTTCGGAGGCTCCTCCTTCCAACCCTCGGAAATTGCCAAACCGGTACTAGTCCTGTTTCTCGCCTGGTTTCTGCAGGACAAGCTGCATTCCATTCGCGACTGGCGCAACACCCTACTGCCCGCAGCTCTCCCCGCGCTTCTCTTCATCCTGCTCATTGTCAAGGAGCCCGATCTGGGCACTGCACTGGTTTGTGCCGCGGTGACCGCGCTGATGTTTTATCTTGCCGGCGCGGAAACGAAATATTTGGCCTATGCCGCGCTTGCCGCCACGCCCGTGCTGTATTTCCTGCTTTTCCGCGTGCCCTGGAGGCGAGCCCGGATGCTGGCCTTCCTCAATCCGGAGGCAGATCCGCAGGGGTCGGGATTTCACACGATTCAGTCGTTGATCGCGGTCGGCACGGGTGGGATCCGCGGGCTCGGCTTTATGGAAGGCCGGCAAAAGCTCTTTTACCTGCCCCAGCCGCATACCGACTTCATCTTTGCCAATATCGCCGAAGAGCTCGGCTTGATTGGTGCGCTAGCCATCATCGCCCTGTTTGTCGCGCTGGGGTTCAGAGGGCTGCGTGCGGCCAGCATGTCTAAGGATGTATTCGCCCGCTTCCTCGCCTTCGGCATCACCGCCACCATCCTCATCCAGGCTTTTTTCAACATGAGTGTGGTGCTCGCGTTGGTTCCGACCAAGGGCATCACGCTGCCCTTCGTCTCCTATGGCGGCACGTCTTTATTCATCACGCTGGCCAGCATCGGTGTGCTGCTGAGTCTCACCCGGGAGATCGACTGACGGCATGCGGGTCATGATTGCCGGGGGGGGCACCGGAGGCCATGTCATTCCCGCTCTCGCAATCGCGGGAGCGCTCAAGTCCGCCTATGCGGCGGAAATCTGTTTCGTGGGAACGGCACGGGGAATGGAGACGCGCCTGGTGCCCCAGGCCGGCTATGCCCTCGAGCTCATCGATGTTGGGCAGCTCAACCGCGTCAGCCTCGCGACGCAAGTCAAGACCCTGGTTGCACTCCCCCGCGGCATTTTGCGTTGCCTGGCTCTTCTGCGAAGTTGGCAACCGCAGGTGGTGGTCGGTGTGGGCGGATACGCTTCCGGGCCGGCAATGCTGGCAGCATTACTACGCAGGGTCCCGACCCTGGCTTTTGAGCCGAATGCCGTACCCGGTATGGCCAACCGGTTCATTGGCAAGCGGATCAGTGCCGCCGCGGTCAATTTCGCTCCGACCATGGGCTACTTCCGGAATGCCGAGCTCACTGGCATTCCCGTGCGCGTCGAGTTCTTCGCCCTCCCCCCTCGCTCGCCGGAGAAGCCGCCCCGGCTGCTAGTTATGGGCGGAAGCCAGGGGGCCCGGGCCCTGAACCAGAGAATGCCGGAGATTGCCAAAGCATTGTTGGAGGCTATCCCGGGCCTCACGATTTTGCACCAAGCGGGAGCCCGGCACGCCGAGTCCACCCAGGCAGCCTACGCTGCCGGAGGCGCCCCCGCCGACCGTTGGCAGGTACAGGCTTTTCTCGAAGACATGCCCAGCCAGTTTGCGGCGTCGGATCTGATTCTGGCGCGCAGCGGAGCCAGCACTGTGGCCGAGCTTGCCGCCAGCGGGAAGCCGTCGCTGCTGGTGCCGTTTCCCCAGGCTGCGGACGATCACCAGCGCAAGAATGCTGAAGTGTTACTTGAAGGCGGCGCCGCCATGATGCTGTTAGAGCAGGACATGACGGGAGATAAATTGCTGGCCACGCTGACCGGGTTGCTGGGCGATCGGAAAGAGCTGAATGCGATGTCTGCCCGCGCACGAACCTTCGCCCACCCGCACGCAGCCGCGAGGATTGCTGAAATGGCGGCCGGGCTAGCCTCCGGCCTCTAGTTTCGAGGGATCTGCGGTTCAGCGGACTTGTCCTGGAAATGTGTTTCGCCGCAAAAAGAAACGGCTGGCGAAATCGCCAGCCGTTCCTCGTGAGCCCATTCTCAACGGTTACCGGTGTCCACCACCACCGCCACCGTGGAAGCCACCACCACCGCCGCCGCCGCCGTGGAATCCACCACCGCCGCCGCCAAAGCTGCCGCCGCCACCGTGGTATCCACCGGCTGCGCTGCCCGCGAATGCGTGTCCGCCGCCTGAGTAACCAGCTGTACCGTGATTGAAGCTAGTACCGGTGCGAGCGTAGCCCACTCCACCCCGGTAGCCTACCCCACCGCGATAGCCAGCCCCGCCGTAGTATCCACCGCGACCATAGTACCCGCCCCGGCCGTAATACCCGCCGCGACCCCAGTACCCGCGATACCACGGGCCGGCGCCGATGAAGATCCCGCCGACAAACCAGCTGGGCCCATAGTAGCCATAGGGCGCACAAGCGTAGGGGTAATAGTTGTAATAACCCCATGAACATACTGGCGCAGGATACCCGTAACCGTAGTCCCCGTACCCGGGGCCGATGCCGATGCCCACGCCGATCTGGGCATTCGCAGGAGTAGACATCAACGCTAGAGGGACCATTAGCGCGCCGAGCAACAGGAAATATCTGAGAGACTTCATTTCGTACCTCCGCGCCAAGGCTTCATGCATTGCGTAACCAACCGCTTGGCGATCCATCGGCACCTTGGTTAACTTCCGGTGCCTACCACCTTAAACAACACTTTCACGAAAAAGTTGCGCTCTGCCCGGGTCATTGGCAAACGGATTGCCTCTTACGATGAGTCCGGGCTTGCACCATATATTAGATGCACGAGCCCGAGAAGGGGAAGCGATACCTGACGGCTGTTACAGTATGGGGGAGTGAGTCTAACCACTCTTCCTTCCCCAGCCATGTTTGCGAAAGCCCAACGCGTTCATTTCATTGGCATTGGCGGCATCGGGATGAGCGGCATCGCGGAGATTCTGCTGACTCTTGGTTACGCTGTTTCCGGCTCCGACCTACGCCAATCCAGCATTACCGACCGCCTGGTGGGCCTGGGAGCGACCGTTTTTCAGGGCCACGCCGCCGCCAACGTGGTTGGCTCCGGGGTGGTGGTTACCAGCTCCGCCGTCAACGAGCAAAACCCGGAAGTCGTGGAGGCGCGGCAGCGAAAGATACCTGTCATCCAGCGGGCCGAGATGCTGGCCGAACTCATGCGGCTCAAATACGGTATCGCGGTCGCCGGCATGCATGGTAAGACCACGACTACGTCCATGATCGCTACGGTACTGGCCGCCGGCGGCCTCGATCCAACCGTGGTGGTCGGGGGCCGGGTGGATGCGCTGGGTTCGAATGCGCGCCTGGGCAAATCCCAATACCTGGTGGCGGAAGCGGACGAGAGTGATCGTTCCTTCCTCAAGCTCTCCCCGATTCTCTCCGTCGTCACCAATCTCGATCGCGAGCACATGGATTGCTATCGCGACATGGAGGACGTGGAAGCGGCCTTTCTTGAATTCATGGAGCGGGTTCCGTTTTACGGTGCCTGCACCGCCTGTATCGACAACCCCCAGCTTGCCGCCTTGCTGCCTCGGGTCCAGCGGCGGGTGTTCACTTATGGCACCTCTTCAGTGGCCGATTACGTCCTGCGCATGCTGCCCCCGGCGGAGGGAACTCGATCCCGTTTTGAGGTCGCCGCCGGCGGGCTGGTGCTCGGACCTTTTTCGTTGAATGTGCCTGGCCGGCACAACGTGCTGAATGCAACCGCCGCGGTAGCCATTGGCACGCAGCTCGAGGTGTCCTGTGAAGACATCACCCACGCTCTCCGCGACTTTCGCGGGGTGGATCGACGTTTTCAGTTGAAGGGAACCGTCCACGGGGTAAGCGTCGTCGACGACTATGGCCACCATCCGACCGAAATCCGCGCCACCCTGAGCGCCGCGCGGGAGTCGGGCTATCGTCACGTACACGTGATCTTTCAGCCCCACCGCTACACCCGCACCCAGGATCTAATGGCCGAGTTCGCGACGGCTTTCGACCAGGCCGACACGGTTCAGGTACTCGATATCTACGCCGCCAGCGAAGAGCCGATTGCCGGCGTCGATGCCCCAAACCTGGTCCGTACCATAGGCCGCAAAGAAGTGCAGTACGCCCCCTCCTTCGATGAAGCAATAAGCCGAACCGTAGCCCACGCCACTGACGGCGACATCATCCTGACCCTGGGAGCAGGAAGCGTCTCCCAAGCCTCGCCCCTGGTTCTGGAAGCCCTCGCCAGATCCTGACCCCGCTGATAAAACTGGGCACTTGATAAAACAAGACAGCTAGTAGACCCGTGCAATTGATAAACAAGACAGCTGATAACCCCTGACGGGTGCCCCACGTTCGCCTAAGCGTACGTGGGCCGAAAACGATCTTTTCGAACGCTTTCACTAAACAACTAGCGAATTTCCCTGACCCCTCAAACACAATGAAAAGCTTCCGCCAGCAATCGAACAGCTTCCGGTAAATCCCGCTCGGAGCTAGCAGTGAAGCAAATACGAAAGCAATTCTCATCCGGCGAACCGGCGAAGAAAGCCCGTCCTGGCGCAACACTAGCGCCCTTCGACTGCGCGCGCAGCAGAACTGCTTCCATATCGACCGGGCGCCGCCATCGGCACCAGATATAAAGCCCCCCGTGGGGGACCGAAAACTCCAACTCGTCACCCGAGAAGTTCTGCCGCAACGCGCTCAGGGCAATCTTCTGCAAACCCAAATGCGTCGCCCGCAGGCGCATCAGGTGCTCCTCGAATACCCCATTCTCCAACATCTCGGCTAACGCCAGTTGCAGCAGGCCTTCGGTAAACAAATTAGCCCGCATCTTGATCAGCGACAGTTGCTTGACGATATGCGGAGGAGCCGCAATCCACCCCAGCCGCAACCCAGGCGCCAGCACCTTGGAAAAAGTACTGAGATAGATGACTAAGTTGTGCCGATCCATCCGATAAAGCCCGGGAGGCACCGATCCCTGCAGCTGGGTTCTGGAATAAACGTCATCCTCGACGACAGGCACCCGGTAGCGCGCCGCCAGCCCGAGCAATTTGGCCCGTTGCTCTTCATCCATCGTTCGCCCGGTTGGGTTGTGATAAGTGGGCATGGTGAAGATGAACTTGGGCTGGTACGCAATCAGCAATCTCTCCAGCACATCCGCGGACCACTCCGCCGTGTCCCATTCCACCAGCCGCGCTCCCGCTGCCTGCAGCGCCTGGATCGCTCCGGGAAAGGTGGGCCTGTCGATAATGACGCGATCTCCTGGTTCCACCAGGCACCGTGCGAGCAGGTCGATGCCCTCCTGCGCCCCGGCCACGATCAGGATGTGGCTGCCCTCCACTTCCTCCAGCGCCGCGATGGCGCGACGCAAGCGAGGCTGACCCTCCGTCGGCGCAATCGCCATGGCCGGCAGAGCATCCGTAGTCAGTACCTTATTAATCGCCTTACGGAACGGCGCCAGCGGAAAACAACTCAGTGCGGGTGTACCCGCCGAAAGCCGGTAGCGCAAATCCGGCAGCCGGCTTTGCGCCAGCATCTCGAGCACCGGCTCGTCCAACAGGTGTGCCTGGCGGGATATCTTGCCGCTCCAGTCAATCGGATTTTCCGCCGCTCCGGCCGGGCACACGAACGCTCCGCGGTGCGGGACGCGCCGGATCACTTCGCGTTTCTCCAACAGCAGATATGCTGCGCTCACTGTATTGCGACTAAGACCAAGCTGCAGCGCAAGTGACCGTTCACTGGGGAGGCGATCGCCCGGCAGCAGCCGGCCAAGAGCAATCTGTTGTTCAATATCTCGAGCCACCTGGGCGAGAAGTAAGTCACCCTTTGCCCGCACCGGGTAAGCAGTTGTGGTGGCCACGCTCACAGTCCCGCGTACCAATCGTAACCAAGTTTGGTCCAATAATCGTCCGGCTGCTGATCGGTGTAGGCGATCAGCCCGATGCGTTTGATCTGCTTGTAGCCGTACTTGGTAGGCGCGTGCAGCCGGAGTGGAGCCCCATGAAACTGGGTCAGAGGGCTACCGCTCATCTCAGTCACCAGCAGCGTCTGCGGATGCATACAGACTTTCAAATCGTAACCGACATAGTAGTCACCGTTTGGTGTCTCCATGTACACATAGCGGGGCAGCTTCCCGTCAGGTCTCTTAGCAGGTGGGTAGGCCGCAATCAGGTCTGCCATGCGCACTCCGCCCCAATGCACAATCTGGCTCCATCCCTCGATGCATTTGAATTGCGTGACCAGGTCATGCCTGGGAAGCTTGAGAATATCGCCCATGGTGAGCAGCAGACCGGGTGTACCGGGATCCAGTGTGGACTGGCTTCGCCCTGCTTCTTCCAGCCCGCGCGGCATCCGCCCGGCCCGCTCCTGGCGGATTTTTTCTCCGGCAACCATGGAAGCCGGCGCCATCTTCTCCGCCGTGTCTGCACTGGGGGCCACCTTGGTATCGTGCCCCTGGTCTTCCTTCGACTTCACATCCGCGTACTGATATTCCCAGGCGGTGACGTCCGCGACATATTGAGGATAGCTTCGCTCTTCCGCTACGCCGGTCATCTGCAGGCGCCAGCTCTCCGGGACCAGAGCCTGCTTCAACCCGTAAACGCCATTGACGCGCAGGTCTTCCGCTCGCTTGAGCGGATAGGTCGGCGCCAATGCCCGGTCATCGAAGATCGTGCGCGAAAGCCTGGCATTAGCCTGAAAAGCCCTGCGAAAGGGCTTCGGCTGCATACTCAGCCGATGGCTATTATCGATCCATTCGTAGAAACCCCACCCGGCTGCGGCGGCGACGGCGGCGATCGCAAAGCTGCGGCGCGTATGTTTGCGGCTTTCCCGCAGAACGGCTGCGTCCGCCGCTTCTTGCTCTGCTCTCTGCTCGTCCTCTGGATCGCTCATCCCCAACTCTTCCTTTCCGCTTCCAGGGATGGCTCCCGGATCGGTTTCACTTCCAGTCCGCTCACCATGCTGCGGAAATTGTTCCAACCCGCCAGAATTACCTGGGTCACATGAATGAGGAAGAATCCGCAGAATCCCATGGTCAACAGGAAATGTTCCCACCGCGCCATCTCATACCCGCCCAGCAACGTTGTGATCCAGTGCACCTGGGTGGGTTTGTAGATCGACAGACCTGTAATGAGACTCCCGGCGCCCATCAAAATTACAGAGGTGTAAGCAATTTTTTGTGCTCCGTTGTACTTTGTCTGGGGCGGAAGGTAGTTGCTCAGGTGTAGGTCCTTCAACGTCACCTGGATAGCTTCTTTCAGGCTTTTCCGGTCGGGAACCACGAACCGCCATTCGCCGGAGAAGAGGGTGAAAACCACATAAAGGAATCCATTGATGGCGAAGATCCACATGAAAAAGAAGTGGTATCCCAGCCCCTGGGTCACATGGTAAGGAGCATTCATCGCCTTCCAGAACCACTGCGGGAAAAAGCGGACCAGGGTAAACGGTCCAATGCCCACCCGGTAGACCGCATGAGGGTGCTTGTAAGCGTTGTCGGAATCGTTCCAATAGATGAGCAGGCCGCTCCAGATCATGATGAAGAGCACGGGAAAATTGACCCAGTGCATCCAGCGGATCGCGAGTGGATGTTTCTTGTCCAGGCGAATCTGGGCGGAGAGGGGCGGGCGCGGTGTTTCCACTGGCACGACGACGACTTCGAGTGGCGGAGGAGTCGCAGCTAACTCAACCTGTTCAGTCTCCGGTGCGCTGACAACGCCCAAGGTCTCCCCCTCTGGGGGCGGCTGCTCGGGTATCGGTCCGCTATCCTTTTCAAGCTCATCCATATGTCTGCTCGGGGACCTTTGCCCTAGTGACAGCATCTCGCCTACCGCACCGATGCGGCAAGGCCAGTTTTGCTTCGAGGGTGCCAGATGAATTTTGAGTTGGAGGCTCCAATTTAGAATTGGGCGAGATTCCCATGCGCTCACCGATATTTCAGATCGACGCCTTCACCACCCGCCGATTTGCCGGAAACCCCGCCGCCGTTATGCCTATGGACACCTTTCCGGCCGATGAAACCTTGCAGGCCATTGCCGCGGAGAACAACCTCGCCGAGACGGCATTTCTTCTCCGCGAAGCCGGCGACTACCGCCTTCGCTGGTTCACGCCCGCGACGGAGGTCCCGCTTTGCGGCCATGCCACCCTGGCCAGCGCGGCCGTAGTCATGGAGCGTATCGAACCGGGACGCACGACTGTCGTCTTCCACTCTGCCAGCGGGCCGCTCACCGTCAATCGGGTAGGAGCGGGTTATGTGATGGACTTTCCCGCGCGCCCCTCCGAGCAGATCGCGCCGCCGCCCGGTCTAGGCGAAGCATTGGGCGCCGTACCGGTTGAGGTTTTCGGCAATGCCTTCAACTACCTGGCTTTGCTGGAAAGCCCGCAGGTCCTGCGGCAGCTGGCTCCTGACATTGCGGCGATCGCCCGCATCGACCGGCCCGGTGTGATCGTGACCGTCTCCGGGGACCAGCATTTTGACTTCATCAGCCGCTACTTTGCCCCGGCCAAAGGCATCCCCGAAGATCCCGTTACCGGCGCCGCTCATTGCATGCTGACACCCTATTGGGCCCATCGCCTGGGGAAGACAACCTTCCGCGCCTTCCAGGCCTCTCGCCGTGGTGGAGAAGTCATTTGCCGTCTGAAGGGCGATCGCGTTGAGTTGGAAGGCTCGTGCGTTTTCTATCTCGAAGGGGAAGTGGAGATCTGAGCACTCAGAAGTAAGTTAAGGTTCGCCGGCTCTTATCGGAGCCCTCAGCGGAGCCTCCAGGAGTGGAGGAATAGGACACGATCTTCTCGGTCCAATTTCCGTGCCCGTCGTATTGATAGGAATAACGAGCTTCGGAATAGGTATCGTTCTGGCTGTCGCTCTGCGTGCTCCGCGTGATCTCTGAGGCCACGTCTCCCTGTTCGTTATATGACGTCTCTATCTTGTCCTCACGATTGAAGATCCTGCGAAGTGTCTGCGTGATCCGCCCTTGAGCGTCATAGCTGTATCCGACGGACGACACTCCTTGATGTCCACTCATGAGCTTTGTAAGTTGCTCCCGCAAGTCTCCAGCGGACACGCCCGGTTGGCTCAAAACTTTGGCTCGCGTATCTGCCGGGAGCAGATTGAGGGGGTCGTCCAGGATCTGCTTCTCTTCAACGACATGCCCCTGTTCATCGTAGATGCGGACGGCGCGACTCACCTTCTCCCCTGGGCCATCACGAATTTCAACTTCGCTGGGCCTGTCGCTTTCATCGTACGTGGTAAGAGCCGTGCCTCCCCCAGGCATGTTGGGTCGACGGTCTGCAACCTCAAAGGGAGAACCCGCGATGCCGACGTTTGCCCGATAATCTTCTGCTCGGGAAACCTGTACTTTCGTTTTGCGCCCGTGGTCGTCGTAACGAAACGTGACTGGATTGTCGGGGGCTTTGCTGTCAGTAATACTCAAGGACCTTCCGCTATCGTCGTAGGCATACGTGGTCACGGCAGAGGACTTACCTTCTGTGCCCGAAGCGATCGTGAGCAGCTTGCCGGCAGAGTCGTAGCTATAGCGCATGGCCCAGACGGAACCATCAGAGTTTTCCCCGCGTCTGGCCAAAATGTGGCCTTGCGGGTCATATTCGGTCTGGTAGCGTGATGTCCATTCAGGACTCTTTGTGCCATCAGCGGCCACCGCACCCGGGTAGGTAATCTCTTCGGCGCAGATTTTTACTGCGCCCCGCAGTCCATATCTCTCGCGGTCAGACGGAGACTCTTGTGCATTGCTGCCGAGACGCATAGCCAGTCCGAGGAAAAGAATAGAAATGAGGAGCTTCATGCACGCTCCATCTCGTTTGAGCAGAAGAAGAATACAACACGGGCGAAAGTCTCGAGTACAACCGAGCAGCAGGTTTAGTACGGGAACTTCATCTGGTCTTTTTCCCTTCCACGTTTGGTGGAAGGGAAAAAGACCGGATGGGCATCCGTAGTTGTCCAATCAAATCAAGGCGACCGGATTGCTCCACTCCCCTAAGATCTAGCCATGTACTCGATTTCGTGGAAACGTCTGCTGCCCGTCGCCCTCATCGCCGCCCTTAACGTAACAGCCGCTGCCGCGACGATCGATCAACAAGTCCATGCCGCCATCCAAAACTTTCCCGGCGTCGTCAGCATTTACGCGAAAAATCTCGACACCGGCCTCAGCTACGAACTTCGGGCAGATACCCCCGTACCCACCGCCAGTACCATCAAACTCCCCATCATGGTTGAGCTCTTTGCCGAGGCGAAAGACGGAAGGCTGGACTGGAATCAGAAGCTCCAGCTGACCGATCAGGACAAGGTATCCGGCAGCGGTGTGCTGACCGAGCTATCTGGCGGAGACTCCCTACCCATACGAGACCTGATGCACCTGATGATTGTCGTCAGTGACAACACCGCCACCAACCTCATCCTTGACCGAATCGGCGGAAACGCCGTCAACGACCGCATGGCTCAGCTAGGCCTGAAGCAAACCGCCGTCATGCGCAAAATCATGCAAGGGAAGTCCCATCCAGAGGGGACGACCAACGAGGGCAAGAAACCAGGAAATGAGCAATGGGGGACCGGCAGGAGCTGTCCCCGCGACATGGTCGTGCTTCTCGAAAAACTCTACCGGGGCCAACTGGTCAGCAAAACCGCCTCCGATGAAATGATCGCCGTGCTCAAACGCCAGCAGGATCACACCGGTGTCGGAAGAGACATGAAAGACACCGTCATCGCTCACAAGTCCGGCGCTTTAGACCACCTGAGAAGTGACGTGGCGATCGTCTACTCTCCGCACGGGCCCATTGCCATGGCGATTACTGTGAATGACATTCCTGAAGTTGATTACGGAGTCGACAACCCCGGCAATCTTCTCCTCTCGACCCTATCCGGAATTCTTGTCCAGAAGCTGTCCCAAGTCAGCACACACTAGACAACCGCTTGTGCCCGGGAGCCTGGGTCAAAGCCATATTAAAAAAAAGTTTTTTCCTCAATAATCCTGCTTGCATTACACTAAGGCTGTGGATATAGTACAGAAACTGAAGTAAGTCCTCGGGTGAAAGAGCAGCCTGTAAGAGAGTTGCCAATCGTTCCTGCCAGTAGGGCCCCGTTAGAAATTGTTTGGTTTTGGAGGCGAGTATGAGACGAATTTCCTTATGGGGCGTAGCCCTCGTAATGGTCCTGGGGCTTTTTAGCCTCAGTCAGCCCACGTTGGCCCAGCAGATCACGGCGAGCATCACCGGCACCGTGCAGGATTCTGCAGGAGCCGTGTTGGATGGCGCCACCGTCACCGCCAGGGACACGGAGCGCGGTACTTCCTCCACCACCAAAACCAGCAACGGTGGTGTTTTTAATTTCAACAACCTTCCCATTGGCACCTATGAGGTGAAAGCAGAGTCTGCCGGCTTTGACAGCGAAGTTCTGCCGCCGATCACCCTCGTGCTCAATCAAAGGGCGCGCCTCGAATTCAAGATGAAGGTCGGTGCCGTTACCAACACGGTTCAGGTCTCTTCTGAGGCTCCGCAGCTGCAGTCCGATACTACCCAGGTCAGCACCCTTATCGACGCCCACACCATCGTCGGCATCCCGCTGGCAACGCGTAACTATGTCGAATTGACCCTGCTCGCGCCTGGTAGTGTCACCACTGACAACTCGAGCTTCAATAACGGCGACAACACCGCAAACGGTGGCCGGCCATTGATCGATGGGCATCGCGAACAGTCCGACAACTTCATCCTGGACGGGATGGATAACAATCAAACTTCCGAAAACCAGTTAGGTTACACGCCATCCCCTGATGCTATTCAGGAATTCAACGTGATCACCTCCAACGCTCCCGCAGAGTTCGGGAACTTCTCGGGCGGCATCATCAACGCCTCCATCAAGTCGGGCACCAACCAGTTCCACGGGGATGTCTGGGAGTTCTTCCGTAACGATGTTCTCGATGCTAACCAGTGGGAGAACAAATTCAATGGGCCGGGAAATTTCCTGCCCCGCGCGGCTCTGCGTTGGAACATGTTTGGCGGCACCCTTGGCGGCCCAATCTGGAAAGATAAGCTCTTCTTTTTCGTGGATTATCAAGGGCAGCGTTTCGACCATCCGACCACGAGCCAAAACATTACTGTCTTCACCAACGCCGAGCGCAACGGCGACTTCTCCCAGCTGACGACGCAGCTGAAGAATCCGATCACAGGTGTACCTTACGTCAACAATCAGATCCCGATGTCACAGGAAAACCCGGTGGCAGCGGCTCTTTTTGCGTCGAAGTTTTACCCGACACCGATCAACAGCAACACCACCAACAACGCGATCAATCAGACGAATCAAGCCTACAACACGGATCAGGGTGATGCAAAAATCGATTGGAATATCACCCAGAGTGACCGCCTCAGCGCCCGCTGGGCGCAGGAATATCAGAACGACCCCCTGACCAACTCGCTGGCAATCCTGGCCAATACCGCCACCCATGCTCCGGTTCATAATGCGGTGGGGACGTGGACCCACACCTTCAGCCCCAACATATTGAACGAAGCTCGTTTTGGCGCGTCATGGATCGGGATCACGACGGATACATCGTTTGTCCCCAGCATCGGCGACTTGGGTAACCAGCTTGGGATTGCCAACGCGAACACCGTAGGCCCTGGCCTGTTGCTACTGGGCTTTGGCGGCGGCACCGCTCCGGCGCCCGGCACTGGGACGCTTACCAACGTTGGCAACAATGTCGTAAATCAGAACTTCAACGACACCGTTATTCAGTTCGACGATGGCGTGACCGTCACTCGTGGCAAGCACGTATTCAAGATGGGATTCCAGCTGTGGCGGTACCGCTTAGACACGTTCTACAGCGGTAACAGCGGCGAGTACGGCTCCATCCTGTTTGGTGGCTCCTTCAGCGGTGATCCGGCAAGTGATTTCTTCACCGGCTATCCTGTCGCGACAGGTAAGGGCGTCAGCACCGGTGGCACCTGGCACCAGATGGCCTGGAGGTTTGGCGGGTATGGTATGGATGACTGGCGGATTACTCCGACGCTTACCCTGAATCTCGGGTTGCGTTACGAAGCGAGCACCCCGTGGGTGGAACTGAACAACCGCCAGGACAATCTGAACCTGGTCACCGGTGCCATCGAATATGCGGGCGTAGGTGGCAATAGCCGCTCCCTTTACAATTCGGTATACGGATTGCCCGACTTCCAGCCCCGCGTAGGCTTCGCCTGGTCGCCCGCCGAGTTGCAAGGCAAAACGGTGGTGCGTGGCGCTTACACTATCTCCTCTTACCTCGAAGGAACCGGCACCAATCTTCGCCTCGCCCGCAACCCTCCGTTTACCCCGACAGAGGTCTCCGCTGTCTACACCACCGCGAGCGATCAGACCCAAGCGGGTCCAGGCGGCGCAGTTCCGGGCGACCCCTTCGCCGGTGCGATCGTGTATGTTTGGGCGCCTAAGATCTACCCTGAGATGAATCAGGAATGGAACCTGACAGTCCAAAGCGAAGCCAGCGCGACCACCACTTTCCAGGTTGGCTATGTGGGCGATCACGGAACCCACTTGATCGTGCCTACACCTTATTCGCAGCTATCGCTGACCAACGGGGTGCCCTCCCCTGGACAATATTTCCAGGGCAATCCCGCTTTGCTGGCGGACATCTCTACCGTATCCGGGACCGCCAGCACGGGTTTCCAAACCTATCATGCGCTGCAGGCTGTCTTGCAGAAGCGCGTTTCCAATGGCCTTCAGGGACAGGTGGCCTACACCTGGTCTCATTGCATGTCTAACAACAGCGGGTACTACGGCACTTGGGGCTATGCGACCCAGGCAACCCCGGGATCGCCGTATTACCAGAATCTCTACGACCCCCATGCCGATTACGCGAGTTGCTACTTTGACTCTAGAAATATTCTCTCTGCCTACGGTACCTATGATCTGCCGATTGGCAGGGGCAAGGCGATCGGCAGCAACATGAACCCGGTTCTCAATGCAGTCGTAGGCGGCTGGCAGGGGTCTACCATTATCCAGGTTCATAGCGGCTTTCCTCTGGCCGTTTACCAGGCAGCCAATAACCTTTACAACGCGATAGGCGGCCGCGGGGCTCGTCCCGACTGCAATCCGGCGCAGATGCAATCCTTCGGTCGCCATCCCTTCGTGAACAACGGAGCCTTCCAGGGGTATCAGTACATAAGCCCGTCTGGATATTCCGCACCGACTGGGGCCTTCGGCAATTGCCCGCTTCAGGGACCGCAAACTGGCGCAGGTTTTGTGGATACCGATATCGGTGCGTCGAAGAGCTTCCATTTAACCGAGTCCAAGTACTTCCAGTTCCGGGGCGACTTCCTGAACGCCTTCAATAACGTTCAATTGGGACCCCCGAACACAAACTTCCCAAGTTCAACCTTCGGCTTGATCAAAACATCGCAACCCGCAAGGAACATACAATTCGCGCTTAAGTTCTACTATTAGCGGCCTGATAAACTCAGGGGCAGACGCCGTTAGACCGGCGTCTGCCCCTTGTTTTTTGCGGGCTTTCGTCTGAAGGGTACGCCCTTTGGGCTGAAGGGTACGGCCTTTAAGCCGTACATAACTGCTTTCAAGTGATTGCGGCTTTAGCCGCTGAGGGATGCTTGAGTAGCCCTGATCCCCTGATGCTGAAATGATGCTTAAATGCTTCCAACTTGGCCCCCTGATCTTCTTCCTGGTCGCGGGCTCTTCCACAGCACAGGTTGCGAGCAAGCCGGCCGCGGTGAGTCCGGCAGCGGCCGAACATGCCGCATCGCTGGCGGAGACCGGTCATTGCGTCGAGGCGTTGCCTCTTCTCGCGAAGACAGCCGCGCACATCACAGACAAAGAGCTGCAAAAGAGAGCCGGCCTCGACGGTGTGCGCTGCGCTTCCACGCTGCAGCAACTGGACCCCCTGCAGGACTTCCTGCGCATGTTAAGCCGTCAGTTTCCTCGGGATCCCGAGGTCTTGTACGTGTTGACCCATGCTTACTCCGATCTGGCGGCGCGCGCCGCGAGCGAGTTGGCAACCACTGCCCCAACATCCATCCCCGCGCTCGAAATGGATGCGGACGCGAGCGAGCAGCAGGCCAAATGGGATCAGGCGGAGAAGGACTATCGAAAAATCCTGGAGCAAAATCCGCGTTATCCAGGCATTCATTTTCGCCTGGCGCGGCTGATCCTATCCAAGCCAAGTCCGCCCCCTGACTTTGCCGAGCAGGCGAAGAAAGAGCTGCAACAGGAACTGGAAATCGATCCCGCAAATGCGGGTGCCGAATACGTGATGGGGGAACTCGCGCGTCAAGCCCAGGACTTGCCCGAGGCGCTAAAACATTTTTCCAAAGCCACTGAGATCGAGCCTAATTTCGGTGACGCCTATCTTGGCTTGGGCATGACCCTTCTCGCGCAGAAGAAATTCCCGGAGGCGGTTGCTCCCCTGGAACATGCAGTCAAGCTTCAGCCCGCAAATCCAGCCGGGCACTACAGTCTGGCCACCGCCTATGCGCGCACCGGTCGCAGAGAAGATGCGGACCGGGAATTCGCCTTGCAGCAGAAAACCTCGCCGCCCCAAGGCGCACAGGGGGCTCCGCCTCCGCAGTGATCGCGAAGTGTACTGGGTTATCCCGCCGGCGTTTTCTCCGCGCTCTGGCCGGCACCGCCGGACTCGCCGGAACCTACGCTTCCCGGCCCCGGTTTGCCACAGCCGCCTCTGCACCGCCACTCTACCCGTTCGAAGAAGTGTCCGCCTCCAGTAGTCACATTACCTGGGTGCACACAGCCGGCAAGTCGCCGCAGAAATATCTACCCGAAACTACCGGCGCAGGCTGCGCCTTTCTCGACTACGACAATGACGGGTGGATGGACATTTATCTCGTCAATAGCGGCAAGTGTGACTTCTACACTCCCGAATCGCCTTTGCGCAACGTGTTGTATCGCAATAATCGAGATGGAACCTTTACCGACGTAACCGAGAAGGCCGGGGTAGCGGCGGGTGGCTACGGACAGGGTGTTGCCGTCGGCGACTATGACGGTGACGGATTTCCCGATCTGTACGTGACCCAATACGGAAGAAGCATTCTGTTTCACAACAACGGCGACGGAACCTTCACCGACGTGACGGAAAAAGCGGGCGTTGCGGCTCCCGGATGGGCCTCGAGCGCGGTATGGTTCGACTACGACAACGACGGACGGCTGGACCTGTTTGTCTGCAATTTTGTCGAATTCAGCAAAGACAAGAATCTCCCCTGCCAGGCTTATAACAAGCCTGGGTACTGTATTCCGACATTGTACAAACCGTCTGCCAGCTGGCTCTTCCATAACAACGGCGATGGAACATTCTCCGACGTCAGCCAATCCTCGGGTATTGCAAAGCACCTCGGGAAGGCCTGGGGTGTGGTCGCGACCGACTTGAACAACGACGGCAAAATGGATCTCTTTGTCGCCAATGACACGGTACAGAACTTTCTTTACATGAACCGGGGCAACGGAAGATTTGATGAGATCGCCGCCCTCGCAGGCGTGGGATACGGCGAGACCGGCCGGGCCCGCTCGGGCATGGGAGTGGATTCAGCGGACTTCAATCAGGACGGCTGGCTGGATCTCTTCGTGGCCAACATTGACCACGAGAGATTTTCCCTTTATCAGAACAATCGCGACGAAACCTTTGACGACCAGGCCAACGCGACCGCGATTGGCGCCGCGACCCGCTTGATGAGTGGCTGGGGGCTGAAGTTTTTCGACTACGACAACGACGGCAACCTTGACCTGTTTCTAGCCAACGGAAATCCCGATGATCTGATCGACACGATGCAGAAGGACGTGACCTACCGTGAGCCGCTCATGCTGTTTCACAGCGACGGCAAGACGCTTCACAACGTCAGCGCGGAAAGTGGACCGCTCTTTGCCCGGAATCTCTCGGCCCGAGGGCTGGCCATCGGCGACTTCGATAACGATGGTGCGGTGGACGTACTCGTCTCGGTGAACGATGCCGCCCCGCTGTTGTTGCGCAACCAGGCGGCTAAAGGCAACCACTGGTTGGGAATCAAGTTGGTAGGGAAGAAGTCGAACCGCGATGCAATCGGTGCCCGTGTGACCTACCAGGCTGGAGATCTGAAGCGCAGTAGAGCCAAGGTGGGTGGAGGAAGCTACCTGTCGTCGCACGATCCGCGCCTGGTGCTGGGCCTGGGCGCCCGCACCAAAATTGACTGGCTGGAAGTAAAGTGGCCCGAACCCAGCGGCACGATGGAGCGATTCACCGACCTACCCATCGACAAGTACATCACCATCACAGAAGGCGACAGCCTTAACAAGAAGTGACTCGCCAACAACTCCGTTGCTGCCTTAGCCCCCAAAAACATTTCCAAGATTAGTCCGCTGAACCGCAGATCCCGAGGGATCTGCGGTTCAGCGGACCTATGGAAAAGTCAATCGATCACCGCAGCTTCCCAAACTCCACCCGAGCCTGTTTTAAGACGGGAATATCCGAGTCAGCATCTTTCCAAACCGAAAAGACCTGCTCATAGGCCGCCTTGGCCTTGCTCGTATCGTTCGTCATGCTGTAAGCCCTGCCGAGTTCGAGGTAAGCCAGCGCGCCGATCAACTCATTCTGAACCAACCCTGGATGGTCGATGATTTTCTGGAATTCCGCGCCGGCGGCGGTTCCTTGTTTGGCCGCCAGGTAGGCTTGGCCCCGAAGATAAACCGGATAAAGTACAAAGTTCAGATCCTCCGCGGTTTGTGCCATCTCATACCGGGCGCCCGTCGCAAGTGCCTCGAGAGCCTTATCCGCTTTCGCACCGTGGATCGCAATGCTTGCTCGGATCGCAGGCAACAAATTAAACCGCACAATGGTGTCTTGCGGAAATCGTTTTTCAAGATCATCGGCCAAATGTGTAGCCCGCGCAGAATCTCCCCCCAACGCGAACGCCAGGGCCGACATAGCAGTCACGTCTCTGCCCGTCGAGAGCGCCAGGGCGCCGGCAGCCTGCTGCTTCGCCAAAGTAGAATTGCCGATCAGCGCCTCGCGCATCGCACCTTCCGCCTCGTACGCTGCCATCGTTTCCCTTTTATCGCTGCGTGCCGCAGCGTCTGCCGCGCGCCGGGTTAGCTGTCTCGCCAGCCCAAATTGTCCGCCGTAGGCGGCGGTGTCCGACTGATAGTAAAGAATCACATCTTCCCATCCCGGCTGCGCCGCCAGTGCTGCCTCCTGCGCCATGCCCGCAGCATCGTGCTGCAGGAAATCAACCAGGTATAAATCGCCGTGAATCGCAACCGAATCAAGGTTGTGCGTTATTGCCGTTTGGGCGACAGCCTTGGCATCTGCCAACTGGTTCGTATGGGTATAAGCAATCACGAGATTTGGATAGTTGTTCCCAGCCGCCGGGTTGAGCTTCAGGGCTTTCTGATGCGCGGCTAGCGACTCGGCGTACTCGCCCAGATAGGTGTAGACCGTGCCCAGATTCGTCATCGCCCGTGCGTCGTTCGGGTAGATCTGGGTCCATATCAAATAGGACTTGCTGGCTGCTTCGAAGTCTCGGGTTACCACCGCGTCATAAAGCGCAGCGATGCCGAGCTTCTCCCGCTGGCTTACGCCCTCGCGCAAATCGTAGGCCTTCTGTAGGTTCTCTGCAGCACGGGAGGCCTCGTCGGCGTTGAAATAACTTACCCCCAGGCTGACATAGGCCTGCGCGAACTTCGGATCGAGCTGCGCCGCTCGCTGGTAAAACGTGACTGCCTCGGGACCACGACCCAGGGTCTCTGCCCGACGGCCCAGACTGTATGCTTGCAGCGCTTCGAGCGACGGCGTGGTCACACTCTCCAGGGGTGCATCGAGTTTCTGCACCGAAGCCAGAGATTCTCCCAGCCTGGTGCGCATTTCTGCCGTAATCTTTCCCAGGGCATCCAGGACATGATTTTTGTCGCTTGCTTGTGTCTCCGTGCTTGCCATCACTTCGCCGTTGGAGCAGTTGATCGCGTGCAGGGTCAGAAGATAGCGCGTGCCCACCGCAGCGATATAGCCACTCAAGACGGCTGCGCTGCCCGTGCGCTGGCAAACCTCCCGTGCTAACTCGGGAGTGAGCCGCGTGCCTTTCGGTAGAGCCATCAGGGAAAGTGTCTGGGCAACACGCTGGTCAGAGAGCAAGTTCAGAAAAGGGGACTGCTCCAGTTGGATGAACAGTCCCTGCCGCAACGTGCCATCGAAGACGGGATCGCCTGTCATGTTGGCGAACTCGGAGAGTACCACGGTATCGTTACTAGCCAGCTTGGGTGGTCGGCGGAAATGCAGATATGCCAGGACTGAGAGCGCCAGAACCGCAACCGCCAAACCCGCAATCAGTATGGCCCTCGGCATTCGCCGCCTTGGTTGCGCCGGCGCCGGCGGGAGCTCTTCCGTGCGAACCGCCTCTGGTTCCGCGATGGTACGGACTTTTTCGGCAAACCTGTATCCGCGTCCAGGCACGGTGACGATATAGCGGCGCCGGGCATCGCCATTGTCGTCACCCAAAGCCTTGCGCAACACAAAAATGTTCTGTGTCAGGTTGGATTCCTGAACAAAGGTATCCGCCCAGACCGCATTGAGCAGTTCTTCCTTCATAACCACCCTATCGCTGTTACGCACCAGCACCAGCAGGGTTTCGAACGCCTTTGGCTGCAGCAGGATGGGGCGGTCATCGCGCGAGAGAAGGCGTTGCGCGGGGTCCAGGCGAAAAGGGCCGAACTCGTATAAGTCCTTGCCATTGTTGCTCATAGGCGACCCTGAGAAATCCTGAGAATTTCCTGAGGACATTCTAAAGACTTCGCGTGCCCTGCGCGGACAAGATTAGGCCCGAATTTCGCCGCGTGTTACGGAGGGGTCCTTATGAAATTGCCTGGAATCATCGTAGGTGTCCTTGTTCTCTCGTTGACAACCCCCTTATCTGCATCCGTGGTTGTTGGCGACAACAAGCCGGTGTTTGAACTGGGGCAATACGGACTGGGCACCGGGGAATCCATTGCCCAATCCTTCAGCGTAAGCGAGGACACAATGGTGAACCAGGTCGATCTGAGCCTCGACCTGATACTGCTGAGTCACACTTCGGGCGTATACCCGATCACGATTCACATCGCCAACGGCTTGGCTGCGGGCTCACACGATCTGCTTACCTTGAATGAAAACCTTCCTATCCCTGCCGACAGCTCCGTGAGTTCCTACTCCTTCGGGTTTTTTCCTATCACCTTACCCGCCGGAACCTACTACCTGATCATCACGTCCTCGTATCCCGCCCAGACTCTGGAGTGGGAACAGGACCAGGTAGGCTCCGTCACCGTCGGTTCGATCGGAGCCGCCTATGTCGATAACGGGCCGGAATTCGGTTCAGGCTGGCAAGTGCTCCCGGCCTTCTGTCCTCCGGGCAGTTCCGTGGGCGTATGCTACTCGAACGGGATCATGGCCTTCGATCTGGACTACGTTCAGCAGATACCCGTCCCCGTCGGAGGAGCGGCCCTGGGCCAGGTGGTACGCCTCACTGTGGTCGCCGGACCGGCGATTGTTCCGCCCGGTGCCCCGGTCGAAGCAAACCTGGGATTCGTGGACGTCAACAACAACCCCATCGGCCCAACTGCGCAGGTAGCCCTCAGTCCCGGAGAAACAGCATCGCTGGATTTCAACGCGAGTACGCTTGTCAACCAGTTGGGTGAGCGCGTGGAAGTTAGGCCGACCCTCACCCCGATATTTACGGATCTTCCGACACCCTCGCTACAGGCTTCGGTCGAAGTATTCGACTTGCTCACGGGATACGGAACCGTGCTTGCTCCTGCGGTGAATGCGGTCTCTCCATCACCTGCGTTTCTGCCCCAGGGTCTGGCCGGCGGTCAAACCATGCGGCTCATTGTCGTGGCTTTTCCTCCTGACCCGTGCATTGGCCAGCTCAGCTTTGCCGACAAGAACGGTACGCCGCTTGGGCCCAGCATGCCGGTGAACCTGGCCCCGGGGACGGCAACTTCGCTGGATTTGAATGCCGATTCCCTTGGCCTCAGGCCGGGCCAGCGCATCGAAGTGCAACCGGCCGTGACCGCGCAGCCGTCGATTACGTCTGGACCGCCGATCACTTCTGCCTGCCAGGGCAGCGTAGAAGTCTTCGATCATCTCACCGGGCGCACCTGGACATACCAGTTAGGTGGTCTGCTGTTGCCCGCAGTCCAGTAAAGGTAAAAGAGCAGAGAATCGAGTCAGTGCAATGGCAAACAAGGACTGTGTGATCAAACCAACCGCGGCGTGCAAGCTCCCTGCCGTCTCTCCCCGGGTGCTGGTAGCCATCGCGAAAAATCTACTTCTCATCGATGCACTGAGCCTCCCGTGTGCGCTCCAGCCCACGTGGCACGGGGACGACTAGTTCGAGGAAAAGAGGCGGCTACCGGACCATCCGGCTATTAGGATGAAGTCCAGGTAAACGAATGCACCGGCTGAGCTCGGTTGATCTCTCTTTGGTAGCCATCTATCTGGCAGGCATCACCCTCTTCGGTCTGCAGTTTCGCAGCCGCGACCGTTCCCTAAAAAGCTACTTTCTTGCCGATCGCCGGATTCCCTGGTGGGCCATCGCTCTCTCCATCGTGGCCGCGGAGACCAGTACCCTGACCATCATCAGCGTGCCCGGCCTCGCCTACACCGGCGATTGGGGGTTCCTGGAGATTGTTCTCGGCTATCTCCTGGGCCGGATCGTGGTATGCATCATCTTCCTGCCCCGTTATTTTCGTGGCGAGCTGCTCACGGCGTATGAAGTCATCGGCGAGCGCTTCGGCCCACGGCTCCATAAGCTCACCGCATTTCTTTTCCTCTTTTTGCGCGCCGCGGCAGAAGGGGTCCGGGTCTTTGCCGTCTCGATCGTTGTGGGTATCGCGATTGGCACCCGGGATATCGTCTCCATCGCGATCATCTGCACCCTGACCCTGATTTACACCCTCGAAGGCGGGATGGCCGCCGTGATCTGGACCGACGTGGTGCAGATGGCGCTGTACGTTGCCGGCACAATCGTGAGTGTCATCCTGCTCGGGCATCGCGTCCCGGGTGGCTGGCACGCAATTCACATCGTTGCCGCTGCTGCCGGCAAGCTCACCATTTTCCACTTTGCTCTGAGCTTGAGTCAAACCTACACCTTCTGGGCCGGTCTCGCCGGAGGCTGCTTCCTGACCATGGCAAGTCACGGTACCGATCAGCTCATGGTGCAGCGGCTGCTGGCGGCGAGAAGCCTCCGCGAATCGCGCATCGCCTTGTTGGCCAGCGGCGTTGTTATTCTGGTGCAGTTCGCGCTCTTTCTCGCCATCGGCACCGGGCTCTACTATTTCTACGGTAATGTGACCAATGGCACGCCGCCGGGAAACCCCGATCGCGTCTTCCCGGCATTCATCGTGACCGAGATGCCGCATGGTGTCGCTGGCTTGATGGTCGCAGCCATCCTGGCGGCCGCAATGTCGAACTTGAGCGCAGCCGTCAACTCGCTCAGCTCCAGCAGCATGGTGGATTTTTACATGGCTTGGAAGCCCGATGCGGACGAACGTGAGCGCGCTCGCTTATCCCGCGTGATGACCTTCTTCTGGGCCATGCTGCTGTTTGTGCTCGCACTGATGTCCCGCGGTGGCGGTCACGTCGTAGAAGTCGGATTGTCGATTGCGTCCGTCGCCTACGGTGCGCTGCTGGGAGTTTTCTTGCTCGGCACTTTGACTAAGACTGCAACGGAATCAGGAGCAATCATAGGCATGATCGGCGGCCTGGTGGTGAACATCCTGCTCTGGAAGCAGCCTCATGCAGTACCGTTACCAAAAATTGCCTGGACCTGGTTCGTGCTCATCGGATCGCTGCTTACCTTCGCCCTGGGATGGGCGATGAGCAAAATCCTGCCCGGCAAACGCACTTCGAAGATCGCAGTCCTGCTGATCGTTCTGATGGCTTCGCAATTGAAAGCGCAGGAGGATCCTGAATTTCGACAAATCGATCGCATCGTCGAAGGCGGAATCGCGGCCAAAAAATTCCCCGGGGCTGTGGTGATCGCCGGTCACAACGGGAAGATCATCTTCCACAAAGCCTACGGAAACAGCTCCCTCATCCCTGCGCCGGAACCGATGACCGAAGACACGATCTTCGATCTTGCCTCCCTGACCAAAGTTTTAGCCACGGCGCCTGCCATCATGCAGCTCTACGAACAGGGTCGATTTCAGCTCAACGATCCGGTGGCCCAATATCTGCCCCAGTTCGCCGCCAATGGTAAGCAGGACATCACCATTCGCCAGCTGCTGACCCACTACTCCGGCCTGCCGCCCGATGTTTCGCTCGATGACCCGTGGGGAGGGAAAGAGGAGGGATTGCGCCGCGCGTTTGCCGCGACGCCGGTCACCGCTCCCGGAGTGCAATTCCGCTACAGCGACATCAACTTCATCGTCCTGGGCGCGCTGGTCGAGAAGCTCTCAGGCCTCACGCTCGATCAGTATCAGCAGCGATATCTCGCCCAGCCGTTGGGTGTGGAGCATATGCGATTTCTTCCCCCCGAGTCCTGGCGCAGTCACATCGCACCCACGCAATACGATCACGGCGTGATGCTCCACGGAGTGGTCCACGACCCAACGTCGCGTCGCATGGGTGGAGTGGCCGGCCATGCCGGCCTTTTCAGCACTCCCGGTGACGTCGCCATCTACGCCCAGAACCTGCTCGACAGGCTTGCCGGCAGACCAAGCCATTTCCCGCTCCAGCAACTCACGCTGGAAAAGATGACCACCCCAGCGCAACCAGCGACAGGCACAGCCCTTCGCGGGCTCGGCTGGGACATCGACTCGCCTTTTTCCAGCAACCGCGGCGAGCTTTTCCCAGTGGGCTCCTTTGGCCACACCGGGTTCACCGGAACATCCGTCTGGATGGACCCAACCAGCGACACCTACGTCGTCTTTATGTCGAACGCTGTTTATCCCAAGGGACCGACCGGTATCAACGCGATCCGTGGCGCGGTTGCGACCGCGATTGCCCGCTGGGTCAAGCTGCATCCTGACAGCGGAAGCCTCGCTGCCACGCTCACCGGCTACAACGAATCCATTGCCGGTGAGCGCCGCCACCAGGACCGCAACGGTACCGTTACTGCTGGAATAGACGTTCTGGAACAGGAGCACTTCGCCCCCCTGGCGGCACTGGCTGCGAAGCATGGCGGCACGTTGCGCGTCGGGCTGCTCACAAATCAGACCGGGCTCGATGCGCAGGGCCGAAGAACCATCGACGTCCTGGCAGGAGCTCCCGGCCTCCAGGTCAAGCTACTCTTCAGTCCCGAACACGGCATCAACGGCGCGCTCGACAAGGAAGGCATTCAAGATACAAAAGACGTTAGCACCGGGCTGCCCGTAGTCAGCCTCTATGGAGCCCAGCGCCGTCCCTCTCTCGAAACACTGCGCGGATTGGACGCCGTGCTCATCGACCTGCAGGACGCGGGAGTCCGCTTCTATACCTATGAAACCGTGGTCCGCTATTTTCTCGAGGCCGCCGGCCGCACCGGCATAGACATCGTGGTCCTGGACCGTCCTGATCCGCTCGGAGGCGCCTTTGTGCAGGGTCCTGTTTCGGATACCGGCTCCGAGAGCTACGTCAACGTCGCGCCGATACCAGTGCGCCACGGCATGACGTTGGGGGAGCTGGCACGCTACCTCAACGGAGAGTACAAACTGGGCGCGCCGTTGACTGTGGTTGAAATGAAAGGCTGGCAGCGGGGCGACTGGTTCGATGCCACTGGGCTCACCTGGACCAATCCCTCTCCCAATCTCCGGAGTTTGCGGGAGGCGATTCTTTATCCTGCGCTGGGACTGATCGAGACCACGAATATCTCGGTAGGCCGCGGAACTGACACTCCCTTTGAATATGTAGGAGCGCCCTGGATCGATGGCCCTGCCCTGGCGCGCACCTTGAATGCCAGATTCTTACCCGGAGTGCGCTTCCTGCCGGTCGACTTCACGCCCCGCCCGCCTTATCCATATGCGGATCAGCTCTGCCACGGAATCGAGTTGATCGTGACTGGACGCAATGTCATCGACTCACCCGAACTAGGCCTGGAAATCGCGACCGCTATCCACAAACTCGCCGGAGAAAAATTTCAAATGAACAAGATGGAGACCCTGCTCGCCAATCGGAGCGTACTCGAAGCCCTGCTGGCAAGCCGCGATCCACAACGAATAGCAGAGGACTGGCAGCAACAACTCCATGATTTCGAGGCAAAGAGAAAGCCCTATCTGCTCTACTGACTGCTAATAGGGAAACTGGACCATGGGTGCCCCACATCTCGCTCGTTTTTTGCGAGATGTGGGATACCGCAGATCTCAACGTCCAGTCTTCGAGGATATGAATCGAGTTTTCACGACCCTAATCCTATTGCTGCTCGCCGCGCCGCAGCTCGCCTTGTCCCAGGCAAAACGAGCTGCGCGAGACGGCTACGTCGGCGACGACCAGTGCCGATCCTGCCACGCAGCCCAGGTAGACTCCTTCCACCAGACTGCGCACTATCTCACCTCCACCGCTCCCGACCAACACTCCATCCTGGGAAAGTTCACCCCCGGCGACAACCTCCTGAAGACGCGCAATCCCAATCTGTCATTCCGCATGGACTCCAAGGACGGCGGTTTTTTTCAGACTGCCGTCGCCCCAACAAGCTCGCGTAGCGAACGTTTTGCTGTCGTCGTCGGTTCCGGCGAAAAAGGCCAAACCTATTTGTTCTGGGATGGAGATCAGCTCTTTGAGTTACCCGTGTCTTACTGGATCGAGCTGGGCTGGGTAAACAGCCCTGGGTATCGCGATGGCTTTGCCGACTTCGAGCGCCCCATCATTCCGCGTTGTCTGGAGTGTCACGCGACCTATTTTGAGGCTCTCCCGCCGCCTTCCAACCGCTACAACACCGTTGGCTTTACTCTCGGCATGCAGTGCGAAAAGTGCCATGGACCGGGGCGCGAACACGTCACGCGAGAGCAATCGAAGCCCGTTGCCGATACCGCCATCCTCAACCCGGCGCACTTCTCCCGCGACCGCCAAATGGATCTTTGTGCCTGGTGCCACGCTGGACACGGCCAGCCTCTCCTCCCAAGCTTTACTTATCTCCCCGGAAACCCGCTGGACAAATACCTCAACTTCCCCAAGCCGGATCCAGGGGCGCCCCTGGATGTTCATGGCAACCAGGTAGACATGCTGAAGCAGAGCCGCTGCTTCCTCGCGTCCTCCATGACCTGCCTCACCTGCCACAACGTTCATGTCGCGCAGCACAACCTGGCTGAGTTTTCGCAGCGCTGCCTCACCTGCCACAAACCGGATTCCGCAACTTTCTCCAAGGCCGGTCACCCGGTTTCAAGCAACTGTATTGATTGCCACATGCCCAGGCAGGAGACCAACCTGATCGTGTTCGATTCTGCCGGCAAGAAAGTCAGACCACAAATGAGGAACCACTGGATTAAGGTTTATGCCGCCCCCATTTCCAACAAAGATAACCCCTAAGATTCCCTGACAATTGCCCGAGCAATCCCGAGAAAACCACGCTATAGTTTGGATGGCAAATCTCACGACCTGACTCGGGCGTGGTAAAAATCGACTCACAAGTAAGCCGTGCAACGGTATTCGCGGACGACGAACCGGCGGAGCAGTTTTTCCGCCCCGCGCCCTCATCTACTGCGCGCGTCAAGCAGGATACCGCGAGAAACGGGACCCGCACGCGCGCGGGGCAGGCTGTCGGCGACGATCCGGACAACGAGGAAGATGGTTTCCTGCGTGCCCGGAGACGTGTCCCGGTTCGGCGCGGTCTCATTCCTCCCACCCGAGCGGGGCGCATCCTCGCGGCCGTTGCCGTGGTTCTCGCTGTCGCCGGATTGATTCTGCTCGCGATTGTCATACGTAACTTCTTCCGTGACGATCCCCGCTTCCGTATTACCACCTCCTCCTCGATCCAGATCATGGGCAACAGTCAGGTCACGCGAGCCGAGCTGCTCTCTGTTTTCGGATCCGACCTGGGGCGCAACATCTTCTTCATACCCCTGCATCAGCGCCGCGCGGCTCTGGAACAGCTCCCCTGGGTGGAGCATGCGACCGTGATGCGGCTGATGCCCGACCAGCTGCGCGTCGCCATCGTTGAGCGCACGCCTGTGGCGTTCGTTCGTCAGGGCAACACCATAGGCCTGATCGATGCTCACGGAGTTCTCTTGCACCTTCCTCCCGCCGTGATGGCCACCAAGCACTATTCCTTTCCCGTGGTTACGGGAATTTCCGCTCGGGATCCTCTGCCGGTACGCGCCGCTCGGATGCACCTGTACCAGCAATTTGTCACCGATCTGGATTCCGGAGGTGCCAAAGTTTCCACTCAGCTCAGCGAGGTCGACATCTCTGATCCGGAAGACATTTGGGCTCTGTTGCCGGCCCAGGGCTCTGATATCCAGGTTCACTTCGGCGATTCGGATTTCCTGGCTCGCTACCGCAGTTACCAGCAGCACCTGGTCGAATGGCGCCAGCAATATCCGCATCTGGCATCGGTCGACATGCGCTATGAAAACCAGGTGGTGCTCGATATGACGCAGCAAACCAGCACTGAATCGGCACCGGCCGCCGCCGGGCACAATGACCACCACGCGGCACCAGCAAAACGTTCGGCAGCCCAGCCCGCTGCAAAACCACACAAAGCCGCCAAAGCGAAGGGCTGATGACCCAGGGATGAGCCAGAAAAACGAAGACCTACTCACGGTACTGGATGCCGGCAGCTCCAAGATTCGCGTGCTGGTAGCGGAGCTGCATGAAGGTGCGCTGCGCTACCGTGCGCACAGCGTGGTGAACGCCGAGGGCATGCGCAAGGGCCTGATCAGCGATCTCTTGCCCGCCAGCAGGGCATTCAACCGCGCCGCGACCGAAGCCGAACAGATGGCCAACGCCGTCATCTCGAACTGTGTTGTGGGATTAGGCGGTCCGCACGTGCGTGGGGTGAACAGCCAGGGCGGCATCAGCCTGGGAAACCGGCTGCGCGAGATTACCCGCGAGGATGTGCGCGCCGCCGTGGATCGGGCTCGCTCCGTCTCCCTCCCGGCCGATCGCGAAATCCTTCACCTGCTACCCCAACAATTCGTTCTCGACGAGCAGCCAGGCATCCATGACCCGGTGGGTATGGTCGGCAACCGGCTGGAAGTGAATCTGCACATCTCCACCTGCTCGGCCAGCGCGGCTCAGAGCGTCGTCACCTGCGCCAACAAGGCTGGTCTGGAAGTGACCGACACAATTTTCGAGGGGATCGCTGCTGCAGAAGCCACGGTTTCGGCGGACGAGCGTGAACTCGGCGCCTGCCTCATTGACATCGGCGCAGGCTCCACCGAGCTGGTCGTTTTTTTCGAAGGGGCAGTAGCCCACACCGCCGTGGTGCCTATTGGCGGCGATCACTTCACCAATGACCTGGCCGTTGGCCTGCACATGTCCGTCCAGGAGGCGGAGGCAATTAAACTGGAGTACGGACATTGCGTCGTCACCTCGGTTCCTTCCTCCAGCGAGCTGGAGTTGGTTGCGGGTGGAAACGAGGTTATCCGAACCATCAAGCAGCGTCACCTCAGCGAGATTCTTGAACCGCGCGCGCGTGAGCTTTTCCACCTGCTGCGCGAGAACCTGCGTCAGGGCGGGGTCCTTGGCGCGCTGGGCGCGGGCTGCGTTCTCACCGGCGGCGGCGCTCGCCTGGCCGGGTTGCTGGACGTCGCGGAAAGTCTGTTGCGCGTTCCCGCCCGTCTGGGCTATCCTGTGCCACTCTCCAGGATGCCTGAGGAACTGATCCAGCCGGAGTTTTCAACGGCTATCGGCATGCTGCTTTACACCCATCGCACCAGCGTGCTGCGGGCGGCCGAAGATCAGGGCCTGCGCGCGAAACTGCGTGCCATATTCGCAGGAAGTTTGTGATCGACAGGATCCAATTACGATTGAGAATTTACGATTGAGAATGGAGTTGAACCCATGAGTCTTTCCGACGAAATCCGCATTCAATACAACGACGAGATCGCGCGCGGCGCGAAGATCAAGGTCATAGGGGTAGGGGGCGGTGGCGGCAACGCCGTGAACCGCATGATCGCCGCCAAGCTGGAGGGGGTCGAGTTCATCGTCGCCAATACCGATGTTCAGGCGTTGCAGCTCTCCCAGGCGCCGGTCAAGCTGCAGTTGGGCGTCAAATTAACCAGCGGCCTGGGCGCCGGCGCGAACCCGGACATGGGTAGGCGCGCGGCACTTGAAGATTCAGAGAAGATCATCGAAGCGCTGGAAGGCGCGGACATGGTTTTTGTGACGGCCGGCCTCGGCGGTGGCACCGGCACCGGCGCGGCGCCGGTCATCGCTTCGCTGGCCAGCGAAATGGGTGCGCTCACGGTTGCGGTCGTGACTCGTCCTTTCAGCTTTGAAGGCAAGCGGCGCATGCAGCAAGCTGAGCGCGGTATGGAGGAGCTGCTCGAAGGGGTCGACACCATGATTGTCATCCCCAACGAGAAGTTGCTGGCCGTGGCCAAGGATGCCGGCTTCTTCGAGTCATTCCGCGTCGCGGATGACGTTCTGCTCCAGGGCGTGCAAGGTATTTCCGACATAATTACTATCCCGGGCATCATCAACCGCGACTTTGCCGACGTAAAGACCACCATGTCGGGCATGGGCTACGCTGTCATGGGGACCGCCGTCCGCAGCGGCGAAAACCGCGCCATTGCCGCCGCTCAGGCTGCCATGGCCTCCCCTCTTCTGGAGGCAGGCGCCATTGACGGCGCGCGCGGCATTCTCATCAACATCAGCGGCTCCAGTTCGCTCAAGCTGAGCGAGGTGAACATTGCCTCCACCCTGATCCAAAACGCGGCCCACGAAGACGCAAATATCATCTTCGGCGCAGTTCTCGACGAAGGCATGGGCGACAACGTCAAGATCACCGTGATTGCTACCGGCTTTCGCCAGGATTATCTGGGCCGGCACAAACGCTCGGCCAATGATGCGATGGTTCCTCGCGTCTCGATTCAAGGTCAGCCCCCTGCTCCGCGCTTTGCCAGTGAAGAACAGGCTGAGGAAGAACTTTCCCCGCTCTTCGAGTCGAAGAAAACCCCGGAGCACCCCCCGGCGGCGCCGAAGGGAGCGGCGCCCGAACCGGCCCCGTTCACTCTGCAGCCCCAGCCAGTCCTGATCGAAGAGACTCCAGCGCCGCCCGCTGCTTCGGCGCGCCCGGCGGTTCACATTAACTTTGACGAGCCCTATGAAGAGGAGTACGCCCGGCTGATTCCCAGCAAGCCCACGCCGGAACGCGAATCGCGCCCCGGCCAGGAGAATGCTCTTCGTACCGAAGGTGAACCGCATCTGGAGAATCTTGATATCCCGGCGTTCCTTCGTAGGCCGAATTAGGCGCCGTCTGACCACCCCGGGCGGATCTGCGCTCTAGCGTTACGGTTGTGTACCCAATTGTGGTACGGACATCGGAAAGACTTCGATGGAATATGGAAATGCGGAAAGAATTCATGTCAAATTAGGGTTAATCAAATTGCGGTATGGTTCGCTGATAGATTGAGTGCTAGTAACCTTCAACTGATTACTGATGTACCCCCACCTATCGGGGCACGTATCATCTATATAAGCCTTGATTTCGAGAGGATAAAACACGCGGTGAGCAGACAACTTCTTAAAAGTACTCTTCATTTCCTGGTGATCCTCGGTCTGGTCTCCGCCGCGTTCGCGACACCATCCTCTGCGCGTCCCACCCATCCCACCCATCGTGCCCACGTGACCCATGTGCAGGAGAGCGCACACGCACGCCGCCACATGGCAACCTTGCGCCACGCTCGCCCGGTTGCGACGGAGCGCCGGGTAGTGATGGTTCGCACCCGGTCGGGATCGGTCCGCCGCATGGTTTTGGTCCGTCATCGTTCCTACGAGCACTTCTCGGCTAGCTCCTTTACCGATTCCGACCTCACCCAGGGTGATGTGACGGCGGGAGAAGATCCAGTGGTTCGCCAGGCGGCGATCGACGCCCTGGGCAATATGTATGGCACGGTGGTAGCCATCGACCCCAGCAACGGCCGCATTCTGGCCATGGTCAACCAGAAGCTGGCCCTTTCGAGCGGCGCTGAGCCTTGTTCGACGATTAAGGTATCGGTCGCCCTGGCTGCCCTGCAGGAAGGGATCGTCACCAAGGACACCCCAGTCAACCTGGGTGGCAGCTATCACGTCAACATGACGGAGGCTTTGGCCAAGTCCAACAACCTTTACTTTGAGACCCTTGGCCGTCGTCTGGGTTTTGAGCGGGTGCGTCACTATGCCAATTCGTTTGGCCTGGGCGAGCTGGCGGGCTGGAACATTCCCGGCGAGCAGCTTGGCATTTACCCCGAGCAGGTATTGCCTGAGAGCGAAGGCGGGGTTGGTAAGATGTGCTCGTTCGGTCAGGGTATCTCGATGACTCCGTTGCAGTTAGGCGCGTTGGTGGCATCCATCGCCAACGGTGGAACCCTTTACTATCTGCAGCACCCGACCACTCCCGCGGAAGCTGCGGACTTCCAGCCTCGGGTAAAGCGGACCCTGGACATCGGCAACCTGATCCCTGAGGTTACGGTTGGCATGGAGGGTGCGGTCGATTACGGCACCGCCCGCTCGCTGCGCACGAACTTCAACCAGCTTCCTATTCTCGGTAAGACGGGTACTTGCTCCAACAACGGCACGCGTTATGGCTGGTTTGCATCCTTTGCCAACACTTCCCATGGCCGCATCGTCACCGTCTTCTTCCTCGAGGGTGGCCGTCCCACCTTTGGCCCCAAGGCCGCAGAGTTGACCGGCGTTTTCTACCACAACCTCTGGGATCACAGCTACTTCGCCGAGAAGCTCACGAGCGATTCGGCATCGAGCGCACCGGCTGTCAGCACCGTCAGCCAGTAGCCTTTCCAGAACCCGATCAGCGGAAGGGCCTCCCCAACCAGGGAGGCCCTTCCGCTTGTACGGCTACCCGTTCCCTGTAGGGAATCGACGGTTGCGCAGTATCTCCCATCCCCGAGTTTGGTGGGAGCCCCCTGCTTCAGCAGGGGGAGCAGGACTTCAGTCCAGCGGGAAAGCGGTTCATTTCTCGGGGAAGGGCTTTAGCCCTGGAATTTTCTAGGTCGGCGCTGAAGCTCTGCTTTCCTCTGTTGAACCAGAGGGCTCCCCCGGACTGTTGAAGGGGACGGCCTTCACCCCAAAAGGCTTGCGGCTTTAGCCGCTGAGGGATATTTTCTTCCTGGAAAGAACTCCCTCAGAGTCTAAAGCCCATCGACCTTGCGGGGAATATGTACGAGCTGAAGCTCGTACCTTTCCGAGCCCACCAAACTCGTCTGGCCGAGAGGCGTTATCGTTGATTAGGAAACAACATGACCCCACCAGAAACCACCGCGACCGCCTCGCCCGTCACCCCGATCCAATTCAATTTCGCAAACACCTACGCGCGGTTACCGGAGCGCTTCTACGCCCGGCTGAACCCGACAGCCGTAGCGGCCCCGCGCCTGGTCAAGTTGAATAGGGAACTGGCCCAGGACCTGGGCCTCGACCCGGATGAGCTGGCAAACCAGCAAGGCGTGGAGATTCTGGCCGGGAACCGAGTGGCCGAGGGGTCTGAGCCGCTGGCGGAAGCCTATGCCGGCCACCAGTTCGGGCACTTTGTCCCGCAGCTTGGTGACGGCCGTGCCAATCTTCTAGGCGAGGTGATGGGCCGTGACGCCATACGCTACGACATCCAGCTCAAGGGTTCCGGACCCACCCCATTCTCCCGCGGCGGAGACGGCAAAGCCGCGCTCGGTCCGGTCTTGCGCGAATACATCGTGAGCGAGGCCATGGCGGCGCTAGGGGTGCCGACCACGCGCGCCCTGGCCGCCGTGACCACGGGCGAACGCGTGCTGCGCGACACTGTCTTGCCGGGAGCCGTGTTCACCCGCGTAGCGGCAAGTCATCTCCGCGTGGGCACCTTCCAATATTTCGCCGCCCGGGGCGATATGGAAGCGACCCGCATCCTGGCGGACTATGCCATCGGTCGCCACTATCCTGAGGCCGCCCAGGCGAAGCAGCCCTACCGCGCCCTGCTCGATGGTGTCGTCGGCCGTCATGCGCGGCTCGTCGCGCAATGGTTGCTCCTCGGCTTCATCCATGGCGTGATGAACACCGATAACACCTCCATCTCGGGCGAGACCATCGATTACGGGCCTTGTGCCTTCATGGAGGCCTACGATCCGGCCAAGGTATTCAGCTCCATCGACCATCAGGGACGCTATGCGTACGGCAACCAGCCCCGCGCCGCCCACTGGAACCTGGCGCGGCTAGCCGAGGCGTTGCTGCCTCTACTGCAAGAAGAGCAGGGAAGTGAAGAAGCCGCGCTGGCCTCCGCGCAGGAGGCACTCGCTGCTTTCGCTCCGCAATTTGAAACGGCGCTGGCCGCGGGCCTGGGCCGCAAGCTTGGCCTCTTGACCGATCACGAGGGGGATGATTCGTTGGCTCAGGACCTGCTGAGACGCATGGCCGAGAACCGGGCCGACTTCACCCTGACCTTCCGTCGCCTGTCCACCGCTGCCTTCGGGCCGGAAGGGGACCAAGCGGTACGCACGCTCTTTGCCGAGCCCAGCGCTTACGATGCCTGGGCTGAGCAATGGCGCCGGCGCCTGGAAGAGGAGCCGGTCTCACCACAGGAGCGCGCCGCGGCCATGCGCAGGTCCAACCCCGCATTCATCCCGCGCAACCACCTGGTCCAGGAGGCACTCGATGCCGCTGTCGAACGGCAGGATTTCCAGCCCTTCGAACAACTGCTGAATGTCGTAACACGACCCTACGAAGACAGGCCAGAACTGGAGCGCTACGCCACGCCGGCTCGTCCCGAGCAATGCGTGAGTCAAACTTTCTGCGGCACGTAATAAGTCTCTGACTCGGTTACCAAAGAGTGAGGTCGAAGATCAATTCCTTCACTACGAGGAGACGAAGACCGTTACGCTGCTGAAGAGGCGGAGGGCGGGAACAACCAATCGTCATTTTTGCTTTGTTGCAGGCACCGTAGCGCCTGCTCGGTTGCCGCTTCTTTGCTGGAACAGACCCATTCAAAACGGCTAGGGACGCTTGGACGCATGGCTTTGAGCGTGCCGGTGCTGTCAGTCAGGCCCAATTGAAGTTCCTGAACGACTCTGAACACAAACGGACCTTCCTCTAAGATCACAATCTCCCGCCAATATTCAGCGTTGTCGATTCTCTTTTGCAGGACTTGTTTAAAGATTTCCGTGTCATCCGACATTCTCGGGGGCCCTCTGCTTCCCATCGAGGATAAATAACCTCAGCACGGAGCGGAAGCGATGATAAACGGTCGTTTCTGTGGAAAAGCGCTCGCTTTTCTATGTGCTTGCAGCGTTCTCTGACGTGGCGATATGCAATTCTCCCGGTGGCAAATAACACAGCGCACTGAGGATGAGGACCTGAAGTCCGCTTTCCCGCAAACCAACCAGAATCGCTGCAGCAAGTATACCAGTACGTAACTGTAACTGGCCGGATAAAATGTGCGGACGGCCCCATCTGTCTCTGCCCGGCCCCCGTCAGGGCCGGTTGACGAGATGGCGAGATTCGATAGAGCACGATCATTTGCGCCAATGGAAACGCGATTCATTTTTTCTATCGTCAGCGACCCCTTCACAATCGCGCGAAAGCATAAGGAACAATTGATGGCAGGAAATCCGGATACGCTCCGGTCGGATGACAAATTGTTTGGGGACGCTAAGTATAGTTTCCAAGGTTAATTGTCACCCTGACCGGACCCGGATTTCCTGCCACGCTTCGCTGGACAAAGCCGCGTGTGCTGCTTTCGTTAAGGAAAGCAGCATGGAGTGTGCCAACGCCACCAAGTTCCACAGGAAATCCGGGGGAGCGTAGCGGAGTGGAGGGATCTGCGGTGCGCCACTCGGCCCTCCCGAATTCTCCGTGGAGTACCCGCAATTTCGTCGTCGAGCTTAATTTGGACGAGTCTATCCTTCAGACGTCCGGTCGTGACTCGACAGGAGATCGTTCGTTTAAATCGAACGGGGTGAAGAGCCCCTGACGGCCTTGCCGCACGATAGGGTTCACCGACGCCACAAGTGAAGTGGACTCTAGCTGATTCTCAACAGTGGATCTATCTCCAGGCTACCCTTCTACCTACAATACGAGCAGGATGACTGAAACCTTACGCACCACAAGAACAGAAGTACACCGCCTACCGGTGCGCGGTGCCTACGATCGGAAAACCATGCACGCCATTCTCGACGAGGGGTTGATTTGCCATGTAGGCTTTGTCTTTGAAGGATCCCCGTTTGTGATTCCCACTGGCTATGGACGGGATGGCGACCAACTGCTGATTCACGGCTCGGCGGCGAGCCGCATGCTGCGTGCGCTGAGTGCCGGAACAGAAGCTTGCATTACCGTGACCCTGCTGGATGGACTGGTGCTGGCGCGTTCGGCCTTTCATCACTCGATGAACTACCGCTCGGTGGTTGTGCTCGCCAGGGGCACGTTGATCGACGAACCCGAGGAAAAGATGGCGGCCCTGCGCTTGATTACCGAGCGCCTGGTACCGGGCCGATGGGACGGCGTTCGCCAGCCAACACCTCAGGAGATGAAAGCGACAACCGCCCTATCGTTTCCGATCAACGAAGCCTCCGCCAAGGTACGCACGGGCCCACCGAAGGATGACGAGGAAGACTACGCCCTGCCCATCTGGGCAGGCGTGTTGCCGCTTTCGCTGGTACCTGGCACACCGCTGGCTGACGAAAGAAATTTGCCGGAAGCTGAGCTCCCGGACTATGTTCGCCATTACAAGCGATAGCTAAAACTCAGGCGTTCGTGCCGCCGTCCACCGTCAGATTCGCCCCGGTGATGTAGGACGATTCCGGGCCGGCAACGAACGCCACCAAAGCGGCAACCTCGTCCACACTCCCATACCGGTCGAGGGCAGTGACCGCCTTCTGCGGTGTTGCCCAATCCCCTGAAGCGGGATTCAGATCTGTGTCAATCGGACCCGGCTGGACATTGTTGACCGTAATACCCCGGTTGCCCACCTCTCGCGATAATCCTTGCGTGAACATCTTCACCGCGCCCTTGGTGGCCGAGTAGGCCACCAACCCAGGTGTCAGCACACGCTCGCCGACACACGAGCCGACCATGATGATGCGGCCGCCATCATTGAAGTGCTTAAGCGCTGCCTGCGTCACAACCATCGTGCCGCGCAGGTTGATGTCGATCATGCGATCGATCTCCTCCAGGGTGGTCTCCTCGAACTTCTTCGGGATGGCGACTCCGGCGTTGTTCACCAGCACATCCAGTTTGCCCAGGGTCGCGACCGCCTTTCCGACCGCGCCCTTGACCGCTTCGGCGTCGGCGGCCTCCGCCTGGATCGCGACCGCCTTCCCGCCATCTGCTTCGATTGCTTTGACCACGTCGGAAGCTGCGCCCGCGTCCTTGGCGTAAGTGATGGCCACGCTCGCTCCCTCAGCGGCCAGACGTTTTGCGATGGCGGCGCCAATCCCGCGCGAACCACCGGTAATTAGGGCAACTTTATTTGCTAATGCCTTAGGCATACGAGTCCACCTTTTTCGTTGAGTAAAATTGGTCGAAGAGAGTACCCGCGTCGAGCGAAGAGCTCGACCGCAGGCGGCCAAACCAGCGGGATCCGTCGCGTTCGCGACATTCATGTCGCCCGGCGAATTGCTTTCAACATAACCCGCGAACCTTTTGCATGCAAACTGCTTTCTAAGCTGAAGGGTTATGCTTTCTAGGCAGAGGTGGTGTTTGGAGCTTAGACATTTACGATACTTCGTGGCAGTGGCCGAGGCAGGAAGCCTCAAACTTGCAGCTGAAGAAAAGCTGCACACGACTCAGCCGTCGTTGAGCCGGCAAATCCGTGATCTTGAGCATGAGGTCGGTGCATCCCTCTTTTCCAGGAGCGCCCGCGGTGTCGAACTAACTCCGGCAGGCCGGGCATTTCTGGACCACGCTCGAGCGATGCTCTTCCAGGCTGAAACGGCAATCCAATCCGCGCGTCAACTGGCCAACCCGGCAAAGCCGTACTTCGCTTTAGGCTTCATGATTGGCCACGAATCGACGTGGCTGCCGGGGGTTCTCGAGCTGCTGCGAGAGGAATTGCCAAAAATTCACCTCGTGATCTCCTGTCAGAATTCCCCCCAGTTGGGAGCGGCGCTTTCCCAGGGAAGAATCGACGTAGCCTTTCTTCGCAGAGAAGATGGTGGTCCCGAGCTGGAATACAAAGCGCTTATTAAGGAGCCCTTCGAGATATTCCTGCCAAAGAATCATCCGCTCGCCTCTCGGACCTCCATCAGGGTCCACGAGATCGCTGGTGAGACATTTCTCAGCGTGTCGGGGAACGCTCTGAGTGTTTCGGGTAAGGCTCCGGCACTGCGACGGGCAATCGACCGGTACCTGGAAGAGAACGGCATCAATATCGGACCGAGCCATGAAGTGGACAATCTGGGTGGGGTGATGTCTCTCATTACTTCGACCGGCGGCGTTGCGCTTCTGCCCGCCTATGCGAAAACATTTCTTCCCCATTCGGTGAGAAGCCGTCCCCTGCACGGCATCACGCCGACGATTGATCTTTCTGTCGGCTATCGGAAGGCGAGCGCCTCCCCAATTTTGAAGCTGTTACTTTCAAGGCTGGATGAGCTTGTCGCCAGGGTCTCAAGGAAAGCGAAGCAACGGTAGATGAGGTGAGACGGGATGTCCACTTATCCTGACCAATGCTATACGCGATGGTAACGTCCCGGATCTCCCCGATCCCGCTACACACTGCTGGTAACCACCACAACGGTTACACAAGTGGCACAGAGCTCTGGCCCCTTCTGGGTAGTCCCGGTGCCTGCGCTTGCCCTCCAGCGCCATCTTCTGCACTGCCGATCCAATGGATAGTCGGCTTGGTACCGGAAAGGGTAATGGTGCGATCCGTCGGTCACTGGTCAAATACAACCAGCGTGCGAGCACACCAATGCTCGCACCGAAGGGCTGTCACTCGTGTCGATGAAGCATCTGCTCCAAACAGCGATCACGGAAGCCACTGAGCTGCGCTTCCAGGCATGCGCCTGCGCTTGCATGGTTCAGCGTTTCGCTGCCTTATGAGACGGAAAATTTCTTTATGCATTGCAAAACGGAGATGTAACGTGAGCACACTGGTTGAAGCGTCGCCTGAACTCAAGAGTCTGTGGATCCGGGTTCTGAAGCGAGTTCATCCTGACCTTGCGGTTGATGAGCAGGATAGGCGCCGGTGTGAGCAACTCGCGCAACAGGCGAATGAGGCCTATGCGAGAGGGGATGAAGCTGCCCTGAGAGCGGTACTGGAGCCGAAGCGTACGCCACCACCGCCAGGCGCCTGGGAAGCAACGGCACAGGATCAGCACGAGACGTCAGCCGGGTCAATCTATCAGGCGCCGCCGGTGCCGCAACAGCCACGTACCGTGAGCCGGCACATGGCGTTCGGCATTCTGTGGGCAGCCTGTGGGGTCCTTTGCCTTCTTCTCTACGGAATTTTTGACGCGCTGAGTGAACAGGTAGGTCGGAGCACATCGATCACTTTCCTGGCCATGATCACCGCCGCGGTCCTGTGGTTGATCACTAAGAACTCCAGGCTGTCGTACAACCACAAAGCGAGGTGGATGACGGCAATCGCATGTGGGGTGATCTTCGTAGCGATATGCCTTTTAGATACCAGCCGCCCCAGGGCAACCCGGCTGTTTCCTTCTGCGAACGCCGCAACTGCGGATGCTCTGGCATCCCCTGTCTCGTGGAGGGGAAGCGACCATCTGTCCCCATCTCAATGGTATTGGGGAGTGATCCGAACCAGGGTCGGACAGAGTTGGAACCCGTCAGCAGTCGTCAATACCCCTGCAGGCGCGATTGCGGATATTGCGTTCACGATCTCACGCGACGGTTCACCCCATGATGTCCAGTTACGCAGGCCCAGTGGCTATCGATCGTTCGATGCGTCCTGCGTCCTTGCCGTGCAGCAGGTGAAAACGTTTGGTCCTCCTGAGGGTGGCATCAAGGACAGTCTGAGAGTACTTTATCCTTGTTCTTATAGAGAGCTCGATTCGCTGAATGCTCATCTGCCGCAAAGTAAAATACTGCAAAAGGAACCGGACCTAACGCCAACCAGGCCCGCAACCGTAACGAATCCTGGTGAGCAACTTGGCGGGTACCTGGAAGGGGTGAAGAGCGAGGTCACCCAGAAATGGAACCCATCGGAGGTTGCCGGCAATACTCCGGAAGGAGCCACGGTTTACATTCAATTCGCAATACAGCGGCTTGGCCACCATGAAGCCCCGAAAATGGAGACATCAAGCGGCTACTCATCCCTGGATGTTTCATGCTTGCACGCTGTGGAGGGAATTAAGACCTTCGACCACCTTCCGAGGGGCTATGCAGGAGACAGTTTGACCGTGCTCTATCACTGCACCTATTCAGGTTCACCCACGAAAAAGACGGCCCAGGACTCCAACCAGCCGCAAGCGCAACAACCGCCGTCGCTGCGCACCAGCACTGGCACCCCCATTAGCAATTAGTCTGTTGCGTTGAAAGTAGTTGCACGCAGACTCATTAGCCCGAGCATGAAACCTCACTCCCGGAGAAACCGTACAAACATTTTAGGGAACATCCGCCCGGCCGCCATCGTAAGAATCAATATGAACACCCTTTCTGCCGCCGCAGGCGCGGCTCTGCTTGCCTGCAATCTGGGCGGCTTTGCCCAGACAGAGGTGGCATGTAACCAAACGCTCGAAGCTCCACTGCGGTCGAGAGCGATGCTAACCATCGATTCACGTCCGGCGGGACTAAAAATTGTAGGGACGGATCAGGACGCGATTCATCTTGTCTGTACGGCCGATGGTGTCGAGAACGATCAACAAATCCGCATCCGTCTGTCCGGAAACCAGGATGATGGCAAGCTGACCATCACCGGCGGCTCTTTAAAAAACGGCAGCCTTCAGGTCCGCATTGAAGTGCCACGAAAGACGAGCCTGAGGGTCGACATGCCCGCAGGAGAAGTGATGGTGGAGGAGATCGTGGGTGATAAGGATATCGATCTCTATGCCGGACAGATTACGATTTCGTCCGCTCGCCCGTGGGACTACCGGATCGTCAACCTATCCGTGGATATCGGAGAAGTGAGAGCTCCAGTTTACGGCGCGGATAAAGGGGGCTTCTTCCGCACCTTCAGGAAGCAAACCGCCGTCGGCGAGTATGGGCTGCACGCGCACGTGATCACGGGAGAGATCGATCTGCTCGGCACGAACGCGCCCGCCGCAGCCGAATAGCAGAGGCTCGGATTCGCTCTAGAACCTCTTCCGCCAAAGCGTGTTGCCGGTTACCATCATCAGGTATCTCAGAGCAGCCCAATTTGTAGGGCCGGGAACTAGCGTGCCGCGGCTCATGGTTAAAGCAGCCTAAGCTGCGGATGATACAAGCAGAAACACGGAGCACCCTATGGCAAATCCGGATTTGGTTGCACTTTGGGAAGCACACTGCCGCTGCGAATTCGAGACGCGAGATGCCAATGCCACCATGGCTACAATGGTTTCTCAGCCCTATGTCAACCACATCCCGACCATGACGGGCGGAGTAGGACATGAGCAGCTGAAGCGCTTCTACGCCCACCACTTCATACCGGTCAATCCGCCCGACTTCCGTCTTACGCCGATCAGCCGCACGGTTGGGGCGGACACTGTCGTGGACGAATTCATCGTCCACTTTACCCACACCACAGAGATCGATTGGCTGCTGCCGGGGATTCCGCCGACTGGCCGTGCCGTGGAAATTCCCACCGTGGCTATCGTCAAATTCGAAGGCGACAAGGTGGCGCACGAACACATCTACTGGGACCAGGCCTCGGTGCTGGTCCAGATTGGCCTGCTTGACCCTCTCGGATTGCCTGTTGCGGGCGCGGAAACAGCGCGCAAAGTCGCGGATAAATCGCTGCCCAGCAATAGTCTGATGGAGCGCTGGGGGGAAAGTGAAGGGCAGTAAATGCGACCTCTACCCATTGTGTGAGCAAACCTCGGATCTATCCCTGGGCTGGCTTGGGCGCGTCGGCAAGAGCAAGGCTAAAGATCGTCTTAATTCCCGGTTCAGTCAGAAAACAGGATGACGCCGCCGATGAGCATGATGACGAACGGAGACGCCCGGTGGGCGATGCGGTGCATGCGGTCGTTCCTGGCAAGTTTCCGCGCTGCAAATCTGGCGGATACTACCCAGAGGCAGAGACTCACGTAAAAACAAAAAATGATCAACTCCACGTTTCTCATGTTGTAGCGAGAAAACAAGGGAACATACACTGCGACGTTGTCCCCTCCGTTTGCCACCGTTAACGTAGCGACTGTCCACCAACTGTCTGCGGGTTGATCGTCGTCCTGCTCCGTTGACAGCAGCTGCTTGATCCCGATTGCGATAGGTAACAGTCCGAGCCAGTGTACGGACGACCGGGCTAAGGCCATCGTCCCCAGATAGCCCAGCATTGAGGCCAGCACGAGCACGGTAAAACCGGCCGCCTGTCCAAGCAGCACAGTTCTCAAACTAGTCCGCTTGAGGAACCACAGCGTGAGCAGAGATAAATCGTCAACATTGGTGCTGACGAATGCCGCCAGAGCGAGAGCGATGATCAAACGGACCCTACGCGGCGGGTGCCGGCCGTTCGACATCATCCTTGGAGTCAACCGCCGCGGGCTGCTTTGGCTGGACAGGGAAAAGAAACTGCAGTGGTGACGATATTATTTGTTTCAGTACATAGCGCAGGATCGCTGCGCGCTCTTTGTGGCCCACATCGTAAGCGCGTAGCGCCACAAACGAAGCGATGGCAAAGCTGACTCCCAGGTTCAGCACAAACATCACGGCAATGCCTATCATTGCAGCGTATAGCCATTCCTGCAGGAATGCGGAGGGGCCAAAGCGAGCGGCGGCAAAGGCAAACATGCCGGTGTTGAGCGTCACGTGGCGCACGTCAAGCGGCAAGCCAAAAAACTCCGCGAACACCGGAAAGAATGCCAGCAGGTAACCAAGCGAGATGCTGGTACTCCAGGGGCCGATGTTGCGGTCCACCCAGTCGGCCACTCTCTGCATTTTGTCAGCACCAATGGTTTGACGGAACGGGTGTTGTGCAATCGCCGCCGGAATGCGATGGTAGACGGCGAAGTTCTCGCACCATCCCCCGATCAGGCCGGCAAGCCACAGCAAAACGCCGGTGAGCGCAGCATCAATGGCCGTTGCCGAGGCCAGGGGACGCAGCGATAAATAAACCTTCTCCGCCTGGCCGGCGGGCACATAGGGCGCATGGAACATCTTCAGCCAGATCAGGTTGAAGACGATTGCTCCGGAGGAAACCGCCAGAATATTGCCCAGCGCCGCGGCCAGCTGGGTCCGGCTGATGGATGCGCCGAATTCGGTGATCTCGGCGCGCCGGGAATCGCCTCGGTTTCGATTAATAATGTTGGCCAGGGTTGCCCCGGTCATGGCCGGTTGCTTGGTGGCCAGCGCCAGGCCAAAAATCTGCAGCAACAGAAAGCTGACCGCATAGTTCGTTCCTACCAGAATCACTTCCATGAACGGCGCCCAGTGTTTGCCGACAATGTGCAGTTTGAGGGCCGCGGTAAACACGGTGAGAAATCCGCCCCCGATCGCCGCACCCCACATATGCCAATATTCCCTGCGGCTATGTGCGATATAGTGTTCACCCCCGTGGCCTGTACGTTCCACCGTCTTGCGCGCCAATAGGTTGAAGTTCTGCCGGATCACCGAAGAAATGCGCGTGTCCTCGAGCAGGCCGCTTACCAGAGTGTTCAGCAACCGGCGGACGGCAGTCAGATCCGCACCGGCGTGTTCCACCATGGTGGCGGCGAGCAGTTCCATGCGGTCCAGCGCTGCATCCATGGCTCCCAGATCGAACACCAGCGGAGAGTTCGCCCCCGTTTCCTCCATGCTGATGCGGACAAGTGCCACCTCTCCCCTGCAGGCGAAGACAGCGTTCAGCCAGCTCTCAATGCAATCCTTACAGGGGGCGGAGTGTTCGCACTCAATCAATCGTTCGGTAGCAAAGACCAATGCATACGAAGGGGACTGCTCCACCATTTGGGTGGCGCTGCGTTGCCGCACCAGCCGGCTCGTGCCACGCGCGGAAACCCGCGCCGCCAATAACCGTAGTGCTTCATGCAGGTCCTGGTGTACGTGGGGATACGCGTCAAGACCCTCCGCGCTCCAGAAAATCGCGGCCAGTCGGGCAAATACCGCCTCATCCAGATCCAGAAAGCGCCCCACGCCGCGCGTCGAACATACGACCGACGTGAACAGCCGGGCAGTGTCCTCCTCCGCTCGCGGAGGAGGCAGCCAGTTTTGGAAGACGCGGCTGGTAATTTCCCGGAACAAGGCATGCTGGGCTGGGATCCCCGCTTCCGCGAACAGGGAAACGGAATTAAGGGAACCGAGCATCGATCTGCATCCTTGCTGAAAGCGGGACCGCAGATCAGCATCCTGCTCGAGCATGCCAATCCAGGTCGTCAAACGCGACTGGAAGACCCGGTCGGAGCTCGCCAGCCAGATTCCGGAAAACAGCTCGATCAGACAGCCCGTCTGGTTGCCGAGCGTACCCGCTGAGCAAAAGGCCTCGGTCTGCCGGCGCTGCGTTGCTTCGGTCCGCGAAGACGCTTGCGTCCCGCCAGACACCTGCTCCCACAGACTTCGCAGATCAGAAATAAAAGCCATCAAAAAAGGACGAATCGGCTGTCAGGTTGGAGTGGATCTAACGGTCGTGACAGCGAGAATATAGTTTACGGTTCACCGCTGTTGCCTGTACAGCACGCATCCGGAGAGAAGCTTTGACTTAAGGTTGAGCGTTCGGCTGCACACCGGACTTCGTCTTGAGCGGCGGTGGATTGGGCTCGCTTACCGACGAAGCCTCAATCTGTAGCATCCAGCTAAAGTTGCCGTTGGCGGTCTTTCCGAAGTGGCCGTTCTCCCCATAAATGGGCACCTTATGCCCGTCCACAATCTGATCCTTGCCCTGAGCATCTTTCTTGAACCCGACCGCGATCCCGGCGGAATAGTGGCACCCTACGCAGCTTTCCGTGCCCGTCACCTGGGTATTGTCGATCGACTTACCCGGGGCTAACGAGTCGGCTGGCAACCGGTCATCCTGTTCTAACGCCCCGGCCGGCTGCGTGCCCTTTTGAAAATACGTTTCCATCGTGGTGTTTACCAGGAAGACCGGCAGCATATCTCCCGGGGTCTTATGCGCGATACTTCCGGGAGCGCTTCCATCGCCGCCGGGAAATGCGGGAGCGTTCGGATGCACCGGCCATTGCGTATCAATCAGCTCGTAATACTGCAGGGCGTTGTTCTTGTCCAGGCCCCGCAGCAGCGCCTGCACTTCGCCATTCAACTGCTTTGCCTCATTAGCAAGCGTCGCGTCCAGGTCATTCAGATTCGGCTGTGTCGGGACTTCCACCCGTTGCACCTGCACTGGCGTTTTGGTCAGGCTCTCGTACCACGTCGTGAACTGCTTTGTACTCGGATCACGGACCGCGTTCATGGGCGCCAAAAGATTCGGTTTTGCTGACGGAGTCGCCGGATTATAGAAGTTCGCATGGCTCATCGTTCCATCGCCCCTGGGATTCTGCCGCACATTGTCGATCTGCTCGAAGGTCGCCCAGATCCACTCTGGCGAAGAAACCGTGCGCATGATGATGTGCATCCCGACCAACCCTGCTGTGATGGTGCGCGGGGTTGCGCCCGACGCCTCGGATACTTTGACCTTCACTTGCTGGGTCAGGAACCGGCTTTTGTCGTCGTTGGGTCCGAGCTCCTTCCAGGCAAGCTTGATCTCGATCGCTCCATGCTTTGTGACCCCATCATTGATTGGCATCGAAACCTCGTTGCCCTCGTGCTTTTTCGAGAACTCGACTTGCCCCTCCAGGTTGTACAGCTTATTACTGACCAGGTAGTCGAATTCCTCGTGGTTGACCAGCGCCTGGTATCGCGCCCACTTGCCATTCTGGTCGACCAATGGCCCGGAGAAGGCCTCGAAGTTCTGGTCGGCAACGGTCGCATGCTGCCGCCACGCAGCCTTGGTCTTGGTCAGGACTACATCGAAGGCACGCGTCCCTGGCTTGTCCCACGTCGGCTCCGGTGCCGCGCCATTGGGCAGAAAAATGGTCGAGCTCGGTCGATAGAAACTCCACACCCGCAGCGTTTCGGGGACGGTCGTCGGCACTGAGCCCTCGGGTTCACCATTGGCGGAAGCGGGCCAATTGAGAGCAAGAAAAGCCTGCCACGAGAGAATATCGAACTCACGTTGGGCCGTCTCAATCTTGCCTGCGTCATCCAGCCTCCGTACTCGCGCAACATCGACGTCATAGGGAAGTTGCGGACTGATATCGGCAGCCGTAAAGTGCCGCGGGGAGTCGTCTGTAACAACAGTGGGCACAGGCGTAGGGTTCGGTTCCGCAGGTGGTTTGCAACCTGCGACTGCCACCGTGCTTAGCAAGAGCGCCACTGCAAAGCGGTCTAATGAGATACGCCTGGATATCGTCATGCGAACTCTCCCTTGCCGTATTGCTCAATAGTGCAGACGGCACCGCGTCCGTTTCACTCCTCAGCGGCAAAAGCCGCAGATGTTGAAAGTAGTTGGGTACGGCCTGAAGGCCGTACCCAACCAAAACAGTGAACGGTACCGGCTGAGTGTCAGTATGAGAACCAGGTCTCCCAACGAAAGTCCCGAAGGGACGGCTGAAAGTCCGCCCCGGTGTTCAGTCGTCCCTTGCGGGACTGCTCGATGGCTGCATTGCTAACCCAGGACTACGTCCTGGGCTACTCTCAGCCCGTCCCTACGGGACTTAATTGGGAGAGAGTATGTCTCGCGCAGACACTTTAGCCCGTACATAAAACGTCGCCACTTATTTGGGCTTTCGGCGCTACCCGCGAATCCAGCCTGCCCGTCTTGAAAACCCAGGTTCAGCGTTCAAGCAAGAGAATAAGTGATCGCCCATTCACAATGTATGGATTACCACCGAACACAACCTCCTGGCCAGCTGCGTGAATATTCCCCCACGGCTCGGCATTCGAACTGGTGTCGGCGACGACATACCATTGCTTACCCGCAAGCGGCGCGGGTATCGTCACCGTGACCGTATCGATCCACCCGTTATACCCCACATAAATGGAAGCCGCGCCATCCCCAAATTCCGTTCCATCTACCCGATAGGCAAGAAAGTGGTTGTCGGCGTTGGCGAAGTAATCCTGGCTCACCTCACCTCCGGTGTCGAAATACCAGGTAAGGTCGTTCAGCCCGTTCCCATTGTGGTCGACTCCGGTAAAAAACTGCGCCGGACGCAAACAAACGTGTCCCAGCCGAAACATCAGCAGGTTGCGGGTGAAATCAGTCAGAGCGCTCTGTTGCGCGGCCGCCTGCCAATCGAACCAGTTCGCGGTGGTGTCCAGGTTGAATGGATTGTTGTTTCCGTAGGTCGTTCTGAAGAACTCTGATCCGCCCGCGATCATCGGGGTGCCGGCGGAGAGCAGCAGGATTCCCAGTGCCGTCCGCACCGCCTGCGTTTGTTGCGACACGTCCCCGCCGTGGTCCCAACACATCTCGTCCTCTGCGCTCCGGCCTCCGTCCGACGGACCAAAAGGGAAGGGCTGGTTATTCTTAGGCTGGTTATAGGAATAGAGATCGCGCAACGTGAAGCCATCGTGCGACACAATATAGTTAATCGAATTCCATGGGCCCCTCCCGCGAGGGCCGAACAGGTCATCCGATCCAGCGAACCTCGTCGCCATGCTGCCCGGCGTCACCGCGACGTATCCCAACATGTTCTGCGATGCGCGGAACACGTCCCGGTAACGGTCGTTCCACTCCGACCAGCCTACGGGAAAATTCCCCTGCTGCTGGCCTGACGCCTGCCCCGTCGCCGTGTAAGGTTCCGCGATCAGATCGACGCCTAAGCCTCCTGCCGCCGGACGCGCCGGTAGCTCCGCCACCGCCCGATTCAGAATGTTGGAGGGGTCATCCGGGTTGAACAAGAAGCCACCCTGTGCGTCCGCATTGCCCAAAATCGCCGCCAAATCAAATCGAAAACCGTCTGCGCCCAGAACAGCGCTCCAATACTTCAATGAATCGAGAAGCATGTTCCGCACCGGCGTGGTCGCGCAATTGATGTTAGGACCGACACCGTTGTCGTTCTCATACTGGTTGACTTCGGTTGTACTCAGCACCTCGTAATACTCTGGATTGTCGAGCCCGCGTAAGGAAAATATTTTGCCGATCGTGCCCGTGGCCACGTCAACATCGTCCTCATCGTGGTGGTTGTAAACCACATCCACAAAGACCTTGATCCCCGAAGCGTGAAAGGCGTTCACCATGGCGACCCACTCCTTGGTCGGACCGCCTGCTGACTGATCGGCCGCATATCTCCGGTCGGGAGCAAAAAAGCTGATCGAGTCGTATCCCCAGTAGTTGTGCAGCGAGCCAAATTGCGGGCTGTCGTTCAAGCTGTTCTGGGTTTCGTGTATGGGCTGGAACTCAACCGCAGTGATCCCGAGCGCGCTGAAATATCCTGCCTTGAGCGCCGCGCCTGCATAGGTGCCTTGCAGATTGACCGGAACCGTGGGATCGTTCTTGGTCAGCCCGCGCAGATGGACTTCGTAGATGGTGTCGTCTTTCAGCGCGCGCGTAGGCTTATTCGCAAGATTTGCCTGCGGCAGATCGATCACAATGCCCTTGGGTGCGAACACGCCGGTGTCGATCGTGCGAAAGGGCGATCCCGACTGATAAGTGGTCGTATCCGGCTGGGTGGCGGTCAGCGGATCATGGCTTACCTCCAGCGCATATGGATCCAGCAGTAGCTTGTTTGGATTGAACCGGTTCGCGCCCCCATCGACATCCGATAAAAATCCGGTCTGCGAGCCCGGCGTCCACGTCGGATCGTAGGTCCAGTTTGGTCCCCAGGCACGATATCCGTAATAGAGTGTGCCCGCAAGGCCCGCGGCCTGAAGGTCGGCGGCCTGCGCTGTGTAGGTGAGGCTCTCATCCGCCTGCCGCGTCATTGGAAGTTTCAGGATTGCATCCGCGTTCATGGCTGCGGAGTAGATCCAAAGCTCCACCCGCGTTGCCTGTGGTGACCATAGCGTGAACGTCACGGTGGAGTGATCGGGTGAATAGGAAGCACCAAAGGCTGGCATGGCTACCGGCTCACGATGTACCACGTATGCTGATTGTCACCGGTGTACGTGTAGCCGTTGGCCTGGTGGACAAGATCGAGCATTAACGGCGTGGTCGACGAGACCGTCCCGTCCGATGTGACATTGCCGATATTGCCGATCATGCTCCAGGCGGGAACGCTCGGAGTAAAGCCGTTCACCTGAACAAATTGAAAGCCCATATCCCGCCTCGCTTGAGATGAGTCAGTTGGCGCACATGTTCCGCCACCGAACAACGCGTTCGCGTGTCACGGCGTTCGCGGGTCAGATGACAAAACAACTGGGTTGCAACGGGAAATACAAGGGCCGATGTGATCGTTTCGCCTGTCGATTCGGAAGGTGCCGCAGGCCCGGCCAACAACAAAGCAAAGAATGCAATCCGTTCTTTCGGTGACGTGAGTCTCGACCATGTTGCTTAAACGTGTCAAGGAATATTTTTCACGGAGTGGGAGCGATGGAGGAGGTAATCGATGAGTGTACTGGACAGTAAGCCACTCTTCGTGTGCAGAGATCAAGTTGTTGCCGCTTGATGTCGCAATCCAGTGCGGCGCATTCATGTTGCCGGGGGGGCCCCGCCACCGTGAAATAAATGAATGAAACCTCCGCTTTGCCACCCTTCTTCCTTCACGGGTTAAAGGGGCGTCAATTCTTGACCGATAACACTCTCAACGAATCGCCAACTCTACAAGGCGCTGGAAACCTCGATTGATGCTGAGCAGCCAAGTCGGCGCTATCATTCAGAATTACTCTGCTAGCCCGAATCTGGGTCAACCGCTGCTGTTGATCACATTCTCCGACGCTGCACATGGCCTCGGTAACCCGCAAACACGGGAGTCATCTGAGTGACCAGTACCGACCCACAACCTGACACGCCCCCTTTTGCTGAGATCGATGTGCTCTGGATTACGGCAGGCCTCGGCTGTGATGGCGATACGATTTCCGTGACCGCCGCAACGCAGCCAAGCCTGGAGGATATTCTCCTCGGCGGAATCCCCTGGATTCCCAAAGTGAATTTTCACAACCCAGTGCTCGCCTACGCAAACGGCGAAGACTTCCTGAAGCCGTTTCACCGCGCCGTTGCAGGAAACCTGTCCCCCTTTATCCTGGTCATCGAAGGATCCATCCCTAACGAAACAAATAAATCCGAGGGCTACTGGGCGGGCTTTGGGACCGATGAAAAAAGCGGCCAACCGATCCTCACCTGCGATTGGATTGATCGCCTGGCGCCCAGGGCGTGGGCGGTTGTCGCCGCAGGCACCTGTGCCACCTACGGCGGCATTCATGCAATGGAGGGAAATCCGACAGACTGCGTGGGACTTCCCGACTATCTAGGTTGGCAGTGGAGATCGCGGGGAGGCATCCCCATCGTCTGTGTTCCTGGATGTCCGGTTCAACCCGACAACTTCATGGAGACATTGCTTTACTTACTTCATATGGCTACAGGGAAGGCGCCCATGATTCCGCTCGACGACCGTCTTCGCCCTACGTGGCTTTTCGGTCAAACGCTGCATGAAGGTTGTGACCGGGGCGGCTACTACGAGCAGGCTCAATTTGCCGAAAAGTACGGTGATATTCAATGCATCGTAAAACTGGGGTGCTGGGGCCCCGTTGTGCAGTGCAACGTCGGCAAACGTGGTTGGATGGCGGGCATCGGCGGTTGCCCGAATGTTGGCGGGATCTGTATTGGCTGCACGATGCCCGGCTTCCCGGATAAGTTTATGCCGTTCATGAGCCAGCCACCCGGTTCCCTGCTTTCCGCCGGCGCAGTGGCTACATACGGAAAAGCAATTCACGCGCTGCGCAGGTTTACTCAGGCTTCGCTCAATAAAGAACCGAGCTGGAGACACCGGGGAAGCGGCCAGGTGAGTACACCGTAGCATTCAACGCACCAATGGATGGGAAACTGCGATGCGTGAAAGTCCAGAAGGCCCCCGGTTGATGCAACAGCTGCCGCTGCCGCAATCGGATGGATCCGTTCTCGATCTCGCCAGTGCCGAGACCATCCTCACAGAAATGGCCGAGGCATTCGGTCAGCCTGATCTCTCGAGCCCGCAGTCCCTTACCAGTCCGTCGAAATCTCTCGACTCGTTCGGCGCAGACGCAAAATATCGCTCCCTGGTAGACCAACTCCCTGCGGTTGTTTTCATGGCGTCTCTTGAGGGGGGCATAGGCGACGCCTACGTCAGTCCTCAAATAGAAGCAGCTCTGGGATTCTCGCAAGGCGAGTGGCTCGAAGACCCCCTGCGCTGGTATGCGCATATCCATCCAGACGACAAGGAGAGGTGGAGTAGCGAAGCCGCCCAACTGTTTGTTTCCGGGACAGCCTTGAGATCTATTTACCGCGTCATCGCCCGCAACGGCAAAGTGGTTTGGTTTCAATGCGAGGTCAAAATCCTGCGCGGCCAGGATGGCCAGCCCTACGCCCTGCACGGGGTTGGTTTTGACATCACGAACCTGAAAGAAGGCGAACAAACCCTAAACGAGAAGAATAAACAGCTCGAGCTATTGAAAGACGTCGCCACTGCAGCCAACCAGGCAACCAGCATTGCAGCGGCAATGCAGTTTGCAGTGGACCGGATTTGTGAGTTTACCGGCTGGCCGCTGGGCCACGCCTGGATCGTCGCCGGTCAAAAGGATATGCTCTCTCCCCCCATCTGGAGTGTGACCCGAGAGTCTCGTTACGATGCATTCCGTGCCGCCTCGGATGCCGGCGAATTATTAACGGGAACGGACCTCCTCGCCGAAATCATTGCCGATGCTCAGCCGATTTGGATCACAGACCTGGCGCACTATCCTAACTTCACTCGCCAGTCCCCAGCCCAAAAAGCCGGGCTCAGGTCAGCATTCGCCTTTCCCGTGCTGAGCGGAACCGAGGTCATGGCAGTCCTGGAGTTTTTCGCAGTTGACTACGCAGATCAGGATGATGCGGTTTTAGAGATCATGGCCCTTGTCGGAACCCAGCTCGGACAAGTTGTGGACCGCGTCAGGAGCCTGGCTACAGAGGGCAAGTTCCGCAGATTGCTGGAGGCTGCTCCAGACGCCATGTCGGTCGTCAATCGAGAGGGAAAGATCGTTTTGGTCAATGCTCAGATGGAAAGCCTGTTCGGTTACCGGCGAGAGGAACTGATAGGGCAGACGATGGAGATGTTGATGCCACAACGGTTTCAGGGCCGGCATCCGGGGCATCGTCAAGATTTTTTTGCCAACCCGCGCGCGCGCCCCATGGGATCCGGTACAGAACTGTACGGATGGCGCAAGGATGGGACAGAGTTTCCGATTGCGATCAGCCTGAGTCCATTGGAGACTGAGGAGGGAACCATGGTTGTTTCCGCCGTGCGCGACATCACCGAACAAAAGCTTTACGGCAAGCGGCTCGAAGTAGCAGCCGAAAAGGCTGAGGCTGCCAGTCGCGCCAAGAGCACGTTTCTTTCCACCATCTCTCACGAGATACGCACTCCGATGAACGCCATTCTGGGCTATGCACAGTTGATGTCGCGGGATCCGGAATTGGGAAGCCGCGCGAAAGCAAACCTTAAGACCATCTGCCAGAGTAGCGAGCACCTGTTAGGTCTGATCACAGACATTCTGGATATGTCCAAGATCGAAGCCGGCCGCGTCGAGCTCACTCCGGCAAAATTCAAATTCTCCCGGTTAGTGGAGAATGTAGCTTCCATGTTTCGCCTGTCGGCGCAGGCCAAGGCGCTGCGCTTCGAAATATTAGTCGATGGCGAGTCCGTAGAGTACGTAGTGGCGGACGAGGGTAAGATGCGCCAGGTGCTGATTAATCTTCTAGGCAATGCCATCAAATTCACCTCTCGAGGGCAGATAGGGCTGCACGTCACCCTGCAGCGGAGGAGTGACCATCAACTATGGATGTCGGCTCGGATTGAAGACACGGGTCCGGGTCTGACCAGCGAGGAACAAGACAGGTTATTCCAGCCCTTCAATCAATTCAAGCGCGGTCTGAAGTCACAGGAAGGGACGGGTTTGGGATTGGCCATCGGCCGAAGCTACGCGCGCCTCATGGGCGGCGATATTACGGTCGTGAGCATTCCAGGCGAAGGTTCTGTCTTCCATTTCGAAATACCGGTAGAGACTGACGAAGCCCAGGCCGGCGTTCATCCTTATGCTCCGGGTACTCCCAAAGGCTTACCCATTGCAGGCATGTCTCCCCTGGGTGAAGAAACGATGAAACAACCAGAGCCGTTCATAGCGCCACCTTCTCCCCTCAGCCCGCAACAGCTCGCGGCGCTGCCGCCAGCGTTGATCACGCAATTGCATGATGCGGTTCAGGACGGTGAGAAGGAACGCCTGGATCAGCTGATTCAGGAAGTGGCGGAGTACAACCAACAATCCGCGGCCGCGTTACACGAGTTTGCGGATAACTACGAGTACGATGCTCTGACCTCTTTGCTGGCCGGAACAAGTCGGGAATCGCAAAGATGAATTCCCAGCCAGCGTCAACAGCAGAACACGCAAGCATCATCGTGGTGGACGATCAACCCGCAAACCTGCGACTGCTCGAAGACATGCTGAAAGTGGAGGGCTACAAGATACGTTCCTTTCCCAGGGGACGGCTGGCTCTGGCTGCGGCCGCGCAAAATCCTCCGGACTTGTTTCTGTTGGATATCAATATGCCGGAAATGAATGGCTACGAGGTGTGCGCGCGTCTGAAGTCAGATCCAGGACTTGCCCCCACACCCGTGATTTTCCTGAGCGCGCTCAATGCAACCGACGATAAGGTCAAGGCCTTCCAGACGGGCGGTGCCGATTACATAACCAAGCCATTTCATCTGGAAGAGGTGCAGGCCCGGGTTCAGACTCATCTTAAACTTCACCACCTTCAGGAGGCGTTGAAGCAGCAGAACGATCATCTTGAAGAAATAGTAGACCAGAGAACCAACCAACTCGCTGTTGCCGTAAAACGCATCAAGTCCATGTATGAAGAAACCCTGCACGCATTGGGCGGGGCCCTGGACATGCGGGACAACGAAACAGCCGGGCATTCCCAACGGGTGACGCGCTATTCCTTGGTGATCGCCGAGGCTATGGCTTGCAGCGATGAAGAGCTTGGGGAACTGGCCCTTGCTGCATCGCTCCATGACATCGGAAAGATAGGTATCCCGGATGCGATCCTCCTTAAGCCGGCGAAATTGTCTCCGGAGGAGACTGAGATCATGAGGACGCATGTGAACATCAGCTATGACCTTGTCAGTCGCCATTTGTTTCTGGCGCCCGCCGCGCAAATCGTGCTGACTCATCACGAATCGTACGATGGGAGCGGTTATCCCCAGGGATTGATTGGCAAGGCAATTCCCCTGGGGGCTCGGATCTTTGCAGTTGCAGATACGTTGGACGCAATGACGTCGGATCGGCCCTACCGGGCAGCGCTTTCGTACCAGGCCGCCCGGGAAGAAATCGTACGTAGCTCCGGAGTTCAATTTGACCCCGATGTGGTTCAGGCTTTTCTTGGGATTCCGGAGGAAACCTGGTCACAGATTCGCAGCGAGAGCGAGTTGGACACCTATTCGCATCGCATCAGATCCTGCTTTGTCACCTTCTAGCCGCACCATCCTCCATTTCCTGAAGAAATCCATCTAAATGCCGCATCCAATCCCTTGGATATTGAAGAGATAGGGGCTGACCATGCCAATCGTTCGAAGCTGTACTCAATGCAACCAAAAGAACCGTATCACCGGCAAGCATTTAGCCAGCACAGGTCGATGCGGCGCGTGCAAGGCCACGCTTGCCCCGATCGCTGAACCCCTGGCCGCCGATCCGGTTCTCTTCGACGAGGTGATTAACAACGCGACCGTTCCCGTGCTTGTGGACTTTTGGGCAGCGTGGTGTGGACCTTGCCGCTCCGCTGCACCCGAGGTCGCGCGTACCGCCCAGGACATGGCCGGCAAGGCAATTGTCCTTAAGGTTGACACCGAAGCGCATCCTGAACTGGCTGCACGTTTTGATGTCCGGGGGATTCCCAATTTCGTAGTTCTTTCCGGAGGCCGCACGGTCTTCCAGCAGGCGGGCCTCGTCGGCCACCAACAGATGGAGCAGTGGCTGCGCAACGCAGAGGCCTAAGCCACCCTTGATGGAACCGCCGCCCTCCCCTTGTCATCCCGACCGGAGCGTAGCGAAGTGGAGGGATCTGCAGTTCAACGGACCTCCCGTGGAAATGTTTTCGGCCTAATTACGAGGTCACCCAATCCCCATTTGACTCCTAAATTCTTAGTTGACAAAGTCGAGACCGAAGTTATATTGTCCTAAGCAATTAGGAGATAGCTCGTGAAGTCGTCGAACAAAACCGGCTTGACCAAACTTGAACTGAAGATCATGCAAGTGATCTGGAAGTGTGGCCGCTGCACCGTCAGCGCTGTGCAGGACGAATTGGAACCTCCCTTGGCCTACACCACCGTACAAACTATGTTGAACATTCTTGAGCGTAAGAGAAAGCTCAAGCGTGAGCTGCGAGGCCGCGCCTACGTCTACAGCGCTGCGATTACCGAGGCCAAGGCGTTGGGCCAGGGTGTTCGCGACCTTATTGATCGCATGTTTGGCGGCTCCAGTGAAGAACTGGTGATGAGCCTCCTCAGGAACGGCGAAATCGACGCAAAAAAACTAGCCGAACTGACCGAGAAATTCAATCAGAAAGCCGGCAAACCATGAGAAACCTCGAGTTCTGGATCCTCGCCTATCTACTCAATTCTTTGTGGCAGGTGCCGCTGCTGTTTGCCGCAGGATGGCTCGCAGCGCGGGCGCTCCGTTCGGCCGGTGCTGCGGCTGAGCACCGTGTGTGGGTGATTACCCTTATCCTGCAAAGTCTGATCCCGGCCATCTCCACCCTTCCCTGGGAGTGGCTGCGCACGCTCTCCCTTTGGGATTGGCGTGTGAGCAGGGCTGGCGAAGCACAAGTATCCGTCGTGATGGGCTCGGGAGCGGGAATCGATCTGCATCACTGGCCGAACATCCTGCTGGCCGCCATCGCGATCATGTATGCCGCGATGACTGTCTATTTCGCCGCCAGGTTTCTATGGAGGGCCACCACCCTCTCTGCGATCAGGCGGGAAGCGGTCGCTCTCCCGCTCACTGGGGAAGCCGCGCGTTTCTGGGCACGATGCTCAAGAGCGTTTGCAATGGAAGACGTATGCCTTGCAGCTTCGTCGCGAATCTTCGGACCCGTGACCATGGGATTGCGACGAAAATTTCTCCTGTTGCCGGTGAGCATCGTCGACGTCTTGCCGGATGAGGATCTCCGCACCGTCATTGCCCATGAGTTCGCGCACATGCAGCGGAGGGACTTCGCTAAGAACCTGCTGTATGAACTGGTTTCCTTGCCCGTGACCTATCATCCCCTGCTCTGGCTCACCCGCGCAAGCATCATGGAAAGCCGCGAAATGGTTTGTGACCAGATGGCGTCTGCCATGACTGGACGAAATGAATATGCACAATCTCTCTTACGGCTGGCGTCCCTGCTGATAGCAGGAACGCTGGCCAGGACACCTCATGCCGTCGGAATCTTCGACGCCAACGCGTTTGAAAGGAGACTTATGAACCTCACCGGAATACACAAAGAGATGAGAGCCGCCTGCCGGGTGGCCCTTGTGACCGCTTGTGCAGCCTTGGGTCTGGCAACCTGTGGATCAGCGTTGGCGCTGGGCATCCATGGAGACGCGGCCTCGCCGGTCAACGACAGCAGCCCATCCAAAGCACCCAAACAACTCACTGTTTCCGCCGAAAAAATGTCCCGGAACCTATTGACCAAGGCTGTGCCAACTTATCCGCCGGACGCAAAGAAAGCCAAGATTCAGGGAAAGGTCGTCCTGAGTGTCGTGATTGGCAAAGACGGAAATGTAGAAAGCGTGCGTGCGCTTTCCGGCCCGCAGGAGCTTCAGCAATCGGCGATCGACGCGGTACGGCAGTGGACCTACAAGCCCTACCTTTTGAATGGGGATGCTGTCGAGGTAAAGACGACAATCAACGTAATCTACCAGCTCGAGGGATAGCCGCTAAGATCGTGGAGAGCAGCCATCTCTCGCATCGGTAGGTTCTGACTTTGCATGCCACGACCCCACTGGGCCCTACAAACGCCGGCACGATTGCTGCGCGGCTCGATCGTCTTCCAGCTACGCGAACGATATGGAAGTTCGTCGTCCTGCTCAGCCTCGGCTTTTTCTTCGAACTTTACGACCTGCTCTATTCCGGTTATGTTGCGCCGGGAATCGTCAAGAGCGGTATTCTGACGTCGACCACCGCCGGTCTGTTCGGTATGACCGGCGTGGCCGGCTTCATCGCGTCTTTGTTCGCGGGACTATTCATCGGTACCATCGGCTGCGGCTTTCTCGCCGACCGTTTCGGACGTCGCGCGATCTTCACCTGGTCCCTGCTTTTCTACACCGCGGCCAACCTCGTCATGGCTTTTCAGACCACGCCCGCCGGGCTTAACTTTTGGCGCTTCGTGGCTGGACTGGGCATCGGCGTCGAGCTGGTGACCATCGGCACCTACATATCCGAGCTTGTGCCCAGGCACATTCGCGGGCGCGCGTTCGCCTGCGAGCAGGCGGTGGGCTTCCTATCTGTGCCTGTGGCAGCCTTTCTGTCGTATCTGCTGGTGCCGCGCTGCCCATTTGGTATCGATGGCTGGCGCTGGGTCGTTATCATCGGCGCTCACGGAGCGCTCTTCGTGTGGTTCATTCGCCGCGCACTGCCGGAAAGCCCGCGATGGCTGGCGCAAAAGGGAAGGCTCCAGGAGGCGGACCGAGTGCTGACGAAGCTCGAGGCCATCGTCCAACAAGAGTATGGGAAGGCGCTTCCCGCGGCAGCCGCGCCTGTACCTGTGGCGGGGAGCGCCAGGTTCAGTGACATGTGGGTGGCGCCCTACGGCAAGCGCGCCATCATGATGATCCTCTTCAACATCTTTCAGACTGTCGGCTTTTACGGCTTCGCCAACTGGGTGCCGACGCTGCTCATCAAGCAGGGAATTACCGTCACCACCAGCCTGATGTATTCCTCCATGATTGCCGTGGCTGCGCCCGTCGGGCCGCTGATCGGTTTATGGATGGGAGACAAATTCGAGCGCCGCACGGTGATCGTGGTGGCAGCTGCAGCGATCGTGGTATGCGGGCTGGTCTTCAGCCAGGTCTCAGGTGCGGCTCTGCTCATCACGATGGGTGTCGCTCTGACGCTGGCGAACAACATCATGTCCTACAGCTTTCACGCCTATCAGACCGAGCTCTTTCCCACCGGCATCCGTGCGAGAGCCGTGGGCTTCGTATATTCCTGGAGCCGTTTGTCCGCGATTTTTACTTCGTTTCTCATCGCCGGTCTGCTGAGGCAATTTGGTACCATCGGCGTATTCGTGTTCATCGCGATCGCCATGCTGATAGTGATCACCGTCATCGCATCGATGGGACCACGCACCCGCAATCTTGCCCTGGAAGACATTTCTCACTAGCTCACCCAGGAAACACACAGCAGGTCCCTCCACTGCGCTACGCTCCGGTCGAGATGACACTTCTGTTGAGGAATTTAGACTTCATCACCAACAGAAGTGTCATCTCGACCGGAGCGTAGCGCAGTGGAGGGACCTGCTGTTCCTGTCTACCCCAATACGCCGGCGCAACCTCAGAAGACCAGTTTGAGGGCCAGTTGTATAAGGCGAGCATTGTTCACCGTCGACTGGGTAAACCCGAATCCAGGCGAGCTTATATCGTTTACCGGCGAACCAAACTGTGCGTGATTGAAGAGGTTGAAGAACTCGGCACGGAAGGTCAAACCCATCTCTCTGGGCAGACCGATTTGCTTGATGACCGAGAAGTCCGTGTTGACGAAATCCGGTCCGGCCACTGGGGCGCGCGCCGCATTTCCCAACTCGCCCGCCGGGGGCGCAACAAAGCAGGTCGAGCTGACATATTGCAACTTTACGCGGGACGCGTTGCAACCGGCAACCTTGTTAGGCCGGTTCCAATCGTTTTCATTGCCGCCGTTCGAGAATTCGGCGCCGGAGTTGTTAATGCTGTCGATCAGGGGAGCGGGAAATCCGGAAAGAATTTTTTGGATAAGCGTTACCTGGAAGTTGCCAAGAATGGCGTTGGCCACGGGATTCATATTGCCCCCGAACGCCTTTCCCCTGCCGACGGGCAAATCGTAAATGACGCTGCCGGTGAAGCTGTTATCGAGATTAATCTGCGATAAGGACCAATCCAGGTTTTGCCAGTTGGGCAATGGGAAATAAGGAGCGCTCACCACGGAACCCAAGCCGTCGGTTAATCCGTTGTCATTGGTACGGGAATAGGTGTAAGCAAACAGTGCGTAGAGACCGTGCCTCGCCGTCTTGGTCTCTGCCTTGATCTGCAGCGAGTTATAGCTTGTCTTGCCCACATCGCCGAAGAGAAAAATGTCGTTGAAATTGGGCGCGACATAGGGCGACGAGTAGGGCGAGCCATTGAAATTGCAACCGAGCGTGTAGTTTTGTACCGTGCCGCACGCAGTCGGACTGTTCGTTGTGAGGTTATTGCCGGTTACCAGGATGTGTGTGCCTTGAGCACCGGCAAACCCGGCGGTCAGTACGACGTTACCGGGCAGCTGGCGCTCGACGTTCACGTTGTATTGCTGCACCATCCCATGCTTCAGATTCGTCGGCTCGTAGTTAAAGTTTCCCGTAAATGTCTCAGCGGTGGGCGGCGTAGGAATGGCCTGAAATCCGTTGGAAAGAGCAATCCCGGAAGGCGTCTGTGCGAGGGTGGTCGCGCAGTATGAGGTGGCAAAGGCGCAGCCCGCGGCGCCAAACGCGTCCGACTCGCCCAGGAACGGCGGGTTCTGCCATAGACCCTGGGCACCCTGGCTCCAGGCGGAGTCGTGGAAAATGCCGTAACCGAGCCGCAACACTGTCTTGTCGCTGCCGAACACCTTCCAGGTGGCGCCGAGGCGGGGTTCGACGTTTGTCCAATCCATCTTGATCCCGGCCGAACCACTCACTCCATTTTGATTGGCAATCAGAAGCTGACCGGTTAAGGGAAGGTAGTCGGCCTGGCGTCCGCGGTTGTCGGTGATCGGCGTGGTCATATCCCACGCCAGACCAATATTAAGGGTGATGGTTGGTGTGATCCGCCAGTTATCTTCGGCGAAAGGTCGATAGCTTTTCCAGCGCCGGCCGGTGACCGGGCCCTCATACGTCTGATCATGAATGGCTAGGCCGGTGATCCCGAGCAGGAAATCTGCCTCCGAATTGCCCGCGAGATTTAGGGCGCTATTGCCTGTAAAGTTTCCGCCAAGGCCGACGATCCAGAAGCCATCCTGGAAAGCCTCTGTGCCCACATTCATTTGGTTACCGCGAAGGTCGATACCGAACTTGAAGTCGTGCTTATTGTGGATGTAGTCGAGGGAGTCGCGGAAAGAGAAGATGTTGGTTCCACCCTGGAACGGAGAGTAGCCGCGATCGCCGAGGGACCAATAACCGCCCTGGAACTCGGTGGAAACCAAGCCGCAGCTATAGGCGCCAGGCAGGCATTTGCTGTTGGCGCAGCCCAGGTTGGCATTTGGGATGCCGCCGCCGATGGTGGCGGAGAGGCAGGATCCCGTGCCCTGCGAAGAGATGTAGTCGAAGATGCGGTTGTAGCCAAACGTGGCCTGGTTGACCATATTGGCGGAGAAGACGTGGGTCTCGCCCAGAGCAATATTGCGCGCGTGGTTTCTGATGCGCTGGTTGCTGCCAAAAGCGTTCGCTTCAGCAAATCCTGGCGACCCCCCGGGCACAAAGGAGAACGCCTGCTCATAGCTGAAACGGCCGAATCCGCTATCAGCGTTGGAGAAGGTGTGGTCCAGCCGGATATCGAACTTGGTGTCGTCCAGTTGGCGCACGGGTTGACTGAGGTAGTTGATGCCCGCACTGGCGTTGCTGGTATTGGGATCGGGGTACAGGTTAATCATTGCCTGCCCGATCGGGTTGATCAGGTTGCCTGGAATCTTGTTACAGGCAGTGCCTGGGGCCTGGCTACCATCAGCTTTGGCAGGGAGAGCGTTCCCTGCGCTATCGCACTGAAAGTAGATAGCGTTCGGGTTCGCGGGCGTGGCCGCCCCTACCATGTTGGGGTTCACAATGACGGGAACAGAAAGAGGATTGCCAAACGGATCGCTGGAGAAATCGCCCTTGCGCATGGCCAACGAAGGCACCAGGCCGGCAAAGGGAATGTCGTAGAGCTGATATTTTTGTTCTCCATCGACGAAGAAAAAGGTCTTGTTCTTTTGGATGGGGCCGCCAATGGCGCCGCCAAACTGGTTCAGGTTGAACTTTTGCGCCGCGGTGGCGAAGTAGCTTCTGGCATCGAGATCGGTATTGCGCACAAACTCGTAGAGAGTCCCGTGAAAGTTATTGGATCCCGATTTCGTCGTGACCAGCACCGCCGGCCCCGCGCGCGTGCCGTATTCGGCGGAGTAGGTATAGGTGAATACCTTGAATTCCTGAATATCGTCAATCGAGGTCAAAATGCCGATACCGCCCGCAGTCAATTCGTTGTTGTCGACGCCGTCGAGCAGCCAGTCCGTACTGTTCGGCCGGGAGCCACCGACAGATAGCGAGAAGGGGCCGCGTGCTGCCACTTCGCTGCTGGCCGCGGACGTGAAAAAGCTGTTGGGGTTCGTCTCTGCCGTAGCGCCGGATGTCAGGGTGGCGAGTTGAACAAAATCGCGGCCGTTCAAAGGTAGTTGCGCCACCTCCTGCGAGGTGATGACTTGGCCCAGAGACGAGTTGCTGGACTCGACAGCGACCGCATCGCCGGTGACCGCCACGGTCGTGACCACGGTTCCCGGCACCAGCGAAAAGTCGAGTTCGCGTGCCTCATCAATCTGCAGGTTCAGATCTTTGGATTCAGCGCTTTGAAAGCCGGTGGCATCGACGTGCACGGTATAGATGCCGACCGGGAGCAAAGGCAGCAGATAGTGACCGGCGCCATCGGTGTTTGCTGTGCGCGATTGTCCGGTTGCCTGAGCGGTCGCAATGACAGTGGCTCCAGGAATGCTCGATCCCGACTTATCGGTGACGTTGCCGGCGAAACTTCCCGTGGCCTGACCATACATCGCCGGGCAGATGGCAAACGCGAAAGCCCAGGCAACCACGAAAAATGCTCTGCGCAGTTTCTTGTTCGCATCGGTCGATTTCGGACACTTCGCTTCCATCAGCGTGCGTTTCATAGTCAAAACCCTTTCGATAGCACTGGCTAAGGCGGTTATTACATTGAAATCACGGGATGTTTAACTGTAAGAACTTGGCGGCGGAACGTCAACGCAAATCTTGGCTGACACGGCGATGCCAGAGCACTCGATCTCGTACCGCGAATAACGAGAGTGCCATATTTTCATCCACGAGCTTGGTCATTTTCCCTGGCAGACTCCGTGCTAGTTTAATCGAGTAATCGAGGGAACCCGTCGTGATGAGTCAGCCGTTATGGCAGTTGAGCGCTGTCGAAATTGCCGCTGGTATCCGCAGCCGGCGGTATTCCTGCTCCGAGGTGATGGCTTCCGTTGTCGAGCGCATTCGTAAGCTTAACCCGAAGCTGAATGCGATTGTCGTCGATCTCACCGACCATGCGCTCGCCCAGGCGGCCGCTGCCGATCAGAAGTCTCACACACTTGCTGGGCAAGGACCACTCTTCGGTGTCCCGGTTACTATCAAGGTGAACATCGACCAGCAGGGCCAAGCAACAACCAATGGGCTTCCAGCCTTCGCTAATCTCATCGCACCAGACGATGCGCCACTCGTCCGCAACCTTCGCAACGCTGGTGCCATCATTGTTGGCCGCACCAACACCCCCGAAGTTTCCATGCGTCTCACGACCGTCAATCCCTTGCACGGGCGCACCTTCAATCCATGGCATCCGGATGCGTCTCCCGGGGGATCTTCTGGTGGCGCCGGGGTTGCTGCCGCAGTGGGATTCGGCGCCATCCATCATGGCAACGACGTTGCTGGATCCTTGCGCTTCCCATCTTTCGCCAATGGCGTGACCACCCTCAAGCCGACACCGGGGAGAATCCCAGTGTTCAATCCGTCCGCAACGGTGGAGCGCAGCCTGCTCTGGCAGCTCACGTCGGTACAAGGTGCCATTGCCCGCACCGTTGCCGATGTGCGTCTTGCCACCCGCGTGATGGCCGGCGGCGATTCGCGCGATCCGTGGTGGGTACCCGCGCCCTTTGAGGGCGAGTCGTTGCAGACACCGATTCGCGTTGCCGTCACTCGCAACAGTCACGGATACCCAATTCATCCCGGCATTCTCCAGTTGATCGACCGCTGTGCAGCCTACCTGCGCGACGCTGGGTATGAAGTAGTGGAAGCCGAGCCGCCGTCCATCATGGATCCGGCGCGAGGTTGGTTCAGCGTGTTGCTCACCGACATTAAGGCAACCTTAGGTCCCACCGTCGATCAGCATGGAAGCGAAGACATAGCCCGCATCTTCGATTGGTATTACGAGATGGGAACCATTCTCGATCTCGACTCCTACCGTGTCGGCCTCGCAGACAAGGTTCGCATGGCACGTGCCTGGAACGCGTTCCTCGATTTCTATCCTTTGATCCTGACTCCCTTCCTCATGCGCCCACTCTACCCGTGGAATTACGACACATTCGGACTGGAGCAGACAAAAGATCTCTGGGATGCCTCAGTGTACAGTTACGGCATTAACTACGTCGGTCTGCCGGCCGGGTTCGTGCCCGTCGACCTGGTTGAAAACCTCCCTGCCGGCGTTCAGTTGGTAGGCCGCCGGTTCCGCGAGGATGTGATCCTGGACGCCATGGCTGCGATTGAGCAGCGCGCGGGTCGCCTGGTAGATCGCCTGTGGGCTTCATCGGGCCTCAACTAACAATCCCAATCAGCAGGTCTTTTGTCCTTTCCTAACAGAAGTGTCATCCCCACCGGAGCGTAGCGTAGTGGAGGGACCTGCTGTTCGGAATGGGGTTTGTGCGCATCGAGGGCACTGAGGGAGGTACGCCCGCAACGAGGGGCAGGTTCCGGGAATATTATCCAGGCCGGCCCGAATCCTCGTCCCATCGATCCAGGCGCTTAAGGTCGACCGCGGCCAGCGCCGCAAAAATGGGTGTGAGCAGCCCCCCGACACGCCCAATATTGTTGCCAATCCCTGACGCCAGGCCAGCCAAATCGAGGCAGAGCAACGTGGCCAGCAGCACTGGGAGCCAGCGCCTCTTGTTGGCCGTCGGTCCTTTGACCATCAGCGCCAGAATCACCGAGATCAGGATAATGTTCTGGCTCAGCAATCCTTGAAACAACAAATCGCCATTGAAAGCAGTGGAACGCAATACCGAGAGCACGCCGCCCAAATGCGTCTCATCTTCGTAGCCGGGAAGCAGCCTTCGCAGGCCAAGGTAAACCCCAAAGCAGGCTAAGGACCAGCCAAAGACCATCAGCCGGAACCGCACGTCGACTCTTTGCCTGATCAGATCGAACGCGGCAATGCATCCGAAGACGATGAGCAGAGTTTCCCGCTGAAAAATGGCCAGCATCAAGATCAGTGCAAGGGTCACTCGCATTTTGCGCAGGTAGGCGAGAAACCCTACGGTAAGCAGAAACCAGCTTGGCCCTTCGGTAACGCCTGTGATCACCACATACTGTGTATGGAACGAGAGCAGGCAAAGAAATCCCGCGATCGCGGCAATCATCGCGTTGTGTCTTCCTGCGATCTCTTCCGCAATCACGCCGGCTGTCGCGGCGGCCAGGACCAGAAAGACCCAGTTAGTAAAGAGAGCGGCAAAGAAGATATGTTGATCAAACCCCGGTGCCTGAAACCATATCTGGTTTGGGTAATAGATATGGGCTTTCCATACCAGGTAGGTAAGCAGCCCGCTGACCTGCCGCAGCACGAAAGGTGATTGCGTCGCATGCAGGTTGAACGGTGACACGTACATGTTGTAGTAGCGCGAGTAGTCTCCGGTCCCGCTCCACGGCATTCCGAACTTATATGAGAAGTAGAGGAGTCCATAGCTGGCAGCAAACAGAAGCACCAGGCGTGCAGCAAAGTTCTGCCAACGGTTCATCATCGTAAGCTGGAATTGTACCGTTCTGGCATTTCCACAATAAGTACATTATTTCCACGCCACAAAATTTTTGCGGGTGTCCGCAAACGAGTAAGTTCCGAGTAATATCAAAAACAACGGAGGAGAAATCCTCCAGCAGGAGAGAGTAGACGAAGGGCTACGAAGAGACTCGGCAACGGGGCTCGTGAGTGGCACCGAGGAAGCTCTTACAACGTTGTGATAACGGAATAGTGCGGGAGCCGCGAGCAGTATCCGTGGTGACCGAAACGGTTCCGCGCCGAACGACATTGTGATCCGGAAGCCGAACCGGATCCCCGGCAAATCGGACAGCAGAGGGCGACATCTCCAAAGGATGTCGCCCTTTCGCTTTTCAGTCGTTAAGGGACGAAACGATACCTCGGCTCTCAAGCAGAAGTGACATCCCGACTGAAGTTGAGGGATCTGCAGTTCAGCAAACCTCTCATGGAAATGTTTTTCGAAAGGCCGGTTTAGCATAAACCTATGCGGGAACCTGTCCTTGTAAAAAAGCACAAGATCGACCTGGACACCTGGGAGCGCCGCGCGCTCTTCAATTTTTTCCAGCCCTTCAGCGAGCCCTACCACGGCGTCTGCATCCGCGTAGACTGCACCGAAACTTACAACTACGCAAAGCAGCACCGTCTCTCCGTCTTTCTCTCCTTTCTGCATCGTTCGCTGGTAGCCGCGCAGCAGGTTGAAAACCTCCGGACCCGTATCATCAACGGCGAGGCCTGGCGTTATGAAGCGGTCAATGGCGGCAGCGCGGTCGGACGCCCGAACGGCACCATCGGATTCGCCCATTATCGGTATCGGGAACGCATCGAAGAATTCGTAGCCGGAGCTTCGGTGGAGGTGGAGCGTGTGCGGGCGAGGAATGACCTGGAGCGATACCCGGAATCCGATCTGATTCGTTATTCGACGCTGCCCTGGTTTGACTTCACCTCCGTCTCGCATGCGCGAGACTTCTCCCAGGAAGACTCTGCGCCGCGAATAACCTTCGGCAAGATGACCGAGGCGGACGGTCGCCGCACGATGCCGGTTTCGATTCATGTCCACCATGCGTTGGCTGATGGCCTGCATGTGGCACACTTCGTAGACCATTTTCAAAAACTCCTGGCCACACCGGAATTGCGCCCGAGCCTGGACTAAAACAAGATATTGGTAAGGGGTAGACAACGAGATGATGCGATTGTATGTTGCGAGCGTCTTATGCTTGGCAGGCGCTCTTGGAACCTATGCCGGGGGCCAGACTCCGCGGGCCGCCCCTGGACTTACCCTCCGCCCGGATGCAGTGGCGTTCGCCGTTCCCGGATACAAAGCCGGACGGAACGCAGCGCCCGCAACCGGTCTGCTCCTGCACGACTTCACCTTCGAAGGCCAGACTATTCCCGCTGGTAATCTCCACCTCCAACGGTTAAGCGAAGGCGTCTTTGAACTAACCGGGTCCGCCACCAGCGTAGGCAACTGGCGCTTTGCCATCAATGACGCGGCCGACGGCTACTACGGGCTGGGCGAGCGATTCAACGAACTCAATCACACCCACCAGATCATCAGGAACGGCTCTCAAGACAATGGCGGTCCCAAGGGTTCGGCCACCTACAAACCGATTCCGTTCTACCTCAGCACTACCGGATACGGCCTCTGGGTAGATACCACCGCCGAGGCTGTCTTTGATCTGAATGCCAGCTCGCGCGAAGACGTTTTCATCACCGTGCCGGCGCAGAAGCTGCGCATTATTCTGATCCAGGGTCCGCAGTTCCCCCGCATCCTCGACCGGTTCACGGCGATGGCGGGGCGTTCGATGCTGCCTCCCTATTGGAGTTTTGCTCCGTGGGTAGGCCGCGATTACCACCGCAATGATGCCGATGTACGCGACGATATGGAGAAAACCCGCTCCCTCGGCTTGCCCACCAGCGTCCTCCTCATCGACTCGCCCTGGGCTACCGGATATAACAGCTATCAATTCAATCCCAAGCAGTTCAGCAACGTGCCGTCGTTGGTGAAAGACCTGCATACGGCGGGATTCAAGCTGGTGCTTTGGCACACTTCATGGATCAATAACCAGACCAGCCGGCCGCACGAGGAAGGCTTCGCGGACAAGATCGACGTAAAGTCCTCGAACTACGATCTAGCCGCCGCTCGCGGCTATTTCGTCAAGGACAAGAATGGCCAACCCTACCAGGGCAAATGGTGGAAAGGCGAGGGATCGCTGATCGACTTTACCAACCCGGAAGCAAAAGCATGGTGGCAAGGTCAGGTCGGCCTCGCGGTGAAGGCGGGCGCGGATGGCTTCAAGGATGACGATGCCGAAGGCAACTTCCAGGGCGATGCGCGGTTCGCCGATGGAACCGATCCACGGCTGATGCGCAACCGCTACGCTGTTTTATACAACCGTGCCATGGAAGAGGTTATCCAGAACCAGCTGCACGGCAACGGAATACTCTTCATCCGCTCAGCCACAGTCGGCAATCAGAATCTCGCCGTGCTTTGGGGTGGAGATAACGAATCTAACTTCTCGCCGGAAAACGGCCTGCCGACGGTGGTGACAGCGGGTCTGGGCGCGGGCATCAGTGGAATGGCCTTATGGACTGCCGACCTGGGTGGCTATCTCACCCCAAAAGGGGCGCCCGACCCGAAGCTCTTCATGCGCTGGACCCAATACAGCGCCTTCTCGCCGACGATGGAGTTGCTGAGCACTTCGAATCGTGGCCCCTGGGATTACGGCGAGGAAGCACTCAAAAATTACCGCAAGTATGCCGTGCTCCACATGAGTCTCTTCCCTTATCGCTATGCCGCCGCGCAGGAGGCGGCGAAGACGGGGATGCCGATTATGCGTGCGCTGGTGTTGGAGTATCAAAACGACCAGCGTGCCCGCGAAGCAAAAGATGAGTATCTCTTCGGCCCCGACCTCTTGGCCGCGCCGGTGATCGACGAGAATACATCGCGGGCAGTCTATCTCCCCGGCGGCCAATGGATTGACTACTGGTCCGGCAAGCATCTGAGCGGAGGCACAGAGCTGGTCGCCGATGCGCCGCTGGACGTGCTCCCCCTGTATGCGCGCGCGGGAGCCATCCTGCCCAAAATTCCTGAGGATGTAATGACGTTGGTGCCGCCCACGGAGAGCGGCAATGCTACGATCAAGTCGCTCGATGACCGCCGAGTCTATGAGCTGTTGCCCGCTGCAAACGACTCTCAATCGGTAACCATCACTGATTTCGAGGGAAGAACGCTGGCTCGCTCTGCCCATTCGCTCGAAATCAACGGTAAATCCGCGAGGTTGACGGTGCGCTGGCGCTTTGACCCGGTAAACTCCGTTACCCTGGGAGGCACACCGCTCGAACTGCGCACCGATGCCGGCGGCCGCTACGTCGAATTTGATCACACTGCCCGCAGCACGCTGAACTGGAAATAGTAGTCGGGGACGAGGCCCCGAAGGGGCCAGCAGCGCCGGAGGGAACAGACGTTTGAAAAACACCCCGATCAGCGCTGCGGAAACGCATCCGACGCCGATTGTTGGAAAGCCTGGCGAAGCTCGCTGCCGTCGCCGTTCACCCCCGGCCGCTGCACCATGAGAATGTATGCCAACCCGCGCACCGGGTCGATCCACGCCTGGGTGCCCCAGGCTCCTCCATGGCCGAAGGTGCCTGGTGAAAGCATCTCCGCCACACCGGGGTGCGGGGACTTGAGGATACCCACACCGATACCCCAGCCATAGTTCATTCCGCGGTTTCCATATTGCTCACTTTGCAGGAAGCCGGTCTTCAGTTCGCCTGTGTGCACGGTGGTTAGTTGTTGAAAAGCGGCCGGGCTCAGATAGTGCTTGCCGCGAAAGCTACCACCGTTCAACAGCATCTGGCAGAAGCGCGCGTAGTCCGGGCCGGTCGAGAAAAGCCCTCCGTTCCCGAAAGGGGGTTGCCCTGGGTTTCCGTAGCCGGCGTAAGGCGCCGCGGTCAGGGTACCGGTCTGCTTGTCTTTGATATACGGTGTTGCCAGGTGAGATCGTTGCTTCTTGTTGGGGTAGAAGGTGGTGTGCTTCATGCCTAGCGGCTTAAGAAGATGCTTGCTGACAAACTCGTCGAAGGAAAGTCCACTCGCCACTTCGACAATACGCGCTGCTACGTTAATGCCAGACTGCGTGTACCGCCAGCGCTCGCCGGGTTCATAGAGCATGGGCGATGCAAGGTAGATGGGGATCAGATCGCGCAGTGTATGGGCACTTTTGATGGCGGCGCCATCACCTTCGCCCAGCCCCGAAGTATGGGTGAGCATCTGCTCGATCGTGATGTGCGCAGGCTGACCCGTGGGCGTCTTGAGGGCGGCGAACTCGGGAATGAAGTTTTCGACTCGATCGCTTACCTTCAGCTTCCCTTCGTCCTGCAGCATGAGAATGGAAACCGCGGTGAAGGGCTTGGTCATGGAGGCGACCCAGAAAAGGGTATCGGGCTCCATGGGCTTTTTCTTCGCAATGTCCGCCAAGCCAATGGTATCGAGGGCGAGAACCTTGTCTTTGCTGGCGACCACGGTCACCGCTCCGGAAATATCCTTCCCGTCGATAAACTTCTCTACCGCGCTGCGAATAGCCGGGTTCCCTGGTTCCGCAGCAAGAGCGAACGCAGGCAAAAACAGGAGAACAGCGTAAACAGCGCTTCGCTTGAACACTCCATTGACCTCCAAAAACCTCTCGTATGATCGCCAACTGAGTCTGGAGATCATTACCTATCATGGCCGTCTCCGAGATCCCCGGCAATGGCGCGGCCGATGCCCAACTGTTATGATCCTCCCCAACCCGCGCGCCAATTTCCCGTGGTTCTTCTGCGCACGAAAAGGAGTTGTCACATGGCGGAAGGCGCCAAGGGAACTGCCAGCGACGTTTACCTGCTCGACGTTGGAGAAGCTGCCACGGCTCGCCTGCGACTGCTCGACCAGGTCTATGGTGCATCTACGCGCAGGATGCTGATCGAGGCAGGTCTCCGCGAAGGGAGCCGGGTGCTGGATCTTGCCTGCGGCATTGGGGCCGTTTCGTGTTGGCTGGCAAGCCAGGTGGGCGGGGCTGGCAAAGTGATCGCCGGGGACGTGAATCCGGATCAGCTTGTGGTGGCGAAATGGCATTGCGCAAAATGCGAGCATCCCGCTCCCATTGAGTACACGGAGGCCAATGCGTACGATACCGGCTTGCCCCCGGGAGCTTCGACATCGTTCACATGCGGCTGCTGCTGTGCCATCTGACCGATCCTTTGAAAGTGCTCGCGGAGGCTTACCGCTTGCTGAAGCCAGGCGGGGCAGTTGTTTGTCAGGATTTAAAGCTCTCAAGCCTCTTTTGCTTTCCGGAGTCTCCTGCCTACACGCGCTGGATTGAAGTCGGCCGGGTTTTGGGAGCCAAGCTCGGAGTGGATTACGACTTCGGTGTGCGATTGCCTGCCGCCGCAGCCGAGGTCGGCTTTCGATCCGTCCAGATACACCTTGAGCAGCCGGTCTACTTGCGCGGGCCTGAGAAGCGGTTGTGGGAGCACACGTTCGCCGAAGCATTGCCAGTGGCGGTGCGCAACGGGGTGGCCACGGAAGAGGAGCTCAAAGGGCTTCTGATCGAGATGCGCGAGACTGCGGAGGACGAGAGCGTGTTGATTGCGCAGGCATGCCTGCCGGGCGTGATCGCGATCAGGTAGAGAGATAAGCGAAACCACTGACAGATCCATATCAATCCCGAAGAGCCCGCCCTGAGCTTGTCGAACGTGGACATCTGAAGTCAGACTTGTTCAAATTGAGCTCCGCGACAAGCTTTTTGCTTTGTATCAGGGCAGGACTTCGGTCGTGCCACACCCGACCAAAATGTTCAGGGCTTTAGTGCCTGCGTGAAAACTCCAGAATTTGGGAAGCCCGAGTGACGCACCGCAGATCCCTCCACTACGCTACGCTCCGGTCGGGATGACAATTTCGTTTGGGAACGCTAAGTACAGTTTCCAAGATGAATTGTCATCCCGACCGGCAATGGGAACCATGCGCGTAGGAAGACCAAGGTCATTGGCCGGAAGCATGGTGATGAGAAATCTGGCCATTCGGCTCCTTGCGCAGTGCACGAAAAGCTGAAGGGCCCGAAAAATCAGATGGGGACGAGACTGCCCGAATCTAATCGCTACACCGTTGCGGTGTCAAGATCGAGAGGAGGTCTTCGACTGCGTGGCAGGTGTGGTCGGGCCGAGCCGATGCGAGCTCCTCGGAGGTGCCGTAGCCGTAGGTGACAGCGATCGACGTTACTCCGTTCGCGCGGGCGGCTTCGATATCGAAGTTGCGGTCACCGACCATGACGGTGGTCGCGGGGTCCAGCGACTGCTCTTTGAGGAGACGACGGAGCAGGGCGGTCTTGGTGTGATGGAGCGAACCGGCCGTGTCCGCGTACACCGCAAGAAAGTAGCGGCTCAGGGCAAATTTTTCGAGGATCCGCACGGCAAAATCTTCGCGCTTGGAGGTGCAGACGAAGAGTTGCCAGCCCGAGGCCTGGAGGTTTTGCAACACAGCATAGACGCCGGGATAGACAGAGTTCTCCGCCCAGCCGGTGGCGTCGTAGCACAAGCGGTAGTCGCGCAGGAGAGCGGCCCGGCGAGCCTCATCGGCGTCCGGCATGAGGCGGCGCAGGGACTGGTCGGCGGGCGGCCCGATGAACCAGTCGAGAGGTTCTGTCCAGGGAATGCGATGGGCTTCCAGGGCGTTGGTAAGGCATCCCAGAATGCCTGGTTTCGAATCAGTGAGCGTGCCGTCGAGATCGAATATTACAGATCCGCGCATCATCATGTGACCAGTATCGCAAACGATCTGCAGTGCCACGACCGGCGCCGGCCGGCTGAAATGCAAGAATCTTAGGCAAGCCAACGATAAGCGGAAAATGACTGAAGGGAGTCTGAAATGAAAGCACTACTCATCTCATTGATTTCTCTTCTCCTTGCTTTCTCGGCGTTACCGGTGAGTGCGCAGACTCCCGACCCGCAGCCACCTGGTCCGGCCTCTGACCCGGCGCGTCCACCGCTGAATCCCTTTCCCGCAGAACAGAATTGGAGTTTTCTCGCAGACTCTTCGAAACGTACGGACTTCTTCGACCCGGTCAAGTACATCTCCCTGGGCAAGAACGCGCAACGGTACCTCTCGTTGGGATTCGAGTACCGTATCGAGTACGAGAATTACGACAACTGGATGTTTGGCGCCGGACCTCAGGATCACAACGGGTACGTTATGAACCGGGTAATGCCCCATTTCGATTTCCACGCGAGCAGAGACTTCCGTCTGTTTTCCGAATTCAAGTTTGACTCGATCGTCAATCGGAATGGTGGTCCACGGCCCGGAGTCGACGAAGACCTCGGTGATGTTCATCAGGCGTTCCTTGAAATCGGCCCCCATGTCGGCAGTCCGCGCGGGATGAGTTTACGCGCGGGGCGTCAGGAAGTAGTGCTCGGCTCTGGTCGCTTGATGGACAACAATGAAGGCCCAAATGTGAAGCTGAGCTTCGACGGGTTTCGCGCCATCGCTGAGAGTTCCCGCGTGAGGCTGGACCTATTCGCGTTGAAACCTGTCGAAGATGATCGCGGCTATTTTGACGATATACCGAATCCCCATCAAAGCCTCTGGGGAAGCTACCTGACGGTTCCAGCCCCGATCGTGAGTCGCGGGCAAGCTGACATCTATTACATCGGGCTGGACACCAAGCCGGCCACCTACAACCGCGGTACTGCCGATGATTTTCGCAACACCGTCGGATTCAGAGCATTTCGTCTAACGGGAAAAGGGGTGGACTACAACTGGGAACCCAATTACCAGTGGGGAAGCTTCGGGAGCGGCTCGATTCGCGCATGGAGTGTGTCAACGGAAACTGGGTTTACCTTTGATCGCACGCGCTTTCATCTTCGGCCATTGTTGCGGGCGGACGTGTATAGCGGCGACGGCAACCCGGCGAATCATGCTCTCGGAACCTTCAACCCGCTTTACCCCCGTGGCGCATACTTTACCAACAAGCTTTCGCCTTTCCTGGGAAATCAAAATCTAATCGACCTGCATCCGATGCTTCAGCTTCAGCTAGAAGCGAACGTCACGGCGGCTTTCTCGTGGAATTGGTACTGGAGAGAATCGACGCACGACGGTGTATATGCCTTTGGTAGCGGAGCCCTGATGGATCCGGCCGATACCAGCCGCACGCGCTATCTCGGCAACCAGGGAGATCTTGAGATTCGCTGGGCTCCTGTGCGCCACACCATCGTTGCATTGAACCTTGCCGGTTTTCAGCCCACCACGTTTTTTAAGACCGCGCCTTACAACGCCGCCCCTGTTGCAGGGAATGTAGGTTTTACGTTTCGGTTCTAGGGGGCAAACGAATCCCGGCGAAGCTCCCTCATCGACGACTAGCGGTGAAGTCGTACATAACTGGGTGCACGCTGGAACAGGGATCGCGCTAAAAGCGGTTTGGGACACTCCCTAAAATGGTTCCAAAGGAAAGCCGAATCAGTCCGCAAGAATCATCGCCTGTCGCGCGTAGTCGAAGAACCCCGGCGGTGCCCATCGTACCAATGCGGTTCAGGCCTTTTCGACCACGGAGCCCGAGCACAGGATCTTTCCGGAGGCACCCACTGGATGGTTACGGGTGCACCATGTCAAACAGCCTCTCCGCGACGAGACGCTCCTTTCGCATCTCCCAGGCCCCGAAGCGGACCCTACCGGGGATGTTCCTCCGAGTGGTGGTACGCCGCGGCCGCATGATGATCCTCAACACGAGGGCCTGGCGCTGGCCGATAGGCTCGCGCATAGGGATGAACATAGGCGGTGCGATTGGCCCACGTGCGGCCCCACGGGGCTCCGCCGATGATAATGGCGTGCGTACCCCAGGCAAATCCCGGCCTTGCCCAACCAAAGGGCACGAACGCAGGACCGATAAATATGCTGGGGGCGTAGTGGATAGAGAGACCAACCACGATTCCCGGTCGAGGCGCGGCAAAAACAACCGCCGGGCTATAAACGGGAACATACAGAAAGGCCGGATTAACCGGTTGAATCTCGACATATCCCCCGTTATTGACCACATTATCGTAGGCGTTCGGCCGCAGATAACCGTAGCTATACGCCTGTTGCCGCATCCTCTGGACCGCATCCATTACGTCCGGCCGTTGCGCGAGAACTGCATTGCCCAACGCTTGCGTCCAACCTGGGTCCTGCGCCATCATTTGCAGCACCTGGGGAAACGGCAGCAATGCCAACACACTCGGATCCCACGGCAGGTTATCCTGCTGGATCGCATTGGCCAGCGGGTCTCCCGTTAGCCCGGCATGCTGGTTGGACCAGTTTGCGGCATCGGGAATCTCAGGAAAGAAGGTCGACGCGGTCAGAACCTGTGCCAGCAAAGGATCGGGGTAAAGAGCGATCCTGCTGACCAGGGGATCGAGCTGTTGTGGCGCCATCATGGGTGGCGGCCCTTGCGGCGCTCCCTGCGGTGGCCCCGGAGGCATGTCCGCCGGTGCACTCTGATCCGGCGGTGGCGGCGGAGGAGGCGGCGTGTACTGACCGTAGGCCTGTAAACCAAGAAGCGTACCCAGCAGAAACAGCGCTGCCATCTTGGAAGATTGTTTCTGCACGACTGCGCTTAACAAGCGCTTGGGAGAGACGGACATTGCGGTATACCTCATCTGTGACAGCAAAAACGCGCACCAACTTCTGCTTGGATAGACCCTGGATAGGAGCAAAAGTTGTGCGAAAGGCTTGCCACCGCTTGCACAGTAGCACAAAGCGGAAAGCCGGAACTGCCACCCGGCTCCCACCAAAGTTGCATCGGGTGGCGGAATAGTATCGGCCAGGCAATGGGAGATGCGTGACACGCACACTCTAAGTACAGCAATGGGGAGGGATCTTGCTAAACTGCGCAATTCTCGACGACTATCAAAATTGTGCACTCGGCTTTGCCGATTGTGCTTCACTTGACGGCGTGTCGGTGAAGACTTTTACCGACCCCATCCCCACTCCAGACGATTTGGTAGAAAAAATCTCCGGCTGCGAAATCATCGTCGCCATGCGGGAACGTACGCGCTTTGATGCCGCTTTGCTAGCGCGCCTGCCACGGCTGAAGCTCTTGATCACCACGGGTATGCGAAACGCCGCGATCGATGTCGGTACCGCGTCAGCGCATGGTATCTCCGTTTGTGGGACGCGGTCCTTGTCCAGTCCCACGCCGGAACTCACTTGGGGCTTGCTTCTTGCACTGGCACGGCATATCCCGGCCGACGTCGCCTCCATTCGCGGCGGCGGCAAGTGGCAAACAAGAATCGGAACTGGCCTGTCCGGCAAGAGGCTGGGAATTATAGGGCTGGGCAAGATCGGCACGCAGATCGCCCGCTACGCTCACGCTTTCGATATGCCTGTACTTGCCTGGAGCCCTCACCTGACCAAGGAAACTTGCCAGACCGCGGGGGCAGAGCTAGCGGCAAATATGGATGTCTTGCTCCAGCGAGCTGACATCGTGACCCTGCACATGGTGCTCGCAGATTCGACTCGCGGCATCATTGGTGCGCGTGAGCTTAGCCTTTTGAAACCGACAGCCCTCTTGGTGAACACCTCACGCGGTCCCCTCATAGACGAAAAGGCGCTGGTGCAAACTCTTGCGGAGAACCGAATTGCCGGAGCGGCCCTGGATGTCTACGACATCGAACCATTGCCGCCCTCACATCCGCTGCGAACCCTGCCCAATGTCGTGACTACACCGCATATCGGCTATGTCACGCGTGAAAACTACCAGATCTTTTACAACGACGCCATCGAGGACATCCAAGCCTGGCTAAAAGGCTCCCCGATCCGCACCCTGTAACCCAACCAACTGTAACCGTACTAGTATCTATAAGGCAAAGGATCAGGGAACTGAACCTGCAACAAAACTGAGGGTGCCCCCATATCTCGCTCGTTTTTTGCGAGATGCCCGAATTTCCTGCACGTTGCACTGGACAAGACCGCGTGTGCGCCTTTCTTTAAGGAAAGGCGCATAAGGTTCGTGGAACCAACTAACCTCGACAGGAAATCGGGGATGTGGGATACCACAGCGCTCGACCTGAATATTTTGGGACCCGCGATTGGTATCACGTCAACCTACTCAATTTCACAATTAACTATTGCAATTAACCAACCAGTATGGCATTCTCACAGTGTTCTAAAGCCCAGAGGCAATACGATGAAGCACTTCATCCAATCCGACGCGCAGGTCATGCCGGTCATTCGGCGTGGCGCTCTACGCGCGAAGAATGGCCTCTGGACTCCCGGCGCATCGCTTCGATTCGCCTAGTCTCCCCGGTACCTGGGCTACCGGGATAAGGCATACACTCCTCGCACAATTCATCTCCTGGCATCCGGTGGCGAAGTCTGTCGATTACATCGACTGTGACTCGGAAATATCGCAGATGCTTTTTCCCCGGATGTTGGAATTCATGGTCAGTGGCGAAGTACGCGGATACATCTGGCAACTCTTCCAAGAGTGGGGTTCGACTCCCCATGATCCCGTGTGCGCTTATTCCCTGACCGGATTTTGATTCACCGGTGGCGACAGAAGAAGGTTACTTCCTCGACACAGAAAGCAGGGAACGGACATCCCTGCCGGAGTGGCCGTCGTGCGGGACGGGGGCGTAGTCCCGTACCACAAGGTACCGTACGGCAGGCGCTCTGAACCCTCTTCGCTGATTCCCCGGTGACGTCTTTGCCCCGTCGTTTATTCAGTCCGGTTCACGCCGGTCAGAAAGAGAGCCTTGCCATGAGCAAGATCAACATAAAGGGTGGAACTCCCAGCGGCTGGGCCTCCTTGTGCACAACTTGTAGTTGGGCGCACATTCTCTCCGGCTTCCGTGAGTCGGAGTTACTCGTAATTTGCACCGAGGTGAATCCGAACTTCACTGTGCCCTTCAAAGTGCAGGAATGTACGAATTATCTCGATCGCAATCGTCCCAGCTACGACGCGATGACCAAGCTCGCCATCCATGTCGAGCCTTGCAGCTCGCTTAAGCCGGTTGGCTTTCGCGCCAAGCTAGCGCTGGGGGAAGAGGACGAGGTAGAAGAGTGACCGGGTTAGCGAACATTTCGCCGGTGGCGTAGACAACGGATACTTCTCCGCCGCTAGAGCGCCGTTCGCGCATCCATCGTCGCTTGTTCCCCGGGCTATGTTTTTGGAAGGGAGGCAGTCAATGGCAAAGTTGAACATTCTGAAGTTGAGCCATCTAGCGCCGATTAGAACGCACGAGGGCGCACCAGCCAAGGCAATTGGACCAGAACAGTCTCTGCGCCGTTCGGTGTTGGCCTGCATGCTTTGGGAGAACGAGTTCTACGAAGAGGGAGTGCAGATCGCAGGACGTATTCGAGAACTCGTCCCCAGGGTGGATGCGGCGAAGGCCGCCGAGCTTGCGATCGAGGCTCGCGAGGCCATGAAGCTGCGGCACGTGCCGCTGCTTCTGGTCCGCGAGATGGCCAGGCATGCAAGTCACCGCAGCCTGGTAGCGCAGACGCTTGCAGCGGTGATTCAGCGAGCGGACGAGCTGTCCGAGTTCATGGCGATCTACTGGGCGGACGGCCGAGAGCCGCTGTCGGGCCAGGTGAAGAAGGGACTGGCAGCAGCGTTCACCAAGTTCGACGAATATGCTCTGGCCAAGTACGACCGTGCGGGTGTGGTCCGCCTGCGCGACGTGCTCTTCCTTTGTCACGCGAAGCCAAAGGACGCGGACCAGGCTGGGCTGTGGAGGCGTCTGATCGAAGGAAACCTGTTCACTCCCGACACCTGGGAAGTGGCTCTTTCCGCAGGTGGAGACAAGCGTGCGCACTGGGAGCGGCTGCTCGCCGAGCGCAAGCTGGGTGCTCTCGCGCTCCTGCGCAACCTTCGCAACATGAAGGATGCCGGGGTGCGCGAAGAGGCTGTGATCAACGCCCTGTCTGCCATGAGGACGGAACGCGTTCTGCCCTTTCGCTTTCTCGCAGCGGCGCGGTATGCCCCGCAGTGGGAGGAGGTGCTGGAGCCTGCGATGTACAAGTCGATCGCCGGACGGGAAAAGCTTGCCGGCCGCACTGTACTGCTGGTGGATATTTCCGGCAGCATGGATACTCCGCTGGCTCGCCGTTCCGAGATGCTGCGTATGGATGCGGCGTGCGGTCTGGCCGTGCTGCTGCGCGAAGTCTGCGAGGCAGTCGAGGTTTACAGCTTCTCAGACAAACTGGTGCGGGTACCATCTCGTCGCGGCTTTGCTTTGCGCGATGCGATTGTATCCAGCCAGCCGCACGGTGGAACGCAGCTGGGCCACGCTCTCGGCAAGGTACCCGACGCGTATGACCGCATCATCGCGATTACCGATGAGCAGTCGCACGATCGTGTGCAGGCGCCGGGTGGCCGCGGCTACGTAATCAACGTAGCCAGTGTGCGGAATGGCGTCGGCTACGGCGCCTGGACGCACATTGACGGCTGGAGCGAGGCAGTCGTCGATTACATTCGCGGCCTCGAAGTTGAGGCCAACGCTGGTTGAGCGATGCGCCGGAGGATGTTTTCTCCGGCGCACGCGAACCCGGCCGCGGGCACTTGACTATAATAATCTGCTTATATAAGCTATTGCTTATGATATCCCTCGATGCAGCATTCTCTGCCTTAGCGGATTCGACACGGCGGGCAATTCTTGCTCGTCTCGCTAAGGGAGAGGCGACGGTCGCCGAACTGTCTGAGCCCTTCAACATGACGCAACCGGCAGTCTCGCAGCACTTGAAGGTGCTTGAAGACGCGGGACTCATTGCTCGTCGCGTGGATGGCACCAGGCGTCCTCGCCGCCTTGCCAAGCCTGGTATCGAAGCGATGGACCAATGGCTCGCGATGCTGCGCAAGGCCCTCGATAAGAACTACGACCGGCTGGACCAGGTTCTGGCCGCCATGGAACACCAGAAAAGAGGAGAAACTCGATGAGTAAGTTGACAGTGAAGACTGAAGGCGACACACACGTGATTTTCACCAGGCGCTTTGCTGCGTCGCCCGAGAGTGTGTACCGTGCCCACACAGATCCTGAACTAGTCCAGAAGTGGCTGCTCGGACCCGAAGGTTGGACGATGCCCGTCTGTATCAATGAGGCGAAACCCGGGGGCAAGTTTCGTTACGAATGGACGAATGGCAAGGGCGGCGGATTCCATATCACCGGTGAATACGTGGAACTCGAGCCCTATAGCAGAATTGTTCATGTGGAGCGGATGTTCCTGCCTGATCCTACGCCGGAAAATCATATTGAAACCAGATTTGATGCGGATGGCCCAGGTACGTTGATGACGATGCGTATGACCCTGCCCGACTCTCAAACGAGGGCAGCCATGCTAGCGACTGGCATGGAACGCGGGATGGAAGCGAGCTACGTTCGATTGGAAGGTATCCTCTAGGGCTGGTTAATCGACCCATCGCCGGAGGGATTTAGTTCGTTCAGCTCGCACTTTTTTGCACGGCCTTCATCCCTCCCCGGGTGTCATCGCAACCCGGATGCTCTACGATGCTAGGAGATGAAGATACTGACCGCTGCCGAGATGCGGAAGGCTGATCAGGTCACCACCGATCGCTTCGGGATCTCTTCGCTGGAATTGATGGAACATGCCGGGCACTCGGTGAGCCGCTTTATCGTGCGCGAATTGCCGCAGTGCCGGCGCATCGTGGTGCTGTGTGGCAAGGGGAACAACGGCGGCGATGGCCTGGTAACAGCCCGTCATCTGGCGGAAGCCGGCTGTGTTGTCTCCGTGCTGATGTTGGGTGACCCGGCCGAGGTGCATGGCGACGCCGAAGTCATGCTGAAGCGGCT
>JBEKNJ010000023.1:0-89266 GCA_049522955.1 Acidobacteriaceae bacterium
CAAGCCACCAGCGCGCGCAGCATCGCGGGGATATTCGCACCCAGCGCACCGAAGCTGGCGCGCACGAAAACCGGGAAGGGAATTCCGTACTTGGCGCCGGCGTGCGCATTCAGCAGCATGGGCACCAGCACCATCAGATTCCCCATGAGGATGGTGAACAGCGCCTGTTTCCAATTCATGCCGCCGGCAATCAACGAGGAAGCCAGCATGTACGTGGTGACCTCCATCGACATGGAGAACCACAGGGCAATGTAGTTGTAAGTCCCCCAGGTACGGTTGGCTGCCGTGGTAGGCGCGAGGTCGCTGTTGTATAGATGAGGATCCGGCCCAGCGATGACCGGCATCAGGCGAATCCCCCGGCGTTGGCCTCGCGCTTGAGGAACCGTCCGCGCCCGGTCTGCCCGATCCACTCCCCGTTCTCGACCACCAGTTCTCCGCGAGAGAAGACGTGGCGGGCGTTCCCTTTCACGGTCCAGCCTTCAAACATGGAGTAGTCAGTCGCCATCCGCTGGGTGGCAGCGGTGATCGTGTAAGAAACATTCGCGTCCCAAAGCAGAATATCCGCGTCCTTGTCGGGAGCGATGACTCCCTTTTGTGGCATGCCAAAGATACGTGCCGGCGCCGTGCAGCAGAGTTCGACAAACCTTTCCGGCGTGAGCTGGCCCGTATTTACGCCGAATTGCCACAGGATCTGCAGACGGTTCTCGATTCCCGGGCCGCCGTTGGGGATCTTGGTGAAGTTGTCTTTGCCCAGCGACTTCTGGTCAGCGAAACGGAAAGGGCAGTGGTCGGTCGAGACCACGGCCAGCGTGCCGTCTTCCAGCGCCTTCCACAGCGGAGCCTGGTTGTGCTTCTTGCGCAGCGGCGGAGTGAACACGTACTTGGCCTCGTTCCAGCTCTTCCCCGGCATCTGCTCTTCCAGCGAAAGCACCAGGTACTGCGGGCAGGTCTCCGCCAGCGCATGCAGGCCCCGCTGCTGCGCGTGCTTGAGCTCGCGCAGAGCGTCCTCGTTCGAAAGATGCACGATATAAACCGAGGCGTCCGCCATGTGCGCGATGGCAATGGCGCGATGGGTGGCCTCCGCTTCCGCATGCGCGGAACGGCTGTGTGCGTGGAAGTGAGGCGCTGTCTTGCCCTCGGCGATCATGCGTGCCACCACGACGTCGATCACGCTGCCATTTTCCGCGTGCACGCAGCAGAGCGCACGGAGCAGGCCGGCTTTGTGCATCACCTTGAACATCAAGGCATCGTCGATCATCAGCACGTTGGGATAGGCCATAAAGAGCTTGAACGATGAGATCCCTTTCTTCACCATCGTTTCCATCTCAGCCATGCCCCGCGCGCCGTCGCCCGGTCCAAGGTCGGTCACCGCCATATGCAGCCCGTAATCGATGCAGGCCTTACCGGCGCTCTTGGCAAGCCAGGTTTCCAAAGCCTCGCCCATAGTGTGCCCCATGGACTGGAGAGCAAAGTCGATCACCGTAGTGGTTCCACCGACCGCGGCGGCAATGGTGCCGGTGCGGTAATCATCCGCCGATACGGTGCCCCCGAAGGGCATATCCAGATGCGTGTGAACGTCGACTCCACCCGGCATCACCAGCAGGCCGGTAGCGTCAACTACCGTGTGCCCTGCGGCAGAAATATTGGGGGCGACCCGGGTAATCGTCTCGCCTTCGAACAGCACATCGGCGCGCTGCTTGCCATCAGCGTTGATCACCGTGCCATTCTGGATCAGGGTAGACATAAGCGCGTTGCTTAAGACCTCACCGGTTCCGCAGCGGAGCGCTCCGCCCAGGTCTGCGGCGCGAGCCCGTTGTCGACCCGCTCCATGGTGATGCAACCCTCCACCGGGCATACCAGCGAGCAGAGATTGCAACCGACACAGTGATGTTCATCCACCCGCGGAATCCGCTCCAGGGGAGTCACCGCATTGCTATGGATCGAACCAGCGTCAAGCTTGGGGATGGGCGTCGTGGAGATGCGGCGGGCAGCTTCTGCCTCCACCATGGCTGGTGTCAGCGTGGTATCCGGTTTGGGCGACGTGCGATCGAGGTGGATACATTGGTGAGCGCCGTCCCAACAGGCGGTGTAACAAAGCTGGCATCCAATACACAAATCCTCGTGGATCCGCGCCACGATCTGGTAGTTCAAATTGAGCTGGTTCCAGCTGACAACCGTAGGCAGGGACCGGCCGCGGAAGTCATCGATGGTCCCAAAACCCTTTTCCGCCATCCACCCCAGCAGGCCATCCTGCATATCTTCGACGATGCGATAGCCGTAATGCATGGCCGCGGTGCACACCTGCACCGTGGTACATCCCAGCAGGATAAATTCCGCTGCATCCCGCCAGTTGGCGATGCCGCCGATACCGGAGAGAGGCAGCGCGCTCTGCGGGTCAGCCATCACCTGCTGCACCATGTTGAGCGCGATAGGCTTGACCGCGGGGCCGCAATAGCCGCCGTGCGAGCTCTTGCCGTCGACATTGGGGTTGGGCTGCAGTGTGTCGAGGTCGATGCCGGTGATGGAGTTGATGGTGTTGATCGCCGAAAGCGCATCGGCTCCGCCGCGCTTGGCCGCGCGCGCGGGCATCCGGATGTCGGAGATATTCGGCGTGAGCTTGACGATAACGGGAGTGCGCGCCTTTTCTTTGACCCAGCCGGTAATCTGCTGGCAGTACTCCGGCACCTGCCCTACCGCCGACCCCATTCCACGCTCGCTCATGCCGTGCGGACAACCGAAGTTGAGCTCCAGGCCGTCGGCCCCGGCGTCTTCCGCGCGCTGCACAATATCGTGCCAGGTGTCGCGTTTGCTCTCCACCATGAGCGAAGCGATGACCACATGCCGTGGGTAGCGTTTCTTCGCCTCGGCCATCTCCTGCAGGTTGATTTCGATCGAGCGGTCCGAGATAAGCTCGATGTTATTGAACCCCATCATGCGGCGGCCATCCCAATCGATCGAGGAGTAGCGCGAGCTGACATTGGTAATTGGCTCGCCGATCGTCTTCCACACCGCCCCGCCCCACCCGGCATCGAAGGCCCGCATAATCTGCTCTCCGCAGTTGGTGGGCGGAGCCGAGGCGAGCCAGAACGGATTGAGGCATGGAATCCCGCAGAAAGTGGTGGCGAGCGTTGGCTTAGGTGTGGGCAAGCTTGGCCTCCAGCCACGCGGCAATGCCGATGCCCGCGCGTTTCCCGTCCGCGACTGCGTCCACTACCTCGCGACCGCCATTGATGCAGTCGCCGCCGGCGAAGAACTTCGGATTAGACGTCTGACCGCTGGCCCGATCGATCACGATGCGGCCCCCGTCCAGCTGAACCTTTTCCGAAAGGCTCGGTTGGGTTTCCTGCCCGATGGCCAGCACAACCAGGTCTGCAGGCAGGGTAATCGATCCGGTAAGCTCCACTGCTTCCACCGCGTTGCCGCCGAGAAAGCGCGTGGGCTGGGCATGCCACAGGAACTTCACTCCTTCGAGACGCGCGTGCTCGTATTCAAAAGAAAATGCCGACATCTGCTCCGGGCCTCGCCGGTAAACAATATGCACGTCGGTAGCGCCCAACCGGACCGAGGCAATGGCTGCGTCGATGGCCGTGTTTCCTGCGCCAATCACCACCACGCGCGGCGGCACTTTGGTGATTTCGCCTGACTTATAGCCCGCGATGAGATCGAGTGCGTTGGTCACACCGGGCAGATGCTCGTCGGGAATGCCAAGCTGGCGAATGGCACCCAGCCCAATGCCCAGGAAAACGGCATCGTGCTCCCGTTCAAGGTCCGCCAGCCGCTGAGCGTCGATCCATGTTTCAAAGTGAAATTCAACACCCAACTGCGAGAGCATTTCAATTTCCCGCAAGCTTTCGATCAACGGCAGTTTGTATTCGGCGACGCCGTAGGTGTTCAAGCCTCCGGGCAGCGGATGCGCGTCGTAGAGGATGGCGCGGACGCCGCGTCGCCGCAATTCTGCAGCGCAGGCGAGCGAAGCCGGGCCCGCGCCGATGAGCGCAACGGAAAAGCCCGTATCTGCTGCGGGAGTAAAGGGCAGCGGAGCCCCGCTAGCGTGCAGGGAATCCATGGCGAACCGCTGCAGCAGGCCAATTTGGATAGGCTTTTTGTTATAGCGGTGCAAGACGCACGCGCCCTCGCACAGCACGTCGACCGGGCACGCGCGCGCACAGCTGGCGCCCAGGATATTTGCGTCGAGAATGGTGCGTGCGGACCCGGCAAGATTGCCGCTGGCGATTTTCTTGATAAACCGCGGAACGTCAATGTGTGTAGGGCAGGCACCGGCGCAGGGGGCATCGAAGCAAAACAGGCATCGGTTGGCTTCCGCCAGCGCAGCCTGCCGCTCCAGCGGCGGATGAAAATCGCCAAACCGCGCGGAAGTTTCTGGATGAACCCGTGCCTGCTCCACAAAAGACATTTGGGCAATACCCTCTACCAGCTTCGCGAATGGGGAACCATAATTATGCACTATCCGAGTGCACGAACGGGTGGGAGAAACCGCAGTCCCCCGGCTTCGCTCCTGTCTCCTGGAAAGACGGGTGCCCCACGTTCGCCCTAGCGTACTCCGGATTTCCTGTCGAGCTTTCTGGCGTTGGCTCGCTTCATGCGGCTTTCCTCAATGAAAGCCGCACACGCTGCTGTTGGTGGAGCCGCGTGCAGGAAATCCGGATACGTGGGACGAAAACGATGTTTTTCGAATGCTTTCACCTGATCGCCCACCGAAATCCTTTCTACGGCGGATGGGCTTCGCCCCGTCTTCCAGGAGACAGCGCGGTACCACGGCAAATCCGGGGAGCGGAGCAGAGGCACCTACGCCAACCAATCCATGGTCTTTCTGGCCAGCCGGTCGAAGGCCTGTACGGCCAGCTCAAGGTGTTCGGAACGGGTGTTTTCCGCCGGGTTGTGGCTGAGCCCATTCAGCGATTGGACAAACATCATCACCACCGGAATTCCCGCACGCGCAACCTCCGCGGCATCGTGCAGCGGCCCCGAAGGCAGCCTGTGTGACTTTCCCGCAATCTCCCCCACCGCCTGTTCGCAAAACTCGATCAGCTTCGCATTGAACGGAATGGGTTCGATGTTCCAGATCTTTGACCATTCCACGGTGCACCCTTCTTCCGCGGCAAAACGCCGGCTTGCCTCCTGGGCCTCGGCCAGCATGGAAGCCAACACACCCGCGTCCAGATCGCGCATATCGAGGGTAGTCTCGCAACGTCCGACAACGGCGGTCACGATCCCGGGAAAGGTCTTCACACTTCCCATAGTCGCCACCGCATCAGGATGCTTACGCGCGATCGGTCGAATCTCCAGTGCGAGCTTGGCCGCGGCGGCGAGCGCATCCCGGCGCACAGCCATTGGGGTGGACCCGGAATGTGCCTCCTGGCCGTGAAAAGTAATCGCATGACGCTCGACACCCTTGGTCCCGAGCACCACGCCAAGTGGCAGCTGCATGGCCTCGAGAACCGGCCCCTGCTCGATATGCAACTCCAGGTAGGCGCCGGCCTGGCCGCGTTCCTTGGCCGCATCGCCGATCCGGTCGACATCGACCTGGCACTGTCTGAGCGCATCCTCCAGGCGGATTCCATCGCGGTCTGTTCGGCCGCGGTCGGCTTGAATGCTATGCGTCCCGGCAAACGCGGAGGAACCGAACAGGCTACGGCCGAAGCGCGCGCCCTCCTCGTCAGCCCAATCCACCAGGCGAATGGTGATGGGGGGCTTGCCGTGGAAGTCCTCTGCCAGGCCGCACAGCACCTCGAAGCTGGCGAGGACTCCGAGCGCGCCATCGAGCCAGCCGCCATTGGGGACGGAGTCGAGATGACTGCCGAGAATCAGGGTGGCATCCGATTCTCCGCGAAGCGTCGTCCATGAGTTCCCAGCGGCATCCAGGTGGTGTTCCACCGGCAGTTCCGCCAGTTTGCTCTGGAACCAGGCCCGTGCCTTGAGCCACGTCGGACTCCAGGCGATACGTTGCGCCCCGCGATCATCCGCGGTAAGCGCACGAAGCTGCTCAAGATCAGAGATCGTTCTGCGAGCGTCGACTGGCATCAGTTCTAATCTACCTCCAGCCGACCCTGCCTGCGAAGGTCGCTGCTATAACATGGAGCGTGCATCTTTCCGTGAATCCACCAGTCCTCCCCATGCTCGCCAAGCGAGTGGCCGAATTACCGGCGGGCGACACGTGGATCTTTGAGCCCAAGTGGGACGGGTTCCGCACCTTGGTCTTCCGCGATGGCGACGAGATCCTTCTCCAGAGCCGCGATCAAAAATCACTCAATCGCTATTTTCCCGAGCTGATCGAAATGTTGCTCGCCCAGTTGCCCGCACGCTGCGTGCTCGACGGCGAGATTGTCATCGCCTCCGAGAGCGGTCTCGAATTTGAAGTACTGCAGCTCCGCATTCATCCCGCCGCTTCCCGGGTTCAGCTTCTGGCGCAGCAAACGCCGGCATCGATCGTGTTCTTCGACCTGCTCTGTGAAGGTGACCGCAACCTGTGCGGCGAACCCTTTCGGGAGCGAAGGAAGCAGTTGGAGTCTGTGCTCGCCCACGCGCTGCCGCCGGTCCACGTCACCCCGGCTACCAATGATCCGGCAGTGGCGTCGGATTGGTTTCGCCGTTTTGAGGGTGCCGGCCTCGACGGGGTGATCGCCAAGCCGACTGGGGGCACCTATGAGCCCGACAAGCGGGTCATGCTCAAGGTAAAGCACGAGCGCGACTGCGACTGCGTCGTGGCCGGATTCCGCTGGCACAAGACCGGCGAGGGCATTGTCGGATCACTCTTGCTCGGGCTCTACGACGATTCGGGCGGTCTGCAGCACGTCGGTGTTTGCGCGAGTTTTACCCAGGAGAAGCGGCGCGAGTTGGCGGAATTCCTCTCCCCTTATCGACGCGACGCGTTGGTCAATCACCCATGGCGGAGCTGGGCGGATCTCGGAGGAGGAGAACAGCGTATGCCCGGCGGCCAGAGCCGCTGGAGCCAGGGGAAAGACCTCTCGTGGGAGCCGCTACGGCCGGAGCTAGTGGTCGAAGTAGCCTACGAGCACATGCAAGGAACCCGCTTCCGCCATATGGCGCAATTTCGCCGCTGGCGTACGGACAAAAAGCCAAGCGACTGCACCTATGCCCAGCTCGAAGTTGTCCCACCCCAGGAGCTAATGGAAATCTTCTCCAGCGGCCGCTGACGACTAACTCTCCCCCAGGAACGAATATCGTGGGATACCACGAAACTGGATCGTAAATGTCTACATTCCCAACAGACTTGTCATCCCGACCGGAGCGTAGCGCAGTGGAGGGACCTGCTGTTCACATCCCGTCCCGCAAAGCCCAATGGGAGCGCCGCCCTCCCCTTTGTCATCCCGACCGAAGTGGAGGGATCTGCAGTTCAGCGGACCTTCCGTGGAAATGTCTAACCGCGCTTTGAAGGACGCCTGCTACGCCATTCGCGGGTAGGATCCTCATCCGGATCCGGAGTCTCCTGCGCCGGTCTCATCTCTTCCGGAACATGACGCAAGTTAACCCGGATGCGGGTCCATGTAGACGAAGTGCCGCGCATGGAATCAACAAGCACGTCATCCACCGCAAGAAGTGCAGCCACTTCAGCATGTTTCGTCTTCCACCTCTCCAGCCCCGCCAGTGCATCCTCTTTGCTCGGAGAATTCGCAACCACCAGCAGCGGCATCTTGGTGCGCGGTGGCTTCTTGGCGCTCGACTTCGCCCGCGAAGGAGCGACTCGTGGCGCTTCTCCCTCCATCTTGCGGAAGTGTGGCGGCCACGGCGCATCGCCCAATCCCGCGGCCTCATCCTTTGCCGCGAACTCCAGCAATGCCTCGAGCGATCCAGGTTCAGCATCCATGCCCGCGTGCGGATCGCCGATCTCCGCGAAACGGCCCGGCATGGTGAGCACGGTAAAGTCAGCCGGCTCGCAATGCGGAACCTCATGCCAGTGAAGCGGCGCAGACACCCGGGCATCCGGCAGGGGGCGGACGGAGTACGCCGAGCACGTCGTCCGATCCTTTGCATTCTGGTTGTAGTCGAGGAACACCCCGTGCCGTTCCTCTTTCCACCACTTGGAACTAGCCAATGCAGGCACGCGCCGCTCCACCGCACGCGACAAGGCCAGCGCCGCGCGGCGCACTTCGCTAAACGTCCATCGCGGCTGGATGCGCACATTCACATGCATGCCGCGCGACCCACTGGTCTTGGGCCAGCCATGAAGTCCAAGCTCTTCCAGCATCGACTTGACCTCCAGGCCAACCAGCCGCACATCCGCCCAACCAACCCCGGGACCCGGATCGAGATCAACCCGCAACTCATCCGGGTGGTCGAGATCGCTGGCGCGCACCGGATGCGGATGCAGCTCCATGCAGCCCAGGTTAACGATCCAAGCCAGTCCCGCCGCATCATCCACCACAATCTCTTCCGCCGTGCGGCCCGAAGGAAAGGAAAGCGTGACTGTCCGCAGCCACGAAGGACGATCACTGGGCGCGCGCTTTTGATAAAACGCTTCCGCCTCTGCACCATTCACAAAACGTTTCAGAACGATAGGCCGATTCTGGATTCCGGCAAGTGCACCGGGCGCAACCGACAAGTAGTACCGGACGAGGTCGAGCTTCGACAGCTTTGTCTGTTTAGAAAAATAGAGCTTGCCAGGGTGAGTTACGCGGACCTCGCGCCCCTCCAACGAAAGCATCTCGGCGGCTTCGTCTTTGCTCACGAAAACAGCGTATCACCAGATCTGGACACGTTCCGGGGGAGCGAGATAGAGCCCCTGTCCCGGCTGCACATCAAAAGCCTTATACCAGGCGTCCACATTGCGGACCGTGTCCGCGCGATACTCCCCCGGTGCATGAGGATCGGTCAAAACCTGCTGGCGCAGAGCCGCAGGCCGTGACTTGCTTGCCCAGGTCTGCCCGAAGGCGATGAAGAATTGCTGGTCTCCGGTAAATCCATGAACTGTCGGGGCGCTCTTACCTTTGAGCGAAGATCGGTAGCCATCGTAGGCTGCGGAAATGCCGGCGATATCGGCGATGTCTTCGGCTAGCGTCTGCTTACCGTTTACCGAAAGGTCGGGGAAAGGTCGATAGGTGTCGTATTGCGCCGCGAGCTTTGCCGTGGAGGCTCGAAAGTGTGCAAAATCCGACGGCGTCCACCAATCGCGCATGCGACCATCGGAGTCGAAGGCGCTGCCTTCCGTGTCGAAGGTGTGGCTGATCTCATGGCCCATCACCGCGCCGATCGCCCCATAGTTCACAGCGTCCGGCGCAGCAGGGTCGAAGAACGGAGGCTGCAAAATGGCGGCAGGGAAATTCAGCGCATTCTGCAATGGCAAATTAACTGCGTTCACCGTCTGCGGTGTCATCGACCATTGCTTACGATTGACCGGCTTTCCGATGAGCCCAACATTGTAGTGATAATCGAAGAGGAGGCCGCGCCGGATGTTGCCGGCGATATCGTCCGGTTTCACCTCGTATCCGGAATAATCCTGCCAGCTTTCCGGGTAACCCACGCCCACGTAAAGTGCGTTGAGCTTGGCAATCGCTTCCGTCTTGGTCGCCGGTGTCATCCACGACAGCGTGCGCAGCCGTTCGCGGTAGTCGGCGATGATATGGGCCACCAGGGCTTCGGCGTCTGCCTTCGCCTGCGGAGAAAAATAACGCTTCGCGTAGATTTCGCCGACCGCGTCCCCTAAGTCATTGTTCACCACAGCAACTCCACGTTGCCAACGCGGACGCTGCTGCAGCGTGCCGGTAAGGATCGGACCGGCGAGTGCGAAGTGCTCGTCGGCGAGCGCCTTGGGCAACACCGCCGCGTAGGTTTCGATCAGATGGTAGGCCAGCCAGTCTTTCCAGGCGTCCAACGACGTGGAAGCGACCAGGGCCGCTTCGCCGGTGAATGCGCTTGGCTGCCAAACAATGAACGCGGACTGCTGGCTAAGGCCTGCACCGCGAAAAAACTCCTCCCAGTCAAGTCCAGGGGCCTTCACCGGAAAATCGCTCCGCTTCCAGGGGTTGTTGGCCTTGGCCACCTCCTGATTCTCCGCCAGGCTCAGATGGATTTCTGCGATGGCATGTTCCAGGGCAAAAATCCGCGCGGCGCGAGCATCGACATCGGTGAAGCCGGCAAGCTTCAACATCGCTGCAACGTGGGCCTGATACTTGGTGCGTATCTTACGCATGCTGTCGCTGTCGGAGAGATAGTAGTCGCGATTGGGCAGCTCCAGGCCGCCTTGCAGTAGATAAGGGGCGTAGTGCGCCGCATCGGAAAAGCCCGGCGCTACCCACAGGCCAAACAGATTGTCAGTATGGAAATTTGTGTTGTTGAGTGGGTCTACATCGGCGCGTAGGCTCTCGCCCAGAGCGTGTGCCAGTTGGGTCTTGTCACCAATCGCAGCCACCGCTTTAAGATATGGTTCAACCGGCGTCAAGCGGTGGGACTCGATGCCGGCCTCGTCCATATACGAGCGATACAAATCGGCAATTTTTTGTCCATTCGAACCCTTGGCTGGGTTAGCTTTGCCCGCCTCTTCAATCAAAATAAGGGTCTTTTTGTTGCTCAAGTCGGCCAGGGCGCTGAAGACGGCGATCCGGCTGCGGTCGGGAGGGATGACGGTGCGCTTGAGCCATCCACCGTTGGCGTAAACATAAAAATTGTCGCCTGGCTTGACCGAGCGCTCCATATTGGCCAGCACAATGCCGTGGCTCCCGGGTGCGGCCGGTTGTGCATGAGCGACCAAAGCGAGGGCAACTGCCAAAGCGGCGCGGAGAGGGAAAGGGGGCTTCATGGACATCTCAGCAAGTTAGACGAGAGCAATCACCCCGACAGCCGCATCCTTTTTACTTATCATCTCCACCGGGTTGCGCAACGGGCGGCCGAATCCGTCGAAGTGGATCTCCATCACGTCGCCGTCCTCCAGCTCAATCCCCTGCCCAAAGCTCAACGAGTGGGCACCCAGAAAATGGATGTGCACGTCACCCGGGCGGCGGTGCAGCTCGAACTTGAAGTGATGGTGTTCCAGGTTGCGCAGGCTGTGAGACATCTCTTCTTCGCCGCTCGAGATCGGTTGTGACCAGAATGCCTGGCCCCGGCGCCTAAGGGTTACCGTGCCGGGCACGCTTCGGAAGTCCGGATCGACCACAAGCTCGGGCCCAATAGAGCAGGTCCGCAGCTTCGATCCCGCCAGGTTGAGGTAGTTTTTCTTTTCAAAGCGATGGTCAGAGAACTCGTTGCCCTGGGTCATGCCCACGCGGTAAGGCTGGCCATCCGGACCGATCACGTACACCACCGCGATTTCCGCCTCTTCGCCACCGTCTTCCGCGTAGGTGGGGACGAGCAACGGCTCGCCATGTGCCTGCACGATCGAGCCATAGCCTTTGTGGAACCACTCCGGGGCGATCCCTATTTCCCCGGCATCCGGTCGGCCGCTTTCTACACCCCAGCGAAACATCTTCATGCTGTCGGTGAGCTCCTGCTCCTTGGCCATATGCATGGACGCCCGGTCGCGCGCGCTGCCCAGGTGGGTTAGCCCGGTACCTGAAACCAGGCAGCGCGCGATTTCCGTTGGGTGATCGACGGGCGCAAGCAGCTTCCACTCGCTGCGTCCTTCATAGATAGGGTCGTAATCGAAAGACTCACCGGTAAGAGAACCGGCAGCCGTGCTGGTCAGTTTGCCGCCATTCTTGATCGCGGCCTGGACCAGGGCATACATGGAATCGAAGTCGCGCAACAAGCGCAGTTTCGGCTCTTCAACTATTGCGACACGTCGCGCGTCGCCTGCTTTTAATTGGACAAATCGCAATTAATCCTCAGTTAGGAACTTCATCCGTTCCGCGTCCGTTGGTAGGGGGCAGACTTCATACAGGCCTGTTAGCCTGTAGCGGTTGCGGGCAAACAGTCCATACGCCGCATTGCGCGCAAACGCGGGCACGGCCCGCAGAGAATAACCTAAAAAGCGCCAGCGGCCGCCCAGCAGCAACAGCAGATTCACCGTTACATCGGAGCGCGTAAATAGTCTCTGATGCTCCGACCCGGCATCGAACACCAGGTAGACGCTATTGCTCTGGAACATCGCCTCCCGGTCAATGCCATGCCGGCCGAGAATGGACGCTGCCAGGTCAGACTGCTGCGGTGCAAAGCGAAAGCGATCGGCATGATCACGTCGCGTCACCCATTGCACCGCGGTGTTGCAGAGGCCGCAGAGTCCATCGAAGAGCATGACGACTCGACCGTCCACTTGTTCTCTCAGCCCGATCTCGCTAGCCGTTGCGATTTGGCTCATATTTGGTCCGCAGCCATATTACCTTGTCGAGAGCGGCAGTAAAGACCCGTAAGTGCTTCGCGATAGTAATTTCCGCGGTTACCTTTGTCATCGATCAAAAGGTTGAGGATTGGAGTGTTCCACTATGAAACTAGCTGTCATCACAGGAGCGGCCCAGGGTATCGGCCGCCGCACTGCAGAGACCTTTGCCGCCGCCGGTTATTCGCTGGCTCTGCTCGATCTCCAACCGTGCACTTCCACTCTGAACGGTGTCCGTGCGGCCGGCTGCGATGCGGCGGACTTTCCCGGTGACATTTCCGACGAATCAGTGGTAGAAGCTACGGCCGAAGCAATCCGTGCGCGCTGGAACCGGGTGGATGTGCTGGTCAACAACGCCGGTATCAGCTCCATTGCGCCGGCGGAGACGATCGATGCGCGCACCTTCCGCCGGGTGCTCGAGGTCAACCTGGTGGCTCCCTTTTTGCTGGCTCGCGCTTTCGGGAAGATGATGCTGCAGCAGCGCGCTGGCTGCATCGTAAACGTAGCCTCGATTGCCGGGATTGCGGGCATCGCTGACCGAGCTGCCTACAACGCATCCAAGCATGGTTTGATCGGGCTGACGCGCACGCTGGCGGCGGAGTGGGGAGGACGCGGCGTACGTTGCAATGCCGTATGTCCTGGCTGGGTCAAAACCGAAATGGATGTAGCCGACCAGGCAAGCGGTAGTTACACCGACCAGGACATTATCGACGTCAATCCCATGGGACGTTTTGCCTCGCCGGACGATATCGCCAAGGCCATCCTCTTTCTGGCCGATCCAGACCAAAGCGGCTTTGTAAATGGGCATGCCCTGGTGGTCGACGGAGGCTGGACCACTGATGCCAGCTGGCAAACCCTGCGCCTGGCTCACCGCTAGATAGGGCAAGAAAGAGCAGGTCCCTCCGCTACGCTTACGCTCCGGTCGGGATGACACTCCTGTTGCACGAACTATTTCCCATTACCCATGAAGTGTCATCCCGACCGGAGCGTAAGCGTAGTGGAGGGACCTGCTGTTCAACATCCGCAGCATCGAACCTGAATGGAAGCGCAACCGTCCCCTTGGTCATCCCGAGCGAAGCGGAGGATCTGCAGTTCTACGGACCCGTCCTGGAAATGTTTTCAACTTCACTCCACCAACCGAAGCACTCTCTCCACCTGAGCCCTGAGCTCCGCCACTTCCTGCCGTAGCGCTGCGACCTCTGCTTCGAGGCCCTCATTTTTCGTCGCCGCGACCGCGCTGGGAGCTACCTCGATCACTTCCCCACAAAGCAAATGAGCGTAGCGAGCCTCCTTGGTACCTGGTTGACGAGGCAGCACCGTCACCAACGGCGGCTCGCGCTGCATCAATCGTTGCAGCGTCGATTGCACATCGCTCAGCTCCTCAAACCGGTGCATTCGTTCCGTCCTCCCTCGCAGCTCGCCGGGGGTTTGCGGACCGCGCAGCAGCAGAACACACATCACAGCAATCTCACCGCGGGTGAAGTTGAAAACCTCCTGCATGTGGTGCTCATACTTGGAAACGCGGCTCTCTGTGCCACGTGCCGCGCCCGCCAGCCCATCGTCCTCCAGCTGGTGCAGCGCCTGCCGGATCTCGTCCTCGTCCAGGTTGGTCACCGGCTCGCGGTTATTTTTCTGGTTGCAGGCATTCGCCAGCGCGTTCATGGAAAGGGGATAGTACTCGGGCGTAGTGATTTCTTTTTCCACCAGCGATCCGAGCACGCGCGCTGCAATCGGGGAGATTTCGATCGTCACGGCATCCAGTCTACCTTGATGTAATAAAGATCGGTCGCCACCTCGAACTGTTCTCTCCCCAGCGTCGTCTGCATCGTTTGCCAGACGCTCGTAGGGTAGATTTTCTGCCAGTGCTGCTTGCTGCCCACCCGCACCGGCATCGCGAACCCCGGCTCGTCGGCCTGCCATCGGTAGCGGATGCCTTTCGGGCTCCACTGCAGATCCAGAATCGGCAAAGCCGCGTGGCGCAGGTATTGATCGAAGATCGGGGTCAGATTCATCCCGGATTCCTGGTTGAAGTACCGCACCACATCCTCGGTCATGATGTTCTGATACTTGAAGTGCTGGTAGAAGCTGTGCAGCAGCGGCCACCAGCGCGGATCGTCGTCCACCACGCTGCGCAGGGTGTTGAGAAACAGTGCTCCCTTGAAATACTGGTCGTCCGGCGGTGTACTGTTGACGCCACGCGGTGCCACAATCGGCTTCAGGTTCTTCACCTTTGCCTTCAACCCATTCAGGTATTGCAGCGCATTGGCTCGTCCCCAGCGAGACTCCACGTAAAGGCTCTCCATGTACGTAGCCCAGCCCTCGTGGATCCACATATCCGACCGGTCGGCAGCCGTGACACTATTGCCAAACCACTCGTGCGCGCTCTCATGGATGATGATGAAGTCGAAGCGAAGGCTGATCCCGGACCCCGCCCAATCGCGCCCCAGGTAGCCATTGGTGAAGTGGTTGCCATAGGTCACTGCGGTCTGGTGCTCCATCCCCGAATAGGGCACCTCGATCAACTTATAGCCGTCCTCAGGGAAGGGATAGTCTCCGAAATAGTGCCCAAACACCTCCAGCATGCCCTTCGCCTGGGTAAATTGCTTTTCCGCCTTCTCCTTGTCTTCCGGCAGCACGTAGAAGTCCAGGGGCAGGTCGCCCAGCCGATCGGAGAAATGCACATAGTTGCCGATATTCAGGGAGACGTTATAGTTGTTAATAGGGTAGTGAACCATCCAATCCCAACGCGTGTATCCATCGCCCAGGTCGGTCGAGCCCATGAATTTTCCGTTCGAAACGTCGATCAATCCATTAGGAACCGACACGCTGATCTGCATGCCCTCCACCTCGTCGCGCCACTGGTCCTTGTTGGGCCACCACACGCTTGCGCCGGTCTCTTCGCAAGCGGTGTTGATCCAGGGATGGCCGGCCGGATCTTTGCGGAACGTGATGCCGCCAAATCGGCCGATCTCCACCGGATGCCCCGAGTAGTAGAAGTCGATGCTGTATGTGCTGCCTGCTTTTAGCTTTTCCGGGAAATCAACGAAGACCGCGCCTGAATCTCGCTGGTATCGGAGCGGAACCCCGCCGAACAGTATCTTCTCTACCTGGAGCGCAGGGTGCAGATCCAGCTGGATGCGCCTGCCGTCCCTGACCATCCTGAAACGGATGGTGTTCTTGCCCTGAAGGAACTTCTTCTCCGGGTCGATGCGAATGTCAAGGTGGTAGAACAGCAGGTCGTTATTGGCGCGATAAGGCCCGTAGCCCCCACGAAGAACATCGCTCCGCGTCGCCCCGCTGGCGCAGACCGCGGATGCCAGCAGCCAGCCCACGAGGAACACCCGAAACAGGGGCCTGAGCGATAGACTAAGAGGGTTGTTCAATTTTGACCGGCCGCCAGTTTGGACCCGCTGTCCGTCCCATAAGGATCGATCCCCCATGACCCTGCTGTTGACCCAGATGGCGATCATTTTGTTGATCACAGTTGCCTGCGGCTGGCTGGCGCTCAAAGTCGGCCAGGCGCGCGTGATCGGCGAGATCATCGGCGGAATCCTTATTGGCCCCTCCGTTTTTGGGCGTTTTGCCCCCCATCTTTCTGCCAGTCTCTTTCCTCCCAGTTCCTTCGGTCCGTTTGAGACTCTTTCGACGGTCGGCCTGGTCTTGTTCCTCTTCCTGATCGGGATGGAGCTCGACTACGAGCAGCTCTATCGGCAGCGAGTCACGGCGGTCGTGGCCAGCGGGATGAGTATTCTCCTTCCCTTCGCCATGGGTGCCCTGCTGGCTCACTCCTTGCGAAGCCGTTTCGCACCCCACGGAGTCGGCAGCATCCCCTTCGTCCTCTTCCTCGGCATTGCCATGAGCATCACGGCTTTCCCGGTGCTGGCCCGTATTCTGGAGGAGCGCAATCTGCAGGGGACGGCCCTGGGCACCACCGCCATTTTATGCGCGGCGGTCGATGACGTCGTGGCCTGGACCCTTCTGGCCTTTGCTCTGGCGCTCATCGGCGGCCAGGATGCCCCGTCCTCTCTGCTGTTCCGCCTCGTCGGGTTGCTTGTCTATCTCTTCCTCATGCTGGGTGTCCTTCGGCCGCTGGCGGCATACGTGGTTAAGCGCCACAACAAGCCCGAACTGTCACTGGAACTATTGGGCGTGGTGGTTGCGGGAACCCTTTTATCCGCCGCTGCCACGGACAAGATCGGTGTTCATCCGCTGTTCGGCGCATTTCTCGCCGGGGTGTGCTTTCCCCGTGTTCCCCAATGGCAGCTCGCCCTGCGCGAGCGTCTCGACATGCTGGTTTCTGTGCTGTTGCTGCCGCTCTTTTTTGCCCTTACCGGTATGCGCACCCGGCTGGACCTGCTCAACGATGTCACCATGTGGCTTTGGGCGGCGGTTGTCCTTTTGGCTGCGGTTTTTGGCAAGATGGGAGGCGCCGCACTGGCCGGCCGCTGGTCCGGGCAATCCTGGAGAGACGCCATTGCCCTGGGAGCGTTGCTCAACACCCGCGGACTGGTGGAGCTGGTCGTCCTCAACATTGCCTATTCCGTAGGTGCTTTCACCCCTACGCTTTTCACCATGATGGTAGTCATGGCGCTGGTCACCACCATGCTCACCACGCCGATTCTCAGCCTGCTGGGCATCCGCGGCACAGCCAAGAAACAGCCGGGTTCCGTGCCCGTCTCTGTAAGTTAGGCCGCGCATTCGTCTTTGTTGCGAAGGAAAAAGTCCCGAAGAGCCTGCCCTGAGTTGTCGAACGGGGACGTCTGAAAGTAGCCTAGGACGTAGTCCTGGGTAGCCCTGAGCAAGCCGGAAAGTCCCGAAGGGACGGCTGAACGTCGACCTTCATATCAGACGTACCTTCGGGACTCGGCGAACCCTACAGCCGCTGGCCGGTAGCCGTCGGTGCGATGCCTGCCTGGCTCGCTGCCATCGCTCCAATAACCGGTAATTGGAAAGTCTTGCCCTGGTAGGCGGAGTACATCAGGTAAGCCCAAAGGCAGAACCCGCCGACCGTGATAAGCAAGTTGATGGGCAGCTGGATAATGAAGAACAGCCCATGCGAAATGGCTCCCAGCATCACTCCGAAGATCATCCAGACGATCCAAAAGGCGATCCACGCCAGGTTGAAGAAAATCGACTGGAAAGCGTGGAAGCGAACAAATCGGTCGGCCTTGAAGGGATCGATCACCAGGAACAGAATCCCGGTGATGGCGCCTGCCAGGTAGGCCAGTGCGCCGGCAACGTTGGGGGTCAGCCCGGCTGCGGGTATCGCACCGGGCATGGTTCCCGGCATCGGACCAGGGACGGAGCCGGGCATTGCGCCCGGCGCGGTACTGGACGCGGCCACCCCTTGGCTAGCTCCACAAGCAGGGCAAGCCGCACTCCCATCGGGCATGCTGGTTCCACAGGTTTGGCAAAAGCTCATGGTCTTTCTCTCCTTGACATCTCTATGGCAGGGGGCTGGCGGCACGTACTTATTGCCATGGGCAAGCAGTGTACACAATGGCGTTGTCACTGTCTCGCTTTTTGTGCAACTGTGCGGTCCCGAACGTGGCGGGTAACTCGCCAGTCACCCCGGCATACTTCTAAGCGCTCAGATTTCTTAATGCCAAACGCAGGAAGAACCCTTCTTTTGAAAGCACGATAGCATTGCGTCTTGGATGACCTGTTTAGATCGGACGATTGTCTCGCAACTTACTCCCACCGTCCATGGATTTTTCGCCCGGTTGGCGATCCTGCAGGTACTCATAGCTTTGCTGGCGTGGATAAGTCTTACCCATCCGCTGAATGCCCAGCAGCCGGTGTCTGGGATTGCCACTTGGCAAGGCCAGCTACGCAACGCCGCGGGCAATGCGCTCGTTGGGGCGACGATCGAGCTGATCGCCCCTGGCAACAAAGCAACCGCCGTCACCCAGACCGATGGCAGTTTCTTTTTCTACCGGCTGCCCCCGGTTCGTTTCGCGCTTTTTGTCACCGTGGACGGCCGGCGCATCGCTTCTGCTCAAACCATCGATCTAGCGACCCCGCAGGCTCCGGCTCTTCTCACTCTTACCAACCAGGAGACCCTTTTAGTCCAGCCACTGGCCAACGCCAGGAGACGACCGGCGGCGTTGATCTTTCCAGCCAGGCGGTGAGCCAGCTCCCTTTGAACAAGCGAGACTTCAGCCAATTGCTGCTGCTGGCGGCCGGAACAATGACCGACGCCAATGGAGCGACCAACTTCACCCAGCAATTCGCCATCAACGGCCAACGCGGCGTCGAAGCTACGTTTGCCATGGACGGAGCCGACATCAGCGACCCCGAAATGGGTGGCTCCACGTTTAGCAACTTCAACGTGGACGCGGTGGAGCACTCATCCGGAGAAGGGGCCATCGACCTTTGACGTCGCCCACACATTCACCCTGAGCATGGCGCAGGATCTGCATGGGGAGAGCATAAGTTTCCTTCGGCCATTGGGCAGCGCCGTCACTGGCGGTTGGGAGCTTCTTAGTATTTCCAGCATCAATAGCGGCTCGCCCTTCACTGTTTACTCCGGCCTGCAGCAGACGGATGCCGGCACCAACGGAGCGGATCGTCCGGATCAGGTTGGCATCCCGCACCTTTCCACCAGCCGCAAGACCCGCGAGGACTATTTTGGCCTGGGAGCGAACAACGCCTCGTACTTCTCGATTCCCATCAATGTGCAAGGGGGCACGGGGCCAAACCACGGACGCTTCGGGACCCTGGGATGCAACACCTTCCGCGGGCCAGCCTATTACGACTTCGATTTTGCTTTGATCAAGAACACGCCCTTTGGCCGGCGGTCCAGCGGAATCGAGCTGCTGGATCTGCAATTCCGGGCGGAGTTCTTCAACATCTTCAACATTGTCAACGTGGGTCTGCCCGCCAACACGCTCGAGGGAGCCGGCTTCGGAGAAATCAGCCGCACCGCCGGGACCTCGCGTCAGATTCAATTCTCCCTGAAGCTGATTTATTGAGAACCGCAGCCTCCGCTCAAGATGACAATTCACCTTGGAAATGAGACCAAGCGTCCCCAAACAGAATTGTCATCTCGACCGGAGCGTAGCGCAGTGGAGAGATCTGCGGTTTCTTTTCTCCGCTTCTCACAGGATGACAATTCTGTTCCCCTGCCCATTTCGGTTACCCAATGAATTGTCATCCCGACCGGAGCGTAGCCAAGTGGAGGGACCTGCTGTTTTTTCACGGAACAATCACCGCCGAACCACGCTCCGTTTCTTCCTTGACAGCCAACAGAGCCTTATTAGCATCCTCCAGTGAAAACACCGCCACCTGCGGGCGAATCTTAAGCTCGTGTGCGATCGCCAGAAAATCCCGTGCGTCCTGACGCGTCATGTTAGCGACGCTACGTATCTGTCGCTCTCCCCAAAGCAGCGTGTCGTAATCAAATGCCGGCATCTGGTCGAGGTGAATTGCGTTGATCGCAACCACTCCGCCCTTACGCAAGGTAGACAGGGCACTGACGACAACCTTTCCGCTGGGCGCAAAGGTGATTGCCCGATCTAGTTTTACCGGAGGCGTCGCATCTTCCTTGCCCACCCAGGTCGCACCCATCGAGACCGCAGTCTGGCGATGGTTCTCCCCTCGGGTGGCGACATAAACCTCGCACTTCCACGATTGCAACACGGTAATCGCCAAACTCGCGGAGCTCCCAAAACCGAAAAGTCCCACTCGCTCACCCGGTGCAACCCCGGCAACGCGCAGGCTGCGAAAGCCGATAATCCCCGCGCACAGCAAGGGAGCCACATGAACGTCGTCCAAGCCGTCAGGTAACGGAAACGCGAAGTCCCCGCGCACCAGCGCATACTCGGCATAACCGCCATTAACCGTATATCCGGTAAAAGTAGGGTGGTCGCACAGATTCTCCATGTTGTGCTGACAGTACCAGCAATCTCCGTCCACGCCACCAATCCAGGAGACGCCGGCACGGCTTCCCAGTGGCAACTCCGCGGTGGCGCCGGCGGCCACCTCGCCTACGATCTGGTGGCCGGGGATGAGCTGCGGACGAACCGGCGGCAGATCTCCTTCTGCAATATGCAAGTCGGTCCGGCAAACTCCGCATGCCAGGACTCGCAGCAGCACATAACCCGCCTGCGGCTCAGGACGTGGAACCTCCTCAATCTCAAGGAACGGTTGCGGCGCCCGGCGGCCGGGGATCAGAACGGCAGCTTTCATTTCTTGGCGAGCTCCTCGCTAAGCTTGCGCGCATTGATGGAATGCTCGTGAGCCTGCAACGTCAATTCATGAGCAGTCAGGTGATCGGCCTTGTTGTGTGCGGCCGCCGCGGCGGTATGAGCGTGGGCGGCCAGATTATGCAGTTCTATGATTCGATCGTGGGGGCTCGAGGGCATGGTCTTCTCCTGGCTGATTAGATGTTCGGTCACTCACTGGGCGTCTGTAAACAATCCTCGAGCTGCGCGACACAGGGTCGAGGAAACACTCAACGACATTTGTGGCTAACGAGGATTACAGGCGTTCTCGGGCGGTATATGGCTGCGAGTCTGGGTCCGCCTTAGCGCCTTCCGAGGCGCTCGACCAGACGATTGGACGACTGCGTAACGAAACAGGCCGTTGCAGTAGATGCACCGCGCCTCATTGGCTGAGCTTTGGACTTCCAGCGAGACCCTGGGAAAAATTCTCAGGCATTCCGGGCAGGTGAGCATAATAAACGGCGCTCCGGAAAACTGCTGTGCGTTCCGCTCCACCCATATCGGCGCCGGCGCTCTGGAGTGCCTGAGAAGCGGTGGCCGATCCGGGCTGGCCATGGCCCCTATGATTTGGAGCAACGATCCGGGACCGCTGCCTTTTTGATAAAAAGCGTCTGCCGCGATTCCGGACGGTACGCCCTCGGCTGCCACTGCGCTCATGGCAACTACCGGAATGGCGGGAAATCGACGCCGCACGACGGAAAGAAATTCGAACCCGGACATTCCCGGCATATTGAGGTCGGAAACAATGATCTCGGGAATTTCCTGGCGGAGCGCCGCTAAGGCGGAGAATCCGTCCGCCGCGTCGCGCACGCCATACCCAAATGAGCCCAAAATTGCCGACAGGCAAGCCCTGAGGGCCGGATCATCATCAACAATCAACAAACTTGCCGTGGCCGTAGGCATCTTGCACCTCCATCTGGGCATCAATAGGAATTTTCTCTAGTCTCCCTCTCCGCGCATTCCCGGCGCTGTTCACTTTTGCTCACCACCAAAGGTCGGTACGAAGATTTCTTGTGGATTTAAGCAAAAGCGCTCACCGGCGTAAGCTGCATGGGAGACAATGGACAGCTGATATGAACCAGATCAATCCCCGTGCCGGGAAACTGGCCAATGCCTCTGAACTTGTTGATGTAGCGAAGCTAATCACCGCTTACTTTGCGGAACGGCCCGATCCTCGCGTGCCCGAGCAGCGGGTTGCGTTTGGCACCTCCGGGCACCGCGGTTCCTCTTTCGACCGCGGATTTAACGAATGGCACATCCTGGCCATCACCCAGGCGATTTGCTTGTACCGTCGGGATCAGAAAATCGACGGCCCCCTGTTCCTTGGTATCGACACCCACGCCCTTTCGTGTCCGGCCCTGGCCAGTGCCATGGAAGTCCTGGCCGCGAATGACGTCGACGTGATGCTCTCGGAGCGAACCGACTATACCCCAACCCCCGCCATATCGCATGCCATCCTCACCTACAACCGTGGCCGCAAAACCGGCTTGGCCGACGGTATCGTCGTCACCCCATCACACAACCCGCCGGAATCTGGTGGTTTCAAGTACAACCCCACGCATGGCGGCCCAGCGGGAAGCGAAGTCACTTCCTGGATTCAGAACAAGGCAAACGAATTTCTCAGCGCAAAGCTGGAGGGTGTCCGGCGTGTCTCCCTGGAGAAGGCTTTATCGGCTTCCACTACTCACCGCCACGACTACGTGACGGCTTACGTCGAGGATCTGGGCAACATCATCGACATGGAGTCCATTCGTGCCTCCGGAATCAACCTAGGCGTGAATCCTCTGGGTGGGGCCGGAGTGCATTATTGGGGACCGATTGCCGAACGCTACGGCTTGAATCTCACCGTGGTCAATGATCTTGTAGATCCCACGTTTCGTTTCATGACGCTTGACTGGGATGGCAAAATCCGCATGGACCCATCCTCCAAATACGCCATGCAATCCCTGATCGCGTTGAAGGATAAATTCGACGTTGCCGTCGCCTGCGACACCGACCATGACCGGCACGGCGTGGTGACCAAAACCAGGGGACTGCTGCCGGCAAATCACTATCTTGCCACCTGCATCCACTATCTCTTCGGGCATCGTCCGCAGTGGGGAAAGCAAGTCGCTGTAGGTAAGACTGTGGTCAGCAGCAGCATGATCGACCGCGTCGCCGGCGGGCTGAGCCGGGAGCTATACGAAGTCCCCGTGGGCTTCAAATATTTCGTCGACGGTCTCCTTGACGGGAAGCTCGGTTTTGTCGGCGAAGAGAGCGCCGGCTCCTCTTTCCTGCGTCGTGACGGTACCGTTTGGACGACCGATAAGGACGGCATCATCGCCGCGCTGCTGGCAGCGGAGATCACCGCCACCATGAAGAAAGATCCGGGCGAAATTTACCACGACCTCACCCAGAAATTTGGTGACCCTCAATACGACCGCACGGATGCCCACGCCACCACCCAGCAGAAAGCGATGCTGGCGAAAATGAGCAAGGAAAGCATCCAGAGCCCCAGCCTGGCAGGGGAAAAGATCCAGACAGTCCTCACTCACGCGCCCGGCGATGGCCAGGCGATCGGTGGGGTCAAAGTGATTGCGGAAAGTGGCTGGTTTGCGGCGCGGCCATCCGGCACCGAAGAAATTTACAAGATCTACGCCGAGAGCTTTCGCAACCAACAGCACCTCGAGCAAATTGAGACCGAGGCGCAGACCATTGTGAGCCAGGCGTTGACCACCACGGTCGTACAGTAAGCCTGGTCACCCGGTCGGGATGACATTTCATTCGATAACGGATCAGTTCCAACAACAGCATTGTTATCCCGACCGGAGGAGTCATGGGCCTTCGGCAAAAACTGTTTACTAGTTCTTTTGCCGTTCCTAGCAGACTGACTCTACTAGTTCTTTTGCCGTTCCCAACAGAATTGTCATCCCGACCGAAGCGTAGCGAAGTGGAGGGACCTGCTGTTTCCTTCAATCCACTAATCAGACGCTTAATGGAAGCGCCGCCCTTCCCTTTGTCATCCCGACCGGAGCGTAGCGCAGTGGAGGGATCTGCAGTTCCGCGGACTTGTCTCGGAAATGTTCGCCGGGGAACCCAAGCCCAGCCGTTGCGGTCTCACGCAAAGGCGAACAGCTTTTGTGCCGTCAAGCCGCGAATCTTCTTTCGCTCCGGTTCCGGTACGTACTCAAACATCACGTCAAACAATCGCACCGCCTGTTGAAACTCCGCCATGTTTCCGCCCAGTTCTCCCCAAACCATCCTGTCGGCACCGAATGCCTCATAGACTCGCTTCACCAGCGGTTTGGCATCCAGATGGGGAAAGGGCTCCTTCGATGCCGACGCCACACCGGTGGCGGAGAATTTCATATAGACGCGCGGGATTCGCGCCAGCTTGAGAACTTGCTCGTACTCCTCCGGGGTTCCTTGTCCTGGGCGAGCCAGGTGATCCAGAATCACCGGCGTGTCGTGAAACCTGCTGGCGAGTTCGCCGATGGGCACCGCGTAGTGCGGGATGCAGTGAATCTGAATAGCCAGTCCTAGTTCGTGGGCCGCACGCCAGGTCACTGCCATCTGTGGATCCTTCAGATCTCGATCGCGGATGACCCCGGTTGTCGTGGAAGGGGTTCCCGCCGCGTGAATTTCGTGGATACGCAACGCGACAATTCGCCCCGGATTCTTTTCAACCAGCGCCTGCATTCGTTTTGGCGTTGCCGGATCGATAGGATCGAACAGACATGTCCCTTTAAAAAAACCGGGCGAAGCTTCGTGGGCTAACGAGTATTCCAGGTAGCGGTGATCATCCTGGTAAGGTTCCGGATGCACGATGACCGCGTGGTTGATCTGGGCCTCGCGCGTGAACTTCACATAGTCTTCCACCCGCGCCGTGTGTGGTTGGTAGGATGCGCTGTTGTAGGGAAACCTCTCCGGATCGCCGGCGAACAAATGGATATGTGACTCGATCAGTATCCCGCTGGGCCGCCCTGGCACGGGAGACGCATCCGCCAGTGCGTTTGCCATCCGCCTTATCCCTTTGGGTTGCGCCGCGAACGCATGCGCCGCCGCTACCGCCCCCACCATCCACTTCCGTCGAGAAATCATCTGCGCCCTCCCGTAGGGGTTTTCGATCTTTTCGTGTTTTCTGTACACCTAACCGGATTTTCCCCACCCCCCACAAAGCCGTCATCCTGAGCGAAGCGCCGCGCAAATCTTTCGCATAACGGACAGCTTGTGGCGCGGAGTCGAAGGACCCCGGCGATTCCTGTTGGCAGACGCTCTTCAGGGCGTTCCGGCCACGAACTACAAGCCAAATTAAAGAGTCACAAGCTCCGATCGAAGCGTAGCGTAGTGGAGGGACCTGCTGTCTCCTTCAGCCACTAGCCAATCTTCGCTGAGAGCGCGCCCTCCCCTTTGTCATCCCGACCGAAGCGTAGCGGAGCGGAGGGATCTACAGTTCAGCGGACCTCTCGTGAAAATGTTTTTCGATCCTAATAGCGGTACGTCGCTACGCGGTGGATGGTATCGCCAGATGCTTCAGCACCAGATCGCGAAAGGCCGGCAACGCTGGATTATCGTTCTCGCTCAACCACACCAGAAACAGTTGCGCATAAACAGCCGGGCTGGCTAACTCCCGCAGAACCGCTCCTTCAAAATGGAGCTTCCTCGCCGTTTCCGGCACCAGCGCAATCCCGATTCCTGCGCTCACCAGCGCGAGAATGGAGTGAACCTGGCTAATGTGCTGCACGTACCTCGCGGTAACTCCCGCCTTGCGAAACATCCTCTCGATCAGCTCGTAAAAATAGCGCCCATCGACGGGAGAAAAAGTAATGAACGGCTCTCCCGCTAAGTCCTTCATGGTGGGCGCCCGTCCGGTCGCGAAACGGTGTTTGCTGGAGACGGCCAGCAGCAGCGGCTCTCTGGCCACGCACGCGACATCGAGATCTCGCTTGTCGATCGGTGGACGTACCAGTCCAAAGTCAATCCGGTCGGCGTGCAGTGCTTCCATTTGTTGCATGGTCACCATTTCGTTGAGCACCACGCCGAAACCCTTAAGCGACGAATTGGCGAGGGCCAGCATCCGAGGCAAAAGGTCATAGCTCGAGCTGGCGGTGAACCCCATCCTGATGAGCCCCGACTCACCTTTAGCGATGCGCCGGGCCGCGATGGCTGCGCTTTCGGTAAGCGCAAGGATGCGCCGTGCCTCGGGAAGAAAGGCGCGTCCCGCAGGGGTGAGGCTCACCGTGCGGCTGGTTCTTGCCAGCAGCTCGATTTTCAGCTCCTGCTCGAGCATTTGGATCTGCCGGCTCAACGGCGGCTGCGTCATGTGCAGATGTTTCGCGGCCCGGCCAAAATGCAGTTCTTCTCCAACGGCGACAAAGCAGCGAAGCTGTTTTAGCTCATACATCAATGCAACCCGGGTATCGATCTATGCTGACTATAGTTTGTTTTGGGATCGATCTTCCACTATATTCTTTCGCGGCAATGGATTCAGAAATAGGCGGTCCTCAAAACATGAATCGAAGAAAGTTTATTGCTTCTACCGGGGCGGCAGGCTTATTGGCGGCAAAGGGTTTCACCGCTGCCGCGCTGCCCAAGGTCTCTCTCGCCAAGCCCGTGCTGATGAAGGTAGGGGACCAAACAGCCCCCACCAACGAGACGCATTTGAAGTACCTGGCACGCTATAGCGTGAAAAATATCTGCGGATATCCGGAGATTGCAGGGGACCGCATATACGCTACCGTGGAAGAACTCAATCGCATGGTGGACCTTGCCCAGAAGTGCGGTATCAGTATCGATTGCACCGCGCCTCCCTTCCTGGAATCCAGTTACATCGATAAAGAGAAGCATCCGGCGATCATGTTGGCGCAAAGCCCGGAGCGGGATCGCGACATCGAATCCCTGCAAACCATGATCAAAAACTGCGCCCAGGCCGGTATCCCGTCGATTAAATACAACATGAGCATCCTGGGCGTGGTCCGTAGCGGGCGCACGCCGGGACGAGGCGATGCGAGTTATAGCACCTGGAAGCTATCGGAAGCGCATCCCGCAACCCCACTTACCCGGGCCGGGGCGGTGAACTCGGATATGTTCTGGGAGCGTATTACATACTTTCTCGACCGCGTCATTCCGGTCGCCAATGAATACAAGATCCGCATGGCCTGCCACCCACACGACCCGGGCATGCCGCCGGAAGGCTATCAAGGGATCAATCGGGTCCTGGGCACCGTCGATGGTTTGAAGAAGTTCATTACCATTCGCGAGAGTCCCTATCATGGCCTGAATTTCTGTCAGGGAACGGTTTCTGAGATGCTGGCGGATCCGGGCACGGAGATCTACGACGTCATTCGCTATTTTGGGACTCGCAACAAGATCTTCAACGTGCATTTCCGCAACATTCGTGGGCATCGTAACGATTTTCTGGAAGTTTATCCCGATGAGGGGGACGTCAACTTTGTAAAAGCCATTCATGTATACAAAGAGGTCGGCTATCCCTACATGCTGATGCCGGACCATGTTCCAGTGGCGCCCAACGACCCCAACGGTCTGCAGTCTTTTGCTTTCTGTTATGGCTACATTCGGGCATTGATTCAGTCGCTGGATTATACCGGCTGATTTGACACCGTGTTTGAAAGCTTTCCTGAGAAGGCATCCCCAGAAAATAGGAGATCGAATCGATGAAGACCATGGATCCCGGCGAGATGGCGAAAAGAGTGGGCGAAGGTCTGCTTTCGTTCCCCGTCACTCATTTTAGTAAGCAACTGGAGTGGGAACCCAAGCCTTACAAAGAGCACATTTCCTGGCTGCTCTCGCATAAGCCGGCGGGCTTGTTCGTCGCCGGTGGTACGGGTGAATTCTTTTCCCTCACCCCGACGGAATTCGCCGCAGTGGTAAAGGCGGGTGTGGCGCAAACGGCCAGGCAGGCGCCTGTCATCGCCGGCTGCGGCTACGGCACGGCCATGGCCAAGGAGTTAGCCAAGTCCGCAGAGGACGCGGGCGCGGATGGAATTCTGCTCCTGCCGCCTTATTTGGTCAGCGCGGAGCAGGCGGGTTTGGCCGCACATGTGGAGGCGGTATGTGCCGCAACCAAACTAGGCGTAATTATGTACAACCGCGACAACGCCGTGCTCGATGACGTCACGCTGGAAAAGTTGTGCCAGCGATGCCCAAACCTTGTCGGCTTCAAGGATGGGGTCGGCGATATCGAGCGCATGACCCGTATCTATTCCAGGATGGGGGACCGGCTTGTCTATATCGGCGGCCTGCCCACGGCGGAAACTTTTGCTCTTCCGTACCTGGAGTTAGGGGTGACGACTTACTCCTCAGCCATCTTCAATTTTCTGCCCAGGTTTGCGCTGGACTTCTACGCCGCTGTGCGCCGCCGCGATCACGCCACTGTCTTCGCCGGCTTGCGCGATTTTGTGTTGCCCTATATCCAGATTCGCAATCGCCACAAAGGGTATGCCGTTTCCATCGTGAAGGCAGGCATGAAAGCCGTCGGCCGTCCGGCGGGTCCGGTGCGCCCTCCGTTAACCGATTTGACGGAAGCCGAAATGCAAGAACTGACCAGGCTGATCGCGGGAAGGTCTTGACCTTGGCCGAGGCCAAAAAGACCCATGTACGGTATCTGATCATCTCTGTTCTCTTTGCTGTAAGCTGCTTCAGCTATGGAGACCGGGTCGCGCTCTCGATCGCCGGAACGGCCATGGCCAGAGATATTTCCCTTGACCCGGTGAAGTTGGGATATCTGTTTTCCGGGTTCAGCTGGGCCTATGTGCTTGGGCAGTTGCCATCGGGAGCGTTACTCGACCGTTTCGGATCGAGATTGGTCTACGGCATCGGCATCGTCGTATGGTCGGTCTGTGCTCTGCTCACCGGCTTTGCCGGCTATCTGGCCGCGGGCGCTGCTTTCACCGTGATTTTCCTCCTGCGGCTGATCGCAGGCTTTGCGCAAGCTCCTGTGTTTCCCGGAAATGGCCGCATCGTAGCCTCCTGGTTTCCCTCGAGCGAACGAGGCCGCGCTTCCGCGATCTTCAATTCCTCTCAGTACTTCGCGCTGATGATCTTTGCCCCTATCCTCGGATGGATTGCCCACTCCGCGGGCTGGCGAAGTTGCTTTTGGTTTATGGGGGCTCTGGGGTTCGTCTTTGTCCTGATCTGGGTGAAGAGCATTTACGAGGTCAAGGACCACCCTCGGATTTCCCCTACGGAGATCGACTACATTGAGCAAGGCGGCGGCCTGGTGAATGCCGATCGCGTAGGTAAGACCAAGGGAAGCCTGCTTACCTGGACGGCCGTCAAGGAGTTGCTGAGCCATCGCATGTTGGTCGGTATCTATCTTGGTCAGTACTGCATCACTACGTTGACCTGGTTCTTCCTTACCTGGTTTCCCGTCTATCTCTCTCAGGCGCGCCACCTCTCGATCATGAAGGTCGGCTTCGCCGCAGCGCTCCCCGCTCTTTGCGGAGGCACAGGGGGAATCCTTGGCGGCGTGGTCTCCGATAAGCTGTTGCGTGCCGGCCGTTCGCTCAGCTTTGCCCGTAAGGCGCCGATCATGGCCGGCATGTTGCTGTCCGTAACCATGATTGGATGTAATTACGCCCCGGCCCAGGCGGTCATGCTCTTTCTGATGTCATTGTCGTTCTTCGGCAAAGGATTCGGTTCTCTGGGCTGGACGGTGATCTCTGATACCTCGCCCAAGGGCATGGTCGGACTGAACGGTGCGCTCTTCAACCTGATCGGCAATCTGGCCGGGATCACGACGCCCATCATCATCGGCTACCTGGTAAAGAAGACCGGCTCCTTTGATGACGTGCTCATCTTTGTCGGGCTGACCGCCCTATGCGCGATCGTGAGCTACGGCCCAATCGTCGGCGAAATCAAGCGCCTCGACCTGAAACTTCCGGTGGGATAGAAAAAGAAACAGCAGGTCCCTTGGCCTCGCCGGGATGACAATCCTGTTCCGGTACAAACATCCCAATCCCAAACAGATGTTTACGTGTCTACATCTAAATCCCAAACAGATGTGTCATCCCGACCGGAGCGAAGCGCAGTGGAGGGATCTGCAGTTCCGCGAACCCCTCCTGGAAATGTTTTCGACACAGTGCAGTGGACCGGCTGTTCCACCAACCAACCCACTCCTAAAACTTATTCCAAAGGTACTGGTTATAAACGTCGTGGTGGTACTGCACCTCCGGCGCTTTCACAAACGTGCCCAGAAGCCTTGGGCAACGATCCGCGGATGCCTTCTTCAAATCCGCGTACCGCTCTTTGACGTCGCTTCCCAGCAGCGTATCGGTCCACTTAGCGGCATGGAAATTCTCTAGTGCCGTATAGATGTTATCGGGCAGGAACCGCTTCGCCTGACGAAGATTGTCGATGTTCGCCGTCTCCCCGTCGAGGCCAGTCTTGAATACCGAATAGAGGACCAGGTAGGGATTAGCATCCGGGCTAACCGATCGCACCTCCACTCGCATACTCTTCTCGTTGCCGATAGGAATGCGCACCATGGACCCGCGATCAATCGCCGAAGCCATCAACTGGTTGGGAGCTTCAAAGTGAGGATCAAGGCGGCGATACGCGTTCACGCTGGCATTCAGCAGTACGCAGATATCGTTGCCATGGGTAAGAATGCGATCAATAAACTCCCACCCGAGCTTGCTGAGCTTCTCTTCGCCCTTCTCATCCCAAAACAGATTCTTGCCCTTCTCGCTGATCGACACATTGGTATGCATGCCGCTGCCGTTGACCCCAACCACGGGTTTAGGCAGAAAGGAAGCGGTCAGCCCCATCTTTGTCGCGACCTCGCGGCAGATCAGCTTGTAAAGCTGGATCTGATCAGCGGCGGTCACCACATCGCTGTAGCTGTAGTTGATCTCAAACTGAGAGGGCGCAACCTCGGGGTGGTCCTTCTCGTTTTCAAACCCCATCGCACGCTGCACTTCAGCGCTGGTATCGATGAAAGTGCGCAGCGGGTCGCCGGGCAGGGAATGATAGTATCCGCCGGTATTGACGTACTCGAAACTCTGCGTCTCGTGATAGTGGCGCTCCGCATCGGTGCCCTTGAAAAGAAATCCTTCAATTTCGTTGGCCGCGTTCAGGGTGTAACCCTTCTGCTCGTAAAGTCCGTTGGCGTAGCTCTTCAGTATCCCCCGGATGTCGGCGGGAAAGGGCTTGCCATCCTTCGCGATTACGTCTCCAAACACCAGCACCTTGCCGGCGCCGAAATAGTCCGACGGTACCCAATAGAAAGATGCCCAATCAACGCCCAGGCGGAGATCGCTCTCTCGCTGCGCGGTAAAGCCGCGGATCGAGCTGCCATCAAAGGTGAGATTGTCGTCGCTCTTGATGATGAACTTCTTGTCGTAGTCGAGCATGTGCAGCCGGCCTTCCAGGTCGCTGAAGACCACGGTGACCGCCTTGATGCGCTTTTCGTCGGCTAGATACTTCAGTCGCTCCTCGCGGATCTTGTCCGCCGGAACGTGCCGTTTGCGCTGGTCCTTCGCCGCCAGGTTGCGCTCTTCCAGTTCGGCGTAGGGAATTTCAATGAAGTTGCGAAGTCCGTCTGACATGATTCTCCTTAGGGAATCGAGTTCCCGGCAAATAGTTTGTACCGCAAACCACGTAAAGAAACCATCAAGATACGAGCCCTAGCCACGCCAGAACGCGATGATGATGCCCCCGGCGGTGATCAGCGTCCCGCCCACGTAGATGGGCGTGGTGGGCGCCTGGTGGAAACGGACTTTGGCCAGCAACTGCGCTACCAGGAAAAACAGCACGACGTAGATACCCAGCAGCTTGCCAAAATCCCAATGGGGAATATTGACCGTGAATCCATAAAAAGCGAGCACCAGGGCGCCGGAAATAAAAAAAAGTCCGCGCGCCGCTCCCGTGGAGCGATAGAGGCCGCTCTGAAACAGTGAATCTCCAAAAGCCTCTAAAAAGGCGGCGACCGCGAGCAAAGCAAAAGCGCCCGCGGGATGGGCGACTACGCTGTCGAGAAAATTCTTCATCGCATACCGCTCCTTTCACCCTTCTAGCTGGCGAAGTCATATCCTTCTTCGTCGTGCTGGGACAAGTCGAGTCCGGTGCGTTCTTCCTCTTCGCTTACCCGCAGCCCGATTACTTTATCCACAATAAACAGGATGACCAGCGTTCCCACAATGGAGAGACACCAGGCAATCGCCACGCCCATCGCCTGGTTCAATAGCTGGCCTCGATTACCTTCGAGCAGCCCGGTGGCCTTGCCCGCCCCGAAAATCGGATTGATTGCACTGCTGGCAAAAACTCCTGTTAACAATGCTCCCATCGTCCCGCCGGCGCCGTGAACACCGAATGCATCGAGCGAATCGTCATAGCCGAAGACCGACTTAACTTTCACCACCATCAGATAGCAGAATACCCCGGCAATCAGACCGATCCACAAAGCGGAAATGGGGGTGACAAAGCCGGAAGCGGGCGTGATGGCCACCAGCCCTGCTACCGCTCCCGAGATGGCCCCCAAAGCGGTACACCGGCCATTCCGCAGCCACTCCGCCGCGCTCCATCCAACGGCCGCAGCGGCGGCTCCAAAATGGGTGGCGACGAACGCCGAGGTGGCCAGGGTCCCCGCGCTCAAGGCTGAGCCGGCATTGAATCCAAACCATCCCACCCACAAGAGGCACGCCCCTACAAAGCTCAGCACCACCGAATGCGGTGCCATGGCCTCCTCAGGGTACCCCACGCGCTTGCCCAGGTATAACGCCGTGACCAGCGCAGATACGCCCGACGTCACGTGGACCACCGTACCTCCAGCAAAATCCAGGCAGGGAAACCGTCCGCCCAGCGACGCGTTCAGCAGCCCCCCTTTTCCCCATACCATGTGCGCCATTGGGCTGTAGACACATATTGCCCACAGCACCATGAATACCAGCATGGCGGAAAACTTCATTCGCTCCGCGAACGCACCGGTGATCAACGCCGGGGTAATGATGGCAAACATCAGTTGGAAGACCATGAACGTCTGCAGCGGTATGGTGGCGGCATATTTGACATCTGGCGCCAACCCCACCCCGTGCAGGAAAACGTTGTGCAGGCCGCCGATGAACGCGCTTCCTTCACCAAACGCCAGCGAGTAGGTGAGCAGCGCCCACAAGACGGTAATGACCGCCATCATGGCGAAGGTCTGCATCATGGTGCCCAGTACGTTCTTTCTTCGCACCAGGCCGCCATAAAACAACGCCAGCCCGGGCCCGCTCATCAACAGGACCAGCGCGGAGCTGGTAAGCATCCAGGCATTGTCCCCTGCACTCTGCGCCGCCGCGACGGCAGCCGCCTGCGCCGCTGAACTCTTTTCCAGCGCCGCCACCCGGTCAGCCATTGCTGGATCCGTCTGTGCCGTCGCTAATCCCGCCGCGAACCAGGCCCCTGCCAGCACTACGATGACACCCAGCAGTACACCTTTCCGGCTGAAGCCTCTCATTTTTCCGACCCCCTCTGTCAGGCTTTAGAAACATGATGGTAACAGCCTCTGCCTTTACGGCCAGCTTGCAATTATGCTTGCATCAATCAAGTGAGGAATCAGCGATGAAGCTCGCGGGCATGTTGTTGCTGCTGGCAGGTTGGATCCTTGTCGTCTCCGCGGTTGTGCTCTTTGCCCGCAGCGGGATGCGGGGCCTGTTCGTCCTGGCCGGTTTCGCGGTGGAACTGCTCGGGCTGATCCTGGCCTTTCGCGGCGGGGCGAAGTTGCCCGGGGAGGTGCATTGACCCCGTCCCTTGATCTTTCTTTGTTGGCCTGTACAGTCCTGGTAGCCATGGTACCGCTGGCTTTGGCCGGCCTGGTGCTGATGAACACCGGGCTTGGCCGAACCCGCAGCGCCGCCCACTCCATGCTCGCCTCCATGGCTGGGATAGCGGTCGCGGCGCTCGCCTACTGTGTTCTGGGCTTCTCCTGGGAGGGGGTTAGCGGTGGCCCGGTGCATACGCTCACGATCGCGGGCAGACACTGGGACTGGCTCGCCGGCGCGCCTCTGTGCCTTCGCGGGCTCGCGCCCGGTGCGGCCACTCTGCAGGTGCTGCTGCAGGTGTTCGCGGTCGGCTTGGCCGCGCTGATCCCGTTGAGTGCTGGCGCCGATCGATGGCGCATCAGCGCCAGCTGTTTTTCGAGCGCGATTTTGGCCGGCTGGACCTATCCGCTGTTTGCCCACTGGGTCTGGGGCGGAGGATGGCTGGCGCAATTAGGAATCAACTACGGCTTGGGCCGGGGATTTCTCGACGCCGGTGGGGCGAGCACCATCCACGTGGTTGGCGGCCTCACCGCTTTGAGCATCGTTTGGATCATTGGCCCGCGCCCCGGGAAATACGCAGAAGACGGAATTGCGCCCGCGATTCCCGGGCACAATATCGTCTACGTTCTCTTTGGCGCTTTGCTCCTTGTGCCCGGATGGATTGCGCTGAATGCCGCAGGCGCCATGCTTTTTGCCGGCGCCGCACCTGCACAAACTCCTCTGATTGCAATCAACACTGTGCTCTGCGCCGCGGCGGCCTGTCTGGCTGCGTTGGTCGTCACGCGCATTCGCTTTGGCAAACCGGATGCGTCGTTATCAGCCAATGGATGGGTCAGCGGCCTGGTGGCCAGCAGCGCGGTCTGCGCCTTTGTCACCCCGCTGTTGGCGATCGGGGTGGGGTTCATTGCAGGCGGCTTGGTGACGGCCGCCGTCGAACTGCTGGAATTACGACTGGGCGTAGACGATCCCGGCGGAGCGATCTCTGTCCATGCGGTTGCTGGGATCTGGGGTCTTCTGGCGGTGGGCTTCTTGGTCCCTGGGCAGCTGCTGGCGCAGTTGGTGGGTGTCGCCAGCTTGCTTGGCGTCGTCTTGCCCCTTAGCTATAGTCTGAACTGGCTTCTCAACCGTGTGTCTCCGCAGCGTACGGGCCGCGAAGGCGAGCGGTTGGGGATGGATCTGCACGAGTTGGGTGCGGGGGCTTATCCGGAGTTCGTGATTCACAGCGATGAGTTCGTGGAACGCCGTTGAGAAAATAGCGGACACTACCTGCGCGCCAGCAACATCATCAGCACGAAAATCGTCACTGGCAGCAGCGCCAGCGCCACATACAACCACACTTTCCGCGACTGCGCGTTTCGCTGCTTCTTCCAGTCGTGCAACTCACGGCGATCGGCCACGCCGACCGCATCCTGATGTTGCAGATCCCAGGCCAGCTCGCGCACGCTGGCGTATCGGTTCTTCGGCTCCCTTTCCAGAGCGCGATACATAATCTCCTGCAGCTGCGGAGTGATCTCGGGATTGAGTTCGCGTGGTGGAACCGGGCTGTTGAGCAGCCGGCTGTTCATTACGGCAAAGGGACTGGGCCCGGAAAACGGCAGCGTCCCGGTCGACATTTCATACAGCATCACACCCAGGGCGTAGATATCACTGCGCGCGTCGCCCCGTTTCCCTTTCACCTGCTCGGGAGAAATATAGTCAGGCGTTCCCATCGTCTTGGAAAAGTTGGCAAAGGTTAGCCTGCGGGCGCCGGCGCTGGCAGCGATGCCAAAGTCGATCAGCTTGATCCGGCCCTGGTCGTCGATCATGATGTTTTCCGGCTTCAGATCGCGGTGCACCACGTCATGCTTGTGCACGTACTCCAATACATCAGAGATCTGCAGGATGATGTTGACCACCTTGTCCAACGGGAGCCTCTTCTCCTGTTGCAACAGCGGGCGCAGCAACTTCCCGTCAACCCACTCCATCACCATGTAGATCTGGTTGCGACCCTTTTCGGAAGGAAGTACCTTCATTACCCCGGGATGATCCAGCCGCCTGCCAATCTCCTCTTCCCGGCGAAAGCGGTCAAATAATGCGGGGTCGCTCTCCACTTCGGGATGGGGCACCTTGATCGCGACCTGCTGCCCGGTGTGCTGATCCGTGGCGCGAAAGATGGTCGCCATGCCGCTGCGCGCAACTACCTCGTCGAGGTGGTAATGGTCGAGTAACTCGCCGGCCTGGGGTTCAGTCATTTCGTCAGCGCAGTTTATACGGCCTGCCGCGGTACATGCCCATGCGTTCAACACTATGGATGCGGATCAACTGCACGCTGACATTATCCGAGCCGTCGCGCTCATTCGCAATTGCCACCAGCCTTTCGGCGGCTGCCTGCAAATCCTTGCGTTGGGTGACCACGTAGGCGATCTCAGCGGCCGGCAAAGGACCATGAAGACCATCGGAGCAAAGCATCAACACGTCCTCGGGGTTCACCTGGATTTGGCTGGTATCCGCCGTTACTACCAGGTCGGCCCCCACAGCGCGGCTGAGCACATGGCGGGTCGGTGCTTCCGCCGCCTCCTGCGACGACAGGACGCCGAGAGTGGTCTGATCCGCTGCCAGGGTATGGTCCCTGGTGAGAGGAGTGGCGCGCCCGTCCCGTATCAGGTAGCAGCGTGAGTCGCCCACATGGCTGATGACGGCTTGATCGAAACGCAGCGCGCAGAGAACCACTGTAGTCGCCATCCCGCCCACGGCCTTTCCTGATGCTCCCGCAGCCGCATAGACTTGGCCGTTGGCGTTTTGTACCAGCTTGGGGAGCAGCGAAGCCAATTGTGTCCCGGGCGCCGCATTGCGGAAGCCTTCAAGAACGGTGTCTACCGCGAGTTGGGAAGCAACCTCCCCTTGTTCGTGGCCTCCTACGCCGTCTGCCAGGGCAAAGAGCCACCCTCGGGAGCGGACCTCCGCCGGGGTCGCAGGTGGAAAGTGACCGAGACAATCCTCATTCCCTTGGCGGACCAGTCCTGGATCGGAAACCTGACTAAATTCGAGATCCAGCATCAGGCACAGTTATACCTCTTCCGTGGGACTTTAACCTCCGCGCTCTGTTTGGAATTGGGATGTCGCTCCCTAAACAAAATTGTCATCCCGACCGAAGCGTAGCGCAGTGGAGGGACCTGCTGTTTTCTTTTCGTCCTTACGCCGTACCTTTCCCCACCGCCCTCACGCCGCACCAGCGCGCGTATCGATTAACATCTTTCGTCCCGCCTTCTTGCTGCCGCGGAAAAAGAAGATCCCCCCATACAAACCCCACACGACAGCGATCGCCAGGGCGAGCAACGGTTCTCGCGTGGTGCCGTATCCGAGAGCCGGCCCTACGAGATAGAAGATCATGCAAGCAAGATTGGCCAGCAGGCCGAATACTGGGATGGCCAGATGTCGGATGAAGCTGAAGTTGGGATGTTTGTGATAGGCAACCATGCACAACGCGCAACTAAGCGCATACAGCACGAAGGTCCCAAAGTTGGATGCCAGGGTAATGGTAAGCAGGGAATTGGGCAGCGCCGCCATCTTGTCATGGGTGCTGTATCCGAAGCTGGACCAGAACCCATGGGGGAGGGCTTGAATGGTCGCGTCGGAAACAGCACCGGCATCGCCAAAGACCATGCACACGGCCAGGCAACCGAAGATTGCGGAGATAACCGCCAGCGTCCAGATGGCCCGATGCGGGGTGAGATTCTTGGGATGCAATAGGCCAAGCTGACTCGGAGCTTCCTGGTCCTTGCCCATGGCGTACGTGATACGCGCGCCGGTATTCATACAGGAAAGCGTCGTCCCAACAAGCGCCAACAGTACTGTGGCTGCCTCGCACAGCATGAACGTCCGGCCATGTCCTGCACCAAAAACAGCATCGCCCAGTATGACCATCATGTCTCCGAGAGGAGCTGCGGAGGTGCCGGCATTCTGCATGGTGTAGCCGCTATTGAGGAAATAGTTCGCAGCAAAGTACTCCAGAAAATAGCAAATGACTCCTTGTACCAGCAGGGAAACGATCACCGCGATGGGAACGTCGCGTTTGGCGTTCTTTGCCTCGCCACTCATGGCGGTGACTGATTCAAACCCAACCAGGATGAGAATGGCGACGGTTGCCTGGATGAACACCCAATTCATGTTGTGTGGCTTAATCACCGACCAGCCATTCGGGTGAGTCAGGAATACACCGCTCGCGTCGCGCGTGGGATAGCTGACGTGGTAGGTGACTGGTTTGCCGTCCGCGTCCAGCTTGGGCTGGGGCACTCCGGAAGCGTCGCGGACAATGGTATCCGTGGCCACCCCATTGACCATGGTCGACGTCGTCTTGTACTCGTAGGTGTAGGCTTCGCCGGAGGTGGAATCGAACTGGAAGGCTACGCTGCCGGGCGGATGGTGCAGGCGATAGTTAAGGGCGAAGACAGAGAAGACGACCAGCGCGGTAATCTGAATAACATTGATGGTGAGGTTGACCGCCGTCGAGCCTGCGATTCCGCGATGAGCGATATAAGCTACCGCAAAAGAAAACACAATCGCCACGGCCATCATGAATGTCGGCCCGGGATTGGAGGCGCTCATAAAGTTTGGCCACAACGTCCCTACAAGGTATCCGCAGACGATGCCGGTGGTACCCACCATCACTCCCGGATAGATCCAGTAATAAAGGTGAGAGGCCCAGCCGACAATGAATTTAGATAACCTGGCGTAGCGCCATGCCTTTTCGCGATTCAGAAAAGCCTGCTCGGCGAAATAATAAGAACTACCAGTGCCCGGAAAAAGCTTGGCCATCTCGGCGTAGCAGACTGCGGTGGCCAAACACAGCAGCAGTGCTGTTAACACACCCATCCACATGGCCGGCCCGGTAACGCCGGTGTTCACCTGTATAGCGAAGGTGAGCCATAGAAAAGCGCCTGGAGCGATGAGCGCCATCGCATTGCTGGTCAGGCTGGTCAAGCTGAGGGTAGACTTCATCTGGCCGGGTGGATTCGTCGCCATCCAGGTTCCTCCTGATTTCTCTTACCGGGTAGACGTCTAGTGAAACATGGACCTCCCTAAAGCAAAAGAAAAATATTCCTTTACCAGCTATAGGTGTAGCCAATGCTTGTGGTCGTGTACCAGGGCACGGTGACCACCTTGCTATAGCTCTCCTGGACCCACACCGAATTGCTTCTGCTGAAGTGGATAATCGCTCCCAGGGAGACGCCGCTGTCCAGCCTGTTAAGTACTCGTGCTTGGCCGGTATAGCTGGTAATGCCGCTCTGTATCCAGGTGTAACCGGTCATGACTTTCGTTCGGGGCAGGTTGAAGTTCTTCATCACCCCAACGGATTCTGTGTGCTCGCCAAAGCCGGTGTAAAAGAACCCGTGCGTTCCGCTATTCTCGTAGGTGTAACCGAGCGTCAACTCGTCGCCAAACGGGTCTTTCTTCAGGAACTCGAACGTGTGGCCGATGCCAATGTTGTAGTTCGCTCGCGGAAGCAGTCCGGGACGGTCAAAATCGGATCCCAACATCACAAAAAGATCGGTACTGGTACCCGGCTCATTCTCGGCTGCAGCGGAGGATGTAGCCTGAGTTGAGGAGCTGGTTGCCTGAGCATGAACGCTGGCGGTTGCAAGGCTCAAAATAATGAGCACAGCAGCGCTCAAAGCCAGGTTCGCTGCTACCTTGCCATGACCATCCATAGATGTCATGGATGCTAGCCGGGGACCTGCAAAGAACGCATAAAGAAAACCGCCGGCTTATGCTTTTCGTCCTAAGTCGTGCGTGGGTTCATCGCGCCTATGCCGGGCGCTAGAAATGATAAATCAGGTCACCGGCCAGAGTGAGCTGGCTCTTCTTGGTTGGCGCACCGCTAACCCCATCCACCGACGGGGAATCATAAGCTGGCACATCGTAGGAATGCTCAAAACGCAACTCAGGCCGAAAGGTGACCGTACTGCCCAGCCAGAAATTGAACCCGACCAGGTGCTCACTATATCTGGTCTTGTTCCCCGTGCGCTGACCCTTGAGATCGTCGACGTACTCGTTGCGAATATTCAGTGAGCTATGGTGATGGTTGAACTCGTGCTCGATGTAGTTAACGATCGCGTAGTCCGGAGCGAAGCAATGCGTCGCCAGGGGATTGCACTGCGCCCCATTGGCCCCTGTGATGAGGGACGGGCCGGTTATTTCGCCGGCGTTGGCGCCAATATTCGCGTTCGACCCCCAGCTGATGCACGGGCTCAGCAGGTAACATAAGTTTGGAACGTCTTTCTCGTATTGATACCACGCCTCTGTATCCGTATGCCAGGTCGCGTTGATCTTGTGGTAGTAAGTCAGGTAGTAGGCAGCCAGGTTGTTGTATGCGTACTTTCCTGAATTGAGAGAATTAGCGCAAGCATAAAGACTGTCTCCGCCGTCCTTCCAGGAATAAGCAACGCAGGCATTTCCCGTGAGCTTGGCATTGGAAATCCAGGGAGCAGACTCGCAACCGCCGGACACCCCGGCCTGGACCGTCCAATGGTCGTTCAGCTTGGTGGTGGTGTTGATTCCGTTTTGCGTGTAGCAATCATAGGTGTAGGTGATGGAGTGGCTGTAGGTATAGTTGTTGGGCGCCAACTGTGCCTCAATGTCGGGTAAGGAGATGTAACGCCCAACCCGGATATCCATCCCTTCCGCGACATGCGGCACATAGAAATCCAGGTAATACATCACCGGATCGTAACCGTAAGTGTCGTTGCTGCTCAGTAGCTGCTGGCTGAAGATCCCTTTGGCCGTGGTGTAGCGGTAGTCCAGGCCATAGAGGCTGGTAAACCGGAACCCCCAATCGAAATGATCATGCTGGACGGTATCCGGCAGACGTTCGAAATACAGTGCGACCTGGTCGAGCTGAATGGAGTTCGGAATCACATCGTACGCTGTTTCGTTATTGGCGTACCTGCCCTTGTTGGACGTACTGGCGTTTCCGCCGAAGTCAAACCAGCCGTAGATCTTTACCCGGCTCTTGTTTTCGTTGATGGCCTGCATCAGCATGTAGCTGTTATAGTCCGGCGCGCCGATCACCACCGTTCCGCCGATCGGCCAATCTGCCCCGGGAAATGGAGGCGAATTAAGCGGTCGTGGAGTGCCCCGCCGGGCGGCTTCAGGGGCAGCGGGAGAACCATTGGAATCCACTGTCCAATCGTCCAGATAGGCATGGCCTAAACGGGTAAAGAAGCCCCTCTTGGGAGTGGAGGCAGGAGCGGGCGCCGGTGCCGCGTCTGCCTGGGGAGACGCGGCACCATCCGGTTGCGATGGCGCGTCCTCGTCCAAGCCCATGCTGAGATCCGGGAAAGCCTGGCGGTCGCCATCGACAAATCCACTGACAGCCGCCGTCGTTTCCCCGCCGGGTTCGTTCGCCGCCAGGCATCGAGTGCCCACCATGCTGGCCAGGAATAGTAAGACGATAGCGATGCGCAGGCACTTCCCTCTACTCGAATGCAATCTCAAGGCCTCATGAGTACTTGGTTTAAGTTGCGTTCCTTGTGAATCGGTGGTTCGCGATGCTGATGGGGCTGGTGCGGGTCACTTCGGCCAAAAAAGAACGTTCACGGCCATAGCTACACTTGATCTAGTGAATGAGAATGCGCATAAAGACGGCATAAAGATGGCGTAAAAATAGCCTAAAGATCGGCCTTTGTGGGCAAAAGGTACACAAAGATAGCCTAAAGATTGTGTGCGATGGCCGCAGAGGGGCCCTACAATCGAAAGCCCCCTGAACACGACCAGTCTTTATGCTTTCTTTATCTGTCCCGCGTTATGCTCAAGCCACTCCGGGCAACTTAAAAATTTAGAGAAGAGATCCTAACGAGAGGAATGGCGGACTGCATACGCCCTCTGGTCGACCATGGCCTTTGCCGGGAGACTCCACAGCAAAGAGACCGCGCGCCTCTCCGCCCTGGTTGGTTTCCTGGCGAGATCCGCTTTGGGAATTTTGGGCCTGGCGGCCTTGACCGGCGGGGCTCTTCTGCTGCACGCGAATCTCTCTACCGTCGGCCTACTCTATTTTCTGTCGATCGTTCTGGTTGCTCTTCATTGGGGCTTCGGCCAGGCAACCATGCTTTCCGTGGTCGCCGTGCTCTGTCAGTGTTACTTCTTCGTTCCTCCCGCCTACAGCTGGTCCGTCGCGGACCCGCAAAGCTATGTAGCCCTCGGTGTGTTCGAATTTAGCGCATTGCTGGTAAGCCGCCTTTCTGCGCGAGAGCAGAGTAATGCGCGCGACGCGAACGCGCAGAAACGCGACCTGGCGATGCTCTACGAGCTGAGCCGGCGAACCCAGCAGCTGGATTTGCACCAGCCGCCGGGAGCCCAGGTCTTGCACCTGGTCAGGGAGATCTTTGGAGTGGATTCGATCGCGATCTTCGATTCCGATCTTGACACCATCGAGGTGTTTGGACCATTCCCATTGGACGCCAGGGAGATGGCAAGGAACACATGCTATTTCGAGATGAATCGGGATTACGATGATCTGGATTTTTCACGGCGGGTGTTGCGCCTGGGCACGGCTCCCATCGGCGCGCTGTTGATCGGGGGAAAATTGAATCCGCTGACGGTGGACGCCGTCGCTTCGATGATCTCCATTACCTTTGACCGCTATCGCTCGTTCGCCAGCGAGACCAGGGCGGCGGCGGCACACCAGAGCGAGCAGCTTCGCACCACGGTACTGGATGGATTGGCACACGCGTTCAAGACGCCTTTGACCGCAATTCGCGCGGCTAGTTCAGGGTTGATGGAACTGGGAGAGATGAAACCGGCGCAAGCGGATCTTGCAGCCCTCATTGATGAGCAGGCGGTCTTGCTGAATAACCTGACCACTCGGCTTCTACAAACAGCGAGGCTCGAAGCAGAGGAAGTGGGTCTGAAGAAGCAGAATATCGCCATTGTCGAACTCATCGAAGAAGTGGCGGCGGAGCAGTCAACGAAACTGGGAGACCATTCACTGCAGGTTTCGATTAGCGACAAGTCCCTCGTGACCCGAGGCGATCGCGAACTGCTCGCCACCATTGTGAGGCAGTTCGTCGACAATGCCGCTAAGTACTCTCGCCCCGGTTCAAGCATAGAAATTTCAGCCCAGGAAAGTGCTTCGGAGATCTTGATAGCCGTCCACAACGACGGCCCCACCATCCGCCCGGAGGATCGTGAACGCATTTTTGAACGCTTCTATCGCTGCCCTGAAACGAAGCACCGGGCCCCCGGGACCGGACTTGGCCTTTCGATCGCGAAGAAAGCCGCGGAAGCCCACAATGGGCACGTCTGGGTGATCAGCGACGAAGAGGAAGGAACCACATTCTTTCTTTCGATACTTGGCTTAAAAGGAGGGGTCATTGATCACATCCGCTCATAGAATCCTCATTGTCGACGACGAGGCGGCCATTCGGCGCGGCCTGCGTACTACGCTCAACGGGCTGGGTTTTGAGAGTTTCGAAGCCGCGCGGGGCGAAGAAGCGCTCTCTCTGGTCAGAACATCTCGCTTCGATGCGATTCTGCTTGATCTCAAGATGCCAGGCATCGGAGGAGTCGAGACCTGCCGTAGGATTCGCCAACTTTCACCTCGGCTCCCGATTCTCGTCATCTCTGTAAATGATTCGGAGGACGGCAAAGTCGAGGCTCTCGATGCCGGCGCCGATGACTATATAACCAAGCCTTTCAGCGTGAAAGAGCTTATGGCACGGTTGCGGGCCTCGATCCGCCGCTCCCATATGCCGGAGGAGAGGCAAGACGCGGTGATCGCCATCGGCGATATTGAACTCGATCCCACCCGCCGCGTGGTCCTCAAATCCGGACAACCGATCCATCTCACTCCAAAACAGTTTGATCTATTGCGCTTTCTGATGTGCCACTCGGGGCGGCCGGTCCCCCACGGCCGGCTGCTGAAGTTTGTCTGGGGCAATGAGTATCAGGGCGAGCTGGAGTACCTCCGCACCTTCATGAGCCAGATCCGCAAAAAGATCGAAGACGATCCCGCAAATCCGAAGTACTTGTTGACGGAAGCGTATGTAGGCTATCGTTTCTGCGAGGCATAGCAAGCCTCGTCCATGGAATCTCTGTTTGCCCTGCTTGGCTTGGCGATCATCTTGTTCGCCTCGACCAACGTCGACGATCTTCTGGTCTTGGTGGGCTTTTTCGCCGACCCAGCGTTCCGGGCTCGCGACATTGTGGCCGGTCAGTTCGCCGGAGTCGCGGCCCTTTTTGCCGTGAGTCTGGCTCTGTCTCTGCTCTCAATGGTCATCCCCAAAGCTTACGTTGGTTTATTAGGGATATTTCCTATTCTCATAGGAGTGACAAAGCTGCTTGCTTTGCGCCGTCCTCGCGATGAGGCCGAAGAAACTCCTCCATCCGCGACCCGGAGATACGGTCAAATTGCCGCGGTTGCGCTGGTCACAATCGCCAATGGCGGAGACAATGTTGGCATTTATGTGCCTGCATTTGCCGTCCAGGCCGGATCTGCCATGATCGTGATCGCCGTGGTATTTGTCGTCATGACTGCGCTATGGTGTTATCTTGCGCACTGGCTCGTTAGTCACCCAAAAGTGGGCCCACCCATCCGGAACTACGCGCGCCTCGCCGTGCCTGTGGTTTTGATTGGGCTTGGTGTCCTGATCATGTACCAGGCGGGTAGCTTCGCATGGGGACTACGAGTGCTTCACGATGGCACGGGTATCACGCACGATCGTGGTGAATCGCCGCACAAGTTCCTGGATCCAGTTGTCCTGACGTAACAAAAGGGCTTCTCTAGGAATCAGCTCCGATCCGATTCCTAAGGCTGTAGCTCCGGCGAGGATGAAATTGGCGGCCGTCAGTTGATTCACGCCCCCGGACGCGATCAAAGGAACCTGAGGCAAGGGAACCTTTAAGGCCCGAATGTACTGTTCACCGCCAATAAGCGAGCACGGAAAAATTTTGACAAAGTCACCTCCGGCTTGCCACGCGGCGATTACTTCGCTTGGTGTCATCGCACCGGGAATAACCACGACTTCGTTCTTGAGGGTGAATTCGACCACCTTGGGAAGCAGCCCGGGGCTGGTGATGAAGCAAGCCCCGGCATCCAGGCACCGGCGTGCCATTTCTGTATCAAGTACAGTTCCGGCGCCGACGACAAATCCTGCGTCGTTACGCACCAGTTGTGCAATCACGTCGAGCGCCCCTGGCACCGTCATGGTGATCTCCACCACCGGGATGCCCGCCTGGTTGACTGATTCCGCGGCAAAGAGCGCCAGCTCCTTAGACGACACACGAACGCTGGGAATAATGCCAACCTCTTCGATGCGAGTGCGAACCTGATTCTTATCCATGGAACCTGCCCCTGTTAGGTTTGAGAATTGTAACGTGCCCCGGGCCCCAGCCGACCACTAAGCCTCAGTCCTTCCGGAGTCTGTGTCATAGCCGCGCTGGAGGGAATCGACGGGTGCCCCATGTTCGCCCAGGCGTACGTGGGCCGAAAATGATGGGCGCAGCCCAACGATCGCTTTCGCTACATCCCACCCAAGGTGATGAAAAATTCCTTCTGTTCAGCAACAACTTTCCATGGGAGCGTCGCCCTCCCCTTTGTCATCCCGACCGGAGCGTAGCGAAGTGGAGGGATCTGCAGTTCAGCGGGTCTCCCATGGAAATGTTTTTCGACCGCAGCCTACCCCGATTTCTGCCACGCAGCACTGGACAAGGCAGCGTGTGCGTCATTCCGCAAAGAAGGGCGCATGAAGCGCGACAACGCCACCGAGTTCCAGAGGAAATCCGGTGTAGCGTAGTGGAGGGACCTGCTATCCTTTCTGCGATTTTCACGATGTTTTACGGCAAATTTCTGCTCCCCACAGCCTCACGCACCTGCTCCAGCGCCAGCAGGTAGGCCGCCAGAGATTGACGGTACGCCAATTGCACCGACCGGTAAGTCCGCTCCGAATCAAGAAAATCGAGCAAGGCAGTTGCGCCCCGGTGATAGGAATAATCACTGATGTCTCGGCTCTTCTGTGCCACTGCGAGGTACCGCGTTAAATAAAGTTGCACCACGCGGTCGTTCGATTGAAAACCTTCGTAAGCGTCTTTTACATCCGTCAACACCTGTCCATTCGCAGCCAGCTGCAACTGTTCAGCCTGGGTAATGGCCAGTTTCGTACGTAGTATCTCTCCCTGGTTGCGATTGAAGAATGGCAGCGGGACACTCATCAGCACAGTTCCAGTATTGATCGAGTTGACGTGTGAGTACGTAAACGCGCCGGTGACGTCCTGTTTACCATCCGCCTTGGCCAGCGCGAACTGGCTCCCAGCGGCCGTCACGCCCTGCTTTGCCGCCCGCAGGTCCGGCCGATTCTGCAGCGCTTTAAGCTGTAGATCTTCAAGCTCCAGCTTGATTGGACGGTATTCGAACGATGCCTCAACGTCGTAGTCGGCCGCGACCGATTCGTAGCCCAACAATTGGCGCAGATCAGAAAGCGCCTGTTCCCGCGCCACTCGCGCCTGTTCCAGGTCACTTTGATACTCCAGCAATTGCACCTGAATCTTCAGGTAATCATTTTCGCTGATGCCGCCCACTTTGAACTCATGTTCGCTGACATCGACAGTTTGCTGAAAACTCTTGACGTCCTGTTGCGCCAGGTCGAGTGTGGATTCGGCCAGTTGCGCATTGAAGAACAATGTGGACACCTGGAAGATCAGCTGGCGTTCGCTGTCCGCGACCTGGGAACGGGTGACCGCGGTAATGTCTTTCTGTGCCTGCAGCCGGCGTTGACGTTTATGGCCCCGTTCGAACAGGTAGCTCACGCCAAAGTCGGCTTCGGAAGAATCATGTAGATAGTCCAGCGTGAAGGAACTTGGAGTGAAGAAAGGCAGGTACTCCCAGTCCACAGTCAACTGAGGATTGGGACGAAGGTTTGCGGTAGTCTCCTCCGCCTCACTCTGCAGAATAGTGTTACGGGCCGCCTCTTGCACGTGGTTATGCTGAACGGCCAACTGAATCGCCTCGTCGAGTGAGATCCTGACCGCAGTTTTAGCTGTCTGCCCGCCGGCAGAGCTTGCCAGCAAAGCCACGCTAAGCAGCAAGAAGAACCCTTTCGCCTGTGCGCTCATTACCCCACCTCCGGTTCCGGGAGGGCATCCCCTTCGCGTGCGATCCAGACGTAGAACGTCGGCAGCAGGAAGACGCTGAGCAGCAGGTCTGAAATCAGGCCGCCTACAATGACGATGGCAAAAGGCCGCTGGGAATCAGATCCAATGCCATGGGACATAGCTGCCGGCAATAACCCGAGGGTTGCTACGAGCATCGTCATCATGATGGGGCGCAGCCGCAGCACCGCGCCTTCTACGGCCGCATCCGCGATGGTGCGCCCTCTGGCTCGCAGCTGGTTGATGTATTCGAGCATGATGACCCCGGTTTGCACCGAGACACCGAACAGCGCCAGCATGCCGACCCCTGAGGAAACGCTCAGATACGTCCCCGTGATCAGCAACGCCAGCAGGCCGCCGATGCGAGCCATGCCAACGTTCAGCAGGATAAGCAGTGCCCATTTGTAAGACCGGAACATGGTGTACAGAATGATGAAGATGACCAAAACGGTAAGCGGGACGATGACCGCCAGTCGCGCCTCTGCCCGCTTTTCGCTCTCGTATTCTCCTGACCAATCCACGCGATAGCCCGGCGGCAGTTTGACCTTTGCATGGATCTGTCGAATCGCGTCTTCAACCGTAGAGCCCAGATCCCGGCCCCGCACATTGAAGGTGATGGCCACATAACGGGTGTTTCCTTCGCGATAGATGTCGTAGGCTCCATCCTTAACCGCGACCTTCGCCACCTGGGCCAGTGCAACCCGTTCTCCCGAAGGCGAGAGCAGACGAATGTTCTCGATCGCCTCCTTGGTATCGCGGTATGGCTGTTGATAGCGCACCACGACGTCATACTGCTGCTCGCCGATCAGCACCTGGCTCACCGCATTGCCACCCACCGCGGTCTGCAGGGCGTCCTGTACATCGGCGACGTTGATTCCAAAACGAGCAGCCGCCTTCCGGTCGACCGTCAGGTCGAGATTCGGCTGGCCGAAATCGCGCAACAGCTTGACGTCATGCATGCCCGGGATGGCCGCGATGACCGCGGTGACTTCTTCACCCTTTTGCTCCAAAGTCTTCAGGTCGTCCCCGAAAATCTTGAGCGCGAGCGAACCCTTGGTGCCTGTCATTGTCTCTCCGACGTTGTCCTCGATGGGTTGCGAGAAGTTCCAGATCGCCCCCGGGTATTTCTGCACCGCGAGGTTCATCGCCGCGATCAGTTCCTCCTTGTTTTTGTGAAATATCGGGCGCCATTGGTCGTGAGGCTTTAAGTCGACGAAGTACTCTGTATTGCCAAACCCCCCGGTGTCGGTTCCGTCGTCAGGCCGGCCCACCTGTGACACCACGGTCTTCACCTCCGGGAACGAAGCGAAAATAAAGCGTTCGTTGTTGGTGAACTTCTCCCCCTCGGAAAGGCTGGTGCTATTGGCCAGCGTGCCCCGGGCCCAGATCGCTCCCTCGTCCAGATGGGGCAGGAATTCCGCACCAATCACGCCACCAAAACCCAGGTAGATGGTCCCCGCCACCGAAGCGATCGCGACTCCCATCACCACCCAACGGTGCGCAACTGCCCAGCGGAGCGACCTGCGGTAATGATGAGTCAGGAAAGCCATCACCGGGTTGTGCCGCTCCTTTACCCCATGTCCCATCAACAGGCTGGCCAGCACCGGCACGATGAGAATGGAAAACGTCATGGCGCCGAGAAGCGCGAACGCCACAGTCCAGGCCATGGGCCGGAATAACCGGCCTTCCACACGTTGCAAAGTGAAGATGGGCAAATAGGCGGTGATGATAATGGCGATGGCGTAAAAGACCGGCCGTTGGACCTCGTGGCAAGCCTCGCGGATGATCGTCGCAGTGGTTTTCGCATGCCCATTCGTTTGCCGGTCGCGGACCAGGTGACGAATGATGTTTTCCATCATCACCACCGCGCCGTCGACCACCATGCCGAAGTCCAGCGCCCCCAGGGAGAGAAGGTTCGCCGGAATATGGCTCAAATCGAGAAAGATGGACGCGAAGAGCAACGAGAACGGAATGGTGAGCGCGACAATGAAGGCGGCACGAACATTGAGCAGAAACAGGAAAAGGATGACGCTGACCAGAAGCATGCCTTCGGTCAGGTTGTGCATCACCGTGTGCAAGGTGAAATGGAGCAGATCGCTGCGATCGAGCATCGGCACCACCTCCACCCCGGGAGGCAGGAGGCCGTGGTTCAGTTCGTAGACTTTCTTATGAATGCCTGCGAGTGTCGCTTCTTCCTCGGCGCCTTTGCGCATTAAGACGCCGCCCTGGATCACATCGGGCTCGTCGATAATCACACCGTTTTCCATGTGGTTGGCTCGAGCCATATGACCCAGCCGGATTTTCGGACCCTGGATCACCTGCGCAATGTCTTTGACCCGCAGGGCCGTACCGGTTTGAGTTTTCAACACCGTATTTTCAATGTCGTCGACATTGCGGTACAGCCCGAGCGCGCGCACGTTCATTTGCTGCATGCCGATTTCAACGAAGCTGCCGCCCGCATTCACGTTGTTAATCGCCAGCTGCTGCTCCACCTGGCCGATACTCAGTCCATAGGAGATCAGTTTGTTGGGGTCTACGCGCACCTGGTATTCGCGCACCGTACCGCCGAAATCGGAAACGTCGACCACGTTAGGTACGGATTTAAACTGCTTGAGCAGAACCCAATCTTCCAGGGTTCTCAACTCCATCAGGTCGTAGCGTGGGTTTGTGCTTCGCAGCGTGTACCAGTAGATCTGTCCTGTGGTGCTCCAGTCCGTGCCGATTTGCGGCTGAAGGTTCTGCCCTGCGGGAAGATTCACCTGGGTGAGCCGTTCCAACACCTTCTGACGGTTCCAATCGTTGACCGAAGTGTCGTCGAAGATCATGATCACGAACGAAAGCCCAAAGATCGACTCCGAACGTAGGAACGACATATGCGGCATTCCGGACATTTGAATTTCGATCGGTATCGTCACCTGCTGTTCCACTTCTTCGGCGGAACGCCCCGGCCACTGGGTAATCACGGTCACGTAGTTATCCGCGATGTCGGGGTAAGCCTCCACCGGAAGGTTATGGAACGAGATGGCTCCCCAACCGAGCAGCAAGATGGCTACGGCCAACACAACGAATTTGTTGTTGAGCGCGAAGTCGACGAGCGTGCGAATCATTTCATCGTCCCTGTCTGGTTGCCACTGTGCCGGAGGCTCACTGGGCGAGCACGTGGTCTAAGACCAGCGCATTCGTAACCACTTGTTGGCCTGGCTCCAGCCCCGACTTGATCTCCTGCAGGTTCAGGTTCTCCGGCAGCAGATCGCCGCCAACCACTTCCACGCGGCGAAACTTGCTGCCTGGTGCGGGAACAAAAACGAAATCGCGATCGTGCATGTGCAAGACGGCGGATGCCGGGACGATGGTGTGCATTTCCCGGGTTCGCCCCTGGAAGGTGGCCTTCACAAACATGCCCAGGCGGATCAGCCCAGGATTCCGGACTTCGATGCGAACCTTTCCTGTGCGAATACTCGGATCGAGAATGGTCCCGATATTGCTGATCGTTCCCTGGAAGACCTGGTCCGGGTAGGCATTGAGAACAATCTTTGCCGTGTCACCCACCTTGACTGTCGCCAGTTCGTTCTCGTACACATCGCAAACAATCCAGACTGTCGATAAGTCCGAGATCGTGAATGGGTTCGTCCCCAGGCTCTGTACGCCCGCGGCATTGGTGACCTCCTGGTCGGTGATGACACCGGCTACCGGAGCAACAATGTCCACAATCCCGGTCGGATGATTGACGCTGCTGCCCAGCAGGCGCAGGTGCTCCGCAGCAGCATCGACTCCTACTTTCGCCTTGTCCTCGGCATCCTTTGCCACCTGGACGTCGTTTAACGCGAAGGCACCATGGGCGTAAAGATCTTGCGCCCGCTCTAATTGGGCGCGAGCGAGAACCTCATCGGCCACGGCCATCTGGTAGTTGGCAAAGGCACCCATGATGTCATCGCTGCGAACGCGAAGTAATAGCTGCCCCTTCCTGACCACATCGCCAAGGCGCGCATGGATGCTGACCACGCGGCCGCTTGCCAGCGAGATGACAGGCACGGTGCGGGAAACGTCGGGGGTGACCGTTCCGGTAACCACCAACTCGGAGAAGGTGGGATGCTGGGTGGCCGCAGCCAGTGGGAACTGTTCCGGGTGTTCCACCTGGAACAGAGCGACGTCGGGGAAGGGAACCACCTTTGCCGCGGGGGGCGCTCCCGCAGCCGGATCAGACGCGGAATTGCTACAGCCGTTGAGCGTGGGAAGCCAGGCAAGAGAAAGAAGAAGAAGGCCTGCCACCAACCGTTTGCTTGCCAAGAATAAATTCAATCCGCTGCGATACATGTTGGAAATTGGTGGCCAGTGAAAGGAGTTCATTTTCTGTCTCCTGCTCCAGCCTCGGCACTTAGGGACTTCGCAAACACCAGGAGGCGTCTGGCTGCTTTCCCGTCGAGGGGAGATGAATGTGCTCAGAAGCGGCGCCGGAAGTACCTTCCGGAGCCGCTCATCGCTAAGGCTGGTGATCCAGTCATTAACTAGAACTTGACCATGATTGCCACCGTTGCCGCGACCTGACCCGTGCGAAGATCAGGAAACCACACGCTGCTGGCACCCCCGCCGCAGGCAATCTCTGCCAACGCCAGAACATTCGTTCCCGAAGAACTTCCGGTAGCGCATGCATAGTCTGCTGGTGAGCCGTTGTTGCCTCCTGGAGGAGTGATGCCCCCTCTACCCGTCCAGTACGGCAAATCCGTGTGACGATAACCTATCTCCGACCTGAAGGTGATGAACTGGCTCGGCATGTAATCGAAGGTGACCGTGGTGTCGTACGCGTGGTAGGGCTGCCCCGGGTTCTCCGTGTAATAGGGCGTACCGGTAATCGCAGTGGCCCCGTTGATCGGCGGCAGAAGCACCAGGTACCGGCCAGGATTGTTCAGTTGGCCGCCGCCGATGGTCAATCCGTATAGGTCCTTCTTGAACCAGAGGCGGTTATAGAGCATGTAACCAAGGAAAGCCTGCTTTGGGTTACCGCCCTTTCCAGTGCAGCTCACACCGCCGCCGAACTCGCATCCAAGGTCACCGGTAAGGCTGAAAGCCGCCTTATCAATGAAGTTATCGGGTTTGTCGTAGTACTTGATCTCGACGCTGTTGTCGGTATGCAGACGCGAACGGTCGGGAATGCCAACCGCGTCTTCTCCCAGCCCATAGTTATTGAAGACCAGGGAAATCCAAGGCTTGGGCCGATAGAGGATCTGGCCACCGAGACCGGGCTTGCCATTCGGCCGCCCGTAGGACTGCCAGCCATTGATGAACCATGGCTCGATCTTCAACTTATCGGTCGGAAACCATTGCGCCCGTACCCCGTTAAAGAACCACGGCGTATTCGATGACACATAGGATGGCTGATAGGTCCAGTTATCAAAATTGTAGTAACTGAACAGACCGATATAGGAGACAAAGATTCCGGCATCAAGGTTAAGACCGTGTTGCACATTCCAGTGATATCCACCCCACGCCTCCGACACGTATCGGTAGGCATCGGCAAGGTCCCATTGCCCGCGTCCCGGGCTGGCGTCATTGCGTGGCGTGGTGGTGGCAAACATGCCATACATGGTCAGGAAGCGGCCGCGGACGTTATTAACACGAATGTCGCCGCCAAAGCTTAGCTGCTCCACTTGCACTTCGTCGGAACGAAAGGATTCAGTCGAACCGCCCATCGAGTCGTCTTTCGGATGATTGAAGTCGAGAATGTAATTCACATCCGCGCGAAACTCGGGGGTAAAGTATTTCGTCGCCATCGGCGTATCTTTGGTGCGGGGATTACCATTGAGCCAGGTCCAGTCGGCATAGGCAAAGGGCGCGCTCTTGGTCGTCACCTCCGCATCCAAATCAGGACCGGCGGGCGTGGCCGCAGGCGCGGGCTGCGTGAGCGCCGCCGGTGCGGCTGCTGTTTGTGGAGCATCCCCGGATACCAGGTTCTTCTTCTCGTCCTCAAGTGCTTTTGCCGCGTCCGAACTGGTGGCTCCGCTGGCCTTCAATTCCTCTTCGAGCTCCGCGATGCGTAACTTCATCGCTTCAAGCTCCTTGGCCAGCGCTGGACGTATATCGGTTCCAGAGATCGTTGCCGAAGGAGCGACTTCCGTTCTCACCGCCGCCGGTTCGGCCGCTGGGGCTGGGGCAGAATTGGCCGCCGCCGCGCCATTTCCGCCGTCGTCAGCGGAATTGGCGGCTGCATATTCGGCATGGTTTTCCCGCGCGGCGTTTGGTTGATAGGTCTGCGCAAGGCCTGCCGGTACAGACGAAAGGCAACCGGCCGCAAGAACCAATTTGCTGATTTTGTAGATTTTGCTTTCCATTACGCCTCTCAATTACGAAGTTAGGGCCCGCTTGCCGAATCCTCGAGTTTGCATAGTGACTCAACAGTCGCCCTACGCTGAACCTCTCCTTTACTATTAGGAGCCGACGCCCCTAAGAAACCCGTAAGGGGGAAATAAGGTTTCCATAAAGGGAGGCCTATCCCAGACGCAACTGCGCCTATGCGCAAACCGTGACCCTTGGGCGCGGCGCTCGAAAATCACACAATATTTAACCTATGAACAAGGACGTTATCGGAGCGCGCATAAAGATCGCATGATGATCTACAAAAAAAGCCGGCGCGCCTAAGGCGCGTAGTAACGAACGATCGAAAGATCGTGGATCGATGGAGGCGTACAATCTCCGCCGAGGTCAATTATGCGAACGCACAACGTATGTGTGATTGTGGTCTTCGCAGTGTTTGTCGCGACACAACTGTTGTCAGGCACAGCGAACGCACAAAAGCAGTCAGTTCCGAAGCCGCAGGACAAGCTGGCGCTCGGAGAAAACGAGGTGAAACAACTACTGCTCCTTATGGATACCAGCCGGAATGGCAAGATCTCCAAACAGGAGTACATGAACTTTATGGAAGCAGAGTTCGACCGGCTCGATAAGAACAAGAACGGGGAGCTGGACCCACAGGAACTTACGCAATCAAAGTTGCGCGCCAGCCATTCCAGTGCGGTTGGGAAGTAAATCGGCGATTCCGATAGAATCCGCGGGCGCCGAAGCGGAAGCTCTATACTGAACGCTGACTATGCGCCGATGATTGCGTGTTTCGCTGCGCTCGAAGAAGAGGAATTCGATGCCCTTGGTTTTCGCCGGAGCCGGACGGCTCCGCTCTCTGGCTCTCTGTCTGCCGCTATTCACAGCCATTCCTGCATTAGCCCAGCTGGACCCGCAAATCAAACAGCTGTCGCACGACATCTTTAAGCAGCTGATTGAAATCAACACCACCGATTCCGTGGGCAGTACCACGGTTGCTGCCAACGCCATGGCGCAGCGCTTGCTCGACGCCGGGTTCGCCAAAGAGGATGTGCTCGTCCTCGGCCCCAACGATCGCAAGGGCAACATGGTCGCGCGCATTCATGGCACGGGCACCGCAAAGCCCATCCTTTTTCTCGCTCATCTCGACGTAGTCGAGGCACTGCGTTCCGACTGGACGACCGATCCCTTCCAGTTTGTAGAAAAGGACGGCTACTTTTACGGACGCGGCACCCAGGATATTAAGGAGAACGACGCCGCCCTGGTGACTACCTTCATCGCCCTGAAGAAACAAGGCTTCAAGCCCGATCGCGACCTCGTCCTGGCGCTCACCGCCGACGAGGAGGGAGGCAAATCAAACGGAGTCGACTGGCTGCTGAAGAACCATCGCGACCTCATGGAAGCGGAGTTCGTTATCAATTCCGATTCGGGCGGTGTGGACCTGTCGCATGGAAAGGCGATTTCCTTCAACGTAGGGGCTACCGAGAAGCTCTACGGCGACTACCAACTCACCGCCGCCAATCCCGGCGGACACAGTTCTCTCCCCGTGCCCGACAACGCCATCTATCACATTGCCGATGCGCTCACTCGCTTACAGGCCTATACCTTTCCCTTCGAGCTCAACCCCATAACCCGAGCCTATTTTGCCCGCATGAGCACGCTGGAATCAGGCCAGACCGCTTCCGACATGAAGGGAATTTTGCAGAACCCACCCTCGGAGGAAGCCATCGCGCGCCTGTCTCAGATCCCTAAATACAACGCCACCATGCGCACCACCTGCGTTGCCACACGCCTTGCCGGGGGCGTTGCCAACAACGCGTTGCCACAGACGGCATCGGCCAATGTCAATTGCCGGATTCTTCCCAGCTTCACGCGCGAAGAGATTCGCCGCCAGCTCATCCAGATCTTCAACGATCCCAAGGTCACCGTCCGCTATACCAGGGACACCGGGGAAGTGCAGGACACGGCTCCCGAATCCAAAGGCGTTCCTCCCACTGAGTTGCAACCCCAGGTCATGCGGCCTTTGGAGAAGCTCGTGGCAGAGATGTGGCCCGGCACCCCTGTGATTCCCATAATGGAAACGGGCGCGTCCGATGGCAAATATACCAATGAGGCTGGTTTGCCCACCTACGGGATCAACGGGATCGCAATCGACATCGACGACGTTCGTGAGCACGGCAAGGATGAGCGGCTGGCGGTAAACTCCTATTACCGTGGGGTAGAGTTCTACTACCGCTACCTCAAGCTGCTCAGCGGCGGCAAGTGATAATCGAGACACAGAAGGCGGCAAGTTGAACCAACGAAAGATGAATCCCTTCCGCAGGCTGATTTTTGTGGCAATTCTGGGCCTTTTTACCGTAGCCGGCGCGAACGCAGCCGATCCTCAGGCACATCCCACACCACGCGCCTGGATGAACACCAGCCTCTCCCCCGATCAGCGCGCCGACTTGGTACTAAAGGAGATGACCCTGGACGAGAAGATCGACCTCATGCACGGCCAGGGCATGCCGGGTTGGAAACGCCCCATGCCAAGGACATACCTCGGCAACCAGGGAGCGGGTTTCATACTTGGGATCCCGCGGCTGGGCATTCCCCAGGTGGAGATGAGCGACGCTGCCTACGGCGTCCGCATGAGCGCTCAGAATGGACGCTATTCCACGGCATTGCCGTCGAACATTGCCGCGGCGGCCAGCTGGGATCCCGAGGCCGCCTGCGACTACGGGGCGCTGATCGGGAAGGAACTGCGCGCTCAGGGCTACAACATGACGCTTGGCGGTGGTGTCAATTTGACCCGCGAGCCGCGCAACGGACGAACCTTTGAGTATCAGGGAGAAGATCCACTCCTGGCGGGGACGCTGGTCGGCAACCGGATCAAATGCGAGCAGGCCCAGCATGTGATCGGCGATATCAAGCACTACGTCATGAACAATCAGGAGAATGGCCGCGACGAAGTCGATGTGATCATCAGCAAGCGCGCCATGCAGGAGACCGATCTGCTCGCCTTCCATATTGGCATCAGCATCGGCGACCCGGCCGCGGTGATGTGTTCTTATAACGCGATCAACGGCGACTACGCCTGCCAGAACAAGTACACCCTGACGGATGTGCTCAAGCAGGACTGGCAGTTTAAGGGCTTCGTGATTTCCGATTGGGGTGGAACCCACAGCACGGTCAAGGCATCGGCTGCGGGGCTCGACCATGAGGAGCCGATGGACGACTTCTATGGTGCGAAGCTGAAGCAGGCGGTCGAGGCGGGCAAGGTTCCCATGGCCCAACTGGATGACCATGTGCACCGCATCCTGCGTTCCATGTTTCTCGCCGGCCTCTTCGATTTCCCGGCGCAGAAAAGCGTGGTCGATGTGGAAGCCGGCTTTGCCACCACGCGCCGCCTTGCTGAGCACAGCATCGTCCTGCTCAAGAACAGCAACGGCCTGTTGCCGCTCGACCGCACCACGGTGCACTCCATTGCAATCATCGGGCCCCACGCCGACACCGGCATGATCTCTGGCGGTGGATCGGCACAGGTGGATCCTCCCGGTGCGCCCGCGGCCCCCTGGCAATCCAAGGTTTGGTTTCCCACCTCGCCCTTGAAGGCGGTGAGTGCAAAGGGTCCTGGCATCAAGGTCGACTTTGATTCGGGAGCCGACCCCGCCGCAGCCGCGGCGCTTGCCGCCAGGTCGGACGTCGCGATTGTCTTCGCCTATGAATGGATGAGCGAAGGAACCGATCTGCCCAACCTTTCACTGCCCGAGCATCAGGATGCGTTGATCGAGCAAGTAGCTGCGGCCAACTCAAAGACCATTGTGGTGCTCGAAACCGGCACCGCGGTCCTGATGCCCTGGATCGACAAGGTAGGTGGTGTGCTCGAGGCCTGGTACGCAGGCAGCAAGGGCGCGGATGCGGTGGCCAACATCTTGTTTGGCGACGTGAATCCGAGCGCGAAGCTGCCCATGACCTTTCCTCGCACTGAAGCAGATCTCCCTCATCCCGAGCTGGTAAAGCCGCCGGATGGAGGAGAGGATGCCGGGGCGAATCTTAAACCGGAAGATGCGAAACCAATCTTCAGCGTGCATTACGATGAGGGCCTGAAGGTGGGCTACAAGTGGTACGACGCGGAGAACAAGCCGGTCCTTTTCCCTTTCGGCTACGGTCTTTCCTACACCACGTATCAGTATTCCGACCTGAAGGTAGCCGCAGGCAAAGAGCCAACGGTCACCTTCACGGTGAAGAATGCGGGGGCACGTGCCGGAGCCGAAATCGCCGAAGTCTATGTCGCCCTGCCGGCCAGCGCTGCTGAGCCTCCGAAGCGGCTCGCGGCCTTCACCAGGTTGGAGATCAAACCCGGCGAAAGCAGGGAAGTCAGCCTGCCCATCAATCCCCGGGAGCTGTCGATCTACGACGAGGCCACCAACGGCTGGAAGGTGTTGCCGGGCGCGTACACCTTCATGGTCGGTGGCTCCTCGAAAGACCTGCCGCTCCACCAGGAGATCAACCTGCCGTAATTCATCTCGTTCTCTTGTCCGTTCCTAAGAAGTGTCATCCCGACCGAAGCGTACCCGGATTTCCTGCCACGCTGCACTAGACAAGGCCGGGTATGCGCCCTTCCGTAAAGAAGGGCGCATGAAGTGCACCAACGCCATCAAGTTCCACAGGAAATCCGGGGGAGCGTAGCGGAGTGGAGGGATCTGCAGTTCAGCAGGCCTTTCCTGGAAATGTTTTGAACCCACCCCCCATCCAATTCCCGCTCCAAGTTGCAACCCTCCGCCCTAATCGCTATCGTGTTCACGTGTCTCCCACTCGCCGCGAATTCATCGCATCTCTAGCCGCCCTGGGTGCAGCTCGTGCCTTTTCCGCAACCACCTGTCCCTTCCACCTTTCCGTCATCAACGACGAGCTAACCCCAGACTTCGGCCGAGCCTGCGAGATCGCCACCAAGGACTTCGGTCTCCACTGGATCGAACTACGCGCCATGTGGAATAAAAACGTCACCGACCTGGACGCCAAAGAAATCGCGGAATCCTGCCGGATTCTCGACAAGTACCAACTCCGCGTCACCGACATTGCTAGTCCTCTGTTCAAGGTAGACTGGCCCGGCGCACCGCCTTCCAAGGAACGCCCACAACGCGATCAATTCCATGCCGACTTCGACTTCAAGCAGCAGGATCAGCTGCTGGAACACTGCATCGAGCTGGCAAAGCAATTCAAGACCGATCGCATCCGATGCTTCGACTTCTGGCGGCTGGAAAATCAGGCGCCCTACCGTGCCGCCATCAACGACAAGCTGCGCGCCGCAGCGGATACGTGTGCGAAGAGCAACATGATCCTGCTCCTGGAAAATGAAATGTCGTGCAACACCGCGACTGGAGAAGAATCAGCCGCCGTCCTCAAGGCGATCCCCAACAAAAACTTCATGCTCAACTGGGATCCCGGCAACGCCGCGAAGCTGGAGAGCACGCCCTACCCCGATGGCTACCGCCTGCTGCCCCATGCCCGCATCGGTCACTGCCACGTGAAAGACGTTGTGCGGCCGGCCGGCAAGCCAAGCGAATGGGCGCCCGTAGGTGCAGGGGTGGTCGATTGGGTGGGTCAATTCCGAGCCTTGGCCAAAGATGGCTATCACCAAGCCGTAAGCCTGGAGACTCATTGGCGTGGAGCGGGCACTCCTGAAGCCTCCACCCGCGTGAGCATGAAAGGGTTAAAGGAAACCCTCAGTAAGGCAGGCCTAAACTGCTGAAATTACTCCGTTAACCGTGCCGCTTTCGACTGCGTCTCGCTCACCTCTTTGGCATAGAACATATGCGAGATCCGGGGTGGCTCCTTGCCCCGATGGAAACCCCAGACAGTGTCGCGGATATGCCGGTCGGAAGCCGTGAAGCGTTCCCGTTGCCGCAGGTACTCGAGCCATGATTCAGTCACAAATGTCTCGTTGATGTGCGCCGGGTCGGTCGCATCCTGATAAGCGCCCCAGCGGATCGCGCCATCCCGCAGCCGCACATCCCGCAGCTTATGGATTGCCTTGGTAAAAGCTGCGTAATCTTTCGGATCGATGTGGTAGTCGATGGAAACCCGGACCGGTCCCTCGCTGTCTTCGCGTTCTGACGCCAGCTCCGGAGCCGGAAACGCGTAACGGTGGGGACTCAGATCCGGCTGCACCCCGCGCAGCACATGGAAGCGAAGGGACAAGGGAAGCGTGACCGCCAGCCCGACGGCTGCGCAGAGCAGCGACTTCGATGTGGAAACGTGCTCGGCAATAAACCCCCAAATCACGCCACCCAGGGCCATGCCTGCGGAAAAGATCATCTGGTAGGCGCCCAGGGCCCGTGCTTGTACCCATGAGGGAACCGACACCTGCACCGCGAGGTTGAGCGTAGACATGGCGCTGGTCCAGGCGAAGCCACCGGCAATCAGGAACACAATAATAATCAGCGGCACCTTGACCAGCGCCAGAATCAGCAGCGTAGCCACGAAGACGCCGGTGGCCGAGGCGATGATGACATCGGCGGAAAGTTTCCGGCGGACCCGGGGTAGCAGGGTGGCGCCGATCACTGCTCCAAAGCCCATGCTGCCGTTCAGGATGCCGTACCCCATAGCGCCCTGGTGCAGATCATTACGCGCTACCACGGCAAGCAGCGCCCAGACCGCGCTCACGAACAGGGTGAACATGAGCGTCCGCACGAAGGCGGCTTGCAGCATCGGGGCATAGCGGATATAGCGAATACCTGAGCGCATGGATCCGCGTATTCGTTCGGATGGAAGCGCGCTCTTGAACGGCGGGTTTCGCTGCCAGCGATACAAAACGAGAATCACGCCCACGAAGGAAAGGGAATTAAGCAGAAAGACCGAAGCCGCGCCGGTGGTGGCACGGGCAAACAGTGCAATCGCCAGGCCACCCAGGGCAGGTCCCAGGGCGCGGGCAAGGTTAAAACCGGCGCTGTTGAGCGAGATGGCATCGGGCAGCTGCGGCCGGGGAATCACCTCGGGCACAATCGCCTGCCATGCCGGGCTATTCATGGCCGCCCCGATATTCAGTAGGAACGTGAGGATCAGCAGAATCCAGGGCGAAATAATGTCGAAAAACGTGAGCACGCTGAGCAACGCAACCGCCGCCAGCATCCACGCCTGCCAGAAAATGAGCAGCCGGCGGCGATCGAAAATATCCGCCGTCGCCCCTGCCAGCAGGCCCAGAAGCAGCACGGGTAGGCTGGCCGCGGTCTGCATCAGGGCAATGAGTAAGGGGGAAGGTGTCAGCACGGTCATCAACCACGTGCCGGCCGTGTCCTGCATCCAGCCGCCCAGGTTGGACACAATCGAGGCGAGCCACAGATCCCGGAACAGCGGCACCCCAAGCGGCTCAAATCCGCTTAGTTTGGCAGGGGTCTCCACTTGATCTGTCTTCAAGGTAGTCATGGGCAGGCAGGGGGCGGTCCTGCATCCATTATCCCAGAGTGTTATGGAACCCCGGCCGGGGTGTGCCGATGAACGCAACACTGATTCTGCAAAAAAGACTCGGGAGACTTTCTCTATCTCTCTTGGTCTTACACATCAGGAATGCGGAGGGGAGCAATGAGCAGCACTGCAGTCGGGATCTTCAAAACCATTGCAACCGTCCGCGGGCACCAGGTAGTGGGCCTCTTGCTAACCACCATCCCCGTGGCTGAAAGAATGCTCCTTTACCAGTTTGCTATGACCGCTCTCCTCTTTTTGGACGGTGCCAGGAACCGTTGGATCCCACAAACCTAGACGGGCCGCCTCTGGCTCCCTGGATAACCATTCGGACGGAGATGATCACTCGGACATGACGGGTGCTCCACGTTCGCCCAAGCGTACGTGGGACGAAAAAGATGGGCGAAGCCCAACCATTGCTTTTTGTTAGGCGTATCCTGAAACCGTTGTGACCTCTCCACTTCACTCGGCCGCGCGACGCATTTTCCCCGCAAGTATCGCGGCACTGCTGCTTGTTTTGTTGGTGACTCAGGCCGCCTCTTCCGTATGCTCCACGCAATGTATGCAACACCAGTTGGGCACTCCCTCTGCCAACCATAACCAGGCAATGGCAGACTGCCACTCGATGGCTCAACCCGTCGGCCCCGCACTCCAGGGCTGCCCGCCCAAAACCTATTCGATCTGCATCGTTGACCTGCTGGCCAATAGACAGGGAAAGACCGTAGCCCGGCTGTCGGTCCAAGCTAACCGGCAACCGGACACCCTTCTTCCCACCCACAACCTCGTCGCACCCACCCCCGCTGATCCCGGCCTACGAAGTAGCGTCGGCCAACCGCCCCTGATCACTCCTCTCCGCGTCTAGACCCCACTCCTTCAGTTTCCCTCGGAGGAGATCTGCGCCTGCCTCCGCCCGCCCTGCCATTCCGTCACAAGGAGTCCTTATGAGTACCCGACGTACCTTCCTGGGCCGCGCCTGTGCCGCTCTGTTTGCTGCACCTGCCCTTTCGGCGCAGACCATGCAGATGCAAATGCCCATGCCGATGCCCCCAGCCACGTCGCCGCAAACCGCCCGCCGGGTGTCACACGTCGTATCCTCACCAACCCTGCAAACGCCGGTAGTAACCCCAGACGTTGGCGATCTCGCCTACACCATGGAGAACGGCGCCAAAGTCTTCCATCTCGTCGCCGAAGTACTCCGCCAGAAAATCCATCCAGACAAAACCATCGACCTGTGGGGATTCAACGGCACCGCCCCCGGCCCAACCATCCAGGTCAACGAAGGCGATCACGTCCGCGTCATCTTCGACAACCATCTGCCTGAGCCCAGTTCCATCCACTGGCACGGCCTCGAAGACCTGATCGGTGACGACGGTATGCCCGGCATCAGCCAGGAGCCAGTGAAACCCGGCGGCCGGTTTGTCTACGAATTCGACATTCACCAGTCAGGCACCTACTTTTATCACTCCCACATGGCCATGCAGGAGATGGCGGGCATGCTAGGCGGTTTCATCATGCATCCCCGCACCCCGTACCACCCCCACTGCGACAAGGACTTCCTCCTGCACCTGCAGGAGTACGCGGTCTTGCCCAACAACACCGTGCCCAACACCATGAACATGGAATACAACTGGCTTCTGCTCAACGGCAAAGCGGGGCCAGCGGCCACTCCGCTCATCGTGCGTCAGGGGGATCGGGTGCGTATTCGCTTTGTCAATCTCGGTATGGATCATCATCCCCTGCATATACACGGATACACCTTCCAGGTCACGGGCACCGAAGGGGGCCGCATCCCGGAGACAGCCTGGTGGCCCGGCACCACCGTTCTGGTGGGAGTAGCCCAGGCGCGCGACATAGAGATCAACGCCGATCGTGCCGGCGACTGGATGCTGCACTGTCACCTGCCCCACCACATGATGAACCAGATGTCTTCCAACGTGGGCAGCATGACCCGCCGTCCCGGCATGGGACAACCCGCGGGTGTGGATATGAATACCGGCATGGGCATGCTGCAAGGTACGCCGGGCGCGCCTTCCGGCGATGACTACGGCACCAGCCTCGGCCGCGGTATGGGTTTCGGCAGTACTGCGGACATGGCAACCGCCACCGGTCCGCTCGCACAGCCGAACGCGATGAACGGCATGCCAGGGATGGCGGATATGGCAGTCGACATCGCCGCCAACGCAAACGCGGTCCCGGGCTTTCCGCAGGATGCCTACATGGAAGGGCCCACCATGGCCATGGACCAGAGGGTAGCCAAGCCCGAGAACTACGGACTTCGTGCCGGCTGGAGCGGCTACATGATGGGCATGATGAATTTCCTGCGCGTGTTGCCCCCAGACAAATACGACGAAGTCATCGCGCGCATGAAGCAGGCGAATCGGCCCAACGATCCCTACGCCTCGCTATTGCAGAAAAATTCATAGATAGCCATGGAGAAGACGATGTACAAGAGATTCGCGTCACTGCTGTGGTTGTGCACCGCGCCCCTCGTCGCGCAGATGGTGATGGAGAAACCGTTGTCTGCGCCTGCGCCCGAGTTGCTACGGGGCGTCGCATCGCGAACCCCGTTCAAGCTGCAGGACTTTCTCACCATGGCCGATAAAAACAACCCGACCCTGCAGCAGGCAGCGGCCTTGGTACGCCGCTCTGAGGCTCTGGCCCGGCAGGCATCGCTTTATCCCAATCCAACCGTAGGCTACGAAGGGGATCAGATCCGCGGCGGCTCCTACGGAGGTGGAGAACAGGGCGGCTTCGTCGCGCAAACCATTGTGCTCGGGGGCAAGCTCGGCCTTCGTCAGGACATCTACAAACAGCAGAAACACGCCGATGAAATTGCCGCCGAGACACAGATCCGGCGAGTGAACAGCGATGTCACGCGGATGTTTTACCACGCGTTGAGCGCGCAACAGACTGTGCTGGTGCGCGGCCGTCTGCTCGCCCTGGCCACCGACGCCGTCCAAACGGCTCACCAACTGGCGAACGTGGGGCAGGCGGATTCGCCCGACGTCTTGCAGGCGGAAGTCGAGGCGGAACAGGCGGCCATCGACTACACCGAGGCGCAACGTCTCTTCATCGAAAGGTTCAAATCGCTTGCGGCTCTCGCCGGCACCCCTGCGACTGAGGTCGCGCCATTAGACGCGGCGCTGGATGCGTCTCCGGACATCGACCAGGCGGCGGTCGTCGATACCATCGTGCAGCAGGGTCCCAGCGTCAAGCAGGCGCAGCAGCAGGTCGCGATTGCCCAGGCGAAGGTGAAGGACGAAAAGCGCGAAGTGGTACCGGATCTTCAATTACGGGGCGGGGAACAAGCCAATCTGGAGGCGCTTCCGGAAGCTCCCGGCAGAAAAACCGGGGCGCAGAGTTTCGCCAGCGTCGGAATCGAACTGCCGCTCTGGAACCGCAACCAGGGCAACCTGCGCGCCGCGCAAGCCGACCTGGAACAGGCCCGGCAGGAGATAACCCGCACCCAATTATCTCTGCGCCAACAGGCGGAAGTGCTGCTGCAAAATTATCTTTCTGCCCGGATGGAGGCTGATCGCTACCGCACCGCCCTGCTGCCCCGGGCTCGTCGCGCCTACGAGCTTTACCTGGACAAGTACCGCAACATGGCGCAGGCCTATCCTCAAGTCATCGTGTCTCAGCGCACCCTTTTTGAATTAGAGGTGAACTACATCGACTCCCTCGACCGAATCTGGCAGAATGCCATTGCGCTCGAAAATTTTACCCTGCAGGGTGGGCTCGAAAAACCGCAATGAAAGGAACACCGCTTGAATCTGCAACTGTGGTTGATCCGTCATGGGGAAACGGAATGGAGCCTCTCCGGTGCCCATACCAGCAGAACAGACATCCCGCTGACCGCACATGGCGAAGAGCGTGCGGCAAAAATTCGTGAGTATCTCGCCCATCGTAAGTTCGACCTGGTGCTGACCAGTCCGATGCAGCGTGCTCGGGAAACCTGCCGTATCGCCGGCTTTGGGGATGTTGCGCAAGTCGACGACAACCTCCGTGAATGGGATTACGGAGTTTACGAAGGGCGCACCACCGCGGAGATTCGCAAAGACCAGCCCGACTGGTCCATTTGGGATGCTCCTCCACCGCAAGGTGAGCCCGTGGAGCACGTAGCAGCGCGGACCCAGCAGGTGATCGACCGAGCCGGCAAGATTGGCGGCCAGGTCGCGTTGTTTGCCCATGCCCACGTGCTTAGGATTCTCGCCGCCACCTGGCTTGGTTTACCACCCCGCGCGGGTAGCCTGTTGGCGCTGGGAACAGGGTCGGTGAGTACGTTAGGTTTCGAGCGGGAGACGCGGGTGATCTCCACTTGGAATCGGTCGCTCGAGGAGTAAAGGTCAGACCGCGAGCCGAGCCACCAGGGCCCCCAGCCACACCGCAACCAGCCCGAGCAGAATACTGAGCGACAGATAGAGCGCACCAATTAGGAAGGAGCCCGTCTGCAGGTCGGTAAAGATCTCCCATTCGAAGGTGGAGAAGGTGCTGTAAGCGCCCACGAAACCAATGGGGATCAGGAATCGCCAGGACGGATTGACCTCCGTGCGTCGTCCCATCCATGTAAGCGAGAAGCCAATGATCAGGCAAGCCGTGAGGTTGATCAGCAGAGTGCCGTAGTGGAATCGGGTGCCCATCCGGTTGGCCACTAGCGAACCCACGCTATACCGGGCAAGCGAGCCCAGCGCACCGCCGGCTGCAATCAAGAGATATTTCTGCAAATCCAACCTCCACCAAGCGGAAAACTGAATCTGGACAGGAATGGGTCGCCGGACATGACTCCGCGACGGCTTCCCGTCAGGAGTCATCATCTGTCGAGCCAATGAGGCGGAACAGCGGTTAAAGCAGTTTCAAAGGGCAATGGCGAAACCGCTCATGGTGAACTCCTTCACCATACTGACTTAGATTTACTGGTGGGTCGCCGGTTGTCAACCTCTTTGTTAGCCGCGTGTGACCAACTTCTATACACTTGTCGGAAATCTGAATACCTATGCCAATCGCTGCCACGCGCAACCACATCCTGGACCCCGCTCCCTGCTGACCCAAATATAACCAGCTCTTGCGGAGTCACTACTGAAATCGCGCCCAGGGAAAACTGCCCACGGTTCATGCTCGAGTGCTGCGTCTGCACCGTTTTTGCTTTGTATCAGGGCACGACTTTAGTCGTGCCGCAAAAGGCTAAAAAAACGTAGGGTTTTACAGGCTGCGGAAAAACTTTGTTCTTTGAAGGGTACGGGCTTCAGCCCGTACATAAACGATTGAAAACAGGCGCGGCTTTAGCCGCTGAGGGACGCATTTCCATCCGTCTCCCGACTTCTTTCGCAGACACTTTAGCCCCTGCGCCTGGTCAGGGGACAAACCCACTCGCGGCCTGAGATACCTCAAGGATTATGAAAAACCTCCTGCATCTTCGTCCACGACTTCTGCCCTGGCAGAGGAATCTGCATTGCGTCCGTCTTACTCAGCCACTGAATGTTGCGCGGCTCTTTGGCCATCGTATCCATGTCGGCCTTGTAGTTATTCCCGGTGTATTCGTAATATCCAAACAGGTAATAGTGACTATCATCCATTTTCTGGATGTAAATAGAGAAGTTATGCATATGGTACTTATCCAGCAAATCCCGAACACCCTGGTTTGACGCTGCGTGCAGCGCTTCATAGGCTGTGATTCGATCCGGCTTGACACCAATCAGCATCCCAATCCTTGTTGGCTGGCTCTGTTGGCTGTGGAGCGCAATCGACAACAGGGCAACACCGCCAAGCAGCGTAGAGCAAATTATTCGCAGCATCGTTACCTCCCTTTCCAAGCGCCCCAATAATTTCACCAGCCAAGCTCACTGTCGACACGCAAAATGGCTGAACCCATAAACTTGCCAACGCGGACGGCAATGGGTGATCATTCAGACGCCCATGCGTCTCGATTCTCACCAGCATTTCTGGCATTACACTCCCGCCGGCTACACCTGGATGACCGACCAGATGGGCGTCCTCAAGCATGATTTTCTCCCCCAGGATCTGCGGCCACTGTTGGATGGCATTCGCTTCGATGGCTGTGTTGCCGTTCAAGCGCGCCAGGATCTCCAGGAGACGCAGTTTCTACTAAAACTCGCGGAGCGCCACCCGTTCATCAAGGGCGTAGTTGGCTGGGTAGATTTGTGTTCGGACCAGCTACCCAATCAACTGCAGCAATTTGCCGCACATCCCAAACTGGTGGGTGTGCGCCACATTGTGCACGATGAGCCGGACGACAACTTCATGTTGCGGCCGGACTTTCGCCGCGGCATCTCCCAGCTGCAGGAATTCAATCTGGCCTACGACCTGCTGCTTTTTCCCCGGCATCTTCCGGTCGCGGTGCAGCTGGTAGAAGAATTTCCGGATCAGTCGTTTGTCCTCGATCACATCGCCAAGCCCGGCATCGCGGAGCGATCGATTTCACCCTGGCAAGAGAATCTGCACCACCTGGCGAAGTTCCCCAACGTTTTTTGCAAGCTTTCCGGTATGGTGACGGAAACAGGGTGGAAGCAGTGGCAACCCGGCGACTTTCACCGCTACCTGGACATCACCTGCGAAGCCTTTGGGCCTGAGCGCTGCCTGATCGGTTCCGACTGGCCCGTTTGCACGCTGTCGGGTGAGTACGAAGCGGTGATGAAGATCGTGATCGACTACGTAAGAAAATTTTCGGTCAAAGTCCAAACCGCAATTCTCGGTGAAAACTGCGCTCGCTTTTACCATATCCCGGTTGAGGTATCACAATGAAGGCCGCAGTACTTCACGGAGCAAGAGACCTACGAATCGAGACCTGGCGTCAGCCCGAATTGAAACCCGGCATGGTGCTGTTGCGCACCCGCCGTGTCGGCATTTGCGGTACAGACCTGCACTACTACGAGCACGGCTACAACGCCACCTTTGTTCCCGACCGTCCATTTATTCTCGGCCATGAACTCACGGCCGAAGTCGCCGCGGTTGCCGCTGACGTTGACACGGTAAAAACAGGTGACCGGGTCACCGTCAATCCCGCGCGTGCCTGCGGCTTTTGTGCCTACTGCAAAGGCGGGCAGATCAACCTCTGCCGAAAAACCATTATGCTCGGCAGCGCCAGCACCACGCCGCCGACCGATGGAGCACTTGCTGAGTGGGTCACCGTCCGTGCGGATCAATGTCATCTGCTGCCCGCGGATATGGACGATGGCATCGGCGCCATGATGGAGCCTCTTTCCGTTGCTCTGCACGCGGTAAAGCGGGCCGGGACCATATCGGGCAAGCGCGTGCTTGTCACCGGTGGAGGAACGATAGGCCTGCTGGTAGCGATGACCGCCCGCGCCTTCGGTGCGGTTCCGGTTGCAGTCAGCGATATCGTTGCTGCCCGCCGTACGAAGGCGCTCGAAGTGGGTGCCGATGTGGCCCTCGATCCCGCGGCGCACGATTTGCATGATCAGGTGAGGGAGTTGACCGGCCTCGGCTTCGATATGGTTTTTGAGGCATCCGGCGCGCCACCTGCGCTGCGTGCGGCGTTCGACCTGGTGCGCCCCGGGGGCACGATCGTTCAGATCGGCACCGTGGGCACCGCGGATATTCCGATACCCGTCAACCAGATCATGGTGCGTGAGATTAATTTCCGCGGCTCGATGCGCTACGGCGACACCTTCGATGAGGCGATCCGCCTGGTGGCCGCGGGACGCGTGGATGTGCGCTCTCTTATCAACCGCATCTTCCCCCTGGACGAGTCGGTGGAGGCCCTGCACTTTGCGGCCGACAAAACCATGGCCCTGAAAGTCCAGATTCAACCCTGGTAATGGCCATTTCCCCGATCGATGCGATCGTGATCGCTGTGTACCTGGTTGGCATCACTGCCTTCGGGATCAAGGTCGGCTACCGCCGGAACGCTTCTTCCCAGCAATATTTCCTGGCCAATAAATCGCTCGGCTGGTTCACCGTCGGCGCGGCGGTGTTCACGTCGAATATTTCGACCATTCATCTCGTAGGCTACGCCGCCGGCGGCGCGCGAGACGGTTTGGTCATCGGCAACTTCGAGTGGATGGCCTGCTTCATCCTCATCCTGCTGGCCTTGATGTTTGCCCCTTTCTACATCAACTCCGGCGTGGCCACACTGCCCGAGTTCATGGAGCGTCGCTACTGTCCCGCAGCGCGCACGTTTCTTGCCGTGATCGGGATCCTTGGCGCCCTGCTCATTCATATCGGCATCAGTCTCTTTGCCGCCGCAAAGGTCTTCGAGAGTCTTCTCGGCGTGCCGATGTTTGCCACCATCCTTGTGTTGTCGCTATTTACCGTCACCTATGCGGCCCTGGGCGGCCTGAAGGCCGTAGTCATGACTGAAAGTATCCAGGTCGTGCTGCTCCTGGGTGGCGCTACTCTCATCACCATCATGGGCGTGCGTGCTTTGCCCGGCGTGGGCGTGCATGATCTAGCGGCCTTCCGGCGAGCGGTTGCCCCCGGGCAACTGCATATGTTGCAACCGGTCGTCGACACACGGGGACATCTCAGCGAGTTCTCCTGGTTGGCCGTTCTGCTCGGCTATCCCATTCTCGGTATCTGGTACTGGTGTGCGGACCAGACCCACGTGCAGCGTGTGCTCGGGGCGCATAGCTTGAAGGATGGGCAGAACGGCGCCCTGTTTGCGGGCTTCCTGAAGCTCTCGCCGGTCTTTCTCATGGTGTTTCCTGGCCTCATCGGCTATGTCCTTTGGCAAAAAGGTGCGATTCATTTGGCCGATGTGCCCGGAACCGGTCGTCCGGATTACAACACCATGTTGCCGCTCTTGATCCGATACCTGATCCCGGTAGGCGTGCGTGGGTTGATCGCTGCCAGTCTGGCAGCGGCGCTCATGAGCTGCATGGCGGCGGCGCTCAACAGCTGCGCGACGCTCATCTCCATTGATGTGGCCAAGCGCCTCAAACCGCAAGCGACCGACGCGTACGTGGTAAGGGTGGGTCGCATCACTACGGGCGTAATCATGGTGCTGGCGATGTTGTGGTCCACCCAGGGCGACCAGTTCGGGACCATCTTCGAAGCGGTTAACAAGATTCCCATGACCTTCGCGCCGGCGGTGACCACGGTCTTTGTGTTTGGCGTGTTATGGAAGCGGGGAACAAGGCAGGCGGCGATGGCCACTCTTTATATTGGCTCCCTCATCGGCGTCCTCTATTTCCTGGTCGATTTGCCAAGTACCGGCAGATGGTTCCTACCCTCCTCGACCCTCACGGATTTCGGCGGCTTCGTGACCGACCCAGTCCAGGGTTTGGGGATTCCCTTCATGCTCGCCGGCCCCATCATTGCAGTAGTCTGCGTAGCCATCTATGTGCTGACCAGCCTGCTGACGCCGCCCATGGACGAGGCCGAAGTGTCGAAGGTCTGTTGGGATCATCCGCTAGCATTTCTAAAAGGGCCGGTCACCGCGATAAGTGATCCTCGTATCGTCTCGCTGCTTTTATTGCTAACCGTAGGCGTCTGCTACTACCTGCTCAGGTAATCTGCAGGTCCCGCCCTCCACTATCCGACTCTTAATGGAAGCGCCGCACTCCCCTTTGTCATCCCGACCGAAGCGTAGCGGAGTGGAGGGATCAGCAGTTCAGCGGCCGTCCCATGGAAATGTTTTGTGACAGACATGTCGGAACAATCTCCACCGTTGCCAAAAAGGTGTCATCCCGACCGGAGCGTAGCGCAGTGGAGGGACCTGTTCATCGGCTGTCCCAAGGAAATGTTTTAGGACAGACTTGTCGGAACAATCTCCTCCGTTCCCAACAAGGTGTCATCCGGACCAGGACCAGTGTTCTCGGCACCCCCCTCAAACGACCGGACGCCGCCTACCAACCCCAGTGGCCTGTTCAAACGCGTACCCCAACTGCAACACCCCCCAATCGTCGTGATGCCGCCCAACGATCTGAATCCCAATCGGCAACCCACTCGAAGAAAACGCACACGGAACCGACATCGCAGGATTACCCGCCGCCGAAATGTAATAAGCCGACTTCATCCAAGCCAAATAATTCTCCATTTTCACCCCTGCAATCTCCCGAGGGTAGTGTGTGTTCACATCAAACGGAAGCACCTGGTTCACCGGCAAAACAAAAAACTCATACTCCCCTTTGAAGTTACACAACCGCTGGTACAGCGCCGTACGTTTAGCCTCGATACGAGACAAGTAAGGGCCGGTCAGCTTGCGTCCTTCCTCCACGTGCCAGTGAACATATTCGTTGAGCTGATCTCCATGCGTAGCCAACAAATCCCCGAAACCCAATTCCACCGACCAGTGGCGCCAAGCCAGAAACGCCTCATTCGCATCCGTGAAATCAGGTTCAGCCTCTTCGACAATGCATCCCAACTCTTCGAAGACCTTGCGCTGCGCCTGCACCGCGCGTTTCACCTCGGGGTCCCATGGCAATCCCATATCCTTGAACATCGCCACCCGCACTCCTTTGAAACTGCGGCCGAGAGGCTGTGCAAACGGAGCGCCCGGTTGGTCAATGGAGATGGGTGAGTGGTGATCGTAGCCGGCAAGCACACTCAGGAAGTAAGCGCAGTCAGTGACATTACGCGCCACCGGTCCAGGCACCGAGAGGGTAAACCAACCCAACGTGGTAGGCACGTTAGGCACGCGTCCCGGCGACGTGCGAATGCCCACCATATTGCAGAAATTCGGAGGATTGCGCAGCGAGCCCCCCATGTCGCTGCCGTCCGCGAGAGGAGCCATGCCGCACGCCACGGCAACCACCCCGCCGCCAGTGCTTCCGCCGCAGGTCTTGGTAACGTCGTAAGGATTGTGCGTCGCGCCGAAAATCGGATTGAACGTCTGCGAACCGAGGCCCAATTCGGGGACGTTGCTTTTGCCCAGGACGATCGCCCCCGCTTCCTTCTCTCGCTGCACAACCCGGCAATCGAAATCCGGCACATAGTCCTTGTGTAACGGAGAGCCAAAGGTAGTGCGGATCCCACGTGTCTCGTGCAGGTCTTTAACGGCAACCGGTAAACCATGCAGCGGGCCCAGCCATTTGCCGTTAGCAAGCGCCTCGTCTGCCGCGGCCGCCTGTGCCATCAATTGCTCTTCGTCCACCAGCGTCACCATCGCATTGACTCGTGCATTGACCTGGTGGATTTGCTTGAGGTGTGCCTGCATCACTTCGCGCGAGGAGACTTTTTTGCTGCGGATTGCGTCCACCATATCGACGGCACGCATGAAACAAATTTCGTCTGAGGTCTGAGGCATAGCGTACCCCGGTACTGCGGCTGATCTGGCAATCGACGACGACAGCAATGGAGTGGCAGCGGCCGATAGGGCGGTGCTCGTTCCAAGCTTGAGGGCATCACGACGCGTTATCTTGCTACTCATCCTAAGGCTCCCCCCAGCAACCAATCCCCGGGTGCCCCATATCTCGCTCGTTTTTCGCGAGATGTGGGATACCACTGCTTTAGACCCGCGTGCATTCAACTGCTGTGAAGTCGCGATAGCAAAAGACTATATGCCCCCAAGCGTTTTCAGCGCACTATTCTGTTTTCCGGCCTCGTATGCTACTTTCTAACCGTAAGGCTCATTCACTGATGATCCTGCGCCACGACAAACCGGGCCATATTTTCGGAAGCCGCCCTGGCTTCTGTTGTTGTTGTTGTCGCGCCCAACTTGCCTCCTAGGAACCTCCCAGTAGGTTTTCACTAGATTTAACCCATCCTTGCACAATTCCTATTGGCGGTCTTTAATGTTGGCCTGTCGCCCGCCAGGATGACGACGAATCGAATTTAGCTCGGATGCATGAACGACCGCGACCGGTAACTCCCAGCAAAAGCAAGAACAACAAAGCTGACTTCAGGAGGTTAACCACAATGATTTTTCCCATGGCCAAATCCGTTCTCATTCGCAACCCCGGTTCCGTGTACCGCCTGTGGCCAATCCTTCTGGTCGTGGGTTTACTGCTACTGACCCCCATCTCGTCCCACGCCCAGGTCGATACCGGAGCGATTGTCGGCACCGTGCAGGACTCCTCCGGCGCCAACATTCCAGATGCCACAGTGACCGTGACCGAAGAGGGTACTGGCCGCAAGCGCACCACGCAGACTGGGCAGGACGGCAGCTACATCATCAGCCCTCTCAAACTCGGCGCCTACACCCTGACCGCGGAGAAGCAAGGCTTCAAGACCTCCGTCCAGGATCATATTCAAGTCACCATTCAGTCGCGCCTCGAGATCAACCCGAAATTGGAGATTGGCTCGATTTCTCAGAACGTGCAGGTCACCTCGAGCGGCCCCATACTCGACACGCAAAGCTCATCCTTGCAGCAACTCGTCGGGGAGCGAGCCATCGACAAGCTGCCACTCAATGGTCGCAATGCCGTGTTTCTTGCCCAGCTTTCCCCCGGGGTAACCATTGCGCAAAATGACAGCCGTGGTTTACAGGCCAGTGGATCCTTCACCGCCAACGGATCCCGCCGCACGCAAAACGACTACCTACTCGATGGCATGGACGACAACGTGCAAGTCGCCGACCTGGTGAATCAGGCACAGTTCGTTGTGCTGCCGCCACCCGATGCGTTGCGCGAATTTACCGTGCAGACCAACGATTATTCCGCCGAGTTTGGTCATTCCGCGGGCGCTGTCTTGAACCTGACCACCAAGTCAGGTTCGAACACGTTCCACGGAGACGTGTGGGAGTTCCTGCGCAACGACTATTTCGACGCCAAAGATTATTTCGTCTTGCCTACCCAGCGCAAACCAGAGTTCCGGCAAAACCAATTTGGAGCGACCTTCGGTGGTCCACTGATCATTCCTCACCTCTACGACGGCCGCAACAAGACCTTCTTCTTTATGGATTACCAGGGCACGCGCATCGTCCAAGGCAAGACCTATACCGAGACCGTCCCCACGATCGCCGAAAACAGCAGCGGATTCACCAATCTGCAGGACCTGGTCACGCTGCAGAAGGGAACCAAGACGGACGCCCTCGGCCGCGTCTTCCCCAGCGGGACGGTCTTCGACCCCGCGACCACGCGTACCATCACCGCCGGACACGCTGATCCGGTCTCCGGCATTGTCGCCACAACCAGTGGACAGGTCCGCGATCCCTTCTATCAGGGCAGCGTAACGGGCATAACCAATTTCACCGGCCCGCTCGATGAAGCCCTGCTCAATCAAATACCCGCGGGCCGACTCAATCCAGCGGCTGTAGCGTTGTTGAAGCTCTACCCGGCGCCCCAGTCGAGCGGCTTAACCAACAACTACACCACCAACCCCGCGGCTACGACCAACATCGATAGCGCGGATGTGCGCCTGGACCAGATTTTCCGTGCCCAGGATTCAGGCTTTGTCCGCTATAGCTTTGTCTATAACAATCAATTCCAGCCGGGTCCGTTCCCCGGTGTAGCTGACGGCGCGCCGTCACGTCCGGGAACAGGCCATAGCGAATCGCAGAACATTGCCGGCAGTGAAACTCATATTTTCTCCCCCAAGCTTGTGCTCGAAGCGCGCCTGGGCTATAGCCGTGTGGCCGATGAACGGCGGCAATATGATGCCAACGTGCTGGGCATCCCCGCTCAATATGGCATCCCGGGGGTTCCGCAGCTCCCGACCAATGGAGGTCTACCGCTCTTCAGCTTCGGCATCCTCAGCAACCTGGGTTCTGCCGGCACCTTGCCGAGTGACAAAGCCAGCGACATTCTGCAGGCCACCGGCAACCTCTCCATCGATCGCGGACGCAACCAGATTCGCGTCGGCATGGAATACCAGCACATCGCAACCCCAACCCTCACCCCAACCGCCTCCAGAGGCAACTTCACGGATAACGGCATCTACACGTCGGTGGTCAACAACACCGATAACTCAACCGACCGCGCTCAATTCGTCCTGAATCCTGGAACCGCCACGGTTCCAAATGGGATCAACAATGTAGGCGGTTCCAACACCATCGCCGCCTCCAACTTCCCGCCCGCCTACCATCTGGCCAGGCCGTATCTCGGGGTTTATATTCAGGATGATTGGCGAGCCACCCCCAACCTCACCTTGAATCTCGGTTTGCGCTGGGAGTTCATTGGCGCGCCGATTGAAACCAACGGCCACTTTGCCAATTTCGTACCGGCCCAGACCGGGCTCACCTCGGACGGCACATCGCGCTTCTATATTCCGCAGGCGCAGGTAGCTAATGAGCCGGCCGCATTCCAGGCTCTTCTGGCTAAGAATGGCATCGCCTTTACTCCCGTCTCCGGCAACGGGCTCGTGCTGGCCCAGAAGACGAACTTTGCCCCGCGCCTGGGCCTTGCCTACCAGGTTTCTCCGAGGCTGGTTGCTCGTGGCGGATATGGAATCTTCTATCAAGGCAATGAAAATCACGGCCTCAGCATCAGCAACTACATCAATTTTCCGTTTCAGGTGAGCTCCAGCTATAACGCCGGAAACTCCACCACACCCCTCACGCCCGATAACTCAGTCGGGGCGTTGCAAAACGGACTGGTCAACATCCCGTTAACTGCTGATGCCGCCGCCTCCTCTTCGAAAACAAGCCTCGGGCTCTATGGCGAGCCCTATCACGCGAGAACCTCCTACGCCCAGGCCTACCACCTGCAATTGCAGTATCAGCTCGCGGCCAACATGGTTGCGACGCTCGCGTATGTAGGAGCGAGCGCCAGGCACCTGCAGGCCGGCGAGCCTTCGAATACGGTGAGCAGCATTTTGCCGCCGAGCGCCAACGCCAATACCAACTCTTTCTTCCCTGCTTTCGCCACCAACGGCACTTTCATTGCGCGAGCTGCGGCGACCAACTACAACGGCCTTCAGCTCAATGTGGAGCGCCGCTTTTCCCAGGGCTTCAGCCTGCTCGCCAACTACACTTATTCCAAGTGCCTGGGGGACGCGCGCGACATGCTTGACAACGGGATTGGCAGCTATCGAGCCCCGTATGTTCCCGGCGTGGGCATCGCTGCGGACTATGGGCTTTGCGACATAGACGTACGCCAGATTGTCCATGTGAGCGGAATCTACGAACTGCCCTTCGGCAAGAACAAGCCCTTTCTCTCCTCCGGCCCCGGCGCCTGGATTCTTGGCGGCTGGTCCACGAACTGGATCTTCTTCGCTCAGGATGGGCAACCTCTCACCATTCCCTGCACGACGACCAACGCTGCAGGTTTGGGCTGCAACGCGTTGACGGTGCGCGGCCAAAATCCCTACGCCGGCCATCACAATGCGGCCCAGTTCCTCAACCCGGCAGCATTTGCCAATCCTCCGGCGGCAACAGCTACCTCGGCATCGCCCGCCAACTTGGGCGGCGCCCCAACCCAGGTGACCGGTCCACCCTTCCGCCGGTTGAATTTCTCTGTGGTGAGACAGTTTCCCGCCTTCCGCGAGACTTCCTTCGAATTTCGCCTCGAAGTGTTCAACCTGACCAACACGCCAAACTTTGGCCAGCCGGGAAATTTAACCTTCACCAACACCAACACATTCGCATCGATCAGCGCGACCAGAGATAATCCAGACGATCCACGCGAACTGCAGTTCAGTCTCAAATATTACTTTTGATCATCCCAGCCGTAAGATAGAGAAGGAGTTTGCATTGCCCACCAATCGACGCGAGTTCATGTTGGGAACAGCCGCCGCAGCAGCAACCGCGGGAGTAACCGCCGTCGCACCGCGCAAAGCCACAGCCGAAAGCGGGCAGGCGGAAGCGCACCCGGAGCAAAAGAAAAAACCCAACATCATCCTCTATCTAGCCGACCAGTTCCGCTGGGATTTTGTCGGAGCCAATCGGCTTAATTCTTCGACCAATACTCCCAACCTGGATGCGATGGCAGAGCGCGGCACCTTATTCACTCACGCCGTCACCAACCAACCGGTTTGCTCTCCCTCGCGTTCCGTCATGCTTACCGGCCGCTACGCAACCGAGACCGGCGTATGGCACAACGCCATGCCGATCGATCCCTCGTTGCCGACGTTGGCCGGCGAACTGCGCAAGGCAGGATATACCGCGAACCTTCTGGGCAAATGGCATCTCGCTCCCTCCACAGTCGAAGCAGGCGGAGGCCGCGGCTACGTCAAGCCGGAGCAGCGCGCCGGCTTTCTCGATATGTGGGAGGGTGCAAACGAATTTGAGTTCACCACCCACCCCTATGAAGGCACCATCTACGATCGAGATGGCAAGGAAATTACCTTTAAGGATGAGTTCCGCGTCGACTTCGTGACCGATCGTGCGGAGAAGTTCTTACGCCAGCCGCATGACAAGCCCTTCCTGCTCTTCATCTCCCAGTTGGAACCGCATTTCCAGAACGACGCCAAGCGCTTTATCGCGCCGAAAGGCGCGGCGGAACGCTTTCAGGACTCATTTGTCCCGCCGGATCTGCGTCCCTTCCCCGGAAACTGGCAGTCCCAGTTGCCGGACTACTACGGCTGTTGCGAGTCCATCGACACCTCGGTAGGAAGAATCCGCAAGATCCTCGAGGAAGAGCATCTGGCAGACAACACCATCTTTGTCTTTATCAGCGATCATGGCTGCCAGTTCATGACCCGCAACGAGGAGTACAAACGCAGCCCGCACAACGGCTCGATTCGTATTCCCTTGATCATCGAAGGCCCAGGCTTTAACGGATCGCAGCGCCTGGACGAAATCGTTGGCAACTTGCACATCACACCCACTCTGCTCGAGGCAGCGGGTGTTGAGGTGCCATCTTCCATCAAGGGAAAAAGCCTGCTCCCGTTGCTCACCGACAAGAAAGCCCGCGACGAATGGCCCAACAAGGAGTTGATCCAGATCAGCGAAGCAATGGTCGCTCGGGCGATCCGAACCGCGGATTGGGTCTATTGCGTCGCCGCCCCGGATGCAAACGTGCACACAGATAAATCCAGCACGAAATATCAGGAATATCTTTTCTACGACGAGCGGGGGGACCCCAGCGAGCTTATCAATCTGGCCGCCCGCAAAGAGTACCGTAAGCAGGCCGACATCCTGCGCGACGAGTTGAAGAAGCTGATCGTAGCGGCCGGGGAGCCGGAACCGGAGATCGTGCCGGCCAAGCTCTACACTTAGCGGGGAATGAATGAACAGCGACGCCACACCCGGCTCTTGCTGCGCTCCTAAAGCACAGCGTGAGCCGACAGAAACCCATGCGGGCGCAGCTCCCGAGGCCAGCCTCTCCGATGCGCGCCGGGCGATGCTGGCTCTTCCCGCCGCCACTTTCCTCATGGGTACGGACTACCAACGCGGTTTTACCGCCGACGGAGAAGGTCCAATCCGCCGCGTCTCCCTCTCAGCCTTTGCCATCGACACTTACCCGGTAATCAACGCTGAGTTCGCCGCCTTTGTGGCCGCTACCAATTTCCGCACCGAGGCGGAAGCGTTTGGATGGTCTTTCGTCTTCTGGTCCCACATCCCGCCCGATCGCTACGACGAGCTGGTGGAAGACACCGCCGCCCCCACGCCCTGGTGGTGCAAGGTTCCAGGTGCAACCTGGAACCAACCACTGGGCCCCGGTTCTGACGTAAGCGCTATTTTGGATCATCCCGTAGTGCACGTCTCATGGAACGACGCTGCAGCCTACGCCTCCTGGGCATCGAAAGCGCTTCCTACCGAGGCGCAATGGGAGTACGCCGCGCGCGGCGGCCTCGAACAAAAACTCTATCCCTGGGGTGATGAACTCACTCCCGGAGGAAAGCACCTCTGCAACATCTGGCAAGGCCAGTTTCCTCATCACGACACCGGAGAGGACGGCTATCGAGGGAGTTGTCCAGTCGACAGCTTCCCACCGAACGGTCATGGGCTGTACTCTGTCACCGGGAACGTATGGGAATGGTGCGCCGACTGGTTTCATACCGAGTTCTCCGCCAGGTCGGTGCTGCACAACCCGGCTGGCCCGCCGTCCGGCCAGGCGAAGGTGATGAAGGGAGGCTCGTTTCTTTGTCACGCATCGTACTGCAATCGCTATCGCGTCGCTGCACGCACATCGAACACTCCGGACAGCTCCGCGTCCAACATAGGTTTTCGCTGCGTAAGAAATCCAACCTGACAGGTGCCGCGATGTTGGCCCTTTGTTGTTGCGTCCCATCCAACGCGGCCACTGTTTGTGATGCCGGAGCATATGGAGCGAAAGCAGACGGAAAGACCAAGGATACAGCTGCCCTGCAGAAGGCCATCGATGACTGTGCCCGCAAGGGCGGCGGTACCGTACGTCTGTCAAACGGAACCTATCTCACTGGCCCCATCGCGTTGAAGAGCAGCATCGTCCTCGACATCGAACCGGGGGCGACCCTGCTCGGCAGCCAGGATAAAGCCGACTATCAAAAAATCACAGTGATGCGGGAAGATGCAGTCCAGCCCTTGATCAGTGCGGCGAACGTTCAGGACATCGCGATCCGTGGCGGCGGAGTGATCGACGGCAACGGACAACCGTGGTGGGCCGAAGTGTACGCCCACAAGAACTCTCCCGACTACGTTGCCGCAAAACGTCCGCGCTTGATTCTGATCGACCACACAAAGCATGTTCGGATCGAGGGAGTCACCATAAAGAATTCCGCTTCCTGGCAGGTGACGCTCTACTACGCAGACGACGTGATCATCCGCGACGGCAAGATCCTTGCCCCCGAGCATTCACCCAATACTGATGGCGTCGATCCTTTTTCCTCGCATCACGTCACCATCGCGCACATGACCATTGATGTAGGCGATGACAACGTAGCCATCAAGTCGGGCCAGCCGGGCTCCCCGGGCCCCGATGATCCCAGCACAGATATCGACGTCTCCGATTGCACTTTTCTCCATGGGCATGGCATGTCTATCGGCAGCGAGGTCGCCGGAGGAGTCCAAAATGTTCGCGTCGCCCGCGTGCAGTTCAAAGCCACCGCCAATGGCGTCCGCGTAAAATCGAATCGAGATCGCGGGGCAGATATCGGCAATCTCGATTTTCGTGATCTGACCATGGAAGACGTAGCGACGCCCGTTCTCGTGACCGAGTACTATCCGCGCATTCCGGATCATGACTCCGCGCAACCAATCACCCGGCTCACTCCCCATTTCCACGACATCCGCATCACGAATCTGAGCGCAACCGGCTCTAAAACCGGCGGCTTCATCGTCGGCCTTCCCGAGAGTCCGATCACCTCGATCTCACTGACCAACGTGCATATCAGCGCAGAGAAGGGAATGACCATCAGCAATGCAACCGTCACCGCACATGATTTCGCCGTAAAGGTGACGAGTGGCGATCCTCTCATCCTGCTGGATCAGGCCAAGGTGGAACAGAAGTGAAGGGAACTCCCCACTACATCCGCGTCCACCCCCAGGACAATGTGGCGATCGTCGCCAATGAAGGTGGGCTGCCGGCCGGGACACAATTCGAGTCCGGTCTTACCTTGCGCGAGGCGATCCCCGAAGCCCACAAAGTGGCGATATCCGCGATTGCGCAAGGCCAACCCATCCTTCGCTACGGCGTCGTCATTGGCTATGCCCAGGTGCCCATCGAACCCGGCAGTTGGGTACATGAAGGAGTGATGAGTTTGCCCGTGGCCCCGTCGCTGGACAAACTTCCTCTGGCAACGTCCGTGCAGGAGCCGTTACCCGCGCTCGAGGGATACACGTTTGAGGGTTTTCTCAACGCCGACGGTTCGGTCGGAACGAAAAACATTCTCGGCATTGCCACCACGGTGCAATGTGTCTCGGCCACGGTAGAATTTGCGGTTAAGCGCATCAAGGCAGAAATTCTCCCCCGTTATGCGAACGTGGACGATGTAATTGCGATCACTCATCCTTACGGATGCGGGGTGGCGATCAACGCCCCCGGTTCCGAAATTCCCATTCGCACCCTGCGCAATCTGAGCCTCAATCCCAACCTTGGCGGGGCCCCGATGGTCGTGAGCCTGGGCTGTGAAAAACTGCAGCCCGCGCAGATGCTCCCGTCGAGCAGCCTTCCGATTTTATCCAGCGTGCCCTACATCATCCGCTTGCAGGATGAGCAGCATCGCAGCTTTGGCGACATGGTCACCGCCATCATGGAGATGGCGGAAAAACGGCTGATGCAGTTGCATGCGCGAACCCGCGTGACCCGCCCAGCGTCCGATCTGGTCGTCGGCTTGCAATGTGGCGGCAGTGACGCGTTTTCCGGGGTCACCGCCAATCCGGCAGTGGGCTATGCGGCGGACCTTCTGGTACGCGCCGGTGCCACCGTGATGTTTTCAGAAGTCACTGAGGTCCGCGATGTGATTCACTTGCTCACTGCCCGTGCAGCGAACCAGCAGATCGCGGCTGATCTCATCCGCGAAATGGCATGGTACGACGCCTACCTGCAAAAGGGAGGAGCCGATCGCAGTGCCAACCCAACCCCCGGCAACAAGACCGGGGGGCTAACGAACATCGTCGAAAAGGCGATGGGCTCTGCTGCGAAAGCGGGGAGCAGCGCGCTGGCCGGTGCTTTTGGTCCAGGGGAGCGTGTCACGACGAAGGGACTCATCTTTGCGGCCACGCCGGCCAGTGACTTCGTGTGTGGAACCCTGCAATTAGCCGCAGGGATGAACATGCATGTCTTCACCACCGGCCGTGGAACTCCTTATGGACTTGCGATGGCGCCGGTGATCAAAGTCTCCTCGCGCAGCGCGCTCGCCGACCGCTGGTCTGATCTCATCGACATCGATGCTGGCCGCATCGCCACGGGTGAAAAGACGATTCAGCAAGTCGGCGAACAAATCTTCCATATGATTCTCGAGGTGGCAAGCGGCCGCAAACAAACCTGGGCCGACCATTGGGGTCTGCACAACGAGTTCGCCCTATTCAATCCCGCGCCTATCACCTAACCAGCGTCCCCGGCCCTCGCTGGCGAGCACCAGCAAAAAAGTGCTCCAACGGCATCAATTTCAGAAAACAACAGGAGCGCCTTCCTTGAAGGATACGGACCCTTAGATCCTCTAATGTTGCTTTGTAGGGATGGCACGGCTGAAGTCGTGTCGCAAAGGGTCTAAATAGAGTTGGGCTTTTAGAGTCTGCGCGAGAATCGAGAATAAATCGGAGATGTCTCCACTCCACTGCTTTTTGCTTTGTATCAGGTCACGACTTTAGTCGTGCCGCACAGGGTTCAAATAGAGTTGGGCTTTAGCCCCTGCGTGAGAACCGGGAGAACCGCAGATCCCTCCACTACGCTGCGCTCCGGTCGGGATGACAGTTCATCTTGGAAAAACACCTCGCGTTCCCAAACAAAATTGTCATCCCGACCGAAGCGTAGCGGAGTGGAGGGATCTGCGGTGCGCCTCTCGGCTTTCCCGAATTCTGGAGCTGGACCGCGATCCTCTCACGCAGACTCTTTAGGCCCGCGTGAAAACCCGAAGACTCCGGAATTGAGTCCTGCAATTAGCCGCGGGCATGAACATGCATGTCTTCCCCCCCCGGCGCGGAACACCACACGGGCTTGCAGCGAGGCCCTTCTTCATTGGTCCGGTCTTGCCTTGATCGCCGGATCTTTTTGAAACTCCACGTTCATCCATGCTTTGAGCGCGTCGATGCTCTGCGGGCGGCCCAGGAAAGTTCTGACATATTCCGCTGCCGGCCCGGTTGCGCCGGGCTCCAGCACTGTACGGCGATAGCGCATGGCTGTGGGGCCATCCAGCAAGTTCCGCCGGTCGAACTGGGAGAAGAAGTCAAGCGCTATCACCTTGTCCAACAAGTATGTGTAGTAATTGGAGGCGTATCCCATCAGATGAGTAAAGGACGCGTAGAAGCGGTCACCCTCGACGAAGGTCCACGGCATGAACCTCGTAGAATCTTCCTTCAGCAGCGCATCCAGGTTGACCTGGGACGGCGGCCGGTCATGCAGTTGCAGCGAATAGGTGGCATAGAACAGTTGGCGCTGCACCCAGATCCCGCGCCCAAAGGCGTCGGCCGCGTTCATGCGGTCCACCAGTTCGATGGGGATGGTCTCGCCGGTCTTATAGTTCTTCGCGAAGGAGGCAAGGACCGCGTGGTCGTGGAAGATTTCCTCCAGCATCTGTGACGGCGCCTCGACAAAATCACCCTCGACATTAAAGCCGCCCGCGCCGGCCCACTGATGTTGGCCGCCAAGAACGTGGTGCATCAGGTGGCCAAACTCATGGAAAAATACCACCACCTCGTAGTACTGCATTAGGCCCGGATCGCTCGCCGTGCCTCCGGGAAAGTTGCAGATCAACGCACCCTCCGGCAATTGCCGCCCGGCGATGCCCGGAACCAGCGGTGCGCTGGAGAACCACTTGTCTTTTCCCGCACGCGGGTGCATGTCGAGATAGATGCGCCCCAACTTCTTTCCCCTGGCTGGAGCGGCCTCGTCGTAGATATCGAAGGTCGAGACTGACGGATCCCAGACCTTCGCGTCCGGCACAGCCTCAAACTGGATATGAAAGAGGCGCGCCGCTGTCTTCAGTATCCCCGCCTGCACCTGGTTGTAGGGGAAATACGGACGCACCGACTGCGCGTCGAAATTGTAGGTGGCGCGGTTGTATTGCTCCGGCCAGTAAGAACGATCCGCCATGGAGATTTGCGAGAGTCCGGGTTGCCGCGTTTGCGCGAAGGCCAGCAGCAGCGCGTACTCCCTGGCAGCGGGGTCACGTGACGCAACGTCCAACTGTTGCAGCAGCTTCTTCACGTTCTCCGGCGAGCCAATCATCTGGTCGGCAGTATAGAGATCGGCAAAGGTCTCGTAGCCAAGCGTTGTCGCCAGCTGCTGCCGCACGGCCAGCAGGTCCATAAGCACCGATTTGTTCTTTGGGTACCCACGTTGGTTGTCGGCGAGGTACATGCGAAGCCGCAGATCGGGGTTGCCGGCGAAGCTGTAAACCGGGCGGCTGTCTGGAGGGTCAGTGGTCAACGTATAAGTGCCATTGGCGTCGGGTGTGTGGCGCGCAATATAGTCGTCCGGCAAACCATCGAGCTGCTCCCTGGAAGCGGTTACTTTGCGTACATCATTGTTGATATTGCCGCTGAAGGTGAGTGACAGAGCAGTGAGTTGGTCCTGCAACTGGCGAATCTTCGCCCGGGTGGCGTCGTCCTTGTCCACGCCGGCGAGCCGGTATTCCAGCAGGGTGTGCTCCAGGTAATGCTTTGTCGCGGGGTCGTTGATGGGCGGCGGCACAGCATGCAGCGCACCATAGACCTTTTGATTCAGGCTCAGATCGGTGGAGGCCGAAGAAACCTTCGACGTCATGGCCTTTGCCTTCTCGCGCAGTGGGGCCGAATCGGCGACCGCGAACATCACGTAAGCCTCGTTGCCGGCCATGGCCAGTTCATTCACTGCGTCGTCGTACGGGCGTAGCGTGTTCGCGACCGTGCGCGGTCCGCTAACCGCGACCAGTTTATCCACGATCGCTTGCGCTGCGGCCAGCCGCTGCTCCACCCATGTTTCGAGCGAGGTCGGGTCCCCGCCTGCATTCCACGCGTGCAAAGGATCCTGATTTGGAGAATTGGCGGGTTGAGCCTGCAGTGTTGGCGAAGCCAACAAACCGGCAACCAGGGCACTCGTCAAACGAAGGCCGGCAAAGCCGCGGCGCAACCGCAAACGATTCGGGACCAAGAGATTCTCCTGCGGAAGCGTATGCCGAGAGATCCGATTCATGGGCCGTCCGCCCAGTATAGGCCACAGCCCCCATGCTGTCGAAGGAAGCTTGCTTGAGCCGCTCAAATCGCCTTACTCGATCTAAGGTGTGCGAAAGGATTGAGAACTCGAATTACGTGCGTCGGTGCCGGCTGTCGAGGCTCTCTGGACAAAGAGCGCTTGCTGCAGCTTACGCGATTCCAAGCTTACGTTGCAGTTGTTCCAGCGTGATCCCCTTGGTCTCGGGATACACAGCCAGCACAACAAAAAACTGCAGCGTCGTCATCGCCGCAAAAAACGCAAACGGCAATCCCCCCGAATATTTGGCAAGCACCGGAAACAGCAGCGAAATAATCGCGTTCATAATCCAGTGTGCGGAGGACCCAAGGCTCTGGCCCTTGGATCGGACACGATTCGGAAACACCTCCGCGATATAAACCCAAATCACCGCGCCTTGCGAAATCGAAAAAAAGAAAATATACCCAACCAGCAGCCAAACCAGGCTCCCGGCGTGGCTATGCGTAAAGAAAACCGCCGCCACCCCAGACAGGCAAAGGGTCATCCCAACGCTGCCGATAAGCAGCAACGTCTTTCGTCCCAGCTTATCGATGAGCGACATCCCCAATAACGTAGCGAACAGATTCATCAACCCAATCAGCACCGTCTGAAAGGAACTGGACAATTGACTAAATCCAGCCGACGCGAAAATGTAATTCGAGTAGTAGAGAATCGCATTAATCCCCGCCAGCTGATTGAACAGTCCGATGCTGATGGCAAGGAAGATCGGCAAGCGATACTCGCGCTTGAACAGCGGCTCGGCGGCCAGGCCGCGCTCCAGGTGGATCGAATCGACAATTTCGCGCAACTCCGCTTCAGAATCCGGAGAGCCCATCATCTTGAGAATCTGGAGTGCCTCGTCGGTTTTATTCTTCGTCACCAGCCAGCGCGAGCTGCGGGGAATCCCGTACAGCATGATCAGGAAGAGCAAGGAAGGAATCGCCGCGACCCCAAGCTGCCAGCGCCATTGAAGCTCGCCCAGCTTGAGCAGAGAAATGAGGTAATTCGAGAGGTAGGCGAGCAAGACGCCGACCACCACATTAATTTGAAACAGGCCGACCATTCTGCCTCGCCACTTGGCCGGCGCCAACTCGGCGATGTAGACCGGGCCCAGAACCGAGGAACCGCCGATGCCGATCCCGCCAATGAACCGGAAGACCATCAGCGCAGGCCAATTCCAGGCGAAGGCGCAGCCCAGGGCTGAGACGGTGTAAAGAATCGCCATAATCCGCAGTGCCTCGCGGCCGCCGATCCGCTGGCCCAGAACCCCGGCGGTCAGGGCTCCGAGCACGGTTCCCGCCAGCCCGATAAATACGGTCAAGCCGAGAGTGAAGGGACTGAGGTGGTACACCTCCGTCAACTGCTGGGTGGTGCCCGCAATCACGGCCGTATCAAAGCCGAACAAGAGGCCGCCCAGTGCCCCGACAATCGAACTTTTCAAAAGATAGGAGGTCATCGCCATGCGTAGGGTCTCTTCCGCTCTGCTGTCTCACCAACAGCGCACAATTTAAACACAAATGAACGGGCCTGTCGTTCAACTTCCGCTGCATGTATAAGCGTCAAATGATTGTTTATTAAGTGCTTGTCCGCTTTAGCAATTCTGGTATCGCGCGATAAACCTGGCGGGAGTGCTGCGAATTATGCCGAACGATGACTGTACGGCTGTTGCACCGCTCAATGCCGTTGCGCCCATGGCGCCGGTCGGCTAGGAGCTGGCAACAGCAAATGGAACCGCAGCCCCGGCACGTGCGTATAACTGATACAAGCCCAGCAACCCACTGTAAAACGACGAGGCAGAGCATGAACGCCGATCTACGACTCGCTTTACGACAACTACGAAAAGCGCCTGGATTCGCCCTGACCGCCGTGCTCACCCTGGCACTCGCCATTGGCGCCAATGCAATCGTGTTCAGTGTATTGAATGCGCTGATCCTCCGGCCGCTCAAGGTGCCGCACCCGGAGACGCTGTTCATGCTGGAACGCGCCTACGGGTCAGATACAGTTCCTTCGGAGTCGTATCCGGATTACCGCGACCTGCGCGACAGAAACCGCAGCTTTGACTCGCTGGTGCTCTACGCCATCACCGGCGGCGTGGGGCTCGATACCGGCCACGGCAATCCTTCCGTAGTCTGGCCCTATACCGTAAGCGGCAATTACTTTGATGCCCTGGGCGTTCAGCCCTATCTTGGCCGATTTATCCATGCTTCCGAGGAACATGGGCCGAACAGCGTGCCCGAAATCGTTCTGAGCTATGCGCTGTGGCACAGCCATTTTCATGGTGACCCCGCTGCAGTAGGCCAGACGGTGCAGATCAACAAGCATCCCTTCACCATCATCGGCGTTGCCCGGCCCGACTTCCGTGGCACCGAACTTTTTTTCGCGCCCGATCTGTGGGCCCCCATCGTCAATTCCGCGCAAATCAGCGATTTTAATTCGCTCGATGAGCGTGGCAGCCATAACTCCTGGGCGATAGGACACCTCAAGCCCGGAGTCACACCAGCCGCAGCGACTGCGGACTTGAACGCCATCGCAAGTTCGCTGGCGAAAACTTATCCCAAATCCGATGATGGCCTGAAATTCTCTTTGTCCCGCCCCGGACTCGCCGGAAACACCCTGGGTCGACCCACGCGCGCTTTTATGGTCGGGCTCATGCTCCTCGCAGGTCTTATCCTGCTTGCCGCATGCGCCAATCTTGGTAGCCTGTTCGCCGCGCGGGCGGCTGATCGCGCGCGCGAAATCGCAGTCCGCATGGCTCTCGGGTCGCGCCGCCAGCTCATCATTCGTCAGCTCCTCACCGAAGCTGTTTTGGTTTCTGTGGCTGGAGGTATCTGTGGCATGGCGGGCGCCGTGGTCATTCTGCGGTTCCTCAGCACCTGGCGGCCGATTCCCAACATTCCCATCAATATTCCGGTCAATCCGGACGTGATGACCTACGCCCTCGCCTTCCTGCTTGCTGTCTTGAGTGGGCTGTTCTTCGGTCTGGTCCCCATCCGTCAGATTCTCCGCTCCGATCCCTGGCAGGTCATTCGCTCCGGGAGCACAACCGCCGGCAGCACACGCCGCTTTACCCTGCGCGACGTTCTCCTGGGTTTGCAAATCGCCATCTGCTCGGTCTTGGTCACTGCTTCGCTGGTCGCCGTGCGCGGCCTGGCTCGTTCGCTACAAAACAATTACGGTATTCAGCCTAAGAACGCGATGCTGGTCAAGACCGATCTGAAGATGGCTGGATACGATGGCGACAAGGGCGCGCCGATGCAGAAGCGCATGCTGGATGCTGCCGCAGCGATTCCGGGTGTGACCGTCGTGGGATACAGCAATCGCCTACCGCTCAGTATTGGCGGTGGGGATTCCGACGTATTCACGGACACCACCGCGGATTTCCGCCCGACCAATGCTGCAGCCGATGCCCAGAATTTCCAGGTCTCGCCCGACTATTTCCGTGCTGCTGGAACGGCACTTCTGGCTGGCCGTTCCTTCACCATGCACGATGACGACAAGGCCCCTGTGGTCGCGGTCGTGAATCGCGAATTTGCCCGCAAGGTCTTCGGCTCCGCCGATAAAGCCATCGGTAGCCATTTCCGATTCTGGGGTGGCAGCCACCGCGCAGAAGTGATCGGCTTAGTGGAAGACGGTAAATACCAGACCCTTACCGAAGACCCCAAGCCCGCCATGTTCTTTTCCTTCCTCCAGCAAGGTTCCAGCCAGACCTGGCTCATTGTTCGATCGGAACGCGACCTGCAAGGGATTGCCGCAGCCTTGCAGCGCTCCATGCGCAGCTTGGATCCGGCGCTGCCGCTCGAAATCAGAACCTGGGACAGCGAGATGGATTCCGCCCTATTCGCCGCTCGCGTAGCTACTGTTTCTCTCGGCGTGCTTGGCCTGCTCGGCGCGATGCTTGCCATTACCGGCATCTTCGGCATGGCCGCCTACACGGTCAGCAAACGTCTCCGTGAACTCGGTATCCGCATAGCCCTTGGAGCGGATCGAAGCAAGGTGCTCGGCGCAGCGCTCGGACGTACTTTCCGCCTGCTCGCCATCGGATCGATCGTCGGCATGATCCTCGGCGTACTCGCAACCCGCGTTCTTTCGTCGATCGTGTACCAGGCGACGCCCAAAGACCCGATGATCCTCGGCGGTGTCATCCTTACCATGCTCTGCGTAGGCGTCGTCGCTGCCCTGGTCCCCGCTCGACGTGCCCTCGCCGTGGATCCAATGATTCTTCTCCGCGACGAATGACCTACAGCCGAAAGAGCAAAAGCAACATGCACAGGGTAGCCGCGTGGAGAACCGCGTGCAGCGTATTCGGCCGAATACCATTCCGCTCTTTCAGAAACCCATGGGTCGCACCAAACAGCCTTTGATAACGAGCTGCCCGCTCCGGCTCTTGCCGTAAGAAGTAGGGAATCCACCACGCCTTCAACTCTCCGGCAAAAAGCGCGCCATAGCCCACCCAAAGCCAGAAAACCAGGGAATGCGAAATTCTGTGTGCGCGCACGTCTCGAACGCTGAAGGCCAACAGAAGCAGAAAGGGAAGCGCACTGAGCACGGTCGTAAGAACGCGCTTCCCCAACGGATCGGTCGTACGCTGGGCACGGATGTCATTGAACCTTCCCAGCGGCACCCAGTCGTGCAGCAGAAGAAAAGCGACATGGAACGCCTGCAGACCGAGGAACAGGCTATCCCAAATCCCGCGCATTGGCGACATGTCCCTGAGTTTATCGCTCCTGTTGCTAAAGCGCACAGAAGACCAGAGCCGTCCAAACCGGCGGAATGCGAGAATTCGGAGGCAAGCGACGGGTGCCCCACGTTCGCACCAGCGTACGTGGGACGAAAATGATGGGCGCAGCCCAACGATCGCTTTTTGCTGCATCCAAAAGGCGAGCCAGCAGGAATTACCGGATGATCGCAACCACCTGAATGTCGCGGAGACAGAATCGTTCTTCAGCCGTCATTCGGCTCCATTGAGAGCGTTCTGCAACTGTCACTGGTAGATGAAAACGCGCCTCACTCACCACGAAGTGCCAGCATAGGATCTGTTCGTGAAGCCCGCCTCGCCGGCAGTGCCGACGCTGCGAGGGCCAGCAGCAGCATCGCGACCGCCGCAAGTGTAAGCACCACGGGATCGAATGGGCTGACGTCAAACAGAAAAGAACGCAGCAAGCGGGATGCGGCGACGGCTCCAAGCAATCCAAAGATGCATCCGATCGCTGCCAGCTTTACCCCGGAAGCAAGGATGATCGCGAGCACCCCCGACCGCTGACAGCCCAGCGCCATGCGCAGGGCCATCTCCTGTTCCCGCAAGGCGACCGAGAAGGCGATAATGCTGTAGATGCCGAGCGCACTGAGCAGGACGGCGACCAGGGCAAAGCACGAGATCAGGATGGTGTTGAAACGGCGCGGTGCCTCGCTGCCGGCGATGGCGTGTTCCATGGTCTCGATGCGGTAGAGTGGCAATTGCGGGTCGATCCCGTGCACCGTTGCGCGCAGCGCATTCTCCATCTGCTCCGGTTCCACGTGGGTACGGAGCACGATGTAACCGTAGTTGGCGTTTACTTCTCC
>JBEKNJ010000024.1:0-88998 GCA_049522955.1 Acidobacteriaceae bacterium
AGTCTGAGCAGACTGACACCGCTGACAGCCAGGATAATGGGAAGCGACACGGTCAGCACTCTTTTATCTTTCCTGAGCAAAAAGTAGAAGAGCAAGACCAGCGCAAGTGGGGGTTTAAGGCAGGCAATCACACCGATCAGCGCAAACGCCCAGGCGGAATTGAAGCATAACGTGGAAAACAGAAGAAGCGGAATGAGGAGCACGCTGATGTTATTTAGATTGAGACCCGCGTGGTACGGACCAAAGGCCAATCCGAGGGAGATAAAGAGCCATCGGTGCACGGGCCTTTCGATAAGGAGTGAGAGTCGATAGAGAACAAACAGGTACACCAGAACGCAGCTCGCCAGGTAGAGGAAATGAAAGCTCTTCCAGGGCATCAGAGCCGGGATCGCCATCAAGGGTAGCGCTGACGGCGGATAGTACAACTCGCAATCCTCCGTACACGGGCCTTCAAGGTCAGCTACTCCATCCGGATTGGTTCGCTTCATCTCGGAGAACAAAGCATCTGTCGTATACGGGTTTTGTCCTCGCTTCCCAACCCTACTGCCGAGATAGAGTTGCTGCACGTCATTGTGCAGAACAGTGAATCGTATCCTCGGGGCATCCTGTACAACCACTTTTCCAGCGGCAATTGCACACAGAATGACGATAAGAAACCACAACCATCCCTCGCCACGCCTGTCTTCCACTTGATCTCTCCTTGAAGGTGACGATTATGCGTTGGTCTGCTTCTCTTGCGCAGCCGGGCTGACTTCTCGAGAATTGTAGGGCGACCCCGCCACGGACTGACTCCACCATTGCTTGAAGACCACTAAAAGAAAGACAGTGTTCCCGACAAGATATCGCCTCCAGAGACGACGCGGCTCCATACACAGGCGCCACAACCATTCGAATCCGGCCTTTTGGATCAACAGCGGCGCGCGTTTCCGGAAGCCAGCGACGAACTCAAAACTACCGCCAATTCCCATCATCACTTTGGCCGGGAGATGCGCATACCGTTCTATCCAGTACTCCTGCTTAGGCGCACCAAGCCCCACAAAGAGTAGGTCGGGCCGCGCCGATTGAATGCGGTCAGCCACGCGAACACACTCGTCCGCGTTTTCCAGAAAGCCATGCGGCGGACAATCTACGCCAACCACTGAAAGAAGCGGCAACTCCTGGCTCAATCGGTTTGCCGCACGGCACGCCGCCCCTGGACTCCCACCCAAAAAGTAAACCGTCTTTCCGTTCGCCGCCGCTGCTTGGCAGAGCCGTACCATCAAGTCCGCTCCCGCAACACGCTCCGGGACGAACCGGCCCAGACAGCGGGAGGCCCAGACCAGAGAGAGACCATCGGCAACACTCAAGTCAGCCCGGCGCAACAGTTCGGCAAAGTGCTCTTCCTCATGAGCGATCTTCACGAACTGAGCATTCATCGTGACTACATGCGCTGCACGTTCTCGCGGCTCCTCGAGCATAACGGAGACTCGATCGACAGCTTCATCCATTGTCACAGGGTCCAGAAGAACCTTGTCGATACTCACGCGTTCCATTTGAAATCTCCTCGTTCAGCTTGCGTACATATTTCGTCGCTGGCGTGGCTGGCGCCGTGCGCCCCGTATACGTAGCGGGGTCCGCCTGCTCCGTTCGCTAGCTTCGCCCTGGATGAAACAGGCGGCCATAGGCGTGGAACGTTTAGCGACTGCGGCGTGCTGGTTGCACCGCGTTGTTCGTGTGTCCGCGGAAGCGCTCAATCAGGATAGTCAGAGCGCCGAGTTCACTTTCTGAGGTTGGGCTGATTGTCGGATCTATCTGTCAGGTCTGCGAGCGGAAGGCTTCAGGGCCTCCGAAAAACCGCTACTTCACGTAGAGAGCAGCGCCCGTGGCAGCCGCCGCTATGCTCGTGATACCGAGTGCGGCATTGCGCATATAACTGAACGGGACATAGACAATGTCGCCGGCCTGGAGCGGGATGTCCGGTTTCTTACCCTTTTGCATGGCACTAAAGGGAATAGGGTCGCTTTGATAGCCGCCCACGGCTGTGCGCCGAATCAATCGGGAACTGTTTGGCGCAGCCGAATTGACAGTGCCCCCTGCGTTGGCTACTGCTTGCAGCACAGTTAGCGTTCCATCGTTGTTTGTCATGGGGTAACCGCCCGGCTTGCCGACATCGCCCAGCACATAGACAATGCCTGCCTTTGGTACCAGAACCTTGTCGCCTGGATTTACCATGACTTTTTGTTCCAGGAGATCATCCGCGCGGTTCGACACATAATAGGATATCTGCCGATGACTGGTATGCCGCTCGATGGTCACGTGCCGGTCCGCCAGGTCAGTCAAGCCACCGGCAAGAGTTAGCACGTCCACTACGGAGCGCGGGGTTTCGATCGAGTATGAGCCTGGGGTTTTTACCTGCCCGAAGACAGTCACGCTTTGCGTCGCATATTGTGTCACCGTTACCAGTACCTTCGGGTAATACATCACGCGCGACTGGATCAAGGCCGCTTCAATCGTGCGCGCGGCCTGGATGGGGGTGAGGGATGCGAGCCGCACCGTACCACCTAGCATGAGGGGGAACTCTCCCGAATCGGTGACTCGACCGTTTTGATCCAGATCGGGCGTATCGAACACTTCGACGCTTACCTCGTCGCCTGGACCGATGAGCATGCTTTCAGTCTGCGCGAGCAAGGTTGGGGTCAGACAGCAAGCCAGTATGATTCCCTTAAGCATTCGCATTTTTTCCCTCCTTGCCCCAGCGGCTGAAGTCGTGATGCCCGTAATAGTCCTGATATGCGCCGGATCCTTCCGCCACCCCGTTCAACACGATGCCGACAGGCCTCCGGGCGTAGGCGGTCAACAGATCGTGAGCACGAATCAACGCGGTCTTGGTCGTTACTCCAAATCGCGCCACCTGAATGGTCAAATCAGCCATTTCGCTCAGCACGCGGGCGTCGGCAACCGGCAGCACGGGTGGGGCATCGACCACAATCACATCAAATTCTTCACGCAAGGTCATGAGAAGTTCCCGCATTCGATCAGACTCCAGGAGCTCGGAAGGAAAAGGCGGAACTGCACTCTCCGGCAGCAGGTAAAGCCCAGGCATCTGGGGATGAACGAAGATCGCATTTTCCTGCGGTTCCCCAGCAAGCAGGAGGCTCAATCCACTTTTCCCAGGCAGGCCCATGCTGCTGCGGATCGCTGGTCGTCTCATGTCAGCTTCGAGCAACAAAACTGTTTTCCCTTGTTGCACGAAACTGGCCGCCAGGTTCATAGAGAGCGTGGTCTTACCCTCGCCTGGAACAGCGCTCGTTATCAGGATGACCTTGGAAGGGGTCACGTTCTTTACCCGGGTTAGCACAGAACGCAAGCTACGGACCGACTCGCTATACCTGGACTTGGGATTGGCTCGGATCTCAATGGCCCGCGCACGATTGGCCAAGAGCGGCAACATACCCATGAGGGGCAGGCCCATTTGCTCAATCGTGCCGGCATCCTGAATTGTACTATCGAGGGTATCGGTAAGTAGCACTCCGGCGCCCCCCAGGAAGAGCCCGAATGCCAGCGCTCCTGCCAGATACAACGGCACGTTCGGCTTCTTTGGTTTCGTTGGTACCAGGGCCGAATCCACAACGGTGATGGTGTTCGACTTGAGGCCCTGCAGAATTCCTGCTTCCTTAAGCCGTTTGAGCAAGTCTTCATACAGGGTGCGGCTATCGTCTGCTTCCTGCCGAGTGATCATGTAGCGAATGGCTTTATCGTTCAGCGCGTCCGCCTGAATTTTTTGCTGGTTGTAATTACGTTGCGCATCTTTCCATGTTTGGTCGGCAACCAGGTAATCGTTTCTCGCCCGCTCGCCAATACGGCTTATCTCTTGCTTGATCGAGTGATCGAGCCCGTTGATATTTGCCTGGATCTCCGCAATCTTCGGGTATCCCGGTCCGAACTTGATCTTCATCTGATCCAGTTGGCCCTGAAGCCCTGCCTCTTGACCGCGGAGGTTCTGGATCGTCCCAAGCGAGTTGGTGATCCCCGAAGATGAAGCGCCGAGCGTGTTTCCCGCCAGACTGGAGAGCATCTCCGCATCACCGTATTTCGCGGCTTGATAAATCGCTTCCTTGAGGATGCGATTTTGCGACGCGTCGCTCAAGGTAGTAGCTGCTCTTTGGAACTGATCCAATACCGCGGAATACGCTTGCTGGCGACCCTGGGCGTCCGTCGTTCCAATGCTGTAGATACCGGACTCGCGTTGCATTTGGGCAACCTGCGCCTGCAGGCTTTCGCTGCGAATTCGCAACTCCGCAAGCTGCTTGCTTAACGATTGGGAGGCGGCTTCGGTCGCTTTGTACCTGGTCTCAAAACTGTAGTCGACCAGTTCTTGTACCAGCTGATTGACGACCGCAGCGGCAAGCTCAGGGTCAGGGTTGAGGTATCCGACCTCAATCAGGCGCGTCCCACCCAGAGGCTTCACGCTCAGATTCTTATGAAAGGTGTTGAGCGCTTTGGCTAGCCGCTCGGGCGATTTTTCCAGCGGCACTGCCGACTCGCTTGAAGAAGACCCAAAATCCCGAGTTTTTTCGAGGCCGAGCTTCTTGATGGCTCGCAAGGCTAGTTCGTTCGATTGCAGGATGCTGGCCTGTGTTTGAAGGTTGATGTCTGCTTCCAAAGCATCAGGGGGGTTGCCACCGGAACCCATCAGACTATCCAGATCAAGTCCGTCGGAACTCTCCCTTTGCACCTGAATTGTTCCCGTTCCCTCATAACGGCGCGTGCTCACGATGCAATACAAAACAGCAAGCGCAAAAATAGCGCTGGTGGTTACGTAAACAATCGTACGCCTGCGGCGAAACATCTGAACAAGATCGCGTAGCGTCAGCTCCCGTTCCTGATAGAGGCTTAGGGAGTCTTTGCTTCGCTGTCGGGCTGGGTATCGGTCTGGCTGCATTCGTTTCGCACCTTCGGCTAACAGGCTAGTTGCGTTGAGACGGCGTCGGTTGCAATGCGACGGGCAGTCGCACGAAGGCTACCCGGGCCGGAGCTGTGGCTTGGTTGATTGATCCAAAGCAGCTACTCCACAACCAACATGACCTAACGAAGCTAACTGGCTAGTTCGAGGTCGTCGGCCTGCACTCGAATGGCAAAAGATTTTTGAATTAATTGAATGGTCACGACAAACGTCAGGTCGCCCCCATCCTGCTCGACATATCCCCTCACGCCACGGAAGGGTCCGCGAGTAATGCAGACACTATCACCCGTGCTCAGGTAGGTGTGGGGCATGAGCGACGCACGTTGGGCGCCAAGGCGCAGCGCGTGCATTTCATGATCGTCCAGTGGCGAGGGCGCAGCCCCGTTCCCGACAAAATACACAACACCTGAGGTCTGCAGCACAGGAAGCCTTTCGTCGACCCCAAGGCGGACGAAAACATAGCCCGGCAGAAGCGGGTGCTGGATCTCCCGCCGAACACCGTTTTTCCACCGCCGCACCGCCGTGTAAAGCGGCAAGAAGGATTGAATCTGCTTCGCTACGAGCTGAGCCTGCACGTACTTTTCATGGCGAGGTGCGGTGTAGACCGCGAACCAGGTCTGTTTGGAAGGGCCAGGGTAGATAGGGGTTGCTTCGACGCGAGGCTTCGTTACGCCTCGATCCGAAACAGGGGGGATAACCAGCACAGCATACCTCCATGTCGAAGAACTCTTCGGCACCCATTCCGGAGCAGGCCCGGGAAAAGAAATGGGGTCTTAAACAAAGACGTTAACGGTCTGTCGCTGATTCATTATGCGGCAATAATCGCAAGCTTCGCACTCTCACTTAGATGTGAGGTTAACCACTTTGCTATCACCTACATGGTGACCCCGCGGCCTATATTGCTTCGTTCCTGTGGTGTTGCGCTACTGTAACTTCTTTGGCGACAATCGTGATTGGGGCGTGAACCCAGCCGCACAGGTCGCAATTTGTAACCGTCGGCGACTGCGCTTTCCGGTACGGGCCAGCTTGTGCCCGCTGAAAAAGAGTAACACTATTGACCAAGATCAGCTTAGCGTAGGCCATCATAGGGAGCAAACAAAAAATCCCCCTTTGGTACCACCTTTAGTAACGGGTATTCAATGGAGCAACAATCTCAAGCAACCCAAAACATGATAAGCACTCCTTTCTTATCATGGGCTTGCAAGCACGCGCCCTGGCCACGCAACGCCAAGCGACAGCGTAAGTTACATGTCCGATGTTAGCTCAAGCGAATGTTTCAATGGGAACAAAATCATCCAGGATCCAATCGCGTGGGAACAGCTCCGGATAATAATTGTCTTTCCAAAGCCACCAGTGCCTGGGCGAGATGACCGTCTTGTCCAGCCGGGGGTTGAGCCAGGCACCCCACCAGGAAAATGTGCTATTGGCAATAATGTGGCTGTGACAGGAGGACATGAGCCGCAGGTCGTCATGAGCCGTGAAAGCATCATTGTGATCCACAAAGACTGTGCTTGAATCTAGCGGCAGGTTCTCCTTCACAAATGGAATGTCATCGGAGAAGACAAAAAACTTGGGGTTGGAGCAACGTTCCTTGATGAGAGCAATCGCGTTCGCATAGTACCCGGTTTGCAAGACAACTTTTCCTTCCACTGGCAGCGTTGCATCTCCTCTACGCACATGGATCGAAACAGGGGTCTCGCTCTGCCTTATCTTTTCCATCACCTCGAGAGTCTTCCCCTCCGGCGGCTGTTTGAAGGTCAAATCTTGCCGCAGCAATTCGGAAACCTCCTCCACCATGAGGTTGTTTTCATAGTAACCACCTAGATACAGGGTTCTGAGACCTGCCGGTATTGGCAGGTCTCGCAAAAAGCGGTAGAGATCTTTAGCAGGCTCGTTAAACGAATGTATGCGAAAAATTTTTCTAAAGGGTGCCGACGCAAGGACAAGCCACGGCTTTTCTGAAAGGAAGATGCGGTCGCAGAGAGAGCGCTCCTCCATAGGAACCGGGATCGAGAAGTGCTGTAGCAGGCAAGGCCTTGGAAATCCATGTGATAGAGCATTCCACGCCGGGTCGACGGCGACGTGCATTTCCGCAGCGTACCGCTTAGCGTAGTATCGCAGGGCCGCATACTGAAATAACTGGTTGCCCAGACCACCCGACTCTCTCAGGACAATTCTCATCACTCACCTCGGCGCTCGTTGCAGGCCCACGTTGGACTTTGTTTAACCGACCGTTGGGATGGAGTCAACAGGAAAAAACCTGTTCAGATCATGTGAGGGTGACCATGGTGCGACTATCTTTCACTATGATTAAACATACCTGCAGGGCTTCATGCAACGGGGGTGTATCCAGTCGCAGCTCGTCGCTAACAAAAAAAACTCCAGGCACTCAACTGCAAATAATCCGGCTCACCTGCAATCGCCTCATAGTGAAAAGCGCGGACGATCTCCTGATTAGAGAAGATCAGATATCTTCCCGAACGTGCTAAATGTCTCGCCCTCCAATTGAACACCGCAGCTACATCACTACATCCAGCCCGTGCAAAATAAATGTTGGGAAATGCGGCCAATCTGTATCTAAGTGGGTACATATGCGAAATCCGTCCTGCATTCACGCGCCGGAGCGTCTGGTACTGATCCTCACCCGCCGCTGGGGGCAGCAACAACCCTTGAAAAAGCAAGATGCTCAAATAATTAGTACCAAAAATTTTGAGCACCTTCGTGAAACAAAGGACTTACCCGCAACCGCCACACACCTGCCGCGCTTCTTACTCAGGAATTCCAGCCAAATTGACTTTCATTCCCCGGAGCGCTACCACGAGGTTCAATCTGTGTAAATAAATGTTGGAAAATACGGTCAATCTGTATCTGTAGCTATGTATGGAAATCCGTGCCGCATTTGCGCGCCACAGCGACGATCTGCGGCACGGGGAGCCCCCGCCTATCCACGCTCGATTCCGTCGTCACCCTTACCTCGCTTGGTTCGCACATTTCTGCGACGGCGATCGAAGGTTGGCTGAGAGATAATCGGCACGTGCCGTTTGTTTCAAGCTTAATGATTGAGCTTGAATGATTGCCAGGGCGCCATCGGTGACAGTACTCGAGCGAGGCCATCCAGACGTGGGTTTCGTCAAAGAGTCAATGCCGGAGACCGACACAGTACTGCGTGGCTGTCCGCCTATGGATCGACCGCCTACGCAAAAGGTTTCGCCCGCCGAAGCCCTTTTGCTCTGCGGCGCTGTGCTGTCCCTGGTTGTCGCTTGCGTCCTCTGCTCGCTCCATAAGCAGGCCTGGATGGACGAAGTGTTTACCTGGCGGGAGCTGAGCGATCCATCGCTGTGGCACCTCTACTACGCCGTCCAACATGGCGCGGACGGCGGAATGCCCCTCTTCTATACGACTGCGTGGCTTTGGGCCAAGGCGTTTGGTACGGGCGTGCTTACCCTGCGTTTGTACTCCTGCGTGGCGATGTGTGCGGCGCTGGTGGTTACCTGGAGAACCCTGCGCCGGTTTTATGGAACATGGGCGACGGCATTTGGCGTCCTTACCTTCTGGGGCACCTCGGGGCTGTTGCTCGACGAAAATGCGGAAGCACGCTTCTATGGGCTCTTCCTGCTGACCGTCGCCGTCGCCCTCAACATCTATACACGACTCAATGCGGAACCGGTACCGAAACTCCGGCTGCTGATTTTGTCCCTTCTTTCCCAAGCGGCTCTCGTATGCTCCCACGTCCTGGGCATCATCTATGGCGGGTTAATGCTGCTCGGACTGATCCTGTCGGACGGAGCCAGGCGCCGCTTCCGGCCTCGCACCTATCTCTTTCATGCTGCCGGCTGGCTGGCAATGCTCGTGTGGCTCCCTTCGATCCGAGCTTCCATGGCGGTGGGCAAACCCCACGGCTGGATCGGCAAACCACAACTTAAATATTTATTTCCTGCCTATCTTTTTGCGCCCTTCGAGCAGTGGTTCCTGCTGCTGGAGCGTCACGCCGGCGATGCGCGGTGGAAAATGGTTCACCACATGGTCGAGTTCCCCATGCTTGTGGCGCTCGCCGTCATCCTGCTGCTCGGGCTACGCAGGCTTCTGGCGGCGGAACAGCGAACCAGTCCCGATAAGAAAAGCGCTCTGCTGCTGGTGGGGTACTTGCTGCTATCCGCACCGGTGATCCTGTTCGTGGCCTCGTACCTGATTACACCGGTATTCATTGCAAGATATATGCTGCCTTCCGGTATTGGCCTGGCCATTGTTTTAGCAGATTTTGCGGATGCACGCGGAGCGGACCGTCCGACATCCTCGCGGCTGGCATGGGCGGGTGTGGCGATGTTTCTAGCGATTCTGCCGATGCTGTCGTCGTTGGCTATGCCACCGCTTTCCTCCAGTTGGCAATATCTGGACGTGCAGCGATTGGACCATTCGGTCCCGGCAAACATTGCCGTGGTCACCGATTGGGCGGGCGATTTTGCAAAGGTCATGCGCTACTCTCCTAGCCCGCAAGACCACTACTATTTCCTGCTTGACTGGCCTGCAACCCTGGCGGGACCTAAACCAGATGTGACTTCCTACCACCTGCTATCGTCCAATCGCGATGCCGGCTACTACTCACGAAGCGTTCAAGAGAGTGACGCTTTTCTTTGTTCCCATACTGATTTTTTTGTGCTGCACAGTCAGCTCATCGGACAGGATGCCGATGGGCCCACATGGTTTGACCAAAGAATCAGAGAAGCGCCTGAGTTCGCATGGAGGATGCTCGGTTCTTTCGATGCCCCCTATTTTCCAGAAGTGAAGCGGGAATTGATCGCGGTCCACCGCACAGAAGCTTTGGGATTTTGTAAGAAGCCCTAAGCTATGCTGAAAGTCAGAGCTGCCCAAACTAAGCTTCGCAACGAAGCTAGGCAATGATCTTCAGATAATCCGGCTCATCCGCAATCGTCTTGTAGCGGAAGGCACGGACGATGGCGCGATCGCGGAGATAGAAAATGCCGGGCATCTGCTCTCCGTCTTCTTTGATCATGCCGATGCCGTGCTTGCGAATCCCACCCCCCAGCCACGCCTTCCATACCTTCGGAACCAGGAAGTGGGAAAACGCGCTTTTTCGCGGCAATTGAAAGACGGAGCGGGCATGCAAAGAAGCATCCGGATTGCTTACCCGCTCCACATCCGATAGCGTGAAGTAATCAAAGTAGGGCTTGGCCCGCTCGGGCGTGCCCAGATGGACAAAAACGGGCCGAATTCCCTTCGCCTCGATCGCTCCGCGAATCCGGGAGACGTCCTCCAGAGTCTGCCGGCAAAATGAGCATCCAAAGTGACGAAGAAAAATCAGCAGGAGCGGAGACTCATCGAGAAGCGCAAGCAGCGTCCGGCCAGATTCGGTGCGGTACTCAGCCAGCACGGCGGCCATCTCCGCTTTTAGCAGATTCGTTTGCTCGGTCTGTAGCTGTTGCGAATTGGGCGCCGATAGCGTCATCCACACCTCGAGCGCATAGGAAAGCATCGGCCGCCGGGGGGAGGGGGGGTTACTGTTTAGCTACTGCCTTCCGGTTAGGCAGCTCGACGCGCCCGGCTGGCTATCCTTAAACAGTATCCTAAAAAGCGACGCGGTAATTTTTCGCCATCGATGTCATCGATTCTTTCGGGGGAGGGATTCGATGACCCCGTGCTGCGAAGAACTACCGCGTTCTTCAATTTATTCGCCTCCCACTCCCGTCTGTTCCAGCATCAGCTGGTGGAATTCCGGGGTGGTGCGCAGAGCGGCGAATTCCTTATCCTTCATCAACTGCTTTCGGTCTTTAAAGCCGGCTTCCAGCGCCTTGCGCAGGTAGGCAAGCGCTTCCTCCGTCTTTCCCGCGGTGGCATAAGTTTTGGCCAGGTAGTAGTCGACCGCAACCAGCTGCCGCCGTGTAGTGGTCTCCTGAACAATCTGGGTCTGGCCAGGATCGAAGATGTGGGGATTCAGGGCAAGCGCCTTGCGATACGCTTCCATCCCCGGCTTGTATTTCTCGTCTGCGAAGTAGGCCGTACCCAAATTGCAGTAAGTGATGGCTGCATTGGGTGAATACTTGAGCGCCTGTTTGTAGGTTCGCTCGGCTTGCTTGTAGTCGTGCTGACCGTGATAGACAGCGGCCAGATTGTTGAGCGCGTCCGCGTAGCTCGGATTCATGGCCAGCGCCAACTGATAATACTTGCGAGCCTGGTCGAGCGCGAACATGTGATGGTAAGCGACACCAATCTTGTTCCAAAGCACAGCAGTAGGCTGGTTTTCGCGTTGGTAAGCGTCGATTGCGGCTGCGTAGCTTCGATGAACCATGAGCAGATCGCCTTGAATCTCTGGCGAGAGCGCGGTGCTCGGAGACAGGGTGGCCACTTCGGTGGCAGACGGGTTGGGCGTTTCGGCGAGGGCGGTGTGAGCGCACACCGCAAGGAAAAAAACTAACAAAAAACAGAGGCCGGATGACCTGCGACGATGAAGGTCATGCATATTTGCCTCCTTTCCTGACGACAGGGTCAGATGGACGCGGAACCCATAGTACTCCCCAAAATTTGCGACGTCCGATCACACTTTCGCGTGAGTATCGGCGATGCCATCCTGTTTGTTGATTGGCTAAAAGCGGATGGGAGCCGCGTGGCGGTAATCCCGGCCGGAATGACGAAGGGGGACCGTGGCGGTTCCACGGAGAGCACCTGCCAGGTGCACTTGCCAGCACTTGTCCCCTGGCCTAATCTGGGAAACATGACTTTTCGTCACGTCAGTCCCGCCGGCCTGCCATGTTGCTGTATGCGCACAGATGCGGGCGATTCGGGAGACTGGCTAACGGGCTGAAGCTATCAAACCAGGTTTCCGGAGGGCCCGCGGCCAAGACTGCGGGCCTTTTCGCTTGCAGCGAGACTTCACAGGAGAAAGCAGATGTCAGAGAGCAAAAAGCAGCATCTCGCAACACTTTCGGTGCACGCCGGGCAGGAGCCCGACCCCACGACCGGATCCCGCGCCGTCCCCATCTACCAGACCACCTCTTACCTGTTTAAGGACGCCGATCACGCCGCCCGGCTCTTTGGCCTGCAGGAATTCGGCAACATCTATACCCGGATCATGAATCCGACCACCGATGTGTTCGAGAAGCGCCTGGCCGCGCTCGAAGGCGGAGCAGCCGCGCTGGCGACCGCCTCCGGCCAGGCCGCTGAAACCCTGGCCATCACGACCCTGGCCGGCGCAGGAGACGAAATCGTCTCCACCACCTCCTTATATGGAGGCACCTACAACCTTTTTCACTACACGCTGCCCCGCCTCGGCATCAACGTCCGCTTTGTCGATGCGGACGACTTTGACGGCCTCAGGGCGGCCATCAACAGCAAGACCAGGGCGGTCTACACCGAGACCCTGGGCAATCCCAAGCTCGACATTGTCGATATTGAGAGACTTGCAGGCATAGCTCACGAGAAGGGTGTGCCACTGATGATCGACAATACCGCCCCCACCCCGATCCTTTGCCGTCCCATCGAATGGGGCGCGGACATCGTGGTTGAGTCAGCCACCAAGTTCATCGGGGGCCATGGGACATCCATCGGCGGCGTGATCGTCGACGGTGGCAAGTTCGACTGGAAGGCTTCGGGACGCTTCCGTGACTTCGTCGAGCCTGACCCTTCGTACCACGGCTTGTCTTATGTGGAGGCGTTCGGCCCCCTGGCCTTTATTCTCAAAGCCCGGGTGCAAGGGTTGCGCGACACTGGCGGATGTATGGCGCCCTTCAATGCCTTCCTGTTTCTGCAGGGGTTGGAGACGCTTCACCTGCGCATGGAGCGGCACTCGCAGAATGCGCTGGCTGTGGCCAAGCACCTGGCAAGTCATCCTGGCATCGAGTGGGTGAACTATCCCGGGCTGTCCTCCAGCAAGTACTACGCCCGAGCGAAAAAATATATGCCCGACGGCCAGAGCTCGCTGGTCACCTTCGGCATCAAGGGCGGCTTCGAGGCGGGCAAAAAGCTGATCAATTCGCTCAAGCTGTTCTCGTTGCTGGCTAACATTGGCGATGCCAAATCGCTGGTTATCCACCCCGCCTCTACGACTCATTCCCAGCTAACGGTCGAAGAACAGAAAGATACTGGTGTTACTCCTGAGCTGGTGCGCCTGTCGGTCGGCATTGAAGACGTTCGGGACATTCTTGCCGACCTCAACGATGCCATCGAAGTGGCCAATGGTCATTCGGCCAAGCCGGTGGAGGAACTAAGCGCTCGATGAGCTCCAGCCCCAGCGCGGCTCTGGTCGCACCCAGTTTCGAGGGAGACTTTTCTCCCGGTGAGGCTTTCTCCCTCGAAGCGGGCGGCGTTCTTGAGTCGCCCATCCTGCGCTATGCCATTTACGGCGAGCCCAATGCGGCGGCCGACAACGTCATCTTTGTCGCACACGCGCTCTCCGGTTCCGCCCGGGTCGCGGATTGGTGGCCGCGCCTGTTTTCTGACGGCGGCTTGTTCCAGGCCGGGGGTAATTGCGTTATCGGTATCAATATTCCCGGCTCCTGCTACGGCTCTACTGGACCGGATTCCGTTGATCCAGTCACCGGTCGACGGTATGGCCCAAACTTTCCCCTGGTCAGCATCGGCGACATCGTCACCTTGCAGGCGCGGCTGCTCACAAAGCTCAATATCCATCGGCTCAAGGTGGTGATTGGCGCCTCCATCGGCGGCATGCAGGCGCTGGAACTGGCGATCCGGTTTCCGGAACGGGTGGAGCGGGTTATTTCCATCGGAGCTGCGCCGCTGGGGGCGATGGGGCTCGGCCTGAACCACTTGCAGCGGAAGATAATCCAGCTTGACCCGGCATGGCAGGATGGCCACTACTTGCCCGGCCAGCAACCGCGGGTAGGGTTGGCGCTGGCCCGAGCACTGGCGGTCTGCACTTACAAATCGGCGGAGCTGTTTGAGCACCGATTTGGACGCAAGCCAGACCGCAGCGGGGAAGATCCCTGGGCTTCGCTCCATGAGCGTGGTCTGGGGCTCACGGGGGAGAGATTCGAGGTATCCGGATACCTCGATTATCAAGGCGAAAAGTTCGTTGAGCGCTTCGACGCCAACGCCTACCTGGCCCTGACCCGGACCATGGACACCTTCGATCCCACGCGCGGACACTCATCTCCCGAAGCCGCATACCGCCGCATTCAGGCGCAGGTTATGCTGGTGAGCATCTCGTCAGACTGGCTATTTCCGGCGGCCGATATAGCCGCACTGGCCGCGAGCATGGTGGAGGCGGGGGTCCGCTGCCAGCACCGAGAGCTGATTTCCTCTCACGGCCACGATGCGTTTCTGGCCGAGCCGGACGAGCTGGCACGGTTGATCCGGCCGTTTCTGGTCTAAGGAGTAAACACCGTGATGCTCAGCCCGGAACAACGGCAGTTTTACGAACAGAATGGTTATCTTTATCCCCTTCGGGTGTTCAACGATAACGAGACGGCGGCATTCCGGCGGCAGTTCGACCAATACACGGATCAGAATAAGGACCGCCTGAGCAAGTTGATTCCGCGCGAGCGGCGCGCTGTTTATGGGCTCACACACCTTATGCTTCCCTGGGTCTACGAGATGGTGTCTCATCCGAGGGTTTTGGATGCGGTCGAAGGCGCGATCGGCCCCAACCTTCTGGTGTGGGGATCGGATTGGTTCGTTAAATTTCCAGGGGATGCCGCGTTTATCTCCTGGCACCAGGACGGGGCATACTGGGGATTGAACCCCCCGAAGGTCGCGACGGCGTGGATCGCACTCTCTCCCAGCACGATGGAGAGCGGATGCATGCATGTGATGCCGGGAACCCAGAAGACGCAGCTGCCGCAACGGGAAACGTACGCGCTGGACAACGCATTGTCACGCGGCCAGGAGATTGCGCTCGAAGTGGATGAGTCGAAGGCGGTCGCGTTGCAGCTTGAGCCTGGGGAAATGTCACTGCATCACATCGGTATTGCTCACGGCTCCAAGGCTAATCACGCGGGGTATGCCCGCATCGGTATCGCGGTCCGGTACATCGCTCCGGAGGTCGTACAAAAGGGTGTGGAGCGCCAAATCGTCCAACTGGTGCGGGGGAAGGACGAGCATGGCAACTTTGAGATTGTTGCTCCTCCGAGCGATGCGGCAAGCGCGGCAGAGATCCGGAAAGAGGCCGATCTGCGAATGCTGAAGAATGTTTATCCGGCGAAATAGGAAGCCGAGTTGAAATAAAGAGACCGCAGACCTAGCCCATCAGTCCTAGATACGGGTTGCTGCCGAAGTTGGCAAAGTTTGGAAAGACTTCGCGCACCTGGCTGTCGGATAATCCCATCCATTTGCCCAGGGTTCCGCCGTACTGCTCGACGGCCGTCGTTGGGATCAACCGGCCGGCGCCCACATCGTTGGCCTGATCGGCACCCACGACCGGGTACTCACCATAGATGTTCTGCCCTGCAACGCCGCCGCCGGCGACGATGTGATGGCTACCCCAGCCATGATCGGTGCCATCACTGTTTGCGGTTAGCGTACGTCCGAAATCGGAAACGGTGAATAGCGTTACCTGGCTGCTCAGTCCAGCGGTGATCATCAGCTGATCAAAGTATTCGAAGCCGGCACCCAGTTGGCTGAGCAACGTCGAAAGACGCTTCGCCTGGGTATCGTGGGTATCAAAGCCACCCAACTGCACGAAGAAGACCTGACGGGTAACTCCCAATGCGGTGCGGCCGGCAATCACCCGGGCAACAGTTTGCAAGGACTGGGCAAACCCGTTGTCGGTCAGCTTGTTTGTGGCGGGATCGAGGAATTGAGTGGGGTTGGGCACGCCGGTAGGGCCAGCCGGAGCCATAGCACCAGCCAGTGCGGCCTGAGCTGCAAGCGAGCGGCGAACGACCACCGAATATTCCTTGGCAAAGAGGTTCGTGTCATCGGCGCTAATGATCGACTGCAGGGCGGCCGTGCCTTGGGCGGAGCCAAACAGCGGGTTGGCGAGCCCGTTGGCCTGCAGCGCCCCAGCGGAGGTTACACGGAGCTGAAACGCTTCCTGCCCGGAGAGAAAGAGTGTGGTCCCACTGGTGCTGATGCAGGTAAACGACGCGTTGCTGTTCATGCTCTCGAACAGGTCGGCCATACGGCCTCCCCATCCGCGGTTGGCGCCATCAGCGGCAATCGCCTCCCAGGCATTGGTCTGGTCGAAATGAGAAAAGAGAGACCTGGGCAGAGGAGCGTTCCCTGCATTCCACTGGGCTTTGGTGATCGGCTCGATGAGGGTTCCGGTGTTGGCAACCAACGCGCAGCGGCCGGCGTTAAACAAATTCTGTATTCCGGTGAGATAAGGATTGAGAGCGAAGGTGCGCCCGGACTGCGGGGTTGTGGGTGAAATCGGCAACAGCTGGTTCATCGGATAAGCGAGCCCTTCGGCGCTGCTGCGGGCCTGGGTAAAGGCAGCGAAGGAATCAGGATCGGTCGCAATCAATGTACCGTGACCATCATTGCCGCCCTGCAGATAGACGCAGACGATGGCGCGGTAGTCGGTGGCCGGGGCGGCGGCATGTGAGCTCATCGCTGCCAGCGCGCGCATGCTGTGCATGAGCGGGCTCGCGGTAACGCCGGCCATGGCAGCATAGGAGGCCGTCTTCATGAACTGGCGCCGGGAATGATCGATTTTCCGCATAGTGGATAAACTCCTCAATGACCGAGTCGTCAGTGCTGCGCCGTATATTCGGGCGAAGCGACGGTTAGGAAAATAGCGGTTTGTGCTCGCGCCAGAAGGGCCGCAGTGGGATCGCCACTTGCCGGTACCGAGATCGCGTTCACCGCACCCAGAATCTGGCTCTGCAGCGTGGACGACATCTGGCCGCCCAACAGCAGAAGATTCACGCGATCGACCAGCTGCTGCGGATTGTTGGCCATAGCGGTCTCCGTAGCGAGCGTCATATAAATGTCGCCATTGTTGCCGTATCCTCCGGATAAAGCGGCTTGCATGTTGTTGAGGTAGCCGATCACGGTGGTCACATCGGTGATCTCCATCTCCGGCGCGGTAAGACCGGCCGCCTCAATGGTGGTACCTGCGGGCACGAAGCCGGGAGCAAACCAGTTGAAGACACTGGGCGCGCGCGAAGCCATCTCGGCGAAACCGTAAGCCGGATCTTCTACGCTGCCGAGGTCGAAGGCGCCGCTTTTCGATTCCGCAGTAAAGGCGCGCGCCATGTGGGCAAAGCGAACAAGCGGCTCCTGCACCCTGCCGTAATTAGGACTGCTGAAGGTAGCCGAAGCCGTATTGCGCGCCTCGTCATCCATGAGGATGGCGGTGATGACAGCCTGCATATCACCGCGCACTCCCTGCCCGTTGTCCTTGAAGACCGCCGCTACTCTTTGCAGATAGGCAGGGCTCGGATTGCTGGTGACCAGATGCTGAATCAGCTGCTTGGAAACAAAGATCGGAGTGTTGGGGTGGTTGAACAGGGTATCGAGAGCAAACTTCAAATCCCCGTTCGCGTCGGACGAACCTGCTGGTATAGTCACGCCGAGAAAATCTTTTTCATCGGTGGAGTGGTGGCTGGGATAGGCAACCAGCGGCAGCAGGTCCTGACCGAAGCCGGGCCCGGCGTAGGAGGCACCGTAACCAGACCACGCCTGGTCGCTGGTGTTGCCGTTCATGTTCCAGCTAAAGCCGGTAAAGACCTTGGCCATACCGACCACATCATTCAGACCGTAAGTGGGGATAGGGTTGCCGCTGCCGTCCAGTTGTGTCGTCCCATCGGGGTTGAGTTGGTTGAGACCGATGGTTAACAGCTGCATCACCTCACGCGCATAGTTCTCGTCCGGATCGCGATTGGCGTCTCCCTTGTCATTGGCAAGGATAGATAGGTAGATCCCCATCATGGGGTTGAGCGTGACATCCTGCAGCAACTGGCGGTAGTTGGTAAAGGCATCGTTGCCCAGCATGTCGTAGTAATTGGCCACGCCGCGCGGCATCTGGCCCACGATCGCATCCTGGCTGGAGATCACGAAGAGTGAGCTGAGCGCATACTGCACACGCTTCCGCAACGCATCCTTGCCGGTGAGGGCAGTGTTCCAGAAGGGCTGTTCAAAGTAGGCGTCGCCGTTGGTCTGCAGGAAGAGCATCTGGTTGCAGGTGGCGTCGGTTGGCGCGCAAGCAGGCTGGTTGTTGAGCATGATCTCGCGCTCGGCATAAGGCTCATGCAGGGTGTTAGGAATGGCGAACTGCTCGGCGAACCAGGCGTTGTAGCCAATGGTCGAGAGATGGTTGATGTCCGCCTCAGAACCTCCAAACGTCGCCTGCATCAGGAAGCGAGAGGCATCCGCAGGCTGAACCAGCGGTGTGGGCGGTGTGCCGGGTACCTGCTCCACCACGTCGGCGGAAACCGCGCCGCCGGGATCGGGGTTGAGGACCTGAAGATCAAAGGGACCGGCAACGGTGGGGTCGACCGTCGCGGTCAGTTGAGTGCCGGAGTTGAACTGCGTTGATATCGGCACGCCGTTCTCCAACACGGTGGCGCCATTGATGAAGTTCGACCCGGTAAGGACCACGCTGCTGGATCCGATGTTGACCGTCGAAGGGGCAGCGTTGAGCAGAACGGGTACGGGATTCAGAACCTGGACGTTCACGATGGTGACGGAGTTGGGATTATCGACGCTGGTCGCTTGCACCACGACCAGATTTGGATTGGGCACAACAGCGGGCGCGGTATAGACGCCCTGGGCGTTGATGGTGCCGATCTGCGGGTTGCCGCCGGCAATCCCGTTCACTGTCCAGGTCAGCGCTGTATCCTGCGAGCCGGTTACGGTGGGAGTAATGGTGATCGTATTGTTGACGCGAACGCTGGTTTCTGACGGCTGTAACTGGATAACTACCTTGCCTGGCTGAACCAGTGCGTTGAGGCTCTTGGAAGAGGCCGAACCAGGATCAGGATTGACCACCGTAACCGGGTAAGTGCCCGGAGTATTTTCGGTGATGACAGCAATCAGCTGCGTTCCCGACATATAGGTGGTCGGAACCGCTACACCGTTCCACAGTATTTGCGCGCCGTAGACAAAGGCCGATCCGTTGACCACGATCTGCGCCATGCCCTCGGAAAATGCTCCTGGTGTAATCGTACTAACGATAGGAATTGGATTCAGAACGGATACACCGTAATTTCCCTTGGACGCGGGATAGATTTCGGCGGAGCTTCCGATGGTTACCTGGTTATTGGGCAGAGGGACTATCCCCGGCGCAGTATAAAGGCCAGTGCTGGAGATGGTGCCGATATCTGCGTTGCCCCCGGGAATTCCGTTCACCGACCAGATAACCGGCGCCTCGGTTTTGAACTGCATGGTCTGAGTCACACGCAGATTGTTTCCGGTCGCCTGGATGGCTGACATCTTTTCTATTGCGGCTTCGTTGAGGCTGAAACCGCAACCGGCGGTAGTAACACTAACGATCGTGAGGCATAAGGCAGCGGCGCTGCTCTGCCGTTTAGTTGATGGATTGGCTGTCCACATACTGCGCTCCGCACTCCACCGGACTTGACTGGAAAAGATTTGGGCTCGGAAAGCGCGATGCTCGCCGTAGTGACAGTCTGAAAATACGCAAGCCGGGGCATTACGGGAACAGTACTTTCGGGGGAGTTGAGGCATATCTGCACAGTGGTTGGCGATGAAATTGCGAGGGTTAGTAACCCGTATGTGGGCACTTAGAGAGGATTGCATTATTGGCTTAGGAGTTATTGCGGCGAGTTACCAGCACCGGTTAGTCGAAGAACATTTCCAGGAGAGGTCTGCGGAACTGCAGATCCCTCCACTGCGCTACCCTCCGGTCGGGATGACAAAGGGGACGGTGGTTTTCTCAGTGGAGATTGGTTTGCGGATGCGGGGAACAGCAGGTCCCTCTACATCCGCCTGGCAGGACAAGTCTGTCTGGGGATTGGGGGTGGTGCGAGGAAGGCGGGGTGACGCCCGACGGACGGGTCACCCCCAGGGTTGCTCGATGGGGAGGGCTGCCTTTATGAGGCGAACAATTGGGTCAGATTGCTGAGGCGGAGTAGTTCTTTTACCCGGGCGGAAAGATTGACCAGTTCCAGCTTGCAGTATCCTTCCCGGAGTGCCGACACCTTAAGTCCTACCAGAGTGCCCAGACCGGAGCTATCCATATAAGAGACGTCGGTAAGGTCGAGCACGATGCGGCCACCCGGAGGGATGAGGGGCTTCACCACTTCCTTCAGTTGGCCCGAGGTCTCGCTCACCACCCTGCCATGACAAATGACGGTTGTGACCGGACCAATGGCTTCCTCCGGCTCTTTTCTCACTTCACAATGAAAGGCGGTGTCCGGCGTAGTCGTCATGCGCTCTCCTCTGGACCAAATCTTGCGCCATACTAATCTTCGCTGGAGAGGTCTTCACGTTAAATTCTGGTTACACCAGGCGGTTCAAGCCGGGTCGCCGATAGCTGACCCGGGTAGGAACAGGGAGAAGATAGTTCCCGTACGCCGCCCGGCCGTGCTGGAACGCACGTCAAGACGGCCGCCATGTTTCTCGATCAGTTCGCGGGAAACCCATAGCCCCAACCCCGTACCGGTATCCTTTTTCGTGGTGAAAAAGGGCTCGAAGATGCGCTTGCGGTTTTCCGGACTGATGCCACAGCCGGTGTCCGCCACGACGATACGTACTCCCTGGAAGGCGGGATCGCGTGGACTGCGAGCAGCGCGCACCCGGACGCAGATCGCATCGCCATTAGCACAGGCATCCAGGCTGTTGGCAAGCAGGTTGGAGATTACCTGGCGGAGTTCTCCGGGATTTCCCCAGGCGCTCTGTTCCGTTTCTATATTCACGTGCAAGGTGACTTGTGCGTGGGCCGCGCGGAAGGAGTAGAAGTCGAAGGCTTCACGGACCACAACATCGGGGCGGAACAGACTGGCGGAAGAATTCTCCCGGTAGAAGCCAAGAGATTGGCGGGTGATATGGGCGATTCTTTGCAGCTCGCGGTCGGCCTCCGCGAGGTGCCGGCGAATCTTTGAGATATCCTCCTCGCCTCGCGCAAGATAGATGAGGTTGACCAGGCCTTCGAGCGGATTGTTGACCTCATGGGCAATGGAGGCAGCCAGGCGACCCGCCGAAGCCAGTTTTTCCGCTCGCATGAGCGCAATCTCAGAGGCATATCGTTCGCTGATGTCGCGGAAGACGAGGACGATGCCGATCATGCGCGCGTCCTTGTCGAGGATTGGCGCGGCGCTGTCGTCGATATGAAATTCTGTTCTGTCTTTGCTGACAAGAATGGTGTGATTCGCCAAGCCGACAATCTTGCCTGAACGCCGCACCACGTCGACTGGGTTCTCGACCTTCGCTCGTGTCCGTTGGTTATAAATGCTAAAGATTTGCGACAGTAAAAGGCCGGACGCCTCCGCTTCCTTCCATCCTGTGAGCTGCTCGGCAACTCCGTTCATGAACACGACTTTGCCGCTGGGATCGCATGCGATCACCGCATCCCCGATACTCCGCAAAGTGGTATTCAACCATTGCTCGCGGGCATAAGTCTCGTCTCCCCGGCGTCTTACTTCATCGATTTGCCGGGTGTAGGTTGCCGCAAGTTTTTGAAAGAGCCGACGAATCTCCCAGGCAAGTAGCAACGCGAGAATGAGGGCTAGAGCCAGAAGCCCATAAAGGGTGATGTTATCGATGCGCAGCGCGGTGAAGGACCGGCTGGCGCGGATGCGTGTCTCAGCGGCAATGAATTCGTCGGCCAGAGCGCGCTGGGCATCCATCTGCCGTTTTCGCTCGAACATCTGTGGGGTTAAGTCAGACGCGGGAACGCCCTGTGCGATGGTTTGGCGGGCCTCTTGCTGCCAGGCGCGGGAGGCCGTTTGCAGACGTTGCAGCCGGGCAGTCTGTTCAGGATCGCGTTGCCTGAGGTCAAAGAGGGTTTTAAATTCAGGATCCAGGTTTTGCGCGGCTTCATGGTAGGGCTTAAGAAATGTGGGGTCGTGGGTAAGGAGAAATCCCCGGAGGCCGGTCTCTTCGTCCACCATCAGTTTGATCAGGTTGTTGGCGTGCGCGATAACCTGATCGGAGCGATCAACCCGGCGAGCATTGCGTTGAACCTGGCGGAACCCGTAAACCAAAGTCAAGGCAAGCAGAGCCACGGTAAGGATGGGCAGAGCGAGAAGGCGGACAAGCAAACGTCGATACGCGGCGGCTTCCAAAAGGTCTCCCGAGGCGGCTCGTCTACGGTAGGAAAACGACCGGAGACCGAACTGGCGGCGTACTCTGCAATTTTGCCTGATTCCTCACTCAGCGGGCAACGGCAGGGAACCGCGTAAGGGACGGCGAGGACAGCCGGTGTCGGGTCAAACTCTCTCCGCCCGCTGGAACCGAGCAGTGTATTCTCTGAAAGCTGCCCATACCCTCTGCCAGGCTGACAATATGCTCCGCTGCGCGACTTTGATGCTGACTGCTGCTGTCATGATGCCCACCCCTATCTGCCTTCATGCGCAGCAATCCTCCATTGTCAAACTGACAGTTGAAAAGAAGCCCGGCGCCCACGAAGGGCAAGCTATGGCCACGGTCAAGGGACCGGCGAAGGTAAAAGGAAAGATAGTCGTGACGGAGAAAACGGGGCGTATAGCGACCCACGCCCTCCAGGCCTGGGTTATTCTGGACGGCCAGGGTGCGCTGCTGCTGCTCTCTCCAGAGAAGAAGGGACTGCCCAATCGCCTGCGCTACTACGAACTGGATGCGGGCAAAGGGCGGCTGCTCGGGCATGTGCCATTGTCAGAGGCAACGATCGTTGAACGGAAGCCGGTGAGCGACCAATGGGCTTTTGCCATCAGCGGGGTCGACCCGACTACCCAAAAACCCCTGATCTTTATCGGGGACACTCATGCCATCCATGCGCGCTTAGACGATGCCTCGCGGCCCCAATTCTCCGCCGATTCCCTCTCCTTCGAGACGTCCGGCGGTGCTAAGAGCCTGAGTTTGGCTGCGCTGGTGGCGCTCGATTATCAGGATGGTATTTACGCACCGGCGAGCAACCCGGCCAATACGGCTTACCTGGAGTTTTTGCGCGATGGTGACTCGCTCAGCATAAGTTCCGCCGGTGCTGTGGAGCGCGGCCGGTGGATCAAGGCGGGCTCCAATTTTGAGGTCACCTCGCCTAAAGGCGCCACAACCGTGTGGCCGGAGGCGGAGTTGCATGCCGTCACCGGCATTCCTGCAACCGGCAGGATTACGGTTCGCCTGCTGCAGCCGCTGTCCTCCAGAACGGCGAAAGTCGGCATGAAGGTGAAAGCTGTTTCCATCACGCCGGCGTTGTCCCACGATTCCGTCCTCATTCCCCAGGGAAGCGAGTTCATCGGCAAAATCATCGCGGCTCACGGTGTCGGCTGGGGCGTCAAGCATGAGTCTGCCGCGCTGACGGTCCACTTCGACACCGCCAAGCTGGCGGATGACCGCACCTTGAAAATCGATGCCCGCGTCTTCAAGGTGGAGAACGCACAGGAAAGCGTGACTGCGAACGGTAAGATTCAGGGCATCCGATCGACCGGAACGCTGGGCAATTCAGCCGAGAACAAGATCTCTTCTCTGGCCCAGATCGATCCGATTGCCTATCTGTTCCTGGGGGCGTCAGGTCCTGCGGTGCTGGGGTTCGCGGAGCCGGAGATTCTCTACAACGCGGGCACAGAGCTGACGATCGAATTCCACACGCCTGTGATCACCGCGCAAACCTACCCACCGCGCGTGCCGCGCATGGACCTGAGCAGCGAACGGCAGAGTGACCTCGACGCCATGGTCAAGGCTCTCCCTTATCGCACCAAGACCGAAGGAACGAACAAGGTTTCTGACATAACCAACCTGATCTTTATTGGCAAGGCCAGCTCATTGCGCCGCGCCTTCGATGCTGCTGGATGGGTTCCTTCGGATGAGTTGAATGCGGCCTCTACCTTTCAAACGGTCAAAACGCTTTCGGGCAACCAGAAATATACCCAGGCACCGATGTCGACTCTGCTGCTGGACGAGCAGAAACCACTGTTCACGCTTTCCAAGACGACGAACACGTTTTCTTCCCGGCACCATATCCGCGTCTTCGGGACCAGTGAGACCTGGGACGGCAAAACGGTGCTGACCGCCTCTTCGACGCAAGACATCGGCATTGCCTTCTCCGCCAAACAGAAGACCTTCATCCACGTCATCGACCAGTATCTCGACAATGAACGGTCCAAGGTGACTAACGACCTGGAGTTCACCGGATGCGTAGATTCGATCGATCTTGTTCCCCGGTCCTGGATACCGCAGGACGCCTACAATTCGACCGGCGACCGTTTGCGCACCGATGGCCGAGCGGCGGTGCTTTATCTGAATGACTGCGCTGACCCCCACAGCACTCCGAATACTGCTGCGCAACGCGCGGGACTCTTTGAACGCAGCGAGCGAAACACTACGCTCACCATCAAGGATCAGCTTTATCGCGGGAATGTTGTGTACCAGGGGATCTCGGGGGGGATGAAGATCCATGGCTATCTTGCGTCACAAGGCGAGCTGCCGGAGGACGAGGGTAACTGGCGCAAGAGCGATGCCTCTGGAACCGAGTACCGGGTGGCCGGTGCCGGACCACATCTCTCGCGCCGATCAAGACTATGGAGCTCGGCGCCTATAGAAGGAGAGAACGAACTGGACGCGGCAGCCCGGGCACGCATCCTCTCGCACAAGTGGGATCCTCCTCGTTTCGAGATAGCTCTCAATCTTGGATATTCGAAGTACCGTAACAATTTTCTCGAAACCACCGCCGTCTCGCTGGTATCGAGCCAGAACGAGCCCGAATATTTAATTCTGCTTGGAGATGCTGTATTCGATGGTTGGGCAGCCGGGGTATCGCTCACGCTCAACACCAACAACTGGATATCCAATGAATTCTCTTATATGCGGCAGCAAACCAAGTTTGATCTGGTCGAGATCAGCTTTTCAAGTGCTGATGACTCAGATGAGCCGATCGATGCCCGCATCGTCGGTCTGGTGACGCGACGCGCGGCTTACAATACGGTGTTGAACCTGCGCCCCAAGAAGTCCAGGTGGCGTCCTTATATCTCTGCCGGACCGGTTTTTCAATTGCTCTCTCTGTCCAATGCGCCCTTGAAAAAGCCGAGTGGCTACTTTCGCCTGGGGCTATCCAATATCGGGTTGATCAAAGCAGCCTTTGATTTCGGCAGCGTAGCTCCTCTGAACGGTGGCGGAATTTTTCAGCTTGGCGTCCAGTACGGCGGCGGGATCAAGTATCGTGTACTTCCGCGCCTGACGATGAGGGCAGACTTCGGGGAGACTTTTACTCAGAACCCGACCATCATCCGCGATAGCTACCTTGGTTATGAACCAATAGGCCTGGACGACAGCTACACGACAGACGTGACCAACAGCAAGCCGCCGGCGAAATTTATCCAGCAGCGTGCCACCGTTGGTTTTGCTTTCACCTTTTAAGCTCCATGAAGAGAGGTTGTCATGAAAAATGGTCCGGTGCGGGTAGGCATCATCGGCTCGCAGTTCCAGGCGGATTGTCATGCTGCGGCAATGAGCATGGTCCCAGACGATACGTCGGTGGTGGCGGTTGCTTCCCCGACTGCGGCGCACGCACAAGCTCTGGCCGATCGTTATAAGATTCCCCGCGTCTACAGCGATTACAAACAACTGGCCCAAGACCCGGAGGTTGAGGCGGTCACCATCACCGCTCCCAACGCCCTGCACTGTGAAATGACTCTTGCCATGGCGCAGGCGGGCAAGCATGTAATTTGCGAGAAACCGCTTTGTGTCACGCTCGACGAGGCCGACAAAATGATCGCGGCCTGCCGCGCCAACGGAGTGCTGCTGCTGTACGCCGAGTCGCTGTTGTTCACCCCGAAATACGTCAAGGCGAAACAGATGGCCGACTCCGGCGCGTTCGGCAAGGTGCACCTGATTAAGCAAAGCGAGAAGCACTTCGGACCGCATGCGGAATGGTTTTGGGATGTGAAGCGCGCGGGTGGCGGAGCCCTGCTTGATCTGGGATCCCATGGAATCGGATTCTCTTACTGGTTCCTGGGGCGTCCCAAGATACTCAGCATCTACACTCACCTGGGTACCTACGTTCACGGTGACAAGACAAAACTCGATGACGAGGCCATCTCGATCATCGAGTTTGAGGGAAAAGCCATCAGTGTTATCGAGAACAGCTGGGCTCGCCGCGGGGGCATGGACGATCGCATCGAGATCTACGGCGAGGGCGGTCTGACGATCGCGAATCTACAGATGGGCAACGCGCTGCCGACCTATAGTGAGTACGGATTCGGCTACGCTGTCGAAAAGGCGCCCACGACCCAAGGATGGAGTTGGCCGGTCTTTGAGGAGTTGTGGAATTATGGCTTCCCGCAGGAGATGCACCATTTCGCCAGTGCTATCCGGGGGTTGGAGGCGCCGCTGGTCACAGGAGAAGATGGCAAGGTAGTGCTCGAGACGATTTATGCCGGTTACGCTTCGGCCGGGCTGGGGCATAAAGTGAGTTTGCCCTTCAAGCCGACTGCAGAACGCCCGGTCGATGAGTGGCTGAACAGGAGCAAAGCATGATACCCATGCTGGAAAATATCACAGCGCAGTCGGCATCGCATCGTGCGCTGCTGGCACTTCATTCAGGAAACCAGCATGCGACTCTGCGCAGCTGCGCGGAGCTCATCCGCAAGACGCAGGGGCGGGTGATCTTCACCGGCATGGGCGGATCCTTGTTTGCCACCCTGGCGGCAGTCAGCCGGCTAGTGCAAGAGGGATATCCGGTGCAGGCGATTGAGAGTGCCGAACTGCTGCACTATGGCAGTGCTTCCCTGCGCGCCCCGGATGTAGGCGTGGTGATCTCACGCTCCGGCGGATCGGTCGAGCCGGTTCTACTCGCGGAAAAAATGCGCCAGGCCGGCATGAGCGTGATTGCGGTGACAAATGTACCTGGCTCTGAGCTTGAGAAGATAGCCGATATCACTCTGCCCATCGGGTCGATGGCTGACAAGTTGATCGCTGTGCAAACCTACACCGGCACCGTGCTTACCCTGCTGCTGCTGGCGGAAGAGGTGCTGGCGGGGGAAAGCGCAAAGTTGAGCGATGCTTGTGAGGCTGCCCTGCCCGCACTCGCGGCGCATATCGATGAATGCCTGCGCGCGAGTGATGGGTGGCAGGATCTGCTGGTGGGAAGCCCGCTTTATTTGTTGGGGCGGGGGCCGGCCCTTGGATCCGTCTATGAGGGCCAGCTTCTGCTACATGAAACCGCCAAGACCGCGGCCGTCGGCATGTCCTCAGGGCAGTTCCGGCACGGACCGGCGGAGATTCTTTCCGGTGATTTCCGCGCAGTCGTTTTCGGTGCACCTGAGGCGACGCGTGACCTTGATCGATCGCTGGCCAACGATCTTTTCTCGGTTGGAGCCAAGGTCGGTTGGATCGGACCCGCGCCCGATGCCGGGGACAAACGCAAGCACGCACCGCCGCTGGTGCCGTGGCCGGAGATTACGCCGTTGCTCGCACCTGTGTTCGAAATCGTCCCCTTGCAAGTGGCAGCCTACCGGCTGGCGCTGTGGCGCGGGATTACTCCAGGCGATTTTCGCTTCGTCTCCGAGGTCACGTCCTCCGAGTCTGGCTTTCTGGCCGTCGATCAAGGTACAAGATGAAGCCAATCACCCGCCGTAGCGTAATCAAAGGAGCACTTCTTTGTTCCGCGAGTGTTGCCTTCGCGGACAAAACTCCCCGGGCGACGTTTCCGGTCGACCCTCGGGCGCGGATCGCGGTTGCGAGCTATCCTTTCCGCGAATGGATCATCGCGCCGAGGAACCACGATCTCGATCCCAAGAAGCGTGGTATGGATCTGGCCGCGTTTGCACGTTTCGTTCGGACGGAGTTTGGAGTGCGGGGTATTGAGCCGCTGGACGGGCATTTCCCCTCGACTGATCCTGGCGAAATACGAAAACTTCGCGCGCAGTTCGACGCTGCCGGGGTGCACACGGTGAACATCCCGGTTGACCAGAAGGTCGAGCTTTGTAGCGAGGATGAAACGAAGCGCAACGCGGGGAATGCGAGCTACCGGCAATGGATCGATATCGCAGTGATGCTTGGATCCCCCAGCATTCGGGTCTGGATTCCGAAGTGCTCCGATACCTCCGATCTTCCCAAGGCGGTAAATGCGCTGAAGCCTACGCTCGAGTATGCGGCCACACGCAATGTGGTTGTTAATCTTGAGAATGATGATCCGGTTTATGCGTCTGCCGCGCGAGCGCTTGCTGCGATCAAGCTGGCGGATACTCCTTTCTTGCGAGCACTTCCTGATTTCGGGAATGGGCTCATGGGGGGCGATGAACGCTTCAATGCGGCGAGAGTAAAAGAGATGTTTGCTCACGCTTGGAATATTGCACATGTCAAGGATGCGGAGTTTGTTCAGGGCAAACATAAGACTGCTTCGCTGAGTGAGCTTTTTGGTATCGCTAAGGCATCGGGGTATCGAGGTTATTATTCGATGGAGTCTGATTCTGATGCCGACCCGATGGTGGACACTAAGCATTTGATTGAGCAGAGTTTGTTGCTCATTTGAAGGGGAACTGCAGATCCCTCCACTGCGCTACGCTCCGGTCGGGATGACAAATCAGAGTGGGGTGCTTCCATTCGGCATCCACTAGTGGCTGAGGTAACAGCAGGTCCCTCCACTACGCTGCGCTTCGGTCGGGATGACAATTCATTTCTTGCCGCGGGCTCTCCACTGCGCTACGCAACAAGCCTGTTGCTTTGTATCAGGGCACGACTTCAGTCGTGCCACCACTGGCAAAAATGGTCAGGGGCGAAAGAGTCTGCGTGAGAACTTCAGAATTTGGGAAGCCAACCGGGAGGTCCTGGGCAGATCCGGCGGGTCGGATAACTAGTTGGGCAGGGTGAAGGCTAGTAACTCGGCGGGATGGCCTGCGCCTCCGATGGCGACGACTATGTATTGCCTGCCGTTGAGCATGTAGGTCATGGGCGATCCGGTTTGGCCGGCGGGCATGTAAACGGCTCCCGCGTCTTTTCCGGTTGCTTTGTCGTAGGCACGCAACAAGGCTCCCTTCTCGCCCGCAGGGTTGGTAAACGTTCCGGCTTCTCCCGCGATGACGAGCGTCTTGGTGGTCAACACCCCGATAATTCCCGATCGACCGGTGCGAGGGATATTCAAACCTTTGAGCAAGGGGCTGTTACGAATCTCGTCCGGCGTCTCACCGTGAGCAACCTGCCATACGACGTCGCCGGTATCCAGATTGATCGCACTGATCTGGCCATAAGGCGGTTTGTTGAGGGGCAAGCCGTGTATGGTCAGGCGATGGAATCCACCACCTTCTGTAGATACGATACCCTGAACGTATTTTACGTCCGAGACGCCCGGGTCCGGTGGAACGAGTCCCAATGCCCCAAGGGCTCCCTGGGAAAAGACGTAAAACATGTGAGTCTGCGGGTCGTAAGATCCACCTGGCCAATTCGTTCCGCCCAAAGATTGGCCTATGATCAGAGTGGCGAGATAGCCATCTGCTTTGCTGACTACAGGCGGCGTAAATATAGGTCCGAGCTTGTATTTCGCAGCTACCTGCAAGGCTTCCTTTTTCAAGCCGGGAGTAAAGTCGATGAGCTCGTCGGTGGTGAAACCGTTCCGGCCGTAGAAGGGTGGCTTGGTTGGAACCGGTTGCGTGGGTGAATACCACTCGCCTGGTACATCGCCCGCCGGCACAGCACGCTCCACGATGGGCCACACGGGTTCCCCGTTCACGCGATTGAGGACGTAGAGTACGGATTGCTTGGTTGCTTGCGCGAGAGCTTTCACCGGTTTTCCGTTGACCGTAATATCCACTAGAACCGGCGCGCACGGGATATCGAAGTCCCACAAACCATGATGAACCAGTTGGTAATGCCATTTGCGCTGACCCGTTTTCAGATCGACGGCGACAATGCTTTCACTAAACAAGGTGTTTCCCGGGCGCTCGCCGCCATAATAGTCATGGGTCGGCAACTCAACCGGTAGATAGGCCATTCCCAGGTCTTCATCGACGCTGATCTGGGTCCAAACGCCGGTGTTTCCGGTGTATTCCGCGGAGCCTTTTTCCCAGGTGTCGTAGCCGAATTCTCCTGGCTTCGGTACGGTGTGGAATATCCAGAGACGCTTTCCGGTCCGCACATCGAAGCCACGGACATAGCCCTTCACGTTGACCCTGCTCTTCGGCTCCGCACCAGAACGGTGTGCAGCACCCACGATCACGGTGTCGCCGGCAACGATCGGCGTGGCGTGCAGACCAATTTCCGCATTGATCAAGTCCATCTCCTGATCGTCATTGAGGCGGAGATCGACAACGCCCTGCTTGCCGAATGTGGCAACGGGAATGCCGGTTTTGGCGTCCAGCGCAATCAGCCGGTAGCCCGGCGTGACATAGAGAATGCGCTCTTCGTTGCCGTCCGTCCAATAGGCAACGCCGCGGCCAGACAGTTGCCGCGGAGCTTTCTGGCCGCGCTCCCCTTCGTGTTCCGCGTGCATCCACAATAGCTCGCCCGTGGCCGCATCCAGCGCTACTACCGCACGCCGTGATCCTGCCGTAGTGTAGAGAACACCCTTGACCATCAGCGGAGTCGCTTCGAATTTATATTCAGGCCCTGGTCCGAAGTTCTCAGTTTTCAAGCGCCAGGCAATTTGCAACTGATTGAAGTTAGCGGCGTTGATCTGATCGAGAGCGGAATAGCGTGTGTTGCCGAGGTCGCCGCCATAGGTCGGCCATTCCCCATTTTTTGCGCCGGTTTGTGCAGCGGCAGAGAGACTAAGACAAAGGATCGCTGCGGCGCTAGCGTAGTGCATATCGTTCTCTTACCAGAAAGAGATAGCAACCGATGCCCACCAGCAGCCAGAAACCAATGGCAATGAGCGGAGCGTTGAAGTTTCCTGTCTTCTGCACCAGCAGGCCGGTGATCCATGGGGCAGCGATGCCGGCTATGTTGGCGGCGGTGTTTTGGATGCCGGCCACACGGGCGGAGGCGGAGCGCGGCGTCAACGTTTGAGTCAAGGCCCAATAATTTGCCGTGGCCAGACCGAGTCCGCTGAGGGAAAAGACGGCCAGGAAGAGTGCAATCGCAGTGGAATGCGAGAAGGCTCCGAAGGCGGCGCTAAATGCAAGCACGAAACCAGCGATGGTAAATGTTTTTCGCACGGTGACCGCGTCACGCCCACTGGCGATGAGCCGATCGGCGGCCCAGCCCGCCAGGATCGCGATCGTACCCGTTCCTGCAAATGACATGAAGGTGAACCAGCTTGACGCTGCCAAAGATAGACCGAACCGCTCCTTGAAGTAGGTTGGCATCCAGGTCATGCAGAAGTAGACAAAGTACATGTAGCAAAAGGTGGCGATGCAGGTACCCCAGATAACGGGAGTAGAGAAGATGGCCCCCCAGGAAACTGACTCACGGGCACCCGGACCTTCCGGTGCCAACGTGCTCCTGCGATCATCCCTTACTAAGCCTAACCAGGGCAGCAACCAGAGAATGCAGAGCGCTCCGTTGAGGACAAACATCCACCTCCATCCGTAGGCGAGAACAAGATAGGTAGCAATCGGCGCTCCGATGGCCGGACCGTACTTGGTCCCCGACATGAGAATGCCCATAGGTAGACCGCGCTCGCGCTCGGCAAAATTCTCGCGGATATAACGCATGCTGGCAGGGATAACGATGGCCTCACCCATGCCCAACACAAGACGAACGGCAATTAGGCCGTGAAGCGAACTGACCAGCGCGGTCGCTGCAGAAACTACGCTCCACAGGACCAATCCAACGGCATAGGGCCACTTGAGCCCGAAGCGATCGACTACCCATCCCGCGGGCGTTTGCAGCACGGTGTACGCCCAGAAAAACGCCGACAGCAGAATCCCGGACGCCTCGGCTGTCAGCGGGAAACTCTGGCGAATGGCGGGGAGCGCAACGGACAGATTGATGCGGTCGGTGTAGGCAATGATGACGCCCAGGGTGAGGAGCGCTACTACGAGCCAGCGGGTGTTGCTGCCGACAGGCTTCTGTATCGTCGCAGGATCGGATCGGAATGAGCCCGTCATCGCCATGAGATTTCGCGGCCCATCTAATACACCTCGTACAAGAGGCGGCTATAGTTCTTATCCGTCAGGGTATCTTCGATTTTCGGCCAGAGTTGCTTGTGGATGTCGGTCGCGATCCATTTCTGCCGCAGCGCTTCGCTGGAAAACGTAAGCACAAACTGATAGTTGGCTCCGGGCGGCGCAACGCCGCGGAGTGCGGACTTTAATTTCAGCATGCGCACATCGATAAACCCGGGCTGTTGGGCGGCTGCGGGACGGAATTTCTCCGTGAACAGGCTCAGCATCTGCTGCTCTTTGGCTGGATCGACCGCCAGGTCAGCGTGCAGTTGGATGGGTCGCTCGGCGCCTGGCTGCGGATCGGCAATCGCGATTGCAGGAATCATCGCTCCCCCCGCGGCGGCCAGCATCGCTTTCAAACAGGTTCTACGCTTCATCGTCGACTCCCTGTTACTCGGCTGATTATTGTCCTGGCCGATGGGGCGCGCCCAGCTCCGTATCGAGCGCGTCCTTCACAGCAGAGATGCCAATAATCATAAGCTCAAGATCGGACGAGCCGTTGTTGGTAAATGAGTGCGCGTCGCGGAAGAGGATGGGCACGCCGTCCCCTTTGTGGATGGGCTCCGTTTCCCCGTTCACCTCCACCTCGCCTGATCCATCCATCACGTAATAGATCTCTTCAACGCCGGTGTGGTAATGCAAGCCTTCCGAAGCTCCGGGCGGGATCAGAAGGTGATCCACGTAGGCCCAATTCGTTTCAAACACATCCGGATCGAGAGCGCGCCGATATTGCACTGTACCTTTCCCACCGTGATAATTCGGGACCGGTTGAAGCAAGGTCTTGTCCAGCCGCATCAGCATGAACTGGGGGATTTCGTCTTTTGTGGCTACCTTGTCGCGCGAGTCCCCGAGATTGAACGCGTCGTAATGACCCTTGGTCATGGATACGTTAATGTTCAGGTAATCGACCAGCCCATTGGTGGGGTTGTAGACGGCGTGCGAATGCCCTCTGCGCTGGGGGGCTCCGGCTGGACCTTTCACCCGCGAAGTGTGACTGTCGATGGTGAATTCCGCTTCCCCGTCAAGGATGGTGAACATTTCTTCTACGGTGTTGTGGAAGTGCTCCGCGACGCCCCCGCCTGGTTGCATTTGGCAACGGAAGACGAAATTGAGGTTCACATCCATGGCGCTGGCAGGCACGAGGGTTTGGCATTTTCTCAAGCCGACGCTGCCGTGCGAGTGCGCAGGTTCGACTTTGCTTAGATCAGTGTGTCCGATTCTTTGCGCCAGCGGTGCACGAGGAGGCGCGGTTTGCGAGGGCGCGGCAAGGGGTAACAACATCCACGGTAAAAACAGAACGAGCTTCGCAATCTTCATAACGCTCCTACCAGTTCGTGATGGAACCGTCCGGCCGGAAGTAGGTTTGTGCGCGGGCAGTGACGGGTTCGGTTATCTCAGCGATCTGGGTAAGTTGCTTGTAGTCCAGTTCTACACCCAGGCCGGGGCGATCGTTGGGATAGAGTTTGCCTTCTTTGAAGTCCAGACACTTGGGCAAGTGGGGTAAGGTGCGGCCCTGGTAGTTATACTCCATCAGGACGGGCCCGGAGAAAGTGCCCAGGCAGTTGACCAGAGCGGCGGTGGCGATGGGTCCGGTGAAATGGGGAACGATGCCGATAAAGTGGGTTTCACACATGGCGGCGATCTTCATCATTTCTGTAATGCCGCCTACATTTGGCAGCGTGGCGCGAACATAATCGATGTCGTGGTTTTCGACCAGTTTGTTGAAGTCCCAGCGGTTTCCCCATTCCTCACCCGCGGCTATCGGAACGTTTACTTTGCTGCGCAGGATGGGAAGATCCTGTTGAAAGGCTTCCGTTCGAACGGGATCTTCGACAAAGAACGGCGCCAGATCCTCAATCGAGTTGCAACCGCGAATGGCGTCGGAAAGATCGAAGCGTTGGTGGAAATCGATGCAAAAGTCGCCATCCTTGCCTACGCCTTCCCGCACCTGGGTGCATTCTTCGCGAATGCGGTTTACCCGCTCCCTGGTGTTGTAGGTGCCATTCGCGGGCGCCTCAGAGACGCCGAAGCGGAAGGCGCGATAGCCGGCTTCTATGGTGAGACGGGCTCGATCCTTGAGGCTAGTTTCGTGGGTTACCCCGGGAATGACACCGGCCGTGTTATAGCACTCGCAATAGTTACGAACCATGCCACTGAGTAACTGATGGACGGGCTGGCCCTGCACTTTGCCTTTGATATCCCAGAGAGCCAGATCCAGGGCGCCAATGGCATCGGTCCTTTCGCGGCCTGCGGGATAAAAGAAGGCGCGATTCATGTCTTGCCAGAGGCGCTCGATGTATTGCGGGTCGCGGCCGATCAGGCGCCCGGCGGATTGGGACAACGTATCCTTCACGCCGCCCTCGCCGATGCCCGTGATTCCCGCGTCGGTCTCGATGGTGACCACCACATCACTCTGGTTGAAGAGCGGGTTGGGATGCGGCGGCAGGTAGGCACGCACCCGGGTGATCTTCATCTTGGGGAGAGGGACGGCGTAGGCAGGTACGGTACGTACACCGCTCGCAATTGCAGTGGCCGCCAGGGATTTCAGAAACTCTCTTCTCTTCATAACGTGAGGTCTCCTTCAGACTTCGAAATTTGGCCATGCTGTCTTTCTCCTTCCACAAAGCGTGGGGCGCCCCACGCTTTGTGGAAGGGAGAAAGACAGAGTCGCCGCGACCGGAGCGTAGCGTAGTGAGATCGGCGGTTGTTTGCTCAACTCCAACGTGTCTACTCCTTCCGGTAGGCACGCACCGCCGTCACCAGCGCTCGCGCCTTCTTCTCGACTGCCTGTGCATCGTCTCCCGGTTTGTAGACGGACGAGCCTACTCCGAGGCCTCGCGCTCCCGCGGACATCCAAGGTGCAACGTGATGTACGTCCACACCGCCCACTGGGATAATGATGACCGACTTGGGGAGTACCGCACGCAGGGCCTTGATCATGGGCGGACCGAGAACTTCGGCGGGAAAGAGCTTGATCGCGTCCGCTCCGGCCTCCAGCAAGGCGAAGGCCTCGGTTGGGTTGAAGAAGCCGGGGATCGCAAACAGGCCAGCGTGCTTTGCGGCACGCACAATTGCAGTGTTGGCATGCGGAGTGACTACCAGGCGGCCGCCGGCAGATGCCACTTCCTCGACTTGAGAGGACAAGGTCAGGGTGCCGGCCCCAATCAGCATCCGGTCGCCAAAGGAGCGCGACAGTTTTGCGATGCTCTCGAACGGGTGGGGCGAATTGAGAGGCACCTCGACGATGCAGACGCCCGCCTGCTCCAGTGCGGAACAGATCGATTCCGCCTCCGCGGGCTGAACGCCGCGCAAGATGGCGACCAGGGGGCAACGTTCGAGCCATGCTCTTACGTCCAATGCAGCCTCCTGCCGATCGCCGCCAGGCCGAGTGCCGCGGCGTCCTCGTCTTCCGCGGTGGCCCTGCCGCCGCAAGCCTCGATGACCTGGGCATAGAGACTACAAAGATGCGCGGCGCCCACAAGGTGAACATGACTTCCCTGCGGCATGGTCGCGCGCACCTCGTGCCCGATCAACAAACCGGAAAGGTACGAAGCGGACACGCCTTCCTTCATCTGGCCCATCAACGCCAGTGTGCGGACACCGAAAAGATGGTGAAGCAATCCGCCGGGATCCACGGAACGCTTGACTCCATCATGAAACGCGGTCTTGTCCACGGCGGCATTGCTGGTCATGGTGCGTTCGAGGATGGTGCACTTGCGCAGAGCACCATAAAGCTCGCCGGTCATGCAGGTGGTAAAACTCACAATCTTCCGGTCGCTCAGCTGGATCCACTTGGAATGGGTCCCCGGGAAACAAACCAAACCTCCGTCCGCGCAAGCATCCAACATGCCCACGGCCGCTGTCTCTTCGCCACGCATCAGTTCCGGCACGCCCGCGGCGTCGGGCCCGATGACCCCGGGAACCAGGCGAACTTTAGCGCCGGAGAAGGGCACCGGAACCACGGCATCCGCAAGTTCCTCGATGCCCACGGGGCAAGGCAGATATTCAGCTTCGACCCAGCCCTGACGGCTGCCGATCATGCCGCAGAGCAGGATATGCTTCTCACCGGCTGCCAGCCATACACCCACTTCGGCACGCAAGGCTTCTTCGAAATCCCCTTCGGTCACGCGAAGAATGCCCTGCGGCGAAGAGCATCTCGCGAAAACAGTTCCCTCCGCACTGACCCTAAACGCACGGAAATTGCTGGTACCCCAATCCACTGCAATCAAGGCTTATGCTCCTGGGAGTCCTCTCCTGACCCAATGTAACAAGGGTCAGGTCCGATACGGTGCCCGGCATGGCGCCGATCCAGCAAGAGACCTACCTCGCGGCATAATCCTTTGTCTGCTTTGTGCCCGAGTTGAATATGGCGAAGCTGCCCTTGGGACTCGCAGTCAGGACGAAATAATTTCCTGGATCAGAGCCCTGTGGATTGGCTATGTATTCCGCCGCTGTGTTGTGCTCCGCGCCTGCTTTCTCTGCAAAATGAACCTGCCACAGTGTCTCAAGTCCGGGAGACTTTAACACCTCATCGATCACCTCAGGCGCTCCTCCCTTGGTCGCGCCATTATTCATGATGGCCACCCGGGGTTGAATGGCATAGACCAACGCATGGCTGGAGCTGGCGTTCAGGCCGTGATGCGACACCACCAGGATGTCGATGTGGCCCAGTCGGTTCACCGGGCACATGAACAGCATTTCCTTATCCCAGGTGAGATCGCCGAGATCGAGGATCTTGAGTTTGCCGAAATTGATCAGCACACCGAGCGAATGGGAATTTTCGCTGCGGTCCGTGGGCTTGGTTTCGGGGGTGCTGCAGTATTGATTGGTCTCTCCACCTCCGGGCAGAGAATGATCGATCACGTTGCCGTCGCTGCTGATGACGGTGACCTTCATGCCGGTTATGGGCAGCACATCCCCGGGATGCTCGACCACGTGCTTGTATTTGCCGGTGGCCAACACCTTCTGGTAAGCATCGTAGACGCCTATCGTCTTGTTTCCAGGCTTGGTATCGATGTTGGGCCCGTGATCGAGAAAGGTGCCTACCGGGATCTTCTCCACTAACTGGGGTATCCCACCGCTGTGGTCATCGTGGTAGTGGGTCAGGAGCACATAGTCAATCTTGCTTATACCCGCGCTTTTGGCCGCAGCCAGAATGCGGTCCGCATCGCGGCCCTGGTTGTCAGGCCAACCGGTGTCAATGAGCAGAGACTGCCCGGTTGGGGTGACAAAGAGTGTGGATTGGCCACCCTCCACGTCGATGAAGTAAACGCGTAGATCGCGTTTGGCCGCGGAGGCTGCGGGCTGGAGTGCCAGGAGGCAGGCAGTGAGAGCGAGCAAGGCCACGGCCGATTTCCGTTGGTGTGTGCGAAGGGTCATGTGCTTCTTATCCTCAAATGTTTGTTGCCAGCGCTAAAGCGCATGGTCAGGTCGAGACTCGTTCCAGGGGCGCTTAAGCGCCCCCTCCCCCGCATAAATGCGGGGGCTCCACCTGCTAGAACTGGAGCCGCAACGAACCTTGCAAGTTGCGTGCGTTACCGACAATCGAAGTGATCTGGCCTACCTGCGAGTTGCCGACGGTCGCATTCGGATATCCGAACTGCGGATGGTTGAATACGTTAAATGCTTCTATACGGAACTGCAAAACCAGCTGTTCGTGAATGGGGAAGGTCTTGAAGAGCGAGGTGTCAAGGTTTGTGCGGCCGGGTCCGAGCAGCGTGTTACGCCCTGCATTGCCGTAAGTGTAGGGCGCCGGAGTGGCGTACCCCGAAGCACTGAACCAATGGAGGAGAGTCTTCGGGTAGGTCGGAGGAGCAATGATGTTAGGACGGCTGGATGTGCCCGTGTTGGTGGTCGAGGTCTGCAGGACTGGTGAGAACCAAAGGCCGCTTTGGGTGAACAAGGCTGTATTGAGCTGCCAACCGCCCAAAAGGAGGTCCGTCACAAAATTGTCATTGAGAAACTTCTGATTTTTTCCGAACGGAAACGCCCATAGCGAGCTCAGGGTTAGACGCTGGCGCTGGTCGATGATTGAGTTGCTGACCTCATGCGGGAAACGGGGATCCTGAGGATTGGGGCCAGCGTCGCCGCCGCCGAATTCCAGCGGAACATCGTCGATGGCGTGAGAGTAGGTATAGCCAAGCAGCGCGGTGATGCCCTGGCTCAAACGTTTGTCGGCGGTGAACTGGAAGGCGAAGTATTCCGCGAAGCCGTCGGAAAGATAGTAGTCCACGTCGCTCTGCAAGGGAGATATGCCATACAGTGGGCGGCGCGACTGGGTAGCGGTCGAACCGGGAATCGGTTGGTTGGCGTTCCAGGTGTCTTGCAAGTGCCGGCCGAGGTTTCCGACTCCGACGAACTTCAAGACCATCTGCAAGGGAACGATCTCCTGCTCAATTCCTCCGTTGAACTGCTCAGCGTAGGAAGGGCGGAAGTTTGGGGCCACCGAATAGCCTACACCGTTGGGCGTGGGGGGAATGACGATCGGCTGCAAAGCAGGAAAGCCCTGGCTTACGGTTGGACCGACGTTGACGTCTCCGGGTTGGGTCTGGAGGGTTAAACCGAAGGGAAGATTGCGGGCCAGGCGCATGTTCCCTGATTCGCTGCCGGATGCGTTATAGAAGAGGCCGACGCCACCACGAAATACCGTGTGAGGTAGAAGCTGATAAGCGAGGCCCAGGCGGGGACCGAAGTTAGGCCAATATCTAAGCACACCAGCCGTCTGGCTGACTCCGTTGACGCCTGCGATATTGTATTGGCCGGTCGCAATATCGAAATTGGACCAGCGATTGAACACTTCATCGGGCGGGCTGAAGTAATCCCAACGTAAACCATAATTGATGGTCAGATTCTTCGTGGCACGCCAGTCGTCGGCAAAGTAGATACCGGCTTCGTTGAGGCGTATCCCGGGAAATTGGTAGTTGTAATCGTGCGCATCCAGCGTGGGGTAGCCAAGCAGGAAGCTGGCCGCCGCGTCGCCACCCTTTCCAGCCGGATTTCGCGAATCAGTAAACGCGGCTGAAAAGTTGAACCGGCCATTGCCTTCATTGGTCTGATAAATCGTCAGCTGGCGCCGCCGGAAATCCGCACCGACCTTGATGGTGTGCGCGCCTCTCGTCCAGGTCAGGTTATCGAGCTCCTGAAAAGTATTTTCCCGCCGGTAGAGGGGCAAAGAGCGAGTTTGGCCCACACCGAGATAGGTAGCCGGGGAGAAGATAGGCAGGTTTTGCTCGCGCGGGGTGACGTTCGAATTGGGAACCCCGAGCTCATTACCCAGGCCCGCCCCTGGTGCGAAGTTGATGGGGACGTAATCCAGGCGATAGCGGTTGAAGCCAACACGGAAATCGTTTACCAGCGACGGGGTGAAGACGCGAACGTAACTCGTCGACACATGCTGTGTCGGCTGGAATGAGGTTCCGGCAAATGACGCTTCATCGCTAAGACTTACCGGGGTTGAGATTCCCGGGATGGTGGTCTGCGCGTAGGTGCTGGGCGAGATGGTGGTTGTGTTCTGGATCGACCAGCGGGCAAAGATGGAATCCTTGGCCGTGATTTGTTCGTCGATCCTGGCATCACCCTGGTCGTAGTCCTGGATCTGGATCCGGGCCATTGAGTAATTGTTGAGCCGGGCCGTGCTGGTCGGCGTGGGGTAAGCGTTGATCATCTTGTACGCAATGGGATCAAAGCGAGACTGTGGAATTACGTTGTTGGGAAAGGGCGTGCGAAGGAAATTGCCCGGAGACGCAGGATTCGGCACCGTGGTCAAAGGGTCGTAAATCAGCGTACTGGGAAGCAGTTCACCAAAGTCACCCGTCCGCATGCGCAGGGTGGGGATATTGCCGCGCTCGAATATCTGCACCGTGTTGCGGAAGCCTTCGTAGTCGACAAAAAAGAATGTCTTATCTTTGCCGTGATAGACCTTGGGTATCACCACAGGTCCCCCCAGCGAACCGCCAAATTGATTCAAGCGAAACGAAGGGAAACTGGTTCCCGCGGTATTGAAATAGGTGCGGGCATCCACATCCGAGTTGCGCAGGAACTCGAAGAGGCTGCCGTGCAGGTTGTTTGTCCCCGACTTGCTGATCACGTCAATCACCGCGCCCGAGTTTCGGCCGACGTCGGCGCTGTATAAATTGGTTTGAATCTTGAACTCACGGATCGCATCGATCGCCGGCCGAAGAGTCACGGAGAGTGTGAGGCGCTCGTTGTTGTCCACGCCGTCGTAAAGAAAGTTATTGTCGCCTTCGCGGTTACCATTGGAGAAGATCTCTGAGCTGGCGCGGCGATCGTCCGGCCGGGTGCCGCTCATAATGGTTCCGCTGGCGGACTCTCCCACGCCCGTTACCCCTGGGCTGAGGGTCGCGAGCTGGACGAAGTTGCGGCCGTTGAGCGGTAATTCGTTTGTCAGCTGCTGGTTGATCACCGTACCTACCGAAGAGGACTCTGATTCGAGCAGCGGGGGATGTCCGGTCACGCTGACCGTTTCCGCGGTCTGGCCTACCTGCAGCGGGAGATCCACGCGGGCCTGCTGGTTGACCTGAAGCTCAATCCCTGTCTGTTCCAGTTTGCGAAAGCCCGGGGCTTCGACGGACAAGGTGTAGTCGCCCGGAGGAAGATCGGTGAGCACGTAGTCCCCGTTCTTCCCGCTGATGGCTTTGTGGGCAATGGTGGTCTCGACATTGGTGGCGGTTACGGTTGCATTGGGGACCGCCGCGCCGGAAGCGTCGAGGACGTTGCCGGCCAACTCGGCGGTTGCGATCTGGGCGGGACAGCGTGAGCACAGCAAGAAAATCATCGCCACAAAGCAAAGCGCTTTCGCCAGCCACATCACATTTTGCGTTGTCTGTTTTTTGACCACAGCTCCAGCCTCCTAAAATCTTGCGCAGAAACCTATATCACTGTGAACGAACGATGCGCAAACTTTTTTGAACAGAGTTTCGGAATATGGAAGTTTTATCGACAATTCGGTGTTTGTTCCGCTATCATCTGCGAACTGCGGGGTTGCAGCGTCCGTTATCATGAAGTCGAACGAGCTTCTATGCTGAAAACCAAGACTGCTCGGCCGGTAAAGGCTGGGACACCCAACCTGGTTAAGCCCGAGACCGCAAAAGAGGCTCGTGGCGGAGATCAATACTTTTCCCGCGCTGTGGGTAAGGCGCTGGAGGTCCTAGAGTTCCTCCAGGCCGAGCTAAAGCCCTTATCGATGAATGAGATCGCGCAGCGGATCCAGCTTTCAAAGACATCCGCATTCCGGATACTGCGCACGCTTGAAACGCTGGGGTGCGTGGTGGTCGATGGCCGGGGCCAATACATGCTTGCCCCGGGAATCCATGCGGTCACACCGACGCAGTGGTTGGGCAAATTACACCGGGTGGGCGTGCCCTATCTGGAGGCGTTGAGCCGCGAACTCGCCGAGACGTCTACCCTGGCCGCTTTGTTTGAGAACCGGGTAGAGGTGATCGCGGTGGTGGAAAGCCCTCACGTGATCCGGATGAGCAATGTTGTCGGGCATATTTTGCCTCCCAACGCCAGTTCGCTGGGTAAGGCGATCACCGCGTTTCAACCGCCGGAACAACGGGAAAGGTTGTTGCGAAGCTTTGGGATGTATCGATTCACCAAGCACACGATCACCGATCGCAAGGAATTGAGCCAGGAGTATGAGGGCGTGCGGCTGCAGAAATACGCCATCGATCGGGAGGAGTGCGCGTATGACGGCATCTGCTTCTGCGCGCCGATTTTTGGCCCGAATGGACAGGTTTCCGCTGCGATTAGCTCGTCTATGCCTAAGACGCGGCTGCGGGATTCCGCACATGAAGAGGCAATTATTGCTGCGGTGATGGCTACCGCGGATCAGATTGCGCTGGACTTGCGGAAGGCTTAAAGGGCGATCTCTGCACTTAAGCCGAGAAAAACCACAGCAGGTCCCTGCTGTTTGCTTCGGCAATCTACAAACTGCCCCCTTTGCTAAAGCATCGATTAACGGAACGATCCTCAATAACTTGGAACTTCAGTTTCGTTTTCTCCCATTTAATTCTGGTTTGCCTTGACGGTGTTTCGACCTGAAATATATTCTTGGGCGGCTTAGCGAGGAAACGATTATGATGCGTCGCGTGTATCTGTTGAGGATGCTTTGTGCTTTTGCGCTTTTTCCGGTCTCTTCCCTTTGGGCCCAGACTCCCCTGGCGGCCAGGATTGGCCATACCGACCCCAGCAAGTACACCCGCAGCCGCTCCCATAACAGCGCCGGCGATATGGCTTGCGAACTGTTGGTTCCGCCATCCGCGATGGACGTCAACCTCAACTTTATGCACCGCTGCGAGATTATGCCCGGCGGCGGCGTGGGACATCACTTTCACAACACGACCGAAGAGATGTTTATTGTCTTCGATGGCCAGGCGGAGTTCACCATCGACGGGCGAACCTCTGTGCTGCAAGGAACGGTGGGTGCGCCGTGCCGGATGGGCCACTCCCACGCCATCTACAACCCCTCGGATAAGCCAGTCGAGTTTATGAACATCAACGTGGCCCAGATCAAGGGGCACTACGATGCCTTCAACCTGAACGATGCGCGCGTCGGAGCCCCTAAGGATGCCATTCCGACGTTCATGACCATGAACCTGGATAAGAAGCTGCTCCGCCCCATGCCGAATTATCTTGGCGGCCAGGGGACAGTACAGTACCGGCGGGCGCTCGATGCGGATGTGTTCCTGACCAATTGGGCCTACGTGGACCATGTGCTGATTCCACCAGGAGCCTCCGTTGGACAGCACTACCATAAGGGCGTAGAAGAGATTTTCTACGTGCTCAACGGCGACGGCCAAGTCCAGGTAAATCACGAAACCGCAGACATCCACAAAGGCGATGGGGTGCCGATTCGCTTTAACGAAGCACATTCCTTCGTCAACAACGGATCGTCCGACCTGGAGCTCATGGTTGTCGGGATCTCTGCGCAAAAGAACGTGCTGGATACAGAGTTGGGCGAGATGCCGCACGCCCACTGAACTTTAACCGAGAGAGGATTCATGACCAAGAAGATCGATACCCATGCTCACCTGGGCGAATGTTGCGTTTTCGGGCTGCTCGCTACCGAGGAAGATATCCTGCGCCGTATGGACGAGTGTGGCGTAGACGCGACCATCGTGCAGCCGTACCCAGGGGCAACCATCGCTTCGAAAACGCACGACCGCATTGCCGATCTGTGCGCACGTCATCCAGGCCGATTCTTCGGCATAGCCAGCGTGACCCCACATCGGGACCACGATGCGTATGAACGCGAAATGGAGCGATGCATTAAGGACCTGAAGTTCGTCGGCATCAAGCTGCATACCATCGGCCATGGGGTAAATCCGTTGTCAGAAGATGGCGACTTTGTGTTCGCGACCTCACATAGACTGGGCGTGCCGACAATGGTGCACACCGGACCCGGAGTCCCCTTCGCTTTGCCCGCGCTGTGTATTCCCGCGGCACGCAAATATCCCGACCTGAAGATTATTCTTGCCCATGCAGGGTTCGCGGTATTCACGGCTGAAGCCCAGGTGGCGGCGTCTGTCTGCGGCAACCTGTATCTCGAAACGTCCTGGTGTATCGGAGAGGATATCCGGTGGATGATCGACACCATAGGCGCGGACCGGGTGATGCTGGGGGCAGATTTGCCCAGCAATGTTCCAGTGGAATACGCCAAGTACAAAGCACTGGAGCTAAAACCTGACGTCTACGATAAAGTTCTGGGTGGTACAGCCATCGATGTATTCAAACTGAAATGGTGAGGTGACCATGTTCGTCCTGTTCGTTGATATGAAGTTGAAACCGGGCGCACAGGCGGCCCTGGAAAAGACCTACACCGAGACTTTTCGGCCGGCCATTTCGCGTCAGGAAGGTTTTCGCGGGGTAGAGTTGCTGCGTCCCAACAAGGAAGACGAGCAATGGCGGCTCAGCATCGCCTTCGAAACCCATGCCTTGCAAAGAAAGTGGGTGGCGATGGATCTTCACCAGGTGGTGTGGCCGCAGATGGAAAACCATTTTGCAGATTATTCCGTGAACGACTACACCTCGGTCTAAGGAGCTCCATGGAACGCAACGTTCCCGAATATGTAAGCCGCTCGGTTCCGGTACCGCTCTCCAGCAGGGTGCCCTGGTACAAAAGCACCTTCCCCAGCTACTTCGGCATTTTCCTGTTTGTTGGCTACTACCTGAAGCTGGCTGAACCGACGCTCGGCTTTGCCAGTCCTACGGTGGTTTTGTGGGGGCTGGTGGTGGCCGGGCTGCTTTGCTTTGGGCTCTACTACTACGTGCCCGCCATGCTGGGCATGCAGACAGGCCGCAATCTTTATGTGGTGGGCACTTCCACGTTTGGGACCACGGGTGGGTATCTGATCCCGGGAATCCTGATGGGACTGTTGCAGGTTGGGTGGGTGGCAGTAGACGGGGCCATTGCCTCGAGCTTCATCATGAAGGGCCTCGGCCAGACATCGAGAACGCTGTATAGCGTGATCGCGCTGGTGTGGCTTTACAGCCTGGGGTGGGTAGCGATCAAAGGAATCAATTACGTCTCGCAGGTGGCCAAGGTACTGAATTGGATTCCCTTCCTGATGATGCTGATCGTGCTGTGGGCTAACCGGAGTGGGATCCCGCATTATCAGCCGCCGCACAGCGAGCCCTGGACCGGCTTTGTGAATGCGCTGATCATCACCATCGGATTTTTTGCCACCGCGGGCGCGGCGGGGACCGATTTCGGCATGAATAATCGCGACCGGAAGGATATCGTTCTCGGCGGGCTGACTGGGATTGCTGCCGGAGCAGTGATCGCCGGTGGGATCGAGGTTCTTTCCGTAGCCGGGTACCTGGGGCGGAATGGCGGCCCGGTCAACTACGATTACACCGCCGCGATTGCCAGCGTTGGCGGTTTGGCTCCGGTCATGTTTTTTCTTTTTGCGGCTGCTTGCCTGGTGCCAACCTGCTTTTCGGCGTTCATCGCGGCAAACAGTTTCAGCACCATGATTCCTAAGGTTTCACGGACGGTATCTACGCTGGCCGGGGTTACGTTGAGTGCCATCCTGGCCATCAGCGGCCTGGCCGACAACCTGGTGGGGTTTTTCAGCATCATTGCTGCCTCTTTTGGCCCGATATGCGGTGCCATGGTGGCGGATTATCTGCTCGCGGGCAAGCGATGGTCGGGGCCGCGGCTGGGCATCAATTGGGCGGGGTACATCGCCTGGATTATCGGGTTCATGGTCGGGATGCCGGAACATATTCCTGGGCTTCCGGCGGCACTGGTTAGAGCTGACAACCCGGCGGCGCTGTATGCCTTTGCCACCGGCTTCGTGGTTTATATCGTCCTGGCGCGACTGGGACTGCGGCCACCAGTGGTCGCGATGGGAGAAGGACGATGATGAAAAGCGCGATTTTCTTGTTGATGATTGGATCGGTTGGAGCGCTGGCGCAGCAGGGTCCGCTTGTTCCTGTGGTGCCGCTGGAGCAACGGATAGCCCGCGCCGACACGTCGAAGTATCGCAACATGAAGGCGGTTCACAATGGCCCAGGGGCACTCGACTACCGGCCATTGTTCGATCCGGAGTCGCTCGAAACCAATTTGTTTTTCATGCACCGGGGGGTGATCGAGCCCAAGAGCGGCATCGGGACGCATTTCCATAATCAGTGCGAAGAGATGTTCATCATCCTGGACGGTGAAGCCCAGTTCACAATCGATGGGCGGACTTCTACGCTGAAGGGGCCGGCGGGCGCACCGACGCGCCTGGGCCACTCCCACGCTATCTATAACGCTACCGACAAGCCGGTGCAGTGGATCAATTTCAACGTGGGTACGATGAAGGGGGTATACGACGCCTTCAATCTTGACGATCCTCGGGTGGGGGTTCCCCTTGACCCGATTCCCACGTTCATGACGATGCATCTGGATCGATCGCTGCTGAAACCGGTCGAACATATGGACGGCGGTACAGGTACAGTGCAGTATCGGCGGGCGCTCGATCCTACGGTTTTCCTGACGACGTGGTCTTATGTGGATCATTTGCTGTTGCCCCCTGGGGCTACGGTTGGTCCGGTTTCGAAGCCGAATATGAGTGAGATTTATTTCGTGATGGCGGGCGATGGGAGCGTGACGATTGGGTCAGAGACGGCCCAGATCCATAGCGGAGATGCCGTCCCGGTACGGCTGAATGAGAAGCAATCATTTGCCAGCTCTGGGAGCGAGCCGCTGGAACTTATGGTCTTCGGGATTGCCAGCGATATGGCGGCTAAACAGGCGCTTATGGAAAGCAAACGGCGATTCCGGTAGGGTCCCACTCGGCCACCCCTGTCGAAAAACATTTCCTAGAGAGGTCCGCGGAACTGCAGATCCCTCCACTGCACTGCGCTACGCTTCGGTCGGGATGACAAAGGGGAGGGTAGCGCTTCCATTCAGATTCGACGCTGTGGATGAACGAACAGCAGGTCCCTCACTTCGCTACGCTTCGGTCGGGATGACACTTCTGTCAGGAACGGGCAAGTCGGCGCAGCAGCCGAATCTCAATGGAAACGCCGCCCTCCCCTTTGTCATCCCGAGCGGAGCCGAGGGATCTGCGGTTCAGCGGACCTCTCTTGGAAATGTTTTTGAGAGGGCCAAGCGGAAGGGAGGGACCTGCTGTGGCCGGGACGAGGCGCCCGCAGGTTATCCTGATAGTTTGGAGTCGAATCCTTTTGCCTGGTCACAATCATGCCTAGCTCCGCCGATCTGGGTCCCATCCGCAGCTATAACCGTCTTCTTCTGCTGGTTGCGGGGCTGGGCGGACTCCTCTACGGGGTGGATGTCGGCATCATCGGCGGCGCACTGCCTTACCTGGAGGCAACCTCCGGGCTCAATGCCAGCCAGCTTTCGATTATCGTCGCGGCCGTGTTGCTGGGTAGCGTCATCTCCACGCTGTTTGCCGGCCTGCTGGCCGATTGGTTGGGACGAAAGCCCCTGATGATGATCAGCGGAGCGATCTTTGTCCTAAGCATCCCGGTGATTGCCCTTTCTCATGGGTTCGGCCCCTTGTTTCTGGGCCGGCTGCTGCAGGGCATTAGCGGAGGATTTGTGGGCATGGTCGTTCCCCTTTACCTGGCGGAGTGCCTTTCTGCCCAGGACCGGGGGAAAGGCACGGGAGCTTTCCAATGGCTGCTGACGTTGGGCATTTTTCTGGCGGCCCTGATTGGTATCTATTACAGCTATCGGGTGTCTGGATTGATCAGTTCCAGCTCGCCGGAGGCTTTGCTTCAGGTCAAGGATCAGGCATGGCGGCGCATCTTCTGGATGTCGATGCCTCCGGGGATTCTTTTCCTGCTGGGTAGTCTGTTTGTAGCCGAGTCTCCGCGCTGGCTCTACCGGCGGGGACGCACGGAACAGGCCCTGAACGCACTGCAGCGATCGCGGACCAAGGAGCAGGCCACGGTCGAACTGGAGGAGATGAAGCAGATCTCCCTGGCCACGCCGAAAGGGTCGGTCAAGGATTCGCTGCTGCAACGAAAATATGTTCTGCCGTTTCTGCTGGCATGCGTGATTCTTTTCTGTAATACGGCGACGGGCATCAACTCCATAATTGGTTACAACACAGACATCCTGCTGCAAAGCGGCTTGTCGGATCTGCACGCGCATTGGGGCTACGTGCTGTTCACGTTTTTGAACTTCCTGATGACCCTGATCGGCATGACCCTGGTCGACCGCAAAGGGCGCAAATTTCTGCTCACGCTGGGGACGTCCGGCATTATCGTGTGCCTGCTCTTCGTCGGAATTTTGTTTCGCAGCATAGAAAAGAACCGGTACGACGTCCGCGGTGCAATCCAATCGCGGGTAGGACCGGATCAGAAGCTGCTGCTGCACTTTGACCAAGCCGACGCCAAGGGCCTTCTGCCGCCAAACACATTCACGTCCGACCGCTTGGCGCTGAGCGTGATCTACTCCTATGGAGGGTTCGAGGCGGCAACCCGGGCGATGCGTTCGGCAGAAGGCGAGTCATCTATCCCCATCGATCGCCAAAGCAGCCTTCCGTCGAGCAAGGTGGAGGCATTCTTCCGCGACCCTTTCGCCAACCTTGATGAGGCGCGCACGGCTCCACTCAAAATCGAGCATGCTTATATCAGTCCCCTGCCCGACGCGGTGCATGGGTGGTTGGTGGCATTGGGCCTCTACGGTTTTGTCGCGTTTTACGCACTGGGGCCGGGGGTATGCGTGTGGCTGGCCCTGTCTGAGCTGATGCCAACCCGCATCCGGTCAAACGGCATGAGCGTGGCGCTGGTGATCAACCAGATGGTCTCCACTACGCTGGCCGCCATCTTCCTGCCGGTCGTGGGTAAGTATGGATATTCGATGATGTTTTTCCTATTCTGTGGTTTCACCCTGATTTACCTGTTGACTGCGGCCTTCTTTCTTCCGGAAACGAAGGGCAAGACTCTTGAGGAGATTGAGGCCCACTTTGCTGCTGCGTAGCTTGCCGGGTCCGGAGTACATGACCGAATGAGTTTCTTTTTAGCTCTGGATGCCGGGGGAACGAAGACCGACTATGCCCTCGCTGATGAAACGCGCGAGCTGGCCAGAGTGCGAACGGGCACGATCAAGCGCATGCGCGTGGACGCAAGCACAGCCTGCCGGAACCTGGAGTCGGCGCTGGCCGAACTCACGGCACGGACAGGCGTTTCTATGGCATCTGTGACCCGCACCTGCGTGGGAACCGCGGGGGAAACCGTTCCCCTGGTGAAGGATTGGTTGCGCGAGTCGATCACGGCGCGGGTGGGCGGCGGCCTGCTGATTCTGGGCGACGTTGAGATCGCTCTCGACGCGGCTTTTCCTGGGCGCGCGGGAGTCCTGGCGCTTGCGGGCACCGGTTCGAATGTGGTCGGCCGCACAAGTGGCGGAAAGCTTATCTCCGCTGGAGGATGGGGCCCGGCACTGGCGGACCAGGGGTCTGGGCACATCATTGGCCTCGAGAGCCTGCGGGCTATCTTTCTGGCGAGGGATGAGGAGCGGGAAACGCGACTATTACCCGCGGTGCTGGAGTTCTGGCAATTGTCTTCTCTGGATCACCTGGTGGAATACGCGAATAGCCTTCCCGCGCCCGACTTTTCTACCCTGACCGAGGTGGTTTTAAGCTGCGCGGAACTCGGGGATGAAACTGCGCTGGCGGTTCTGCGGAAGCAAGGAGAGGATCTTGCGTACCTGGTCCGGCTGGTGATCCGGCGGCTGCAGCGTGCCTCAACGGAAAAGGGATGGACGCCACCGCTGGCGTTCGCGGGCAGCATATTGGAAAACGTTCCCCCGGTTCGGGATGCCTTGATCGCGGCGGTACGGGGCGAGTTTCCCGGGGTGCAGGCACCTGATAAAGGGGTTGATCCTATCGACGGCGCTCTTTGGCGGGCGCGAACCGGTAGCTTTACCTAAGGTGATCTGCTGCAGTCTTGTCCTCTCTTTCTCCCGTCCACAAAGCGTGGGGTGCCCCATATCTCGCTCGTTGCTGGTAAAGAGTACTTTCACGAGTACTTCGATCTCGTTTTTTCGACCGCTTGCGCAACAGTTGTTCCTCGACGTGGGTTCCCTCCTCAGAAAGCTCGACACGAGGAGACGTCATGAAGAAAGTGTTTGCTGTGGCAACATTGCTGCTTCCCCTCGCACTTGCGGGATGTTCTCATCCACAGCCGGCCCGTTATTACCCGCCGCCACCGCCTGCCTATTCACAGGCTGCCGAACAGGGTCACCACGATGGTATCGAAGCAGCTCGGCGTGATATCGCAAATGGAGCCCCTCCTGATGCCGGCCGCCACCCACGGTTCCGCAATCCGCCTGTGCCTCCGCCGCTCATCGAGGACTACCGGCATGCTTTCCGCGACGGCTATCAAGAGGTCTATCGTCATGGACCGCCACCGCCGGGCCCTGCCTATTAAAGTAGGGGGATGGGATTCACGATTGACCATCTCGACCACCTCGTTCTCACCGTAGAAAACCTGGACGTGACCATTGCCTTTTACACTTCCACTCTCAAAATGGAGGTGGTCACGTTCGGGGATCGAAAGGCGCTGAGATTTGGGGAACAGAAGATCAATCTTCACCAGGCGGGAAAAGAGTTCGAGCCCAAGGCAGCACATCCTACTCCCGGATCAGGGGACCTGTGCTTCATCACCAGGACTCCCCTCGACGATGTAATCTCCCATCTGAAGGCCAGCAACTGCGCCATTGAACTGGGGCCCGTGGAACGAACTGGAGCGGTTGGCGAGATGCGTTCGATATACGTGCGCGATCCTGATTTCAACCTGATTGAAATCAGCAATTATCCCGGCGTGGCAAGATAGAGTCAGTGGAATCGCCTCTCGAGGACTCTGATGAGCAGCACTCGTCCGGTTTTCCCCATTTTTCTGATCAGCCTTCTGCTAGTCCCCGCGATTGCTCAGCAAACGCCCTCCACGACTCTCCAGTCGGGAGCCAGCCTGGTGCTGGTGGATGTAGTCGTAACCAGCAAGGGCAAACCGGTGCAGGGACTGAAAGAATCTCAATTCCGGGTGACGGAAAACGGAAAGACACAGGCCATCACTTCGTTTGAAGAGCACAAGGCCGCCGTGGCGCAGGATGCTCCACCTGCTACGCCGTTGCCCGCGGACACTTATACCGACCGCCCGGATTACCCGGAGTCGAGCGCGGTGAACGTACTGCTGCTGGATGCGCTCAATACACCGCTGGGGGACCAGATGCAGGCGCGCCAGCAGATGCTCGACTACCTCAAGACTCTTCCCGCCGGCAGGCCGATTGCGATATTCACGCTTGCCTCTCAATTGCGGATGGTGCAGGGTGTGTCCGCTGATCGTAATGTTTTGTCCGCAGCGATGCGGGGCCCCTCTGGCAATTCAAGGCCTTCGCCGGTGATCGACACAACGACGGATCAGGCGCTGGATTCGACAGTTGCAGACCTCTCGGCGTTCGGTGCCTCGCAGCAAGCCCTGAGCGCCATGCAGCAATTTGAAGCGGACAACACCGCAATGCAAACAGATCAACGGGTTCGCCTGACGTTGCAGGCCATGCAACAATTGGCCCGCTATTGCAGTGGAATTCCAACGCGCAAGAATCTGATCTGGTTCTCCGGATCGTTTCCGCTTTCGCTCGACGCTGACATGTCTCTGGATAATCCTCTCGACGCGACACGTAATTATTCGGAGGAAGTTCGGGAGACGAGCCACTTATTGTCGGCGGCGCGGGTGGCCGTCTATCCGGTGGATGCACGTGGTTTGCTTACACTGCCCATGGCCGACGCCAACTATTCGGAGTCAGCGAATCCACATGCGGCGGGTACCGGGGGCGGGCCTACGGGTGGGGGACGGCGCGGGACGCTCGCCAGTGGGATGCCGGGCTACGCCAGGGACAATCTCAAATTCATGAAACAGACCTCGGCGGAGCATGCGTCGATGCTGCAGGTTGCGATGGACACCGGGGGGTGGGCCTTCGTCGACACGAACGGCCTGCAACAGGCTGTCGATCGCATCATGCAACATGGGTCGAACTACTACACCATTGGCTACTCAACCAGCGAGAAGCAAATGGACGGGAAATTTCGCAAGATTCAGGTACGAGTTGACGGGGGAAACTACGAATTGGCGTATCGCAGCGGCTATTATGCCGATGACCCTCTCAAACGTTTCGCCTTTCGGTCGCAGGAACGAAGTTTGGTGGCCGCAGCTTTACACAATGCGCCCACCGCGTCGGAGGTGCTATTTACGGTACGCGCGGTTCCGTCCAATGCGCCTTCGGCAGGCCCACTGAAACGCTATACATTGGCGTTCAACGTAGACCCGCATGGCCTAACCTTGAACAACCTTGCGGATGGTTCAAGCCGCGCCCAGGTGGAATTCATCGTCATCGCCTATGCCGGAGACGGCAGGCGATTGAATCACAGTGACGTTGGCTTCGCATTTCACGTGAGACCCGATCAGTATGCGGCGGCGATGCGGAGCGGCCTTCCCAGGGAACTGGAACTTGATGTTCCGCCTGGTCACATCTTTCTCCGTGTCGCGGTCCATGATCTACTGTCTAACCGATTTGGATCCACGGAGTTCCCTTTGAACGTCTCCGTGCGATAAGCGACCTCCGGCACACCCGACACGTGGTCACCCCCTGGCCAGTTACCAACAGTGCCGCTGCCGGTGACGATGGACAGCTCTTGCCCAGCAAAGAACGGATTGCCCGGAAATTTATTGGTAGTCTTTGTGAAACGTCTAAGCGATAAGAATCCCTATATTGTGCCCATCTCCCGGGCCTATAATGCTGCGGACGGTAACCCCCCGGTAGCGGCATAGCTGAAAGACAAGCACTGAGAGAGGCCAAAAATGAACATTCGCAAGGTAGCAGCCGTCGGAGTCATCCTGCTGGTGAATCGGTTTACGTTGGCCGATGCGAGCTATCAGGAGACCAGCCAGATCACTGGCGGCACGATGGTGAACTCGCTCAAATCGGTTAGCTTTCTGGGGGGCAAGGCGATGAAGGACATGTTCGCGCCCACCACGACCACAACCATGGTGCACGGAAACCAGAAGGCGGTAATCAGCAAGGATTCGACGGAGATCACCGACCTGGACAAAGAGACAATCACCCACATCGACAACGTGCGGAAGACCTACTCCGTCGTGACCTTCGGCCAAATGCGACAGGCATTCGAGAATATGCCGAAGCAGATGGCGCAGGCCCAGCAACAGGCCAAGCAAGAGCAGGCACAGCAGCAGCAGCCGCCCAAGACAGATTTGAAGACGAGCTTTGACGTAACCGTAAAGAACACGGGCGTGACCAAGGTGATCAACGGGCTCACGGCACAGGAGCAGGTGGTCACCATGCAGATGCACGTGACCGATCCGAACGCGCCGCCCACGGAAGCAGTGAACAGCATGACCTATGTGGTCACGACCGATGCATGGATCTCTCCTGACCCGCCGGAGGTGAAGGAACTGCAGGACTTTGACAAACGGTTCGCGCAGAAGCTGATGGCTGGAGTAGATTTTTCGGCGTGGAAGGCGCAGATGACCCACCAGAATCCGGCCATGATGCAAATGTTCAGCGGCAAGCCAGGATCCGAAGAAGCCATGGCGCAGATGGGCAAGGAGATGGCAAAGCTCCAGGGCACACGAGTCATGGAGGTGACAAGCATGGGCGGGAGCGGAACTGGGCCGGGAGTGGTTCAAACTTCGGCACAGAGTGCGCCCCCTGCGACCTCAGGGAATTCGGTTGCAGGCCAGGTTGCGACGGATACGGCGACCCAGACCGCCGCAGGGGAAGCAAGCAGGCTTGGAGTCTTTGGAAATGCGCTGGGCAGTTCGGCTTTGGGCGCCTTCCACAGGAAGAAAGCAGCCACGCCACCACCAGCCGCGGCGCCGGCAGCGACTTCCACCGATGCCGCTTCGACTGGGACGCAGACTACGTCGGGTGCAACCTTGATGGAGATGACCGTGCAGAAGCAGAATTTTTCTCAGGAAGCTATCGCGTCCTCTGCCTTCCAGGTGCCTGCGGGGTTTACGAAGGTTGAGTCACCTACTTATGGAGCCGCTGCCAAGTAGTGGGGCTCTCCGCATCCCCCATCAGTAACTGGATCGAGTAACTCGATACACGATAACCTGCCAACGTCAGACTTAGACTGTGAGGCCGGGCATGAGACTCCTTCGCGCACACGTACAGGCTTTGTTCCTGCTGACGTGGGTAGTCGCTTGCAGTGGTCCGGCATCGTGTCAAACACCCACGCTCACGGTGGATGCTTCTGCATCCCGCCATCCGATAAGCCCGGAAATTTACGGAATTGCCAATTACAACCTGGATGCGACCTTCGCCAAAGAGATCCAGGTACCCAATGTCCGTTGGGGAGGCGACGGCACGACCCGCTATAACTGGCAGGTGGATTCGAGCAACTCGGGTTTTGATTGGTACTTCATGGGTGGCAACGGGGAAACTACGCCGGTACCGAGCGCCTCGGCGGACCTTATGGTCAAGACGTACAAACCGGCCGACGATCTCATCACTATCCCGATCATCCCCTACGTCAATAAGCTCGCAGCGTGGAATTGCAGTTTCCCGGTCTCAGTTTATGGAGCGCAACAGTCTACCAACCCCTATGTGCATCCTAATGGGGATAACTGCGGCAACAGCATCGCTACCAACGGAACGCAGCTCATCGATAACAATATCTACGCCAACCACATTGACAACACCACCAGTCTGCAACAGCAATGGGTGCAGCACCTGGTCAGCACCTTCGGTACCGCGGCAAATGGAGGAGTCAAGTTCTATCAACTAGACAACGAGCCTTTTGGGTGGTCGAACACCCATCGGGATGTTATGCCGACCCAGGCGAATTATCCGACGATCACGCAATTGGGCCAGCAATACGCCGCCGTTGTTAAGCAGGCCGACAGTACAGCCCTGATCCTGGGACCCTCCGATTTCACACTCGGCGGCTGGATTGGAACTACCAGCCAACAGGGCGGCCTGTTCGCCGGCGAATACTACCTGCAGCAAATGGCGGCCTATGACAAGGCCCACGGCCAACGCATCCTGGATTACTTTGATGAACACTATTACTTCAATACTTCTACGCCGGCGGCCCAGCTTGCCTCCACTCGCACGCTATGGGACCCCACCTACAATGGCGGCACATGGGTAGAGCAGTATGACTTTAACGGGCCCATGCAGCTGATTCCACGATTCCGCAGCTGGATCAGCGCGAATTACCCGGGGACGCTGCTGTCCCTTTCTGAATACAGCATCGACAGCGGGCAGAAGTCCATTGTCGATGCGATTGCGGAAATGGATGTGCTCGGCATTTTCGGCCGGGAACCGCTGGACTTTGCCAACATGTGGAGCGCACCGGGGACGCAGGATCCGATTGCTTACGCTTTCCGCATGTTCAGGAACTATGACGGTAACGGAAGCCAGTTCGGCGATACCTCCATCAGCGCCGTCAGCAGCGATCAGGGATCACTCTCCATTTACGCGGCTCAGCGGTCGAGCGACAATGCGGTGACAATCCTGGTCATTAACAAGACGACCACGGCGTTGACCAGCGCAATTGCCCTGGCCAACCTGTCGCTGCCGGCGACTGCACAGGTCTATAGCTACTCGCAGGCAAGCCTTACCTCGATTGCTCACCCTTCGGACGCCGCGATCACAAGCGGTTCGGTGAGTTACACGTTTCCCAGCTACTCGGCGGTGTTGTTTGTGGTGCAGCCAAACGTTTCCACGGCGGTGAGCACAACGACAAGTCTCTCTGCATCCGCTACGCAGATCAACGTTGGACAATCTGTGACCTTTAGTGTGGTGGTGGCGGCGACGACGGGATCGGCTCCTTCCGGGACCATAACCTTGATGGATGGCTCCGCGTCGCTGGGTACGGCTTCCCTAACGAATGGGGCGGCTACTTTAAACATCTCATCGCTGGCAGCCGGCACCCATAGCATCACTGCCTCGTACGCTGGAGACACCGCAGATCAGTCGTCGACGTCCAGTGCGGTGTCGGTCCAGGTCAACGGGGCGGCGGCCTTGCAGACGACTGCGGTCACCTTGACAGGTTCTGCTACAACGGCTGTGTCCGGGCAGTCCATCACGCTCACCGCAACGGTTACGCCCGCTTCAGCAACGGGAACGTTGTCTTTCAAAGATGGCAATACGGCTCTCGGGTCCGCGACCCTGGCTTCCGGCAAGGGAGTCCTGGCCGTGAGCACGCTGAGCGTTGGGACTCACTCATTGACCGTAGCCTACGGCGGAGATGCTGCGGACGCGGCTTCCAATTCCAATACGGTCGTGGTCACCATAACCGCGCCCGCCAGCCCACCTCCCACGCCGGAAGCGGATTATGGTCTAACACTCTCGAGCGCGACCCTGGCTATGTCTCAGGGCACGTCTGGATCTTTGAAGGTTTCGGTCGCTCCCGAGAATGGGTTCAACGCTTCCCTCTCGTTTGCCTGCTCCGGCTTGCCGAGCGGTTGGGGTTGCAGCTTTTCTCCCTCGACGCTCTCGGGAAGCGCGGCACAGAGTACAACGATGACGGTGAGCGCTACGGGTAGCAGCCGGTTGACGGTTGCGCCTTCGGGATTGCTCCTCGCTTTGGTCTCACCACTTCCTCTCTTTTGGTTTGGGTTGGCCGGCAAGTCACGACGGGGGAGGTGGTTGCTGCTCTTCGCCTTCGTGCTTGCCCTCACCGGGTGCGGAACGTCGTTTAAGGGCTCTCAACAACAACAGACCCAGCCGAGCACGTACAGCGTCACGGTGACGGCGTCTGGCGCGTCGGCGCCCACGCACTCGCAGACGTTTGTGCTTACGATGACGCAATAGAGTTCGGCGGATCATAGTGGGCGACTCAGATACCTAGGGTAGTGGGAATACTCAGTCATAGCAGGGTCAGAGGGAATCGACGGGTGCCCCAGGTTCGCCAAAGCGTACTCCGGATTTCCTGTCGAGCTTGCTGGCGTCGATACACTTCATGCGGCTTTCCTTAATGAAAGCCCCACACGCGGGTGTTGGTGGAGCCCCGTGCAGGAAATCCGGATACCTGGGCCGAAAAGATGGGCGAAGCCCAACGATCGCTTTTGCTGTATTGGCCACAAACCTCATTGAGCATTTTGAAATGGATCGCTCTATTGAGAGTCAGACTTGTCAAAGCTAGCGCCACAACGAAATTGTGGGTGCCCCAGGACGCCAGTCGGTGATGCGGCGAAAAGCGTTCGTTGGGCTGAGCCCATCATTTTCGTCCCACGTACGCTTTGGCGAACGTGGGGCACCCGTCGATTTCCTCCGATGTTTGCTATCAAACAAACTCCGAACGGGTCATGCTTCAAACTTCAGTTACGATTCAAGGGCGAAGACTTCGTTGGGCGCCAGGAAAAATGGTGGCACGATCGCTGGGATGTTCGAGAGCGGCAATACTTCTTCGGGCAGCTCGATACCCAATACCTCGGTCATGAACTTTCGCCTCTTCTGACAGCGGGCGTAACAGTCGGGGTAAGCATGCTGTAGCTGCTTGCGCAGCTCTTTGTCGGCCAGAACTACACCGTCCTCCATGCGCGTCGATGCATAAGTCGGCGAGCTGGGTATGACATCCACCTGGATCGCCATCCCCGAATGAAGCGGCACATCGGAATTCGGATAGATCGGAGAACTCAGCCACTCATCCAAATGGATCAAATGGCCGGGGTTCAGGAAAATTCCGAATTGGTCAAAGGGAAGACGCTCACGAATCAGCCGCCACAGTTGGCCGCCGGGAGTGCCCGGCTTCAACAGCGCAAACCACTCGCTCATGACCTCGAAATAGACGCCGGCAAACGCCTGAGCGTAGTCGGCGGCAGCCACCGGCAGATCCTTTGCCGAGTTCGCAACCCATCCGGAACGGCAACTGTTACTACCCCAATAGGAGAGGTTCATCGATAGCGGCTGACCGCGGGCGATCTTTTCATCCCGGGGACCAGAAAGTCCAAGGCTGGCGGTGCGTCCGGTGGTGAAGGTGACGTGGCATCCCAGCGGCTCACCACAGGTTCCACCCAACGCCACAACCTCATGGTCGGTCATTCCCTCGCGCATGCCGAAGATCATTCGCTTAACGCTCTCGGAAGCTTGCACGCTGGTGTATTCAAAGTAGGCGATTTCCGATGGAGTGCAGAAGGTGCGCAGGCCGTAGCCGGGGTGCATGAGCAGGTCGGTGCTGTTCACGACTCGCTCGCGCCCCGAAAGCTCGCGCAGCGTGTCTACAAGATAGGAAGGCAGTTCGATCGCGTACTGTGCGTTGGGATGTTCGTGATCAGAGAAATACTTCCAGCCTACGCATCCCACTTGCGATGTTGCGTCAATTCCCTCTCCGGCAAAAATCTCTCGGATCGTCCGGCTCTGGTCGCGTGGCTGATTGAGCAGGGAAAATGGCTGGAAGCGTTCCCTTCTCAGCTTTTGGTCCTGAAAGAGTGGACTCACGCCAACATAGGCTTCACACTCGTTGCCCACCACCAACAAGGGAGTGTTGCGCGCGGAGAGGATGAGCAAGGCTTCCTCAAACCTTGGGTCGAAGTTGGTGAGGTACGCAATGTTGGCGAAATGCTCCCGGTCGCCGTAGACAACCAGGTGGGTAAGCTTTCGCTCGTCCATCCGGGCACGGAGTTTGCCGACTCGTTGCTCCAACTCGGCGCAGGATGTGTTCGGAGGATACGCAGCCTGCCCGAATTCGGGCCATCCGATTTGGATAATGCGATGGGTCCGACTTTTTACCTTCACCTGAGCGAACTCCTAGAACACCAGCCGCAGAGCGCCCTGGCCTATGCGGCCAGCATTTGCTCCCGTGACCTGGCCGAAGTTGCTGGCGGCGAAGTTGCCCACCGGGCCCTGAAATTGAGCATGGTTGAAGGTATTGAAGAACTCGGCGCGAAATTCCAGGGAAATTCTTTCGGTGATGGGAGTGGCCTTGTGCAACGCAGTGTCAAAGTTATTCGTGCCCGGACCGGTGAAGAAGAGGCGCCTGGAATTGCCCGGAACTCCGAGCGTTTCCTGAGAGAAGACAGAGGTGCTGAAGTACTGGTGCCCGGCAGAGTTGCGGGGATTGGATTTGGTGATTTTCTGACCACTGTAATTAGGCAGGTCGATGGAATGAATGCCCTGACCATCACAATCACAAAGAGAACGGTCGTCGATTTCCTGCATCAGGACCGGGAAACCAGTGTTGAAACGCGTAATGCCGACCAGCTGCCAACCGTTGAGCAACTTACCGGAGAGGCCGCGGGGGCTGGAAAGCCAGTGGCCGAAGGGCAAATCGATGTTGTAACTCACGACAAAATTATTCTTGATGTCGAAGGTAGAAAGTCCACGACTGAGACCGGCGTTGAACGGATTCACCGACATGGTGTAAGAAGAGGCGTCATCCAGCGATTTCGCGAAGGTGTAAGCGCCCAGGAAGCGGGCAAATCCAACTCTCTTATCGACCGTTACCTGCAGGCTGTTATACGAAGCATCGCCGTTGGCTATGCTGTATGGGTTATCCGCAAAATCCAGCTCGCCGATATCGAGATGGCGTCCCGAGGTGACCGAGTAGGGCCGGGTTCCGTTGTAGTTTTGCCCGTTGAGGGAGTAAATGGTATCCGCCCCATAGGGCCCGCATCCCCCACTGGACTGGCCGGCAGCAGCGAATGCCTGCGCAATCGCGAGGCACTTCTGCGAATTGCCCGCGTTGAACTCCTGAATCTGAAACAAGTGGTGGTTGACAGCGCCGACATAGCCGAGGGTCAGAAGCGTAGAAGGGCCCACTTGGCGCTGGATAGTCAGGTTGTATTCAATGGCATACGGCGTCTTGTTCCCAATGTAATAACCCGGAGAAAGGCCGATGGGGAGAAAGGCAGCGAAGCTGCCATCCTGGGCTGGCAGGGCGAATGGGAACCGCTGCCCAGGATCGAATCCACTGGAGCGCCCCTTAAACGGTGTTTCCATATAGATGAGTGAAGGGCTTGCATAGTAGAGCCCGAAAGGGGCGTCACCGGTCTCGAAATCGCCCGAGGTGGTGTCGAGCGTGGTAAAGAACTCGCCCACGGCGGCGTGGATGGTGCTCTTGCCGGCTGGCAGTAGCTTTTGCAACAACGTATTTTGCGGCGACGGAGAATATGCCACACCAAGCCGCGGGGCAAAGTTATTCCAGCGTGTCGGGCCAAGGGTCGAAGGGATTCCCTTGTCACCGGGGAAAAGCCAGCCTGTAGGAGAATCTGTGAAGACTGTTGATTGCTGACCAGGGATGAAGGTCTGAATTCTGTTACGTGCGTCGGACCAGGGCTGGGCGACCTCCCAGCGCAGGCCGTAGTTGATGGTGAGATCGGAGCGAGCGCGGAAGTTGTCCTGGATGTAAAGAGCGCCGGACTTGGAGCGTCCGTCAAGGTATTGCCTGCTGCTTTGAATGAACTGATCCGGCGCACCCAGCAGAAAGTCAGCGAAGTCGATTCCGCTTTCGCCGCCGCTGTAGATGAACTGGCCATTGGGCACGGGGCCGCCGCGCCTATACCACTGCTTGCGCGCCCATTCTCCGCCGAACTTGACGGTGTGCTTGCCGATGATCCAGGAAAATCCGTCCTGCACTTGAAATACGTTCTGGAAGTTGCCATCGGTGATGGCGGCCCCCATGGTTACGCCGAGACCGTTGAGGATCACATCGGGCACACCTTCAGCGCTGGGATTGGCAGGAATCAAACCCAGACCTCCCTCGGTGAAGCCGAAGGAACTAACCTTGCCCAGTCCCTGTACAGGAGTCGGACCCGGATACACGATCCGGTAGTAAGTGAAGTGGCCCTCGTTTACCTTGCTGGAGCTGAAAACCTTGGTGTTGCTAATGGTGCCGACCTGAGCGCGCGAAGGGAGTATGTAGCCGAAGCCCGGTACATTGGTGAACGTGCCATAGGTATTGGGGGCATTCAAGGGCGTGTTCACGACAGCACGGTCAAAGTGGTAGTAAACCGACCAGGTGTCGTTCGCGTTGTGGGTAGGAAAGTCTCCGCGCGCAGCAAACTTATCGTCGGTCACGGTCTCATTGGCGGCCGCGCTCGAGTAAGTTGGATACACTCCGCTGCCGGCGCCGTTGGGGGTGGGCAAGAACTTAAGCAGCCCCGCCGCGGCCGGCGAAAACGCAGTCTGGGGAATCATACCGTTGGGAAATACGCACGCCGCTGTGGTCGTACAACCGGGGGCAAAATAGGGCTCTCCGGCGGTCACGGCATAGCCCAAGCGTGAAGTGAGGGTGGAGGCAAAGTGTCCGGGGAGATTATCTCCGCGGACGGCGGGAAGCGGATTCCCGCTTTGTCCCAGGCTCGCAAGCAGCGCTGCGACGGGCGCGGAAAGATCGCCGCCCCTCTGCGCTGCCGAGGGCACGTTTAGAACGCCGGTGGAAAGCCCCGCGATCTGGCGTGTTCCCTGGTAGTCGCCGAAGAAGAACACGCGGTTCTTGATGACAGGACCACCTGCCGAGCCTCCGAACTGGTTTCGTATCAAAGTTCCGCGGGTGGCGTTGAAGTAAGTTTTGGCGTCTAGATCGGTGTTGCGCAGGAATTCGAAAACCGAACCATGGAACTGGTTGGTACCGGACTTGGTGATCACGTTGATGACCGCGCCGGAGAAGTTGCCGTATTCAGGGTCGAAGGTGCTGGTTTGCAGTCGGAATTCCTGGATGGAATCGAGCACGGGAATGGCGCCGGCGCCGTTGGAGCCGTTGTCTTCCACGATGGATCCGTTAATCATGAACGCGTTGGCGTTTTCACGTTGGCCGTTGACCGAGAGCAGGCCGGTAGTGAGATCGCCGGAAGCGACAATGGTGGGCTGAAAGGGGCTGGGGTTGCTAACTGGGGCAACGCCCGGCTGCAATCCCAGAAGATCGAGATAACTGCGCCCATTCAAGGGGAGAGAAATGATCTTACGGTCCTCGATGACATCGCCGACCGTAGTGCTGCTGGCTTCCACTTCCACGGCAGAGCCGGTCACGGCGACGGTCTGAACCACCGTTCCGACCTGCAGCTTGAAGTCGACCAGATAGCGTTGGTTTACTTCCAACCTGAAGCCGGTCTGGACAGATTTTTCGAAGCCGGAGGCGGTCACGGAGACGCTGTAGCCGCTGTCCACGGGCACGGCCAGGAATTCATAGTTTCCGCCTGCGTCGGTGGAGGTCTCGCGGGTGAGGCCGGTGCCGCCGTTTTGGAGTTCCACCTTTGCTCCCGCAACCGCAGAGCCGCCCAGGTCTGTGACCACTCCATAGAACCGGCCGCTTTCCTGCGACCATAGAGAAGGCGAGAGCATGCCTATGAGGAGGCATAGCATGATCCGGGTCAACACAACCCGGCGTCTCGCAGGGTTTCCAGTCGTAGCAGGTAGTGGAACACCTCGGTTGTCGCACACGTTCGCACCTCCGTCTATACGGATGGATTTGGAACATCTGTTTTCCCGTGGGTTGGCCCTTTGCTGAAACGGATAAGCGCCCGGTATAAGCGCTTTTATACGCCGTTCATTTTGATTGTCAAGCAACAATTCGGTAGAACTTGAGAGGCGTCTATAATCGTCCACGATGAAGTCCGTAACGATCCGCGATGTAGCTCGGGCTGCAGGCGTCTCGGTCGCAACCGTCTCCTACGTTCTAAACAATAGCGGCCGGGTAGGCCGGCCGACCCGCAGAGCCGTTCTCTCAGCTGTTCGGAGTTTGGACTACGTAGCCAACCTGAACGCGCGCAATCTGGCCAAGGACGCGAGCCAAACGTTAGGCATGATTGTCTCCGACATTGAGAATCCGTTCTTCCCGGAAGTGATCAAGGGGTTCGAGCAAAGGGCACGCGAGCAAAGCTTTAACGTAATCCTGAGCGATACGAACTACGAAGCTACGGTCATGACGGAAGCGGCCACCAGGATGTTGCGGCAGCGAGTGCGGGGACTTTCTTTTGTAACCTCAGAAGTTTCGCTCGAGACAATCAGCCAGATCAAATCCAGACAAACCCCTTCGGTGTTTCTCGATGTCGGACCCGTGCAGCAATACGTCAGTAACGTGAGGGTTGACTACGCTCATGGCATAAAGATAGTCATCGATCACCTAATCGCTTTAGGCCATCGCCGAATCTCATTTGTCGGGGCGCGCAAGGATCTCCATTCCAATGCAGCACGACGCGATGCCTATGTGCGGTACATCCGCGAACGAGACCTGAAGGTAGGAACCATATTGGAAGGTAACAGCCATTTCGATGGAGGCCTGGCGGCTGGGGCTCAGATATGTCAACTTAATCCCCGGCCGACGGCTGTTGTGGCCACAAACGATTTGACGGCCATCGGTATTATCAAGGCTTTGCAGTCGAACGGGCTGGATGTTCCTAAACAGATTTCTGTAACCGGCTTTGACTGTACCCAATTAGCTGCTTACACGACCCCATCGCTAACTACTGTGGATTTGCAACGAGATCTGATTGGACGCACCGCCGCCGACGCACTTCAATCTCTTTTCACTTCCTCGACGCACATGGGACAGGAGTATGCAATCGTTCCCACGCTGCGGTCCGGGGAGTCTACCGGCAAAGTGGGAAGATAGAGGTTGCCCTCGCTAGCTGTGGATTGAGGGCCTTATTTGGCGTGGAAACCCGCAAAAAGCATGTAAGCCTTCAAATGCTCACACAGTCGCAGTTACGTTAGTTACTCCGCCACTCAGTAAAACACTGACCTCCAACTAAAGTTGCAGTTATCTCCGAAACTTTGCGTTGAGGGACGGTGTTCCCCTTCACAGTGACTGCGACGATCAGTTACTTGCAGCCCCCTCCCTTGCTGACTGCCGGGTTGCACATCATGAACTTAGACCATCAAGAAAGCAGGCGGCTCTATGAAATATATCAATGGAATTCGCGTGTTCTTAGCAATGGCTATTACCGCGTGTTTGGTTGCTTGTAGCACCGGAAACGGCAGTGCCCCAAACACCAGCGGTTCAGGTTCGACCCCGTCCGCACAGACCGGTTCCGTGTACGTGCTCGGAACGGATGCACCGCTTCCAAGCGTAGTTTCTTTCTCCGTCAGCTTGCAAAGCATTACGCTTTCCGATGGCTCCTCAACTCCGGTCTCGATATTGAATGGCGCACAAACAGTCGATTTTGCGCGCTTCAATGGCCTCTCCACGTTGCTTGATTTCAACTCCATACCCGCCGGCACTTACACCACCGCTACGATCACGCTGGGCACCGCGACTGTTGGCTATCTCAATACCCAGACTGGAACAGCGCCCACCATCGCCAGCATGCCCGCGACGTTCTCATCGCCCACCGTCACGATCAATTTGGCCAGCCCTTTTGTGGTGAACTCCGGAGATATAGATGCCCTCAGATTCGATTTCGATCTGCGCAAATCCATCCAGGTAGACGGTAATGGACAAATCACCGGACAGGTCACACCGGCACTTAATCTGACAGCGCTGAGCGCGAGCGATCCGGAGCGGTATATCGATGAGTTCGACGCCGGTGTTGTGAGCATCGACGCCACAGCCAATACGTTTGTCGTCCAGGGGCCGCACGGCCGTCAATATACGGTGAATGTTTCGGCCAACACAGAGTTCGAAAATAACGAGACCATCGCCAACCTGACGACCAGTTCCATTGTCCAGATCTCTGGCTCGTTCGCGCCCAACAGTCAGACCATCAACGCGGATTGCCTGAGTATCCTGTCGCAGGACGGCTATTGGGCGGCGGGTCTCGTTACCTACGTCACCCCGGCCCAGGGTGCGGCTAACTCACTCAACATGTACGTCCGCGCAGAGTTGCCGGCGGATACCGGCCTGACACTGGGCCAGATCGCCAACATCAATTTGACTGGCGGGGAGATGTATTTCGTCTACAAACTTCGCACCCCGCTTACTAACTTCTTCTTTAACTCGAGCCTCCTGGTTCCAGGACAACACATCAGCATCGGCGGTCCCCTAAGCGGCTCGGCAAATTCACAATCGGTGACTGCTCACCGCATCGTTCTCCGTCATGAGGGTCATGCAGGAGAATGGGTGGTTGGCAGCACGAACACCGGGAATGGCACTTTCCAGTTCAATTCGGATGGGTTGGCCGGGGTCCTGTTCAATGGCCCTGTCACGGTTTACACGACGCCGGTAACCCAGTACCTGGGTGGGTTGAGTGGTCTGAGTGACCTTAGCGGCAATTCGGCCATTCCTCTTCGCGTGGTTGGTTTGGTGCTGAAGAATCCCGCGAATGGACAGCCGGTGTTCGTGGCGCGTAGCGTGGAGGAATTGCAGTAGCGTTCGAGACGTACACTGAGATGGCCGCTCCGTGAAGTTCAGGGAGCGGCCATTTTTATTTAGCGATGAAATAATGGTGGGGCGACCTACGTTCGCCTCATCGTTTTCGTCCCATGTACGCTGGGGCGACACGGGGCACCCCTGTCACTCTGGGCTCGATTGAGAAGCTAGTTTTTGCTGTCTGAGGCGGCGAGGGAGGAGATAAGTTTGTCGGCTTCCTGACTGGAGGCGTCGATACTCTGGACGAGGTCTGCCACGTCGCTCTGCAGAGTGGCCGAGGTCGATTTCAGTGAGCCGATCGCTCGTGCGTTCAGGTTGTGCTTCAGATAGAGGACTTGATCGTGAAACACCTTCAGGACCGGCGCGATCTGATCTTCGGTACGACGCATGGCTCGCATGTAAGTGGCCTGGCGCGTTTTCGCGTTACGCAGCATAACGGTGTCCTGCGACTTCAGTTTTCCGTTGTCCATGGCGTTGATCTCGCCCTGCCATTCCTTGAACAGATCGTTGCTCACCTGGTCGATGGACTGGATCTTGTCGTGCAGCTTGCCCGCCTGCGAGTCGGCGCTTTCGTAATCGGAGTTGAGGCGCTTGTAAGCCTTTTCGAGTGAGCCGCCCTGGAACCCTGTCAGTGCCTGGAACGATTCCATGGTGGTTTTCAGTTGCTGCTTTGTTTGATCCTGATCCTTCTTGGCATCTTTAATGCGCTGCACCAGGATGTCCCGTTTCTCTTTGCCCAGGGTACGCATGGTCTTGTAATAAGTCGATTTGCAACCAGCGAGCAGCAGAGTAAGAACGATGAGAGGAATGAAGACGGTTCGACGCAAAACTTCTCCCTTTTGATATTAGAGTGCGGCGTATTCCTTTTTCGCTGCAAGTAGCATGGGCAAGTCCGCGTCCGCATTTTTCCAGGTGGCGAAAAATGCTTCGTATGCTTTCTTCGCGGCAGGTTTATCTCCGCCCATTGCGTAGGCACGCGCCAGTCCCAATTGCACCTGCGCCACGTAAGGCGCAGACACCGTTTGCAGGGTCCCCGCGTTGGCCCGGGTGGCGGTTTGAAATGCACCCAGCGCATGGCCGGCATCGTGCAATTGAAGGTAGGCCACGCCCTGCAGGTAGGACGCTGGGTAATTCGCGTTGTAGGGTTTGGCCGGTTCGGCGGCATCGATCGCCTCCTGTGCGCGGCCGGCGGCCAGGGCGATGAACGCTTTGCTCAGCGGCACGAACACATCCTGGATCAGCGAGTCCTGAGGGTATTTTTTGATCAGCTCGGCCGCCAGCGGCGGGGCAACCTTGCCATCGCCACAGATGGCCGCGGCCAACGTCGCGTAGGCTTGGGTCTGCCTGCTCTTGTCGAGTGAAAGAGCTTGCCGCACGACGTCTTTGGAGTCGCATAACCCAGCCAGGCCGCGGGCGGTCACATCCTCCAGAAGGAAGCCCGCTTGTGCATCGGGAGCCTTCGCCCGGGCTGCCTGCTCGGCGGCCCGCTGAATGGTCGCCGCCGCTAAGCGGTACTGGCCGGAATACTGTTGGATCGTCGCCAGTATCTGGGTGCCGATGAATTCGTCAGGCCGTCCCGCGATTTTCGCCATCACCCTTTGCACTTCCTGCGGCTGCCCTAACAGGAAATGGGCGACCATTTGAATGACCAGGTCATCCGTGCTGCTGTTCAGATCCATTTTTTCGGTCCGCTCGAGTTCGCTCTTCACGTCGGCCATTCGGCCTAGAGCAACGTAATCGGACAAGAGATTTTCAGCGGCAATCGAATCCTGCGGATCGATCTCAACCGCTTTCTGCGCATAGGGAAGGCCCTGGTCGTATTGCCCCAGCGCCTGGTAAGCAACGTTGATGTTTATATAGTTGTCGATTTGCCCGGGATAAGCCTGGATAGCCTCCTGCAGGGTTTCCACCACCTTGGGCAAGTTCCCGGCGACGTTCTGGTAATAGTGGCCGGCGATGTAGAGCCTTTCCCGTTCGCTTACATTCTTTGACAACTCGTAAGCCTTGGAGAAATAGTTGTTTGCTTTCGTCACTTGGCCGGAGTTGATGGATACCACTCCCAGACGCGCGTAGGCCATGGCAAAGTTGGGATCCAGTTCGGTCGCACGAAGATAGTGCCCTTCCGCCTCTGGAATGTCATGCGCCTTGGCGTGTGCCTTATCGCCCAGGGCATAGGCGCGAAAGGCCTCGAGCGATGAGGTTGTCGCCTGGCCGAACGGCGTATCGAGCTTCTTGATGCTCTCCAGGTCTTCGCCCAGTTTGCCACGCATCGCCGCGGCGGCTCTGCCTAACGCATCGAGCACGTGCTCCTTATCGGGTGCCTGGGCCTGTTCGCTGACGATCTCATCTCCGGTGGCGGTGTTCTGCGCAGTGAGCGTAATTACGTATTCCTTGCCCAGGTTCGCAATGGTCCCGGTGATGATCGCCTTGATCCCTTCGCGTTCGCCGATCTCCCGCGCAATGGCAGGGGTGACCGGGGTGCCCTCCGGCTTGCCCAGATACTTCACACTCTGCAGCAGGTGTTGCGGGCTCACAATATTGATCACCGGCGACTGCTCCAGGTCGATCTGCAGCGCCTGGTTGAGGGTGGTGTCGAAAACCGGGTCACCGGTGTGGTTGACGAAGTCCGCCAGGATGAGAGAGTCCTTGGTTGTCCTGGCTCCGCTTGCCTGGCTGCCGTTTTCTGGCGCACCTGGAGCGGGCGCGGCTGCAGGGCGGTACTTCCACCATGCCAGTCCGCCGGCCAGCAGCAGGAGGACTGCCGCGGCAGCCAGCCAGGGCCACTTTGGCTTGCTCGCGGCAATACTCGCGGCTGGAGGCGCGGGTTGAAAACCCACGCCTTCTAGATCTTCCTGCAACTCCTCGGCACTCGCGTACCTCCTGGCGACATCCTTGGCCAACAACTTAGCGACAATGGGATCCAGTTGCCTGGGCATCGCCGGGTTCACCGTGCTTACCGGCGGTGGATCTTCGCGCAATAGGGCAGCAAAGACTTCCGCGGTGGAGTCGCCCTTGAACGGTGTTTTCCCTGTGGCCATTTCATAGATGACAGCGCCTAAACTGAACAGGTCTGTCCGCGAGTCCAGGGGCGCGCCCTTGGCTTGCTCCGGGGACATGTAGGCAACGGTTCCTACGGCTGAGCCGGGGGTGGTCAGCTCCATCGTGGCGGAACCTGGCCCGACGGCGGTCTCATCTGAGCTGCCACTGCCCGGTGGCCCGTAAGACCCTGCGAAGGCCACGCCAGTCTGTTTCTTGGCCAAGCCAAAGTCGAGGATCTTGATCTGGTGTTTGCCCCGCAAGGCATCGACGACAAAGAGATTCGCCGGCTTGATATCGCGGTGAATAATGCCCTTGGCGTGGGCGGCAGCCAAGGCGGCCGCTGCCTGCTGGGCAAAGGCCACTACCTCTTCGGCGGGCAGGCCGTGTCCTCCGGCCTTGGTGAGATAGCGCTTCAGCGTCTCTCCCCGCAGCAGCTCCATCACCAGGTAGGGACGGCCGTCCTGTTCCCCGGTGTCATAAATTGCGCACACGTTAGGGTGGTTCAGGGTGGCCGCGGAACGGGCTTCGCGCAGAAAGCGCTCATGCGAGGCATGACTTCCAGAGGCGGGTGTGGGGTGGGCGGGTGTGTCGTGCAGGGGCGATGGTGATCCGCTGCCCAGGTCGGCGATGAGGTAGCTGTCGGACACCAGCTTCAGCGCGACCTCTCGCTCCAGCCGCGTGTCCAGAACGCGATAGACCTCACCCATGCCGCCGGCGCCGATTTTCTCCAACAGACGGTAGGGGCCGAACTGTGTTCCCTCTTCGATGATCATGGGTGCCAGCAGTCTATCAGCGCTGCCACGGCAATGACTTGCCATTTTCAAAGAGAGAGGCTGAGTCAGAACCTGGAGGGTAGGTGAGGCTTCTAGAGTGCGGCGTATTCTTTTTTCGCCGCCAGAAGGAGAGGCAGGTCTGCGTCCGCGTTTTTCCAGGTGGTGAAGAATGCTTCGTAGGCTTTTTTGGCGTCCGCTTTGTCGCCACTCATGGCGTAGGCCCGCGCCAACCCCAATTGCGCCTGGGCATAAAACAGGGTCGTGCTTTGTAGATTGCCGCCAGGCGAGAGAGTCGCGTTCTGAAAGGCGTTCACTGCGCGGTTTGCATCATGCAGTTGCAGATAAGCCAGACCCTGCAGGTAGGCTCCCGGGAAGATCCGATAATAGGCCCGAGCCGGCTCCGCGTCGTCCAGCGCTTCTCGCGGCTGGCCGGCGGCGAGCGCGACAAAAGCCTTGCCCAGGGGCACATAGACGTTCTGGATCAGAGTGTCGTCAGGGTACTTCCTGCTCAAATCCTCAGACAGGGACTGCACCAACTTACTGTTCCCGCAGATGCCGGAAGCAAGCACGGCAAACGACTCCGTCTGCCTGCTTCTGTCGAGACCCAGCGCCTGTTGGACTGCCGCATCGTTGCCGTCGCACAGACCTGCCAGTCCCCGGCTGGCGGCATTGTTGAGGAGCATGTTTGCCTGCACGTCCGGGGCCTTGGCGCGCCCCGCCTGCTCGTAGCCTTGCTGGATGGTCGCGGCAGCTTTGTTGTACTCGCCGGAAAAAAACTGGGTGGCGGCCAGAACCTGGGTCGCCAGGAATTCATCCGGCTGGCCGGCCACTTTGGTCATGATTTTTTGCACTTCATTGGGCTGCCCCAGCAGAAAGTAGGTCTGCAAGTGGCCGGTAAGATCGAGCGTGCTGGTATCCAGCCCCAGCTTTTGGGCTCGCTCCATCTCCGCCCTGGCCTCGCCCATCTGGTTCAGACCGAGGTAGATGCCCAACATGTTTTCTGCTGCGATGGAATCCTCGGGTTGCATCTCCACCGCTTTATGGGCAAAGGGGAGTGCCTTCTCAAATTCGCCCAGCGCGGAGTACGCGGAGGTGATGTTGATGTAGCTATCCACCTGCGCGGGGTAGGTCTGGATGGATTCCTGCAGCGCTTCCACCACCTTGGCCATGTTGCCGGTGACGTTTTGGTAGTAGTGCCCGGTGATGTACAGCCGCTCGCGCTCGCTCACATTTTTCGAGAGGGCGTAAGCCTTAGCAAAATACTTGTTCGCCTTCGCCACCTGGGTGGAATTGATGTAGACCACTCCCAACCGCGCGTAGGCCATAGCAAAGTTGGGATCCAGCTCAATCGCGCGCAGATAATGACCTTCCGCGTCGGGAATATCATGCGCACTCACATGCGCCTTGTCTCCCAGCGCATAGGCACGAAACGCTTCCAGGGATGACGTCGTTGCCTGCCCAAAGGGAGTATCCAGCTTCTTGATACTCGCCAGATCCTCGCCCAGCTTTCCCCTCATGGCCGCGGCCGCCTTGCCCAGCGCGTCCAACACGTGTTCCTTGTCAGGAGCTTGGGCCTGCTCGCTGACAATCTCGTCTCCGGTCGCGGTGTTCTGCGCGCTCAACGTGATCACGTATTCCTTGCCCAGGTTGGCGATGGTTCCGGTGAGGATCGCCTTGACGCCTTCACGCTCGCCGATCTCGCGCGCAATCTCCGGAGTGAGTGGAGTATCGGCTGTCTTGCCCAGATACTTCACGCTTTGTGCCAGGTGCTGCTGGCTCACGATGTTGATCACCGGCGATTGTTCCAGATCAATCTGCAGCGCCTGGTTGAGCGTGGTGTCAAAGACCGGATCGCCGGTGTGGTTGATGAAGTCGGCCAGGATGATCGAGTCCTTGGTTGCCGCGGGCGCCGCTGGGGCTGCGGTTTCGAGCGCCGGCGGTGCCGCCGTGGGCCGATATTTCCACCATGCCAGGCCACCCGCAATCAACAACAGCAGCAGGGCGGCGATGGCCCAGAGCCAATTCCGCCCGTTGGCGCTTGTCTTTGCTACGGGCCTGCCGGTGTTCGCGACCAGAGCTTCCAGATCTTCCTGCAAGCGATCGGCGCTCGAATACCGCTGCGCCGGGTCCTTGGCCAGCAGCCGGGCGACAATGGGATCCAGTTTCTTTGGCATCGCGGGGTTCACGGTGCTCACCGCAGGTGGATTTTCCCGCAGCAGCGCGGCGAACACTTCGGCTGTAGAAGCACCGGCGAAGGGTGTCTTCCCGGTCGCCATCTCGTAGATAACGGTTCCCAGGCTGAACAGGTCTGTGCGCGCATCCAGCGGTTCACCCTTGGCCTGTTCCGGAGACATGTACGCCACCGTCCCCACGGCCGAGCCGGGACTGGTCAGCTCCATGGTTGCAGTACCCAGCCCCACGCCGGTTTCATCCGCGCTTCCGCTGCCCGGGAAGGGGTAAGTGTTGGAGTCGGCCGCTGCCACCCCGACTTGCTTCTTCGCCAACCCGAAGTCGAGGATCTTGATCAGGCGCTTGCCCCGTCCGGCATCGACGACAAACAGATTGGCCGGCTTGATGTCGCGATGGATGATGCCTTTGGCGTGCGCCGCGGCCAAGGCTGCAGCCGCTTGCTGGCTGAATGAAATCACTTCCTCCGGGGCTAATCCCTTTCCACCCATCCGGGCCAGGTAGTGCCGCAGCGTCTCGCCGCGGAGCAGCTCCATCACCAGGTAGGGCCGGCCATCGTGTTCCCCGGTGTCGTGAATGGCACAGACGTTGGGATGGTTTAGTGTGGCCGCGGAACGGGCCTCGCGCAGGAAGCGTTCATGGGAGAGATGGCCGGAATTAGGTGTGCCATGCGCCGGCGTATCGTGCAGGCGCGTGGCGATTGGGGAAGGAGAGCCGCTGCCGACTCCAGTGATCAGATAGGTCTCGGAGACCAGCTTGAGCGCCACCTCGCGCTCCAGCCGCGTATCCAGGGCGCGATAGACTTCGCCCATTCCGCCGGAGCCGATTTTCTCGAGCAGGCGGTATGGACCGAACTGTGTTCCCTCTGCGATCGTCATCGGCGCCTAAATATTGTGCCAGCAGTCTATCAGCGCGGCCGCTTAAGTGCGTGGTCATTTGAGTGCGCTGAACCCCGGAGAGAAAACTGCAGATCCCTCCGCTACGATCGGAATGACAGCGGAAGGCGGCGTCCTAACTAAAGAGTTGGCCAGTGGGCAAACGAATGTGCGGCTCAAGATGGGGAAACCAGGTTGTAACAAAACTGAGGGTGCCTAATTTGGACAGGTTCCGGATCCGCTTACCGCGAGGCCACTCGCCCCTTCACCTGGTCAGAGAGAAGCTTCAGTTGTTCCTGGGTGATACGTGCCTCGCCGTCCAAAACCACCAGCAGGCTTCCGTCACCAGCGTCTTTGAATTCGGCGTTCTGAATCGTGACATAGCCTTGTACTGCCGGAGGGAGCGTCGCAGCCAGGTTCGTGCCTTTTTGTAACGCGGAGAGAATGGAGCTTCGGATCTTCTCACGTATCATGTCGCCGAGTGCTCCGGACCGCAACAGTTCACCCAGCGAACCGTCCGCCTGAATCTCACCTACTTCCGGCTGTAGCTGCAGCTCGGTACTGTCTTTTTCAATTACGGGAGTGAGCTTGATCGGGATCTGAGCATTGCCTGCAATCAATCTTTTGGCCGCCTGTTTCCCCAACACCTTCACACACGTCCAACGTTCTACGTGCAACTGAACCACGGCGACACTGGCAGGATCGGCGGGTTTGAGGGTGGCGTTCTGAACCGCAATGCGCTCTCCACAGCGATCATCCTTATCGAGTTGTGAGCTCAAAAGACTGGTCAGGTTGCGCTGCAAATCTGAGAGGTCGCCGGTGAGTTGCAGATTCAATATCCTCAGATTGCGATCTCTTGATGAAAGAGTCAGGATCGCGGAGGCGGTAATGGTGATGGGCTGGTCCTTGACCTCCAGAGGGATCTTCACCGGGGGAATTTTGAATACAGCGTTTTGCGCCCGCGCTACCAGCGGAGAACCTACTATTGCAAGACCCAACGCCAACGCCGAGAGGAACGGGGAGCACAGATTCATGAATGAAGACAAGAGACCGCCTATGACTCTTGGACGCACTGTGGCAACCGTCGTTATGAGGATGCGAACGCTTTTCTGGTATTTGCTGCTGCTCGCCGTGTCTGCCACACCGGCTTTCGCCGACGCCCAAGATGCCATGAGCCGCGACCTGCTTGAGATCAACATCCCTCAGCTCGAGGCAATGTATCGCGACCACAAATACACGGTTACCGAAGTTGTGCAGTGGTATATGGCGCGCATTACCAGGTACAACGGGATCTACCGGGCGGTGCAAAATGTCGATCGCGCGGGAGCGCTGGCCACCGCCGCACGCGAGGATGCGGCAGCAAAAGCAGGCGGCAGCAGCTACCAACGCGGCCCACTGTGGGGAGTGCCTATCGTTACCAAGGCAAACACTTCTGTGAAGGGTCTGGTCACGACGGACGGATGGCAGGGCTATACCATCCCTGGGCACGAGCTGATCGCGCCCAAAGATGCGACGATCGTGGCTAAGCTGCGTGCCGCCGGCGCAATCATTATCGGGCAGACCAATATGCCGGACTTCGCAGCCAGCGATACCAATCGCAGTACCGCCTACGGCCGAACCGGGAATGCCTACGATGTGCGCTTTAGCCCAGGAGGCTCCTCCGGTGGGACGGTCACCGCAGTGACCGCAAACTTCGCCGTGCTCGGCAACGGGACCGATACCGGCAATTCGATCCGCATGCCGGCCGCTACCAGCTCGGTGGTCGGCGTATTCCCGACCCGTGGCCTGGTGAGTATCGCCGGCATTGCCCCGCTCGACTGGCTGCTCGACAACACCGGCCCGATTGCTCGCGATGTGACCGATACTGCGATCGCGCTGAGCGTCATGGCGGGAGAAGATGCGATGGATCCGCGCACCCTTGGATCGTCGGCGCTGGCTCAGCCCGGCCCTTACACCGCCTACCTGAAAGCAGATGCGCTGAAAGGAAAACGCTTCGGAGTTCCCGCCTTCGTTCTCCAGGGAGCAGGCGTTCCCTTCCAGGGCATCCCGGCGTCTACCCCGGCAAGCGCGGCAGAGGCCGATCGGGTCGACGCACGCATGCCGCTGCGGCCAGAGACGCGAGACGCGTTCATGAAGGCCCTGGAAGGACTGCGCGCGGCCGGTGCGACGGTGGTCATCGACGATTCCATTCTTCCCGACAGCTTCGCGGAAACGATCTCCTGGGTCTGCACTCTTCCTTACATCCGCGAAGGCACGGAAAAGTTTCTGGAGACCTACGGCCCGGCGCAATACCGCTCGATTGAAGAGTATGAAAAGACCATAGGATCGCCGTTACCGCATCAGATCATCGACAGTGAGGACCTGCATAGCGACCGGCCCCTGATGAAGCAGGTGAGCCTGGAAGGCGATCCGCAAGCCGAAGCCAACTACCTGGCTCCGCGACGCAAGGCGCTTGAAGCCTATAACGAAACCCTCGATCGGCTGCATCTGGATGGATTTGTCTATCCGGCAGCGCAGATGCCACCGCCTGATGAAACCATGCCTCAGGACGGGCAAATCAGCGGCGGCCCGCACAGTGACACCCACTTTGTGAACATGATTGGCGTACCGGCAGTGGTCGTGCCGGGCGGCTTTTACCCCGATAGTTTGCCGTTCGGTTTAGAGATTTCAGCACGGCCATGGAAAGACGGCGACCTGCTCGGTTGGGCGTATGCCTACGAGCAGGTCACCCGGCACCGGCGTCCCCCGGTGCTGGTGGAGCAGGGTCTGCTGCCGGACGCACAATGATTATCCGGCGGAGGTCTTCGCGGGCGGCCACGAAATCTGGCCAGTGTGCTTGTACGCGAGATTGGCAATGTGGCCGGCACGCGCAGCAGCGATTCCGGTTTCGACCGGCGCGTTCGGTTCCTTGCGGGTCTTAACGCAGTCGAAGAAATTCTGCACGTGGTCGATGGTTCCGTCGCGAAAACTCTCCTCGGTGAGGATCGGGTTTTGCCCGACCGGCAGCCCCTCGCGATAAACCCCGAAGCCGGCGCGGTCTATCTTCAGCGTCGCCTCGGTGCCGCGGAATTCAAGACCACCGTCGTCGATCGAGGAGCTCATCATGCCCTCATACACGACATCAAAGCCGGGGTAGCGAAGCGCGGCCTGAAGGGTATCGGGACAGTCCCACTCCTCGAAAACGTATTTGTCCCCGAGCATAAACGCATGGTTCGGGGTATCACTCTTCATAGCCCAATGGGCTACGTCGATCCAATGGGTGAATAGATCGGTCATACCACCGCCGCCAAAGTTCCAGAACCAGCGCCAGCGGTAGAACTTTTCTATGCTGAAGGGCTGGTCCGGGGCTCCTCCGAGCCACATCTTCCAATCCAACGCCTCGGTGTCGATGGGCTTGGGCTTCCAGCCAGTCTGGTTGTAGTTCTGCCACCAGTAGGTTCTCACCTGGGTGACGCGCCCCAGGCTGCCCCCCTGAATTAGATCGACCGCACTGCGGAAGTGGGTCCAGCTGCGCTGCTGCATGCCGCATTGCAGTACCTGCTTGCTGGAATGAACGGCGTGGGCCAGGGTGGCCCCTTCCTCGATGGTGTGGGTAACCGGTTTCTCCAGGTAGACGTCTTTGCCGGCAGCCAGAGCGTCGCATGCCATGCGCACGTGCCAATGATCGTTGGAGGCAATCATCACGACGTCAATATCTTTCGCCAGCACCTCGTGATAATCGAGGTGGGTGGTGGCTATGCCGTTGGAGCGGGTTTTCACTTCATCGCGGCGGGGACCATACACGTCGCTCACGGCCACTATCTGGTAGTTTGCGTTGGTTTTCTCGGCACAATCCAGCAGCGTTCGCATGCGGCCGCCGGCTCCGATGATGCCGACGCGAAGGGTATCGTTTGCACCGAGTACTCTGGTCGAGGCCAGAGCCGTCATTCCACTGGCAATGATGAAGCTGCGGCGATTGGGCGTAAATGGCATGGTGCCCCCCTTCCTTTTGATCCCGACGATCTTATCAGTGAAATACAAGGGCTGTCTTGATTTGACGCATCCGGAAGGCCTATAACAAACGCTGTTGTGGATCACAGGGGGGATTTTTTATGGATGCAACCCGGCGTTCTCTTCTGCAGGCAATCCCCATGCTCGCGGCCGCTTCGGCGCTGGCAGCGGATGGCGCTGTCATCGGGTCCTTTGTTAAGCCATACGACGATTTGCCGGTCAAGAAAAACGGGGAAAACGAATCCAGGCCGATTCTCGACGGCCTGCTCCACACCGGGGAGCACCTGGAAGTTCACGAGACTATCCTTGCCGCGGGAAGCGAACCGCATCCACCCCACAGGCACGTGCATGAGGAGCTCTTTTTACTGATGAAGGGATCCGTCGCGGTGACCATTGAGGGCAAGACAACGGTCATCGGGCCGGGCTCCGCGGCATTCATCCATTCCAACGAATTGCACGGCGTTCACAATCCAGGGCCGGAAAAAGCGCAATACTTCGTAGTGGCTACAGGCAGCTAAGGGAGGCGATGCAATGCGGGCAAAGTGGGAACTTATGATGATGGCTGCACTGGGCTGCAGCACGGCGGTGGCGGGCGCAACCGACCTGACCATTCACCTGAAGGGCACCCAACCGCTCTCGCGCAAGACGGTGCAATACCAATGTGACGCGAAGGCCGCTGGCATCGGCCTTCCGGCCGGAGCATTTCCGGTGGAATACATCAACGGGGCAGGAAACAGCCTGGTGATTGTCCCGGTCCATGAAACGTCGCTGATCTTTGCCAACGTCAGCTCAGGTTCCGGCGCTCGCTATGCAGCCGGGCAATATATATGGTGGGAGGCGGGGGGAGCGGTTACTTTCTATTCCGATTCACTCGCAGGCAAGACGCAGTCGGCATGCCATCGCGCCGGCGTTCAGTGACGTGAGAACTCTCAGCCATCCCGGCGATCGGCAGACCTTAACGATTCGATTGTCGCGGGTGTCGCCGCAGGATACCGCTCGCTGGGGCGTGATGTCTGTCCACCAGATGGTTTGCCATCTGCAGGATGCCTACAAGGGTCCGCTGGGAGAGAAGTACGCCAGCCCCGCAACCAACCTGCTGAAACGAACGCTGGTCAAGAGACTTGCACTGAGCGTGCCCCTGCCGTGGCCCAAGGGCGTTCCCACGCGCCCGGAGATGGAACAGGGCAAGGGCGGTTCGCCTCCAGTCGATTTCCACCAGGATCTTGCTGCGCTGCTATCGACTCTGGACAGGTTCTGCGATCATTTGCCGACTCCCTGCTCGCCTCACCCGATCTTTGGGAACATGGCCGCGAAGGATTGGATGAGGTGGGGATACCTGCACGCTGATCATCATCTTCGACAGTTTGGCCGGTAAATGCTGGGGCTGCTTACCCAACCCGCAATCGCGCTCGCCGCATTGCTTACGCTGGCGCCATTTCTCGTCGCAGGCTTCTTCCCACGCAGTCTACAGCTGGCGCGGCGCTTGCCATTGGTGTTGCGCATCCTGGCCCCGGCGCTGCTCGGTGTTCCCTACGCACTCGTCTCCGTATCGACCGGCGTTTTCCTCTGGGGCTGGCTTTTGCTCTACACCCTCTTACCGGTGGGCATCAGCCTGCTGCTTTACGAAGCGAGCCTGGCAGATCCGGAACAACGAGGAGGATGGCGCGACTTCCTGATTCTTTTCGTACTCGGTGCGGCGGTCGACTTGCGCTGGTTTGAACCGGCATGGGGCCCGCGTCTTGCGGTCTTCAACAAGGTGCTGTTGCTGGATGCGGGGATCTACGGCTTTCTCGCCATCCGCGAGCTGCGCCAGGTTGGCTTCGACCTGCGGCTGCGCCTGCGCGACTTGGGCATTGGGTTGTTCGGGCTCGCCGCGTATGCTCCCATTGGCGTGGGTGTCGGACTGTTGCTCGGCTTCCTCCACCTCCACGCGATCATTCCTTCCCCTGTACGCCTTGTGCTGGCATGGCTGTTCACGTTCTTTTTTATTGCTGTGCCGGAAGAGCTTTTCTTCCGTGGGTGGATGCAAAATCTGCTGGAGCGACGGGTTGGGTCGTCGCGGGCCCTGCTCATCACCGCAACCTTGTTTGGGCTCTCACACTTCAACAAGCGTGCCGCGCTCTTCAATTGGCGCTATGTCCTGCTGGCAACCCTGGCTGGGATCTTCTATGGCCTTGCGTGGCGTCAGGAGCGCCGGGTCGGAGCGTCGGCCGTGACCCACGCGTCGGTGGATACGATCTGGTCTACGTGGCTGCGATGAGGATGATAACGGTAGTAGCCGATTCCCACGCGCATGTGGTGCTGGATCGAGTCCGGCACAATGACTGCGACACATAGGCCCAGGATCCCGTGGGCGAGCCCCAGGGCATAGATATTCCGGTAGCGGAGGAAGAGGACGCAAGCTGCGATCCCCCACACCAGCGTGACCGGCGCCAGCACCGGATTGGGCAGGTGGGCGAGGGCGAATAGGCCTGCCGCAGCCACCACCGGCGCCACCTTCCCGGGCAGCAATCGCATCAGCCGAAGCAGGAAATAGATTTGTAGCAAAAACTGTTGCATCACGGCCCATATGAAATATCCCCAGACGTGCGCGAGGAGTGGGGTAGGACCGTGTAGCCGGTGGAGCGAGTGCATCCGGTTGGCCGTGTAGACCGCCAGGCCAGCCAGAACCGCTGCGATGGCGACGATCCACAGCGACCTGAGGAGCCCGGGGAAGCCTAGCCCGAGGGCCTTCCATGACGGACGATGCATGCACGTGGTTACGACAATCCACGCGATGGCGAGCCAGTAGAACCACCTCTGCAAGGGATTCAAGGTCCAGATTGCTCCCAGGATGAGGACGTAGGCTCCACCAAGTTCGAGCAGGTCGCGGTTAGAAAATTGAATCTTGTGTTCGCCGGGACCCACCGCTGATAATTCTCCCTCGTGGTTCAGTCTACCTGCGACGGCCCCATCCAGTCTTTTTCCCTTCCACAAAGCATGGGTTGTCCATATCTCGCTCGTTTTTCGCGAGATGTGGGATACCACGAACCTTGATGTTTTTCCCGACCTTCGAAAGACGCACATAGAGTGCAGTGGTATCCCCGCATCTCGCGAAAAACGAGCGAGATATGGGCAACCCACGCTTTGTGCAAGGGAAAAAGACTGGATGGATAATCGTAATTCTGTTGCCGGCTATTTTGGACAAGTCTGATCCGCAGATGTCTTTACGACACAGACTCCGTAGGCAAAGAGAACGCCACTCGGGCTCGAGTGGCGTTCTCTGGGTGAGCGATGGCGCTGTGCGTTACGGCTCCCGGTGGTTGTCTTGCTGGTTCATCGGCAGCAATTTTGGCTTTCGTTGACGTGCTCCGCATCAGGTCATCTTCCACCGTCGGGTTGTCCGAACCTGATGCAAGAACAGTCCCTGGGTATTCAGGCGCCTCATGTTGATTGCGCTTTTACACCCATGCGTGGCAGAACAATTCGGAAAATCGTACCGCACGGAGGTTGCACCCGGCTGCGAAAGCGAATGGAGCCGCCATGTTTTTCTACAATCCCCTTGGTCACCCACAGGCCGAGCCCTGTCCCAACCGACTGCTTGGTGGTGAAGAAAGGAGAGAATAACTTTTGCTTGGCGAAGTCAGATATACCCGAGCCGCTGTCGTAGATCGCGACACTGACGCCCGCAACCCCGGTTTTCAAGATTCGCGTTTCGCGGGCACGAATGCGGATGAAGCCGCCATTGCTGGCGGCGTCAATGGCATTCAAAAGTAGATTGGAGACCGCCTGTCTCAGCTCTCCCTGCAGTCCGACTATTTGAAGGTTTCCGCGAAATTCCGGCCGGCAATGCATTTGCTTATAAGAAAGCCGGCGCTCGAACACAGCGATGACATCAGAAATGAGAGCCGCCAGGTCGAGGGCGAGGGGACGAGAGGTGTCGCGGTAGAAACCCAGAGTCTGTTGCGCAATCTGACCCACGCGAGCGAGTTCCTCATCAGCCATTTCAAGGTGCTTGCGCACGGAATCCGGTATGTCCTGGTTGGCCTTGGCAAGAAAGATCAGGTTGGTTACGGCTTCGAGTGGGTTGTTGATCTCGTGGGCGATGGTGGCCGCCATTCTGCCGGTCGCAGCGAGCATTTCCGTCTGCTTCAGGGTCGCTTCCTGGGTCCGCCGTTCGGTAATGTCCTGGATGGTACCGATCATTCCGGCGACTTCTCCAGGATCCCGGCTACTGAAGACAGGAGTACCGGACGAATGGACCCAGATCACACTACCGTCTTGCCGCACCACCCGGTATTCGGATCGATAGGTTTCTCGCCCATTGAGTGCCGCGGTAAGAGCCTCCGATGTGACAGCCCTGTCTTCCGCAATCACGGCATGTTCCCTGAGCGCGCTCCTGGTAACCGGAACGTGCGCCGGCCAGCCGAAAATCTCCGCTGCCTTTTCGTCGATATCGAGCATATCCGTCTCTACATCCCACTTCCAGGTACCCATTTTCCCTGCCTCGAGGGCAAGGCGAAGTCTTCGTTCGCTTTCCTGAAGCATTCGTTCGTCTTCTCTGGCCCGTGCGATCTCTCGCGCGCTCTGCTGTTGGGCCAGTTCTGCCTGCTTCTGGAGCTCTCCGTAGGCAGCCTTTAGCTGCTCGGTCTGGCGCAGGGCCGCTTCCTCCAATGCCGAGATCAGGAGATGAAGGGTGACGATTTCAGACTGCAGTTGCCCGGGTTCGTTGTCGACCGGGGGCGTAGCAGCCGGATCCGGCACAGCAAACACGGGCCCTCGGGCAAAGGGCAGGAGCGCAAGCTTTACCCACAAGGCGATGGTGCGAAACATGTCTGCGGTCTCCCGCGGAATCGTGACGCGAGAAAACATGATGACGGTAAACAGCTCACCCGCAGGTAACAAACCCCCGAAGCCGAGGACCGAGCGAACACCGTAAGGCCTGATGAAGTCTGCCTGGGCCGGGATGGAAGGGCTGCCCCGCGCATGCTCCACATGAAACACGTTAAACGCATGTTGATCGGCATCGAGGATCAGCCTGGAATCGGTCGCCACCTCGAGTCTTAATCCCATCTGGCGCAACAGAGACGCGATCATCGGAGCGCGCTCGACCATCTCCACGCTCTCCAGTGGAATCGCGGCGTGGTGGCGCGAGCTTCGCCGGTCGTTCCAGGGCGGCAAATCCCCCGCCGTCGCCAGCAATGTAAGGCAGGGCAAGTCTGATTGGGCATGGCGTTTCTCGGTCAACAAGCCACGCGCAATCCCTGCTAGTTCAGGAGGAAGCTGTTGCAACGAATGCGTCTTGAAGCAGCGCACGAGGGCACAGTTGGCCTCCCGGGTTTGGCGGTCGACGAGAGTTCGGCGAAGGAACTGGACGATCTCGCGAGCAGCTTCCTCCATACTGGAGGCAGATTCGGCCACCTTGCGCACGGCCCTGCCACACTCGATCATGTCATTGAGGTCAAACCTGGCAAGCTCCATAGGGTCAACATCATCCTCTGTGGCAGGTCGATTATGCATGCGCTGCGCACCCTCAGTAAACCGGGACTGCCTTCCCGCCTGCTATACCATTGGCACAATCGGAAGGACGAGGATCGCAACTTTGCTTGGGATTATCCGTCTCCATAGATGAACTGTGCGAGGATCATCGTGATTTTTCTTGTGACTCGAGCTGGTTTTAAAGGCCGTGTTGCCGTGTTAAGTTGCCTGGCACTCGGTTTGGCTGGAATGGCAGCCGCGGCATTAGATGGCAATCAACATGGCGATATGACGCATATGGCCGGCCACATGTATATGACTGCGCTTCGATCTCCAAAGCCGGGAGATCAGCAGAAGGCCGACGCCATCGTTGCCGCTGCAAAATCGGCCATGGCACCCTATCAGGATTACCACAAGGCTCTGGCCGATGGTTACCAGATATTTCTTCCCAATGTTCACCAGGCGCAGTATCACTTTACGAAAGTAGAGTACGGGCTGGAGGCGCGAATGCAGTTCGATCCCAATAAGCCGACCTCGCTGCTTTACAAGAAGACCGCAGACGGCGGATACAAGCTCGTAGGAGCGATGTATACGGATCGAGTGGATGCCACTGAGGACGAACTAAACGATCGGATTCCGCTGAGCATTGCGCGTTGGCACCAGCACGTCAATTTTTGCAAGGCGCCGATGGGCCAAAAGGCGGCCTACTTTGGCCCCGATGCAAAGTTCGGCTTGCTGGGGTCGATCACCACCAAAGACGCGTGTGAGGCCGCCGGAGGTGAATTCCATCCCCACATCTTTGGCTGGATGGTGCACGTATATCCGTATGAGGCCGACGCCGGGCACATCTGGTCCACGGACGACGACGACCAGGGCCACGACAACATGGATCATTCGGTCATGCCGGGGATGAAGATGAACTGAGTGCCGCGACCGGATGCGGTAGACACCTGTTAGCTTTATGATGAGCGCAGGCGGTGATCTATCGGCAGTCGTACGACACCCGGGCCCGCGGGCCCGCAGAAAACAGCTCTCGTGGTCGGCTCCGACAGCAAAGTCACTTCGGCTGTGGCCAAGGTCTTGCCTGCCTGGAAAATTGCCCACGCGGCCAACAACAAGGCCGCACTCGAAATGCTCAAGAGCCGGCCCTACGAGCTGGTCCTGACCGGGGAAGGAACTTCGGGCAGACAGGATGTGGAGCTTCTGCGCCAGATCCGAATCGTCCGGCCCCATGTACGGCTCATCATCATCACATCGGAAAGCACGCCCGCGGATGTGATTGCCGCCATGCGCGAACGCGCGTTCAGCTACTTCTCGGAACCCTATTCGATCACGACGTTTGAACAGATGCTGCTGCTGGCGACGACCGGTCCGGTCTGGGATGAAGGGATCGAGGTTCTATCCGCGACGCCGCAATACATACAGCTGATTGCGCGCTGTGACCGGAAGACCGCCGATCGGCTGATTCAGTTCATTCACGAGATCGCAGACCTGCCTATAAAGGAAAGAGACGCCGTCGGCATGGCCTTCCGCGAGATGCTCATGAATGCCATCGAGCACGGCGCTCACTTTAAATCCACACAGCACGTGGAGATTTCCTATATTCGAGCGAAGCACATGGTGCTGTGCCGGGTGAAAGATCCCGGAGAAGGCTTTTCGCTGGAAGAGGCCCGTCATGCAGCGATTGCGAACCCGCCGTCCGATCCGATCCGGCACGTCGCCGTTCGCGAAAAACTGGGGCTCAGACCGGGCGGCTTTGGGATCCTGGTGACGCAGAAAATCATCGACGAGTTGATTTACGGCGAAAAGGGCAATGAAGTCGTGCTCATCAAATATTTAAAGGCGGAGCAGCTGGAAACGTAATTCGCTACTTCGCCGCCGGCGGGGGTGGACCGGGCGCTTTATCGACCAGTTCCACGTCCAGTTGAATTGCAATCTGATCCCCGACCATGCCGGCGTCAAAATTTATTCCATAATCCGCCCGGCTGAGGGTGGTGGTGGCGGAAATACCACGATGGGAGGTGCCCCTCGGGTCTTTCATTGGCGGCGTGGGGCCATCGACATCCAGAACAACTTCCTTGGTGACCCCGTGCATGGTCAGGTCGCCGGTCACCTTCAATTTGCCGGTACCGGCAGACTCCACGCGTTTCGATTGGAAGGTGATGGTCGGATACTTGGCGACATCGAAGAAGTGGTCGCTGCGCAGGTCATCGTCCCGTCTTTGCACGCGGGTATCGATGGAACTGGCGTCGATGGTCACATTCACGGAAGCTTTGCTGAGGTCTGGTGAATCCACCACCACGCCGCCGACTTTGGTAAAGGCCCCGCGGACGGTTGAAATGCCCAGGTGACGCACGGCAAACTGCGCGGATGAGTGGGGCGGATCGAGGTACCAGGTTTCCGTTTGTGCCATGGCGCGAGAGGCGGCCAGGTTGGCCAGCCCAAAAAGCGCGACCAGTTGCAGCGCGACTGCAGTGTTTCGTTTTCTAGCCATGACGGAATTTTGCCTTCACTTTCTGTTGGTGGATGTCTGGAACTTGAGTGTATGGCGGCACCATCTAGAGGTCAAATTCTCGTCTCGCGGACCCCTCCGCTTATCAAGACGGCCTCGTAAAGGTGATCACCTTTACGCATCCGGGAAGCATGAAGCTTCTTAATTAAAGTCTTTTCATCTGCGGCGAAATCACTACTATCTATCTTCATTCGCCTTACATATAATCCGCCCGTTCCTGCGGGACAGCTTCTAACATGCTCCCCCTCTTATCCTTTGCAGGAGCATGAGGAGGGTACACTTCATGTTCATATTGGCCGAAATTCGGATTTCGGGGAAGCTCCTGAAATCCATTCTCTGTCTGGCTCTCACCCTTTCACCATTCCCTCTCACAGCTCAAAACAACAAGCAGTACGCCTACGTGGCCAATGCAGATTCAGGACAAGTCTTCGGCTACCTGCTTAACGTAACGGATGGTAACCTGACTCCCCTCGAAGGATCGCCCTTCGGCGACTACGCCGGCCTAAGCTCCATCGCGGCCGACCCGGCTGGCAGATTTCTCTATGCAACCAGCCAATATGCATCCAGCAGCAAAAATGTTAACGGCTTCAGGATCGATCGTCCGAGCGGCAGGCTGACTCCCATACCTGGCTCCCCTTTTGGCGCGGGTGCGGTGGCATCGGCAATCGCAATCGATCCTTCGGGCAGATTCGCTTACGTCGCTAACTTTCAAGGGAACAGCGTGTCTGGCTTCAAGATCGATCAGAGCACGGGGGAGCTGCTACCGATCGCCTCTTATGCAGCCGAGACCGCGCCAGTCGGGGTGACAGTGGACCCGCTGGGCAAGTTCGTCTACGTAGCCAACGGAGTTTCCAACGATGTGTCAGGTTACGCCATTGACCAGACGACGGGCGCGCTCACGCAGATAACCGGTTCTCCTTTTCCAACCGGGAGCGGCCCCAGGTCTCTCGCGATCGATCCCAACGAACGATTTGTGTACGTGGCCAACCAGGGCTCCGGCAACATTTGGGGATATGCCATCAATGCAACCAGCGGCGCGCTGGCACCGCTGGGCACGTCGCCCTATGCCGTCGGAGATGCCGGTCTTACATCCGTGGCCGTTGCCCCGGCCGGCGCTCAAGTCTATGTAGCCGGGAATGGAGGCATCTACGCCTATTCCATTAACCAAAACAGCACGGACTTTGGTGGAGGAACCTCTCCCCCCACAGACCTGTACGGACAACTGACGCTCCTTCGGGGTTCGCCGTCTGGAGGAGGATATTCTGAGTTCGTAACTGTCGACTACACCGGGACCTTTCTATACTCGGCCAAAAGCGGTGACATTTCGGGTTTCAATCTCAGTACCGGTATGTTGAAGGCCTTAAGCGCCTCTCCCTTCGCCACAGGCAATGCGCCAGTCTCCATCGCATTGGTTCGTCCGCAACGCTTTCCCGTCTTTACCGCGACCCAGGTTGCATCATTCACCGGCCTGGGAAGCGTTTCTGAATACGACGCCACGGCGATCAACGATCTAGGGCAAGTCGCAGGCATGTTTTCCTCTTCGGAGGGCGGCGAGCCTTTTAACGTCGCGTTCCTCTATGCCGGGGGGGTGACGAACCCTGTCGCTTTCCTCAACCGTACAAGCACCGCCAATGGCCTCAACGATAAGGGGCAGGTCGTGGGGCAGCAGGAATTACAGCCTCCCAATCCACTGCGGCCGCCACCGCAGGCGTACCTCTACGATCACAGCAGCAACACCACCATTGATATCGATAACGTATCAGGGAGGCAGAGCGACGCCTACAGCATCAACGATGCAGGGCTGGTTACGGGATCGCTTTCCACCGGAACCTGCCAGTTTCCCTCTTCTCCTCCCACTTGTCTGGGAGACACCCACGCCTTCCTTTACACCGGAGCCAGCCTCGCAGATATAGGGACTCTCGGTGGGACATACAGCGAAGGCACGAGCATCAATAATCGTGGGGAAATCGCGGGAATCAGCACCGTGGCCAACGGCGCAACGCATCTCTTTCTCTACACCCATGGGGCAATGCACGATTTGGGCACGGCAGCCGGACAGACTTTCGCCATTGCGGCTCTCAATGATCGGGGCGAAATACTTGCATCCACTGCTGGGTCAGGAGGAGTGGCAGCAAGCTATTTGTTCCGGAACCATACCTTCCTGAAGTTGCCTTTTCCCGGTAGCGGGATCAACAACAGCACGGAGATCGTCGGCACCAAACCTGCCTCTACGGCCTTCAGTCGAGCCTATTTGTACTTCCGCGGTATCTCGATCGACCTGAACGACCTGGTCGACTCGTCCCTTCCTCTGCTGACCAGTGCGAGCGGCGTAAGCAACAACGGTAAGATCGTCGTCCAGGGACTGAATGGCCAGCTTTATGTCCTCACTCCAAGATGAGGGAACTCCTTCACCTGCAGCCGGGGCGCACCGCGTAAAGGTGCTGTGCACCTCGACTGCCTTCGACAAGATCCGGGCGCCGGGTGGATGCTGGCGATTGTCAATCGCCTATGAAGTATTTGGTTGATTCGAGCCAACGCCACGCAAGCCCCTGCCGGGCCATATCGCCTCTTTGCCGCCAATGATGTGCAATATTGGCCATTCAAGGGATATAGACTCACCTACTATGAGATAAATAGTGTTCTGTGCACCGCGGCAGGCGGGCCGCAGACGAGCTCGCAAAGTGGTTTTTAGCAATCGCCAGAAAAGTTTGTCCCGATCCAACGCTCGCCGGCAAGCGATCAGTTTTCTTTGACGAGCGCAGCCGCCTGCTACGGGTGGGTGGCCAGTTGCTTTTCCGACTCCGCGACCTGCTTGCGGAAGGCCTCGACCGCTGGAACGGAAGGCGAGGCGAGGGCACCCTTTTGAGAATAGCGCCACACCGGCGGGGAATCGAGCGGGGACACGTTGGGGTCAGCGCTTCCGCGATAAACAGCGAGCATGTCCTGCGGAGGGCCGGCTTCCAATTGCGGTTCGGGAGTGGAAGGACGGGTCCCGGCACTCGCGGGATCATTGGGGTTTCCGCCCCAGCGAATACCGGCGCGAGCCGATGTTTCCGAATCAGAGGTGCTCGTGCCACCGCTCACGGGTGGAGTTCCATTGATCGGAGTACCGCCTATCGTGGATTGCACCAATTTGCCATTGCCCTTGCGCACCACCATGACCAAGTCTGCTGTAAATCCTTCCTGCACCAGCGTGAACCGCCCCCACTGGTCCAAGGCCTTCTGCACATCTGCGCGGGCGATGCGATTGGCATTCGGATCCGTCACATCGACGCCGGCGGATGGATCGACGACCACCAGGACCGTCCTGGCTTTGAGAACATCCGCCGGAAGAATTGCTTTTTTCTTGTCCTTGCCGTGGGCTAGGACAGAGCAAAAGATAATTGCAGTGACGGCAAGAACTCTGAGAGAAGGCATAACGGCCCCCACGCTTTACGCGCCAAGTGTACACCTCGTGGCCTGTAGGGGACGATGCAATCGACCACAGCCGTCGACTCCCAACGTTTAGTTTGTCTTATAGGGAAAGCGGTCAGGTTCGCCCTCATCGTGTTGCCATCCGGATTGACCCGAACTGATGAAATCATTCGGAATAGCCTGGAGCGAGGGAGCCAGGAATGATCGGCTTTCCGATCCGGATCCCACACAGGAGAGGTCGGGATGGCAACCTAAATGATCGGCTTTCCGATCCGGATCCCACACAGGAGAGGTCGGGATGGCAACCTAACTGAAATCCCGTTCAACGGGATAATCTCGGTAAGCAACTGTCTTCAAATTTCGATAGCGGGTTAGGTATGCCACGAAGAAGGCCATTCAATTCCAAAATCGTCCAGAGCAATCTCGGGGAAGCCATTGACCAGTTGCGCAACCTGGAGCGCAAAGCGGCTGATGGGAAGCTTCGCGAAGAGGAACTGCAGGTAGGGCTGCTCCACGCTTACCACCATCTCAACTTCGCTTGGAATGTCCGACGTATTTCCACATCTGAATACTCAAATCTGACCCAGTCACAGTTTAAGAGATGGGGAAAATACCCAGTGGAAATCGAAGAACTCTGAACTAAAGGCGCACACCGGACGCGCTTGATATGAACTCTCGTTGTGGGGTCGCTTCCTTCCGTCCTCTCCCGTTTACTCAGTTATGTGAAACTAAGCATATGGCTCGAGCGGACATCTCACTCCACGACCGGGTCCCTAAAAATCTCGTACAAGGCGTATTCCGTGGAATCATCGTCTTGAATGTGATACTGGTCGCGCTTCTGTGGTGGCCTTGGTTCGGGGGGACTGCGGAGAGAGTGGGCGCGGTGGATCTACTGCTTAGTCCATTTCGTCTCGGGGGATTTAGACCGGACTGCGTTTGGCTTGTGGTCTCTACCTTCTTCATCGCGACTTCCCTCTTCGTGTTTCTTTTCAAAGCGAGTTCAAGCGGTACCGCCCGCGTCAATGTCTATTTATGCCTGATTGAACTCCTGGCATTCTGTTCTTTTGTGTATCGGATTGTTAAGTCTGGACTTCTCGATTTCGGCTGAGACACCGCAGGCGAACGCAAGGCCAGTCGTGCTTGAAAAGTCTGACTGTCAGTAACTTCCGTCACCCGGCGGGTCCTGCGGGCACGTTACCGGAAACCCGTTTTGCAGGAACTCTCTCGGCGCAAGTGGTGTCTATCGACTCATGGCTGTGATGTTCTCACGGATCGTAGCGCTGATCTCCGTCGCAACCGTCGCCTCTGGAACTTTTGCCTCCGCGTTGAATACAAGTACAGGAGTCGACGTTGTGCTGCCACATGCATGCAGTTTGCATGGTGATGCCCGAGATTTAGTGGTCCGTTATCTTCCAGGTGGCAAGCTCTGGTTGAACTCAGAGCCTCTCGACGAAAATATTCTTCGCTCAAGAGTTCAGGGCGATTTGGCGAAAAGGGCAGAAAAACTCTTATGGTTGGCGGCGGATGAGCACGTATCCTACGGCGAAGTAGTCGATATCGTCTCGAAATTTAGTCGAGACAATCCGGGCCTTTATATTGCGCTCGCAACGAAAGCGCAAACTGGGGCTGTCGATCCCGCGGACCCAGAGTTTCGGAAGGCGCAGCTGAATCCAAATCTTGGAATTTACAGCCTATGTGTCCAATCTCCCGAAAAGTTGCATTATCGGTGAGCTCCCTACGCCACCTGCGCTGGCCAGAGCTGGACAGAGAGTTTCCGGGACTCACGGAGCAACCACCGTAGGTTGCATTAAGAATGACTCTCTCTGCCCTTTATTAACCGGTCAGCGATGGCGGGTAACCAGTTCGTGCGCTGCGGCCGGCCAGTCTGGAAAATTGAAGGTGAAGCCGGCATCCACAAGTTTGGTGGGGATGACCCAACGGCTTTTGAGCACAAG